>NZ_JBFAHK010000015.1:0-182801 GCF_040802095.1 Nonomuraea sp. NPDC050783
CCCTGCAACCTGCAACTGCTCTACCAGGGCCGCAGCCCCAGCTCCGGCGGCGACTACGGCCTGCTGCCCTACCGCCCCGGCCTGCTGACCCTCCAACGCTGACACCCCAGCGGCTGACATCTCGACGCTGACGGCACGATCACCCGGGCCCGGCTCTTCCGAGCCGGGCCCGGGTCATTGACAGGGTTACCAACCAAGCGCATGCTCGGGTTCCGTGTGAGGCCCCCGCCGAAGGGACACGTCCATGGAACCGCCCGCCGCTCACGCCCCCACGCCCGCCGGGCCCAGCCGCCGCTCCCTGCTCGTCGCCGGCGGCATCGCGGCGACCGGCGCCGCCCTCGGCCCCGCCGTCCCCGCCGGGGCCGCTTCCGCGCGCTCCGCCCGGGCGCGGGCCGCGGACGACGAGTACGACGTGGTGGTCGTCGGCGCCGGAGCGGCCGGGATGACCGCCGCGCTCACCGCGGCCCGGCGCGGCCTGCGTACGGTCGTCCTGGAGAAGGCCGCCACCTACGGCGGGTCGGCGGCGCGATCGGGCGCGGGCATCTGGATCCCGTGCAACGAGGTGATCCTCGCCGCGGGCGTGCCGGACACGCCCGCCAAGGCCGCCGCCTACCTCGCCCGCGTCGTGGGCGACACGGTGCCGCTCGCCCGGCAGCAGGCGTTCCTCGCCGCCGGGCCGCCGATGATCTCGTTCGTGATGCGCAACAGCCCGCTGCGCTTCCGGTTCATGCAGGGGTACGCCGACTACTATCCCGAGCTGCCCGGCGGCATGCCGGACGGCCGCTCCATCGAGCCCGCCCAGCTCGACGGCAACCTCCTCGGCCCCGAGCTGGCCCGGCTCAACCCCCCGTACATCCCGTCGCCCGCCGGCATGGTCGTCCACAGCGCCGACTACAAGTGGCTGACGCTCAGCGCGGTCAGCGTCAAGGGCGCGCAGGTCGCCGCCGCCTGCCTGCTGCGCGGGACGGAGGCGGCGCTGCGCGGCGAGCGCCCGCTCACCATGGGACAGGCCCTGGCCGGCGGGCTGCGTGCCGGGCTGCTCGCGGCCGGGGTGCCGGTGCGGCTGAACACGCCGCTGCTCGACCTGCACGTCGAGGCGGGCCGGGTGGCCGGCGTGGTCACCCCGTCCGGGCTGGTCAGGGCCGGGCGTGGGGTGATCGTGGGCTCGGGCGGGTTCGAGCACAGCGCGGCGATGCGCGCCGAGTACCAGCGCCAGCCCGTCGGGACGGACTGGACGCTCGGCGCCGCGTCCAACACGGGCGACGGCATCGGGGCGGGCGAGCGGGCCGGGGCCGCGCTGGAGCTGATGGACGACGCCTGGTGGGGGCCGGCCGTCCCGCTGCCCGGCGAGGCGTACTTCTGCCTGGCCGAGCGCACCCTGCCGGGCTGCGTCATGGTCAACGGCGGCGGCGCGCGCTTCGTCAACGAGGGGGCGCCGTACAGCGACGTGGTGCACGTCATGTACGACCGCCACTCCCCGTCCACGCCGCACATCCCCGCCTGGCTGATCGTGGACCAGCAGTACCGCAACCGCTACCTGTTCAAGGACGTCGCCCCGCTGCTGCCGCTGCCGGCCTCCTGGTACGACAGCGGCGCCGTGCACAAGGCGGCCACCGTCGAGCAGCTCGCCCAGCGGATCGGGGTGCCGCCCGCCGCCCTGCGCGCCACGGTCACCCGCTTCAACACCTTCGCCGCGACCGGCAGGGACGAGGACTTCCACCGCGGCGACAGCGCCTACGACCGTTACTACGCCGACCCCGCCGTGCGGCCCAACCCCTGCCTGGCCCCGCTGTGGCTGCCCCCGTTCTACGCCTTCAAGATCGTCCCCAGCGACCTGGGCACCAAGGGCGGGATGCGCACCGACGCCCGCGCCCGCGTGCTGCGGGCCGACGGCTCGGTCATCCCCGGCCTGTACGCGGCCGGCAACGCCAGCGCGGCCGTCATGGGCCACAGCTACGCCGGCTCGGGCTCCACCATCGGCCCGGCCATGACCTTCGGTTACGTGGCCGCCAGCGACCTCTGACCCCGGGGCGCTTCCCCCGGCGGGGGCCCCGGCATATGCTGGCGCGGATCTGCCGACGAGCGGCGCCGAAGCTCCCAGGGGGGCCATGATGGCACGGCGATCCGGAGCACCGCGCTGGCCGGCGGGCGTCGCGGCGGTGGCGCTCGCCGCGTGGGGGCAGGCCGCCGCGCCCGCCGCCGCTGGCCCGTCCGGGGTGAGGGACTTCGTCGTGTACGCGTTCAGCCAGTCGGACGTGGACGAGGAGGACCCGCAGGTCTACCGGCTCCGCCCGGACACCACCGTCCGCGCGATCGGGAAGTGGTCCACGGCCGGGGACGAGGCGGCCGACTACGACTTCACGCAGATCGGCCGCTACCACGCCCGGGGCGTCACCTTCATGGGCAGCGGCACCGCGAGCGTGATCTTCCCGAAGGACTTCCCCTCCGCCGAGGTCTTCGACGACATGTCGACGCGCGACGCGAACGGCGACCCGGTGCCCCACGACGAGCTGGGCTTCCCCGAGCCGGCGCGGCGGGGCAACCTCTTCAACCCCCGCTACCGGGCGTACCTGCTCTCGTGGGCGCGCGTCCAGGTGGACGGCGGGGTGGACGGGATCAACCTCGACGAGGTCAACGCCGGGTTCAGCGGCGGGTCGAAGTACGGCTTCAACGGCAACGAGGGCTTCGACGACTACACGATCGCCGACTTCAACCGCTACCTCCTGGCGAAGTACCCGGGCTTCACCGCCGCCGACTGGAAGGCGCGCTTCGGCATGACCGACGGCAACGTCCCGCGCCGCGACGTCCCGGCCGGCGACCTGTCGGCCAACTTCAACTACCGCGACTACCTGCGGGCCGGCGGCTGGAACCTGGACCCCCTGAACGCGGCCAACCCGCTCGCGCCCGAGTGGGGCCGGGTGGTCGCCAACCGCATGTACGCCGAGGACACCTCGTTCACCGCCACGTACCTGCGCCGGTACTGGAAGGAGCTGGTCGACGCGATCCGCGCCCACGCCTGGCGCACCCGGCACCGCGGCGTCCTCGTCTCCTCCAACGGGCTGTGGCCCTACGTGGACTTCAACAGCGTCGGCATGTACCCGTGGAACCCGGACGAGCGTACTCCCGACTTCCGCGGCGCCGACTACGTGCCGGTGGCCGGCGGCCACCTCAACGGCGCCAAGTCGCTCCAGTCGCAGTACCGCTACCTGAAGGAGCAGAGCGCCCGGATCGCCGGCCCCGTGCCGGTCGTCGTGTTCATCGACTGGCCGAGCGACATGATGACCGCCTACCTCGGCCTGCCGCCGCGCGAGAGGGAGGACTACTGGCGGATCTTCGGCGCGGAGGCGTACGCGAACGGCATCTTCCCCGCCTTCCACCTGAAGGACACCGTCGGCGACCCCACCGCGACGGACCTCGGGATGATGGACTTCTTCACCACCTACACCCGCTTCTACAAGGACCACCGCGCGCTCTTCCAGGACAACACGATCGGCGCCCAGGAGGTGCGGGTCGGGGTGGCCGGCGTCGCGGCGAGCCTGCTCGTGCGGCGCGGCACCGGCAGGCGCTCGATCCACCTGGTCAACCACACCTACGACCGGGGCATCATGCCCCGCTCGGGGTTCACGGTGGAGGCCGACGTGGGCTCCTGCCCGCGCCGCGTCACCGCGATCTCGCCCGACTTCCCGCAGACGAAGTCACCGGCGTTCTCCTGCCGGCACGGCACGCTGAGGCTGACCGTCGACCGCCTCGACTACTCCACCGTCATCGAG
The DNA here is from genome assembly GCF_040802095.1 of Nonomuraea sp. NPDC050783. NCBI lineage: Bacteria > Bacillati > Actinomycetota > Actinomycetes > Streptosporangiales > Streptosporangiaceae > Nonomuraea > Nonomuraea sp. NPDC050783. The sequence continues at coordinate 3,771 of NZ_JBFAHK010000015.1, forward strand.
CTGTGACCGGACCCCGGCCTGGGCCGGGGCTCGCGGTCAGGTGCGCTCGTCCAGTTGCTCGGTCAGCCGCTCCAGGCCGTTCCTGATGAGCCGGCCGTACTCGTCGTCGCCGAGCGCGTCGATCCCGGCCCGCGCCCGCTGGAGGTGCTCGCGGGCGCGGGCGAGGTCGCCCAGCTTGCGGTAGCAGTCGCTGACGTTGAGGTGCAGCGACGGGTACAGGCCGGCCACGGAGAGCGCCACCCCCGCCTGGGCCGCCCGCTCGTCGGTGACCAGGTCGGCGGCGGCGAGCGCGCGCAGGTCCCACGCCAGCTCCTCGTGCGCGTCGTCCTGCACGTCGGCCATCGCGTGGGCCAGGACGCAGATGTGCAGCGGGTCGCCCTGCTCGCCGCCGATGTCGTGCCAGACCTGCGCGAACAGGTCGCGCGCGGCCTCACGCTGACCTCGGTGGTGGTGCAACTCCACTCCCTGGCCGATCCGCAGAAGCGTCGGGTCGGTGATCACGGGCGGCTCCTTCGTCGGGACGGCGGCCGCGGCCAGCGTACTCGCCTCGCCCGTGGCGCGGCGGAACGATCAGGCCCGGCGCGGCACCGGGTCGGCGGCGGCGCGCGGGGGCAGCCTGGCGGCGGCCGGCACGCCGAGCGCGGCGACGCCCGCGAGCAGCAGCAGCGTGGGCCCCATCGCGCCGCCGAAGGCCGCGGCCGTCCACGGCGAGCCCCCGCCGACGGCCTGCCCGGCCGGGCCGGGCGCGGCGAGCGTGATCGACGTGGTGGCCAGGGCGATGCCCAGCGCCGGGCCGATGTTCAGGACGGTCTGCTTCAGCCCGCCGGACACCCCCACGTCGCCGGCGGGCGCCTGCCGCACCACGACCGCCGTCGCCGTGACCATCACCGTGCCGAAGCCGGCGCCCAGCAGGAGGAACGCCCCCACCATCGCCGGCGAGGCCGCCGACCTGTCGGCGCCGGCCAGCAGCAGCATGCCCGAGCCGATCAGGGCCGTGGCCGCCAGGGCCGTCCGGCGGGCACCCTGCCGGCGCAGGAGCACGGCGGCGACCGGCGCGCCGGCCACCATCATCACCGCCAGCGGCAGCACGCGCAGCCCGCTCTGCAGCGGGTCCAGCGCCAGCACCTCCTGGAGGAAGTAGCTGCCGACGAACAGCGCCCCGAACATCGCCGCCGAGGCCGCCAGCAGGACGGCCAGCGCCGCGGTCAGCGGCCCCACCGCGAGCACCTGCCGGGGTACCAGCGGATGGGCCGCGGTCCGCTGGTGCCGCGCGAACGCGCCGCCCGCCGCCACGGCCGCGGCCAGCCCGAGCGCGGTGGCGGCGGTCCATCCCGTACGCGGCAGCTCCACCAGGGTGTGGACGAGACCCGCCAGCGCCACGGCCAGCAGGCAGGCCCCGCCCAGCCCGAGCCGGCCGGGACCGGTGCGGGGGTCGGCTCCAGGGCCGCTTCCGGGGCCGGTTCCAGGGCCGCTTCCGGGGCCGGTTCCGGGGCCGGGGGCGGTCTCGCGGGGCGCCGGGGTGCGGGCGGCCAGCACGGCCACGCCGATCGCGAGCGCCGGGGCCACGTTCAGGAGGAACACCGAGCGCCAGCCGAAGTGGGCGGTCAGCGCGCCGCCGACCAGCGGGCCCGCGGCGGCCGCCAGGCCGATGGCGCTGCTGCGCGCCGCGACGGCCATCGGGAGCCGGTCGGCCGGGAACGCGGCGCGCAGCATCCCGAGCGTGGCCGGTTGCAGCAGCGCGCCGAAGACCCCCTGGGCGACGCGCAGGCCGATGACCCAGCCGATGCCGGGCGCCAGCGCGATCGCCGCCGAGGTGGCGGCGAAGCCCAGCGTGCCGGCGGCGAAGACCCGCCGGTGCCCGTAGCGGTCGCCGAGCCGGCCGGCGAGGACGAGCAGGGCCGCCACGGCGATGAGGTAGCCGGTGCTGGTCCACTGGACCTGCGCGAACGAGGCACGCAGGTCCCGTTGCAGGGCGGGCTGGGCGATGGTGAGCACGGTCCCGTCGAGGGCGACGACGACCGCTCCGGTGACGCTGGCGGCCAGCGTGAGGCGGCGGGGTCCCGGCCTCATCGCGGCACCGGCCCGAGGTGCGCCTCCAGCGTGGCGTGCAGCAGCGGTTCGAGCTCGGCGGAGCCGGTGGTCACCTGCAGGCTGCCCCAGCTCCACAGCTGGGCGAGGCCGTGCGCGTTCGCCCACAGCGCGCCCGCGGCGACCCGCGGGTCCACGCCCGGCCGCAGCCCCGCCCGCGCCAGCAGCTCCGTCAGGGCGCGGAACAGCGGCAGGCTGGCCTCCCGCAGGCCCAGGTGGTTGCTCTCCAGCAGGTCGTGGCGGAACATCAGCTCGTACATGCCGCGGTTGGCCAGCGCGAAGCTCAGGTAGGCCCGGCCCAGCTCGGCGAGCTGCGTACGCGGGTCCGCCCGGCCGTCGCCCAGCACCCGGGCCATCTCGGCGCCCAGGGCCTTGAAGCCCTCGCGGGCGATGGCGGACAGCAGCTCCAGGTGGGTGGGGAAGTAGCGGCGCGGCGCGCCGTGCGAGACGCCCGCCCGCCGGGCGATCTCGCGCAGCGACAGCGCCTGCGTCCCCTCGCGGGCGACCAGCTCCACGCCGGCCTCGATCAGGCGGGCCCGCAGCCCGGCGTCCTCCTCGTGCATAGACACTGTCTACCAGAGTACGTAGACACTGTCTACGCCCTGACGGGCGAGGTGAGGCGTTCGTAGCAGTCGTAGTTGCGCTGCTCGACGATCCTGCCGTCGCGGTAGCGCAGGAACGTGCCGATGTGGGCGCGCAGGGTGTGACCGGCCGGCAGGTCGCCCAGCGGGACGGCCAGGGTGCCGGTCCAGAGCACCTCCAGGGCGACCTGGTCGCCGGCCGCGACCGCGTTGAGCACCTCGAAGCGCTGGTCGCGAATGGTCGTGCGGCCCCGCTCCCCCGCGGCGCGCAGGCCGTCGAGGTCGCGGACGACGCCGTCGGGGAACAGCGCGTTGGGGAGCTCCTGGTGCACGACGCCGGGGTGGAGGAACCGGTCGGCGCTCTCGCCTCTGGCCACCGCCTCGTGGTAGCGGACGGCCAGATCCACGTTGGGGTGCTGTTGAAGGTTCGCCATGTCCACAACCGTAGTTGTACAACCTTGGTTGTCAAGTGCAGAATGAAGGCATGCGACCTGTCCTGACCGGTGACCTGGACACCGGGACGCTCGCCCTGTTCGTGGGCTTCGCGGCCGCCGAGATCGTGCAGCGGAGCCTGGCCGACCAGGGTCACGCGGGGCTGCGCTTCTCGCACGGATACCTCTTCCAGCACCTCGTCGGCGGCGACGGGCCCACGGTGGGCGAGCTGGCCCCCAAGCTGGGCGTCAGCCAGCAGGCCGCGTCCAAGACCGTCGCCGAGCTCGAACACCTCGGCTACGTGGAGCGCCTGGCCGACCCGGGTGACGCCCGGATCCGGCGCGTGCACCTGACGCGGCGCGGCCAGGAGGCGGTGGCGGCGGCGCGGCGGGCGCGCCGGGAGCTGGAGGCGCGGCTGGCCGGGCGCGCCGGGGAGCGACGGCTGGAGGAGTGCCGGGCGCTGCTCGCGGAGCTGCTGGACGAGCTGGGCGGCACCCCTGCCGTACGGCACCGCGAGGTCAGGCCGCCCCGATGACCCCGCCGGGGCCCTGGAGCCGCGCCGCCCGCTGGTGTCTCATGGGGAGGGGCACGCCCTCACCGGCTCCCGCCGGGGGACCCCTCCTCCGGCGTGCCCGCGAAGGAAGGTGACGACCGATGCGCACCCTCTCCTCGGTCGTTCTCGCCGCCGTGCTGTGCGCGTCATCGGCCATGCCCGCCGCGGGAACGACCACCGACGTCCCTGACGACCGGCCCCTGCCGGGCTACACCGTCGACAACCCGCCCCTCGCCCCGGCCACCGTGGGCGGCAGGCCGAGCCGGGTGGTGCAGGGCGTCCACGAGCACGCGGCGTTCGACATCGAGGTGCCGCCACGCTGGAACGGCGAGCTGGTGATGTGGGCCCACGGCTACCGCGGCGACACGACGGTGCTCACCGTGGAGCCGCCCGGCTACGGCCTGCGGCAGCGCCTGCTGGACCAGGGGTACGCCTGGGCCGCCTCCTCCTACTACGCCAACGCCTACGACGTGCGGGCCGGCGTGCTCAGCACCCGCGCCCTCGTCACCCGCTTCGCGCGGGAGGTGGCGCGGCCGCGCCGGACGTTCCTCGCCGGCGTGTCGATGGGCGGTCACGTCACGGCCCGCTCCATCGAGCAGTACCCCGGCGTGTACGACGCCGCGCTGCCGATGTGCGGGGTGGTCGGCGACCACGAGCTGTTCGACTACTTCCTCGACCACCAGCTCGTCGCGCAGGACCTGGCCGACGTGCCCGCCTACCCGATCCCCGCCGACTACGCGACCTCGGCCGTCCCGAAGATCAAGGAACGGCTCGGCCTGACGGGCGGCGCGGAGCCGGGCAACCAGCTCGGCAGGCAGTTCCGCGACATCATGGTCAACCGCGGCGGCGGGCAGCGGCCGGGAGCGGCGGCGGCGTTCGCGTACTGGCAGGACTTCCTGTTCGGGCTGGCGGACCCCGACGAGGGCGGCACGCTCGCGCAGGAGCCCGGCCGCGTGGCGACCAACCGCGGCACCGTCTACCGGCCCGCGACGCCGGTGAACGTCGACGCGAGCGTGCGGCGGGTCGATCCCGCCGATCCGGCGGCGCGCCGCACGGCGCGGCTGACGCAGGTGCCGGCCGTCTCCGGCAGGATCGACGTGCCCGTGTTGTCGCTGCACGACCTGGGCGACGGCTTCGTGCCGTTCTCGATGGAGCAGTACTACCGCGCCGACGTGGCCCGGCACGGCCGCTCCGGGCTGCTGGTGCAGCGCGCGATCCGGGCGGCGGGGCACTGCGAGTTCAGCGACGCGGAGGCCGGGGCGGCGTGGGACGACCTCGTCCGCTGGGAACGCACCGGCAGGCGCCCGCCGGGCGACGACGTGAGCGACCCGCTCGCGCTGGCCGCCCCGGACTACGGGTGCCGCTTCACCGACCCGTCGGCCCGCTCCACCGGCACCCGGCCGCTGTACCCGCCCTGCCCCGCCCGGGACCGGTAGGCCGGCCGCGGGAACGGCCACGGGAACGGCCACGGGAACGGCCGCGGGTGGCGCGATGACGGCGCCCGCGATAATGGCGCCATGGAATATCGCGAGCTGGGACGGTCGGGCCTGCGGGTGTCGGTGCTGACCATGGGCACCATGAGCTTCGGCGGCACGGGCAAGTTCGCCTACGTCGGGTCCACCGGCGTGGAGGAGGCGCGCCGGCAGATCGACATGTGCATGGACGCCGGGGTCAACCTCATCGACACCGCCGACGTCTACTCCGCCGGCCTGTCGGAGGAGATCGTCGGCAAGGCGATCGAGGGGCGCCGCGACGAGCTGCTGCTGGCCACCAAGGTCCGCATGCCGATGGGCGACGGCCCCAACGACGCCGGGCTGTCCCGGCACCACGTCATCACCGGCGCCGAGGCGAGCCTGCGCCGGCTCGGCACCGACCACATCGACCTCTACCAGGTGCACGAGTGGGACGGCCGCACCCCGCTGGAGGAGACCCTGGCCGCGCTGGACCACCTGGTGACCTCCGGCAAGGTCCGCTACGTCGGCGTGTCCAACTACGCCGGCTGGCAGCTCATGAAGGCGCTGGGCATCGCCGACCGGCTCGGCCTGCCGCGCTTCGTCAGCCAGCAGATCTACTACTCGCTGCAGGCCCGCGACGCCGAGTACGAGCTGATCCCGGCCGCCGTCGACCAGGGCCTCGGCGTGCTGGTGTGGAGCCCCCTGGCGGGCGGGCTGCTGTCCGGCCGCTACCGGCGGGGCGTGCGGCCGTCCGAGGGCCGCCAGCTCACCGAGTGGAACGAGCCGCCGGTCCGCGACGAGGAGCAGCTCTACGACACGGTGGAGGTGCTGCTCGACATCGCGGAGGGGCACGGCGTCTCGGCGGCGCGGGTGGCGCTCGCGTACCTGCTGGGCAGGCCGGCGGTCACCTCGCTGGTGATCGGCGCCCGGACGAGCGAGCAGCTCGCCGACAACCTGGCCGCGGCCGACCTCAAGCTGTCGGACGACGAGCGCGCCCGGCTGGACGAGGTCAGCCGGCAGCCGCTGCTCTACCCGTACTGGCACCAGGCGGCGACCGCCTCCGACCGCCTCTCCCCGGCCGACCTCACCCTGCTCGGCCCGCACCTGTAGCAGGGGCTGTCAGCCGCAGTGCTCCCAGCCGCTGACGTAGGAGGCGTCGGCGTACCCGCCGCCCCACTGGATGCACCGCCCCTGCGCGTCCACCTTCACCGGTCCGGCGTAGTACTGGTAGTTCTTGCCGTCCACGCGGAAGTACATGCTGCTGTGGCGCAGCCGCGCCTCCACGTACTTGGTGTTGCCCCTGGCACCCGTCTTCCAGGTGACCACGCAGTTGGTCGTGCCGTTGTAGAGCAGGTACGCCACGGCGCTGGAGCCGAAGGCGTGGCTGTCGATGACGTGGTAGCTGCCGCCGCCGCACGCCTCGACCGGGGAGGACGCCGCCGCCGCGGGGCCGCTGGTGGCGATCGTGCCGGCCAGCGCCACGGCCAGGCCGAGCGCGGTGACGCCGAGCTGCTTCATTTTCTTCATACTCACAGAGACGTCGAAGATCACCATCAGGTTGGTGTGAGAAAGATCATGAACAGGGCGGCCGGTACGCCGGCCCCGGCAGGTAGCGGCGCCACTCCGCCCGGGTGATCGCGGGGAACGCCAGCGCGCAGACGTCCCGGGCGGCCCGCCCCGGGTCGGTGCCCCACAGGCGGACCGCCGCGTCCTCGCCGCCCGTGGCCAGGACCGTCCCGCCGGGCGCGAAGGCCACCGCGTTGACCGTGCCGGCGTGGCCGGTGAGCGTGGCCGAGACGCTAGGGCGGGCCGGGTCGGCCACGTCCCACAGCCGGGCCGTGCCGTCGTCGCTCCCGGTCGCCAGCACGCGCCCGCCGGCCTGGAACGCGACCCCGGTCACGCTGTCGGTGTGCGCGCCGAGCGTCGCCTCCGGCGCCGGGCGGGACGGGTCGTCCACCCGCCACAGCCGGGCGGTGCGGTCGGCGCCGCCGGAGGCGAGGACGCGCCCGTCGCCGCGGAACCCCAGCGCGAGCACGCCCTTGTCGTGCGCCCGCACGGTGGCGAGCGGGCGCGGGCGGGCCGGGTCGGCCACGTCCCACAGCCGCACCGTGCGGTCGCCGCCGCCCGAGGCGAGCACCCGGCCGCGCGGGGCGAACGCCAGCGCGTTCACGGCGTCGCGGTGCCCGGTGGCGCGGGCGAGCAGGCGGGGGCGGGCCGGGTCGGCGATGTCCCACAGGCCGACGTCGAACTTCTCGCCCGCGACGGCGAGGGTGCGCCCGTCGGGGGCGAGCGCCACGGCCAGCACGTTACCGGTCCCGGCGTCCCACCGTTTCAGCAGCCGTGGCCGGGCGGGATCGGGCACGCTCCACAGGGCCACGGTGAAGTCGAGGCTCCCGGTGGCCATGAGCCGCCCGTCCGGGGAGAAGGCGATCGCCGTGACGACGTTCGGCTGGGCGGTCAGGACGGCCAGCGGGCGGGCGCCTGCCGGGCCGGAGACCTCCCACAGCCTGGTCCTCCGGTAGCTGCCGGTGGCCAGGACGCGGCCGTCGGGGCGGTAGGCGAGCGCCGCCACGTCGCCGTTCTGGCCGGCCAGGATCGGCCTGCGCAGGTCCCACAGCCGGACGGTGTCGTCCCCGCCGCCGGTGGCGAGCGACCTCCCGTCGGGGTGGAAGGCCACCGAGTAGACGGTGCCGGAGTGCCCGGCCAGCACGGCGGGGTCGCGGTCGCCGGCGTCCCCGGGGTCGGAGATGTCCCACAGCCGGACGGTGCGGTCGTAGCCGCCGGTGGCCAGCGTGCGCCCGTCGGGGGCGAACGCGATCGCGACGACGCCGTTCCCGTGCCCGGTCAGCGTGGCGAGGTGGCGCACGTGCCGCGGGTCGCGGAAGTCCCACAGGCGCACGGTGTTGTCGAACGCCCCGGTCGCCAGCAGCCGCCCGTCGCGGCTGATCGCGGCGGCCAGCACGTTGCCGGTGTGGCCGGTCAGGTCGGGCAGGCGGTGCGGATGGCGCGGGTCGGCGACGTCCCAGACGGACACCCGCTCGGCGAAGGCGGTGGTCACCAGGGTCCGGCTGTCCGGGCCGAAGGCCACTGCCGACAGGGGCGCGGGGCCGGCCTCCAGCGTGGCCAGCGGGCGAGGGCCGCGCGGGTCCGCGACGTCCCACAGCCGGGCCGTGCGGTCGTAGCCGGCCGTCGCCACGGTCCGGCCGTCGGGGGCGAAGGCCACGCCGATGATGCCCTCCGTGTGCCCGGCCAGGGTCACCGGCCGTACCGGCCCGCCGGGCGCGGTCAGGTCCCACAGCCGCGCGATCCCGTCGTTGCCGCCGGTGACGAGGGCACGGCCGTCGGGACTGAACGCCGCCGCCGCGAGGCCGGACGGATCGCCGGTCACCGTGGCCGACGCGGCCGGGCGGAGCCGGTCGGTGACGTCCCACAACCGCAGCGTCCCGTCCAGGCTCACGCTGGCCAGGCGCCGCCCGTCGGGGCTGAACTCCGCGGCGTAGACGGCGTCGGTGTGCGCGCCGAGCACCGTGGCGTACGGGGCGGCGAGCGCGCTGAGCAGGGCGCCCCGGGACTCGGGGGTCGGCGTGACCTGGTGGGCGGCCAGGGCGAGCTGCGCGGCCAGCGCCGGGTTGCCGGCCCGCAGCGCCACGGCGTCGTCGGCCACCTTGCCCGACAGCACCGCGTCGCGCTGCCGGGCGGCCAGCGACTGCTGGCGCACCGCGACCACGACGGCGGTGCCGGCGAGCACCAGCAGCACGGCCAGGACGGCGGCCAGCAGGCGCAGGCGGCGGGTCGCGCGGCGCTCGGCGTCCGCCCGCGCGCGCTCCAGGGCGAGGGAGGCGTCCAGGAACTCGCGGGCCAGGCGGCCGGGCGCGGCGTGGCCGGCGACCCGTTCGGCCCACTCGCGGGCGACGGCCAGGCGCGTCCCCCGGTAGAGGGCGTCCGGCGTGCGGTCGGCCCTGTCCCAGGTGGTGGCGGCCGCGGCGAGGTCGCGCCCGACGGCCAGGCCGGCCCGATCCTCCTCCAGCCAGGACCTCAGCTCGGGCCAGGCGGACAGCAGCGCCTCGTGGCTGATCCGCACGCTTTCCTCGTCGGCCGTGATCAGGCGCTCGGCGACGAAGCGGCCGAGCACGTCCTCGATCTCGCCGGCCCGCGTGCCGTCGTCCGGGCCCGGGAGCAGCTCGGCGAGCAGCTCGGGGAGCGGGAGGCGGCGGCGGGTGACCGCGGTGTCGGGGGCGAGGTGGGCCAGCGTGAGGAACAGCCGCCGCGCCAGGACCTGCTGCGGCCCGGTCAGCGACCCGTAGACCTGGCCCGCGGTCTCCGCGACGGCGCCGTCGATGCCGCCGGCCTCGCGGTAGGCGGCGATGCTCAGCCTGCGGCCCTGGCTCTTGCGCCAGGTGGACCATAGGGCGTGGGACACCAGTGGCAGGGCGCCTGCCTCGTGCGCCCCGCCGTCGCCGCCGCCGGGCGGCGCGACCTCGCGCAGCACCAGCTCGACCAGGCCCTTCTCCAGCTCGACGCCGGCCTTGAGCGCCGGCTTCTCGATGGCGTCGCGTAACTCCCGCTCGTTCATCGGACCGATGGTGACCTGCCCCTCCCGCAGCGCGGCGAGGAGCGGCGGGTGGCGCATCGCGTGGGCGTAGAAGTCGGCGCGCAGGCCGAGCACCACCGGGCCGGCGGCGGCGGCCGCGCACACCTCCTCGATGAAGCGGCGCCGCTCCGCCGCGTCCTCGCAGAGGGTGAAGACCTCCTCGAACTGGTCCACGATCAGCACGGCCGGGCGGGGATCCGGGCCGGAGGCGCGCGCGGCGAGGGCGTCGAGCGGGCGGGCGCCGGGGGTGAACGTCTCGACCCGGCGGCCCGTGCCGGCGAGCCGGGCCGCCACGCCCGCTTGGAGCAGCGAGGACTTGCCCGACCCCGAGGCGCCGACCACGACCAGGGGGCGGCCGGGCGCGGGCGAGCGGGTCAGCTCGGTGACCAGCCGCTCGGTCACCTTCTCGCGGCCGAAGAACCAACCGGCGTGCTCGCGGTCGAAGCCGTCCAGGCCCCGGTACGGCTCCGGGCCCGCCGGGCGGGGGCCGGGCTGGCGGCGGACCCGCAGCCAGGCGGCCAGCCATTGCTCCAGGGTGGCCTCGTCGGTGACCCCGCACGCGCGCAGCACCTTGACCAGCAGCTCGCGCGAGGAGGTGGCGGGCAGGCCGCGGCCGGAGAGCCAGTCGCCGATGGTGCCGCTCTGCCCGCCGACGGCCGCGGCGAGGGCGCGCACGGAGATGCCGGCGCGCTCGCGCAGGCGGCTGAGCGCCGCGGCGAACTCCTCGCGGGTGGTGACGAGGGCGGGGCCGGGAGGATCGGCGGGGGGACCGCCGGGGGGCCGCTGCTGCATCGAGCGTCTCCTGAACGTCCTCTCGGGGGGCGCCGCCGCCGCTCATGCTAACGGGCCCGTACGGAGTTGTACGGGTAATTCGCCACAGCCTTACCGTACGCCGGGCACGAGGTTGAATTCCGATAGGAAGGCGCCGGGAAAAGCGGACAGATGAGAATTATTCAAATTTTTCGGTAAATACCGATAAAAGGGAAAGGCGGCGGCAATGGACGTCGAGGTGCTGGCCCTCGCCGGAGCGGCGGCGGAGGCCCTTCTCCAGGCGATGGTCTCCGACGGCTGGGCGAGCGCGCGGGCCAGGATCGCCCGGGTCCTGGGCGGCGGCGACCCGGAGCGCGTACCGGCGGAGGAGGCCGAGCTGGAACGTTCCGGCCAGGCCCTGCGCGAGCGCGAGCTCCCCGCGTCCGTCCTGGCGGGCCACTGGCAGGGACGGATCGCCGAGCTGCTGGCCCGGCAGCCGGAACGCGCGGGCGAGATCACGGGCCTGCTGCGCGATCTGCGGGAAAGCGCCACGGGCCCGGCGAGCGTGCGCGTCGGCGGGCACAACAACGGCAATCTCATCGTCGGCGACCACAACATCGCCGGAATTCGCCGGTCGGAGACGCGATGACGCCGCCGGACGCCGTCCGGATGAGTTTCGGTGGCGACAACAACGGCACCGTTCTGGTCGGTGACCACAATGTCGTCCACTACACCGAGAACCGGACGATCGTCACCGAGCGCGAGGGCGGCCCGGTCCCGGTGCGCCTGCGGGAGCACCCCGACCGGCGCTGGCTGCCGGACAGCGCCGCGCCCCTGATCGGCCGGGACCGCGACCTGGCGCGGATCCGCGGCCGGCTCGCCGAGCGCGGCGCCCCCGTGCTGGTGTACGGGCCGCCGGGCATCGGCAAGTCGGCCGTGCTGGCCCGGATCGCCCGCGACGCGGCGGACGCCGGCGAGGACGTCGTGTACCTGTCGGCCGCCGGGCTGGAGACCGAGGACATCGTCCAGGAGCTGTTCGAAGCCTGCTACGACAGCCCCGGCTACCTGCCGCCGCCCGGGCGGCTGCGCCGGCTCATGGGCAAGGTGCGGGCGCTCGTCGTGATCGACGGCTACGAGGGCTCGGCCGAGTCGCTGGAGAAGCTGCTCGACGTGGTCCCCGGCGCCGGCCTGCTGCTGGCCTCGACCCGGCGGCTCCTGGGTGCGGAGGGCCACGTCCTCCCGCTCGGCGGGCTGGCGGAGGCCGACGCCGTGGCCCTGACCACGGCCGAGGCGGTCCCCGACCCGGCCCGCCCCCTGAGCGAGGAGGAGAGCGCCGCCGTCCGGGAGCTGTGCCGGGCCGCGAACGGCCACCCCAGGACGCTCCTGCAGGCGGCCGCCCTGATGCGCGCGTCCGGCGTGCTGCCGGTGGCGGCCGATCCCGGCACCGCCGCCCGCGCCCTGGTGGCGTCCCTGGACGGCGATGGGTCCGCGGCGGCCCGCGCGCTGGCCGCGCTGCCGGGCGTGCCGGTCCCCGCGCCGGTGCTCGGCGCGCTGGCCGGCCTCTCCCCCGACGGGACGGACGCCGCGCTGGCCGGGCTGCGGCGGCTGCGCCTCGCCGAGCCCGCCGGCCCCGGCCACCTCCTGACGGCCGGCGCGCCGGTCCCGCGCGGCAGGAACGAGGCGGCCGGTTACGCCGCCCGGCTCACCTCCTGGGTACGGAACGCCACCCGCGCCGAGGTGGCGGCGGGCGCCGCCGCCGTCGTCGCCGTGCTGCGGGCCGCGGTGCGCGAGGAGGCGCACGACCCCGCGCGGGCCCTGGCCCGGGCCGCGGCGCCGCTGCTCGGCCGCTCCCTGCGCTGGGGCGCCTGGGGCCAGGTGCTCGCCTTCGGCCTGACGGCGGCGGCGAACGCCGGTGCGGCCGACGACGTGGCCTACTTCGAGGAGGAGGAGAAGGTACGCAAGCGCGCCCTCGGCCTGCTGCTGGGGCTGGGCGGGGGCGGGCTCGGGGCCGCGGGGGCGGTCGCGTTCCTGGGCAAGGGCGGATCCGCCTTCAGCGCGCAGGCGCTGGTGATCGCGGCCGCCACCACCGTGGCGGTGACGGCGGCCGCCGTCGCCGGCGTCCGCCTCGCCACCCCCGGCGCTGCCGAGCCGTCGGCGGCGGTCATCACCCCCCTCGCGGCCCGGCCGCGACCCCCGGCCACCACCCGCCCGCCGGCCGGCGGCCTCCCGCCGATCGACACCCGTCCACCGATCGACACCCATCCACCGATCGACACCGCCCGCCGTGACCAGTCCGGCTCCAGGCGGGACGGCCCGGGGCGGGACACCATGCGGGACCGGGGCCGCGACCCCGCCACGCCGCGCCCCGGGACACCGCGGCTGATCCTCTCGGACGGCGCCATCGAGCGCGGCGGCTCGACCGGCGCGCGCGCCACGGGGTTCGAGCCCGGCGAGAGGGTCACGTTCACCTGGGCCGGGCCGGGCGGCGGCGGCGAGCTGGGCGTCCGGACCGCCGACGGCCGGGGCGTCGCGGTGCTGGCCGACGCCGTGCCCGCCGGCGCCGCGGCCGGCCGCTACACGATCACGGCCCGGGGCGGGAGCCCCGACCGGCGGGCCGGCGCCACGCTCACCATCCGGGAGCGTCCCGCGCCCCGGATCAGGTTCGTCCGCGTGCCGTCGTCGGTGCCGGCCGAGGCGGCGTTCGAGGTGGTCGCGGCCGGGTTCGACGCGGGCGAGAGCGTGCGGCTCACGCTCGGGGACGCCTCCCTCGCCAGGGCCGCCGCCGGCGCGGGCGGCCAGGTGACGCTGCGCGGTGACGCGCCCGCCGGCCCGGCCACCTACCGCCTGGCCGTCACGGGCCGGGACGGCGACCGCTCCGCGAGCACCCTGCTGACCGTCACCCCGAAGCCGCCGCCCGACCTGTCCGGCCGCTGGGGCGGGTACCTGACCTTCCGGGACGTGGGCGGCGGCTCCTACGAGGGCACCCGGTACGGGCCCGACTGGGTGGAGCCTCACAGCGGCTGCACCTATCCCTCGGGCGACCCGGAGGTGCACCTGTTCGGGCAGCCGCCGACCTACCAGGGCGAGATCCGCTGGATCTACGGCGTCAACGGCAAGGACTGCGGCTTCGAGTGGGGCGCGGCCACCTTCACGCTCAGCGCGGACGGCGACAGCCTGCGGGTGAGCGCGCAGGACCCGCGTGACCCCGGCCGGACCATGTCCCAGACGCTGCGGCGGAACTGACCCCGGCCGGGGTCGCGGGCACGGCGTCAGCCCTGGGGCGGGGTGACGGTGAGCGGCGGGCAGCTCGGGTCGAGGTCGATCCTGGCCAGGTGCCGGCCGCTCAGGGCCCACGCCTTCCAGGAGCCGGGCTCGAAGTGGAGCTGCGGGTTGGTGTACCACTCGTCGCCGAGGCCGGTGGCGAGCTGGGTGGCGTGGTCGCTCAGCTCGTAGGCGTTGCCCCCGCCGAAGAACGTGCTGACGAACACCCGGCCGCGGTGCGTGGTCAGCTCGCCGTACCCGGACAGGGTGCCCTGGTGCCTGACGGTCCTGGTGGCCAGGTCCAGGGCGATCCAGGCGCCGGAGTTGCGCTTGTACACGCCGTACAGGAGCCCGTCGTGCACCTTGACGTCCTGGAAGGTGCGGTAGCCGGCGACCGGCTCCACCTGCCACAGCACCGTGCGGGAGCGCAGGTCGAAGGCGGCGACCGACGCCGAGGTGTGCACCGGCGGGGTGCCGCCGCCGCCGAGCACGTCGCCGCCGAGGTACACGACGCCCTCGCGGGCGTCCAGCGACAGGCTCATCAGGCTCTGGCCGGGGATGACGCCCTTGTAGACGTCCATGTGGCCGGTGTCGGGGTCCACGATCGACAGGGCGCCCTCCAGCTCGGCGCCCAGGGGGGCGGAGGCGACCAGCAGCTTGTCGCGCACCGGGTCGTACTCCAGGTCCCAGGGGCGCTGCTGGCCGTGCCCGAGGTAGCCGAGGCTGCGGACCTCGTCGGTGCGCAGGTCGATGGAGATGATGTTCCCGCTCGGGTAGACGGCGGCGTAGATCTTGTTGCCGCGGCGCACCAGGTCCTTGGGCTCGCCCGGGACGCGGAAGCGGCGCTGCTCGCCGGTCCGCAGGTCGCGGACGTCCATGAAGAAGTGGCCGCCCACGTAGACGGCGCGGCCGGGCACCAGCAGCATGCTCTGCGGGCGCTCCGCGCCGGCCGGCAGGCCGGCCTCGATGAGGTCGGTGAACCGCGACCGCCCGGTGGCGAGGTCCAGCGACCACATGCCGCCGCTGCCGGAGAAGCCGACGAGCGTGCCGTCGCCGGTCAGCGCGAGCCGCCTGGTCTCGTCGTCCTGGGACGGCGGATCGGCGATCCTGGTGGGCGCGCTGTCGCCGGTGCGGTAGCGGTGGACGGCGCCGTCGGGGCGCGAGGTGCCGTAGACGGTCCCGTCGGGGGCCACGGTGAGCGCGTCCAGGCTGCCGCCGAGCGGCACGTTCCGCGCGTCGGTGCCGTCCTTGCGCACGTCGATGAGGGTCTGGCCGCTCACTGCGAGGATCCGGTCGCCGTGCTCGGCGACCACCCCGATGCCGGTGCCGCCCTGGGCCAGCTCCTTGACGGCGCCGGTCGCCCGGTTGATCGCGACGAGCTTGCCCTTGTCGAGCAGGCCCGCGTAGACGTTGTCGGCGTCGGCGGCGACCGCCCTGACGTAGCGCTCGCCGGCGGCCAGCACGCCGAAGTCGCGCACGGCGCCGGTGGCCGGGACGTACTCCCTGACCCGGCCGTCGGGGTAGGTGCCCGCGTAGATCGTGCCGTCAGGGGCGGCGGCCAGCGACCAGATGTAGCCGCCGTTCTTGCCGAACGAGGCCAGGCGCTCCACCTCGCCGGTGGCCGGGTCGAAGCGGTAGAGGTCGGGCACGGGATAGGTGCCGACGTAGACCTTGCCGCCCGACACGGCCGTGGCCCAGCCGCCCTCCGGCTCCCCGGCGGCCGGGCCGTCGGGCAGGCGCACGCTCCTGACGACCTTGCGGCTGTTCAGGTCGATCTCGGCCAGTACGGGCGGTTTCTGGCCGCGCGTGACGACGTAGGCCTTGTCCTCGTGGACCACGGCGCCCACGATGGCCCCGGTCAGGGACGCCGGTCCGAACGTCTCCACCCGCGGCCCGGCGCACGGGGGCGCCTTGGGCGGGGTGGCCGCCCGGGCCGGGAGCACCGGCAGGAGCAGGCTCGCGACCAGGGCCGCGAGGACTGCGAGGGGTTTCCGCGGCACGGCCGCACCTCCACAAGAGCGTATTGCCCAATTTTGGCCCAGACCGTAATGTGCTGAGCTGAATAAGTCAATGGAGGCGATGTGACGGCATTCGAGGCGAGCAAGCTGATCGGGGACCTTGAGGTGAGCCTCGACGTGGACGTCCTGGTCGGCGCCTACCCCGACCGCGACGGCCCGCCGGGCACGCCCGGCGCGGTGCTCGGCACGCTGGCGGCGCACGGCATCCGGGCCGGCGCGGTCGCGTCCCTGCGCGCCGCCCTGTTCGACGTGCGCTCGGGGAACGACGAGGTCCTGGCGCTGGACCCGCCGGCGGTCCCGGTCGGGACCGTGGACCTGCGCGACCCCGTCGGCGCCGCGCGGGAGCTCGACCGGCTGGCCGGGCTGGGCGTGCGGGCCGTCCGGCTCTTCCCCGACGAGCAGGGCGTGGAGGCGGGCTTCCCCTCGGTCCGCCACGTGGCCAGGAAGGCCGCCGAGCTCGGCCTCGTCGTGCTGACCGGCGGCGACGTGCGGCGCTTCTGGCAGCCGTTCTCCGGCCTCGGCGCCACGGTGGTCTTCCTCGACACGCACTTCTACCACCTGGGCGACTTCCTCGTCGTCGCCGCCGACGAGCCCGGCTTCCACACCTCCACCCGCCTGCTGAACTCCCCCGACGCGCTGGAGACCGTACCGGCCGACCGGCTCCTGTACGGCTCGCGCACCCCTCACTACGAGCCGGTCGTCCCCCTGCTGCGCCTGGCGACCAGCGGGCTGAAGCCGGAGGAGATCGCCGCCGTGGCGGGCGGCAACGCGAGGAGGCTGCTCGGATGATCATCGACGTGCACGCCCACTGGGGCCCCTGGTTCTTCACCATGGACGTGGCCGGCGCCAACCTGGCCGCCATGGACCGGTACGGCATCGACCTGTCGATCGTCTCGGCCACCGAGGCGGTGATCTACGACGCGCCCGCCGGCAACCGGGCGCTGGCCGCCTGGCTGGAGGGCCAGGACCGCCACCTCGGCTACGTCACCGTCAACCCCCGCAGGCAGGCCGACGCCGAGCGGGACCTGCGGGCGTACCTGCCCACCGGCAGGTTCGTCGGCGTCAAGATCCACACCGACTACACCCGGTCGCCCGCCTCCTCGCCGCAGACGCGCGAGGCGCTGGCCATGGTCGCCGAGGCAGGGGTGCCCGCGCTCGTCCACACGTGGGGCACGACGGTGCTGGACCTGGCCGAGGTCTGCCTGGACACGCCCGGCCTGCGGGTCATCGCCGGGCACATGGGCGCCGACGGTCACGCCCACGCCATCGAGGCCGCCCGCGCCTGCGACCGCCTCTACCTCGAACCGTGCTACTCCCACGCCCCCGCCGGCCGCGTCGCGCAGGTGGCGGCCGCGGTGGACCGCACGCGGCTGCTCTTCGGCACCGACTCGACCCTCATCGACCCGGCCTCGGCCTTCGGCGCGGTCGCGGCGGCGGGCCTGGACGCGGAGACGGCCGAGCTGGTCGCGTGGCGCAACGCCGCCCGGCTCTTCGGTCTGGACATTACGGACGGGGCCGTTATAGCGTGCGGCGACCCCTCACAAGGAGTGACCCGCGAATGATCCCCCGCCGCCGCTTCCTCCAGGCCGCAGCCGCCTCCGCAGTCGCCTCCGCAGGCTCCGTCACCCTTCCCGCCGCGCTCCCCGCGACCTTCCCCGCCGCCTCCGCGTCGGCCGCCTCCGCGTCGGCCGCCGCCCGCGAGCCGAAGGGCACGGTCACCGACCTCGGCCCGGCCAGCGTGGCCGCTCCGCTCGGCAACGCCGAGTTCGTCGGCGACGTGCTCTACCTGGGCTCGCGCGGCCTGGCGCCCAACGTCGTCGGCGCCTGGGACCTGGGCGCGGACCGGATCACCGCGCACCACGACATCCCCACCGGCGTGGGCATCTGGGCGATGTGCAAGGTGGGCACCGACGTCTACGTCGGCACCCACACCCGCTCCGACCTCTACAGGATCGACACGCTCACCGGCACCACGACCCTGCTGGCCCGCTACCCCGACGACTACGTCTGGACCATGGCGGCCTCCCCCGACGGCAAGGTCTACCTGGGCACCTCGCAGCCCGGCCGCGTGCTGGAGTACGACCCCGCCACCGGCGCCACCCGCGACCTCGGCCAGCCCGCCCCCGGCGAGGCGTACGTCCGCAGCGTCCAGGCCGACGCCACCCATGTCTACGCCGGCGTCGGCACCAACGCCCACCTCGTCGCGATCGACCGGCGCACCGGCGAGCGGCGCGACCTGCTGCCCGCCGAGGTGGCCGACCGCGACTGGGTGTCCAGCATGTCGATCAGCGACACGCACGTGGCGGGCGGCATGAACTCGCTGGCGGAGCTGCTCGTGCTGGAGAAGGCGGACCCGGCCGCGTACAGGGTGGTCAAGGCCACCGCCCCGGGCGAGAAGTACATCGTCTCGGTGCTGATCCACGACGGCTGGGTCTACTTCGCCGGCCGCCCCTCCGGGACCTTCTACCGCTACCACCTCGCCACCGGCGCGTACGAGGTGCTCGGCGTGCCGTTCCCGGAGGCGCAGACCGTCCGGATCCTGGAGCACGGCGGCCGCGTCTACGGCGTCCAGGAGACGGGCGTCTTCGTCTACGACCCGGCCACCGGCGACCTCGGCTACCTGAGCCACGTGCAGAAGGGCTTCAGAGCGGCCCCCGAGGAGCCCATGTCCGTGCACTGCGACGGCGAGCGCGTCTACGTGGGCGGCAAGGGCGGCTGCGACCTGCACGACCTGGCCACCGGCCGGGTCACCCGGCTGCCCGTCCCCGGCGAGCCGAAGACCATCATGACCGCGGGGACGACCACCTACCTGGGGGTCTACACCCAGGCCGCCCTCTACTCCCACCGCGCCGGCGACCCCGAGGCCAAGCTGCTGCTGCGCACCGGCCACAACCAGGACCGGCCGAAGGACCTCGTCCACGACGAGCTGACCGGCCTGATCGCGATGTCGACCCAGCCGGAGCCGGGGCACCAGAACGGCGCGCTCGACGTGTACGACCCGCGCACCGGCAGGCTCGACACCTACCGGCCGGTCGTCGAGCGCCAGACCGTCTTCTCGCTGACCGCCCTGCTCGGCACCCTCTACATGGGCACCAGCACGCAGGAAGGGCTCGGCGCGCCGCCGGTCACCTCCACGGCCCGGCTCGCCGCGTTCGACCTGCGCCGCCGCCGGGTGCGGTGGGAGATCGAGCCGGTGGCCGGCGCGCGGGCCGTCACGAGCCTCAAGCACACCGCGCTCGCCCTGTACGGGATCACCGACACGGGCGTGCTGTTCGAGTACGACCTGCTCCGGCGCAGGGTCACGCGCACGCTGAAGGTCTACGACCGGGGCGGCGACCTGGTGCTCGCCGGGCGGCACGCGTACACCTGCGACGAGGACGCCGTCTACGAGATCGACCTGGTGAAGCTCACCTCCCGCACGCTCGTGGAGGGGCTGGCGAGCGACTGGTTCGGCGGCGGCGCCCGGCTGAACATCGACCCCTCCCGCAGGGCGCTCTACGCGCTCAAGGGGCGCGACCTGGTGCGGATCGCCATCTGAGGGGGCTACGCGAGGGCCGCCAGCACCCTGGCGCGCTCGCCGTCCGGCAGCGCGGGGCCGTGCGGGTCGTGGGCGTGCTCCTCGGGGACCAGCCCCTCCGCGGCGGCCAGCCAGGCCATGCGCTGCACGTAGCCCTCCATGGGCGCGGTGAACGTGGCCGCCGCCAGCCGGTCCAGCCGCGCGGCCGCCTTCTCGAAGCCGCGCAGGTCCCCGCCCTCGTACGCGCGCAGCACCGCCGCCGTCGTCCCCACCGACGCGGCCGCGACGCCCACCAGCGCCGCCTGCGCGCCCCACAACAACGAGGGGGCGAACATGCGGTCCTCGCCGGTGATCGCCAGCCTGCCGGCCTCGCGGGTGAGGGCGATCGTCTCCTGGCAGCCCATGGCGTCCGACAGCAGCGCCGTCTTGAGGCCGGCGACGCCGGGCAGGGCGAGGATCCGGCGCAGCGTGGCGGGCGGGCACGGGTTCGTGTACAGGTCGAAGGCGATCATCGGCAGCCCGGCCGCCGACCACACCGCCTCGTGCAGCGCCACCCGGTCACCCGGCTCCGGGAACACCAGCACCCCGTCGGCCCCCAGCTCGGCCGCCATCCGGGCGTCCGCGACCGCGCCGGCCATGCCACCGGCCGTCCCACCGGCCGTCCCACCGGCCGTGCCGCCATTCGCGCCACCGGCCGCGCCGGCGTCCCGCGTGCCGCCCGTGGCCGGTCCGCCGCCGACGCCGACGATGACCGGGACGCCCGCCCGGCGGGCGCGGGTGATCAGCCCGGCTCGCACGGGCGCGGGCAGGAAGGGCCCGCGGCCGGTGTGGGCGAGGACGGCCAGGGCGTCGGCGCCCGAGGCGGCCAGCCGCCGGAAGTACGCCTCCGCGACGTCGAGGTCCACCTCGCCCGCCCTGGTCATCGGCGTCAGCGCGGCGGCGGCCAGGCTCCCGCGCAGGCGGTCACGCAGCCCGGCGGCCCGCGGGTCGATCGGCGTGCTCATCTCGCTCCCCTCACCGGACGTTCCGGGCGACAAGCGTAGGCCGTCCGTCCTGGCGACGGGGAACCGGTCACCCCGGCCCGATCACTTCAGGCCGGTCACTTCAGGCCGGTCACTTCAGGCCGGTCATCGCGATGCTGTTGACCAGGTAGCGCTGCAACAGGAAGAAGACCACCAGGCACGGCACCGCCGAGACGGCGGCGGAGGACATGAGCATCGACCACTGCAGCTCCTCCGTCTTCAGCACCGTCAGCCCGACGGTCAGCGTCCGCGTGGCGTCGCTCTGCGAGATCACCAGCGGCCACAGGAAGTCGTTCCAGTGCCACAGGAAGACGAACACGCCGAGGGTGGCCAGGATCGGCCTGGTCAGCGGCACCACGATCGTCCAGTAGACGCGCAGCTCCGAGGCCCCGTCGACCTTGGCGGCGTCGAACAGCTCGTCGGGCAGCCCCAGGATGAACTGCCGCATCAGGAAGACCGCCTGCGAGTTGGCCAGCGTCGGGACGATCAGCCCCCAGAAGGTGTCGGCGCCGTCGAGGTCGGAGACGAGCACGTACAGCGGGATGAGCGTGGCCTGGAACGGCACCATCATGGTGGCGAGGA
Source organism: Nonomuraea sp. NPDC050783 (assembly GCF_040802095.1). Lineage (NCBI taxonomy): Bacteria > Bacillati > Actinomycetota > Actinomycetes > Streptosporangiales > Streptosporangiaceae > Nonomuraea > Nonomuraea sp. NPDC050783. The sequence goes on from NZ_JBFAHK010000015.1 coordinate 24,620, forward strand.
ACGTCCACAACAGGGTGTCGCGCCCGGGGAAGCGCTTCTTCGCGAACGCGTAACCGGCCATCGACGCGGTGAGCAGGACGACCACCACCGAGACGCCCGAGTAGACCAGCGAGTTGAGCGTCCACCCGGCGAACCCCGACGCGCTCAGGACCTGCGTGATGTTGTCGAGGGTGAGCGAGTCCGGCCACCGCGCCGGCACGGTGGGCTCGCCCCTGGGCGACAGCGCCACGACGACCATCGCGGCGAACGGGCCGAGCGTCAGCAGCGACATGAGCGTGAGCAGCGCGTAGAGCGGCCACCGCCGGCCGTGGCGGCGGGGCGCGGGGGCGGCCCGCCGGTCCCGGACGGCGGCGGGGCGCGTGGCCGTCATCGTCATGTGTTCTCCTTGCCGACGAACCGGCGCTGGATCAGCGAGACGGCCAGCACGATGGCGAAGAGCACCATCCCCCAGGTGGCCGCGTAGCCGAACTCCCAGAACCTGAAGCCGCGTTCGAAGATGCCGTAGATGAGGGTGTAGCTGGCCTTGGCGGGGCCGCCGCCGGTCATCACGTAGATCGTGTCGAAGACCTGGAACGAGGCGATGGTCTCGATCACCAGCACGAAGAAGATCGCCGGCTTGAGCAGCGGCAGGGTGACGCCGCGGAAGCGTTGCCACGGGCCGGCCCCGTCCACCTTGGCGGCCTCCAGGTACGAGCCGGGGATGGCCTTCAGCCCGGCCAGCAGGATCAGCATGGAGTAGCCGAAGCCCTTCCAGCAGGAGACGACGGCCAGGGCGGGCAGCACCAGCTCCGTCCGCTCCATGAAGCCGACGGGCCCGAGGTCCAGCTTGGCCAGCACCCCGTTGATCAGGCCGTCGAACTCGTAGATCCAGCGCCAGATGAGCCCGGCGAACACGAAGCTGGTCACGTACGGCAGGAAGAGGATGCCGCGGAACAGCCCGCGCAGGAAGACGACCGCGTTGAGCAGCAGGGCGCTGCCGAGCGCGACGGCCATGACCAGCGGCACGTAGATGGCGGTGTACACCAGCGTGGCCCGCAGGCTGGACCAGAAGTTCGGGTCGTTCACGAGCCGCGCGTAGTTGTCGGCGCCGACAAAGCTCCAGTCGCCGCCGATGTTCCAGTTCGTCAGGCTCATGCCCGCCGCCCCGAGCGTGGGGAAGATCTTGAAGATCAGGAACAGCACGAGCATCGGGAGCACGAACAGCAGCCCCGTGATCGGGTCACGCAGGCGGCGGCGCGCGGGTTCCGTGCCTTTGCGGGGAGGGCGGGCCGCCCCCGAAGCGGCCCGGGTCCGGTCAGCCACCGCTGGCCAGCAGGTCGTCGCCCTCCTTGGCGGCGGCGTCGAGGGCCGTCTTGGCGTCCTCCTTGCCGATCAGCGCCGCCTGGACGTGCGCCGCGACCATCGCCATGACCTGGCGGGCCTTGGGATGGGCGTCGCCGGGGAAGGCGTACTGCAGCGCCTTGGCGAACTCCTTGGACGTGGCCGACTGGCCGGGGACCGTCACGTCGGTACGCGCGGGGAAGAAGCCGGACTCCTTGGCCAGCGACCCGGCGACCTCGGGCGAGGCGATGTAGGCGGCGAGCTTCCTGGCCGCGTCCTTGTTCTCGGAGTGCCTGGCGAGGACCAGGCCGCCGGAGATGCCGAACGCGACCCGCTTGGCCCCTTCCAGGGGCAGGCCGACGCCGACGTTCTCCGCGCCGATGGCGGCGCCGAGCTGGTCGGCGTTGAGCGCCGTGGCCGCGTGGTACATCGCGGTCCGGCCGGCGGCGAGCGCGCCGCCCTCGATGTCGTTGCCCTTGCTGGCGGCGTTCTCCGGCAGGCCGCCGAGCGCCTTGAGGTCGAGCAGGAACTGGAGGCTGGCGACGCCCTCCTTGCTGTTGACGGTCACGCTCTTGCCGTCGGGGGAGAACACCGAGCCGCCGTTGGCCCACAGGATGGGGTAGAAGCTCTGGTTGAGCGAGATCTCCGGCTTGCCGGGGTAGTCGAGGACGGCGACCTTCTTGGCGGCCAGTTTGGGGGCGGCCTCCTTCAGCTCGGCCAGCGTCTCGGGCACCTTGGTGACGCCGGCGTCGGCGAAGAGCTTCTTGTTGTAGATGGGGGCCGTGATCGTCTGGTAGATGGGCACGCCGTAGAGCTTGCCGCCCACGCTCAGCGCGGTGAGGGCGTTGGGCAGGTAGCCCTTCCTGTCGGCCGCGACCACGTCGTCCACGGGCTCCAGCGTGCCCTGCTGGGCGAACTGCGGGATCTGGTCCGGCCCGAGCAGGGTCAGGTCGAAGCCCTTCCTGGAGGCCAGGGCCGTGGTGACCTTCTCCTGGCGGCTGTCCCAGGGCTGCTGGTCGATCGTGACGTCGATCGCCGGGTTCTTGGCCTCGAAGTCCTTCTCGACCTTGTCCCAGAACGCCTTGTTCCTGGCCTGGTCCGAGATCACGGGGTACATCCAGAGGGTCACCGCGCTCTTGTCCGAGCCCGAGCCACCGGATCCGCACCCGCCGGCCACGACGCTGAGGGCGATCGCGACGCCGGCTGCCGCTAGGTTTCTCATCGGCGGCTTCCTTTCCTGAATACCGGTCCTGACCGAAACCTAGTGACAGGGGCTGGCCAGGTCAATGCCTGATACATGAACGTGACTACGACCGGGCGCGGTGGCTCGCGACCGCCTCCACGATGACCTTGACGTGCTCCGACGTGTAGTGCTCGTTCCAGTCGACGGTCAGGAGCGTGGCGGCGACCAGCCGCTCGGCCTCGGGGCAGGGCGCGGGTCGGTAACCCTCCAGGGGGTAGCGGGAGGAGCCGTAGACGGGCCGGTCCCACAGCGGGGCGCGGTTGAGCGGCTCCTTCAGGTAGCCGGCCCGCGCCGGGATCCCGGCCGCGCTCAGCCACGCGGCCAGCTCGGGCGCGCCGCCGCCGGGCAGGACGAGCGGGAACAACCACCACGCGTGCCCGTCCGGCCGCGGCAGCACGAGGTCCGTGCCGAGCGCGCGCAGGGCGGCGATCAGCTCGGCGGCGGTGCGGCGCCTGGCCCCGACCACCCCGGGCAGCTTCGCGAGCTGGGCACGGGCCACGGCCGCCTGCAGCTCGGTCATCCGGTAGTTCAGGCCCAGGCTCTCGTGCGAGCGGCCCGCGGCCCGGTCCCAGCCCTTGTCCGCGAACAGCCGCATCCTCCTGGCCAGCTCGCCGTCGTCGGTGAGGGCCAGGCCGCCGTCGCCGCAGGTGATGTGCTTCCACTGCTGCAGGCTCAGCGTGCCGACGTGGCCCGCGGTGCCGGCGTACCGGCCGCCGGGCAGCTCGGTCAGCCACGCCTGCGCGCAGTCCTCGATGAGCGTGAGGCCGTGCCGGTCGGCCAGGTCGCGCAGCTCGCCGACCCTGGCCGGCGCGCCGAACAGGTGCACCACCATGATGGCGCGGGTGCGTGGCCCGATGAGCGCGGCCACGGCGTCGGGATCGAGGTTGCCGTCGGCGGGATCCACGTCGGCGAAGACAGGAACCGCGTTCTGCGCCAAGATGGGGGCCACTGTCCCGAAGTCCGTGATCGGCGTCGTGATGATCTCGTCACCCGGATCCGGCGCCGCCGCCACGACCGACAGATGGAGGGCCGCGGTGCCGGACGCGCACGCGATCGCGTGGCGGGAGCCGTACAGCTCCGCGACCTCGCGTTCGAGCGCCCGCGCCTCGGTCCCCCAGACGGAGTTGAGCATGCCGGAGCGGATGACCCGGTCCAGGGCCGCCACCTCCTCGTCGCCGAGGGTGCGGCCCGCGGGCTCGGCCATGTTGGGAAAGTGCAGGGTCACCGGATAGCCTTTCGGTCTAGACCGTAAAGAGGAGAGGAGACGCGGGTGGGTTTCGTCATCGGAGTCGTCGGCCCGCACGATCTGGTCGACGACGTCGCGTCCACCTGCGAGGAGCAGCCCGGGGTGAGCACGCTCCGGCTCGACTACGACCACGAGTCGCAGGCGCCGGCCATCGTCGAGGCCCACGCGGGCTCGGTGGAGGGCTGGCTGTTCACCGGCATCGTGCCGTACATGCTGGCACGCGGCGCCGACGCGCTCACCCGCCCCGCCGTGTTCGTCGACTACTCCGGCGCGACGCTGCTCAGCGCCCTGGTGCGGCTCCAGCACGAGGGCCAGGACATCACCCGCCTGTCCATCGACACGATCTCGCCCGCCGATGTCACCGCCACGTTCGTCGAGGCCGGGCTGCCCACCGGCGGCCTGCGCGCGCTCGGCTACCGGCCGGAGACCACCTCCAAGAAGATCATCGCCTTCCACCGCCGCTCCCCCGACCACCCCGTGATCACCTGCCTCAGCTCCGTGCACGAGGCGTTGCGCGGCGAGATGAAGGTGCTGCGGCTGGCGCCGTCGGAGCACTCGGTGCGCGCGGCGCTGCGCCAGCTCCTGCTCACCGCCGAGGGGCAGGCCCAGGAGGACGCGCAGATCGCGCTCGGACTGGTGGAGGTGGACAGCGAGGAGGGCCTGCTGCGCGAGGCCGGCGCGCTGGCCGGCACGCTGGCCGGCTTCCGCGGGGGCAGGCACCTGCTGGTGACCACCCGCGGCCCGCTCTACGAGGCCACGGGCGGTTTCACCGGCCTGCCCATGCTGGCGCGACTGGCCGCTCACAGCAGCGTGACGCGGGTGGGGTTCGGCCTCGGGCGCAGCGCCGCCGAGGCCGAGAGCCTGGCCCGCCGCGCCCTGGCCAGGGCCAGGCGCATCGGGGACGTCGCCGCCGTGCTGTCGCTGCGCGCCGACACCGACATCGTGCTGGAGTCGGTGATCAGCGAGCCCTCCGGCGAGCAGAGCCTGCCGATGATCGCGCGCCGCGTGGGGCTGTCGGTGCCGACGCTGGAGAAGCTGCTGGAGGCGCGCGACGCGGCCGGCGGCGAGGCGCTGACCACCCGCGAGATCGCCGAGCGGCTCGCCGTCCAGCAGCGCACCGCCCGGCGCATGTTGCACCGGCTGGAGCTGGCCGGGCTGGCCGAGCGCACCGGCAACCTGACCAGCGGGTCCAGCGGCCGTCCGCTCACCCTCTACCGCCTCACCCTCTAGCCGCCCCGCCTGCCGCCGCCCCGCCTGCCGTCCCGCGCCGGCCCTCGATCAGGACAGCCATCGGTCCAGCCCCTGGGCGACGAAGTCGTCGTCGCGCAGCCAGGGGTAGGCGGCCCAGATCCGGTCGATCTCGGCGAGCTGCCCGGGCGACAGGTCCTCGTTCGGGTCCAGGCACCAGCGGCCCGCCAGCAGCCCCTGGCGGCGCAGCACCTCGTGGATGCCGGGGATACAGCCGCGGAAGCCGTTGGCCGAGTCGAAGATGGCCGCGTTGGCGTCGGTGAGGTGGCCGTCCAGTCCGAGCAGCCGGCGCACCGCGCCGTCGTCGCCCGACCGCGCCAGCGTGGCCTCCTCCAGCAACTCCACCGCCCGCCGCACCCAGACCGCCCACTGGCCGAGCAGGCCGCCCACGAACTCCACCTCCACCTGCCGCCCGTCCACGACCACCCGGTGCGAGGTGACGAGATCGGCCAGGATGTGGTCGTCGTTGCCCGTGTAGAGCGCCACCTCCCCGGCCCGGCCCGCCCGGACGACGCCGTGCAGCACGTCGAGGGTCCGGTACCGGTCGAAGGGCGCGACCTTGACGCCCACCACGGACTCGATGCCGGCCAGCCGCGTCCAGAAGTCGCGCGACAGGGGCCGCCCGCCCACCGCGGGCTGGAGGTAGAAACCGATCACCGGCAGCACCTCGCCCACGGCCCTGGCCCGCGCGATCAGCGCGTCCTCGTCGAGCTCCCGGTGCGGGCTGAGCAGCACCATGTGATAGCCGAGCGAGCGGGCCAGCTCCGCCTCCGCCACCGCCCGGCCGGTGGGCCCGGTCGCGCCGGCCACCAGCACCACCGCGCGGCCGGACTCCTTCGCCGTGCCCGCGGCCAGTTCGAGCACGGGCGCGAGCAGGCCGGTGCCGTGGATGGCGAACTGCGTGGTGTGCACGCCCACCGCCAGCCCGCCGGCGCCGGCCTCGACGTAGTAGCGCGTCAGGGCGCGCTGGCGGCGCTCGTCCAGCTTCCGGTCCTCCGTCAGGGCCAGCGGGTGGGCCGGGATCACCAGGCCGCGTCTGAAGAGGTCGCGTACGGACGTCTGCGCCTCTGGAGCCGTGCCGAGCACGTGAGATCCCCCTTGGTTGCCGTGCGGAATGAGACCGTGCGGAGTGCGTTCTGGTGGAGTGAGTTCTGGTGGAGTGAGCACGCGCGTCAGAAACGTCCGTCGCGGCGGTCGAACTTGGTGGGCTTGCCCAGCAGCGGCCCGCCGCCGGCGACCCAGCGCGCCGTGTGCTCGATCAGCTCGGCCGGGGTCAGCTCGGGGTAGCCGAACAGGCGGTGGCAGCGGGAGGCGTTCGACAGCAGCGCCGTCGGCGCCTCCTCGCCGGTGAACACCGGCTCCTTGCCGAGCGCCTCGCCGAGCGCCAGCGCCGCCTGGCGTACCGAGATCAGCTCGGGGCCCGTGACGTTGAGCACGTACGGAGGCACGCCGGCCAGCAGCAACGACCGCAGCGCCACCTCGTTGGCGTAGCCCTGCCAGACGACGTTCACCTGGCCCGTCGTCAGGTCCACGGGCTCCCCCGCCAGCACCTTCTGGGCGAGGTCGACGAGCACGCCGTAGCGCAGCTCGACCGCGTAGTTGAGGCGCAGCAGCGACATCGGGGTGCGGTTCTTCTCGGCGAAGTGCGTCAGCACGCGTTCCCGGCCCAGGCAGCTCATCGCGTAATCGCCCACCGGCCCGGTGGGCGAGCCCTCGCTGCTGCCGCCCCCGGCGACGGGGACGAGCGGGTAGACGTTCCCGGTGGACAGCGCGGCGATCCTGCTGCCCGCGAACCGGTCGGCGACCCGGCCCGGCAGGTAGGTGTTGGTGAACCAGGCGGTGTGCTCGCGGCCGCTCGTGCCGAACTTGGCGCCCACCAGGAACACCACGTTGGGCGCGTCCGGCAGCTCGCGCAGGGCCGCCTCGTCGGCGACGTCGGCGGCGATCACCGTGGCGCCCTCGTCCTGGAGCGACCGGGCCAGGCCCGGCTCGGAGAAGCGGGACACCGCGAGGATCCGCCTGTCGCCGCCGGTGGCGTTGAGCGCCAGGCGCACGAGGCTCGGGCCGAGTTTGCCGCCGGCTCCCAGGATCATGATGTCGCCGTCGAGCTTGCCCAGGTCCGCCACGAGCCCCGGGCTCGGCCGGGCCAGCCGCTCCTCCAGCTCCGCTGTCGTCCGCACGCGGTCTCCTCCGTTTTCGATTTACGGCCCAGACCGTAACTGGCCGAAGTGCCGGCTGTCAACGGCGGGACCTGCTCAGAAGTCCTCCCGCGCGCGGACCAGCACCTCCAGGATGGCCCTGGTCTCCCTCCAGGGCACCGGGCTGGGCGCCCCGCCCACCATCGCGAGGAACGCCTCGATCGTCCCCTCGTAGCCGAGGCCGCGGACGGGGTCGTCCCCGCCCTCGATCACGACCGTCTCGCTGCCGTCGCGCCGGTGCAGCGTGACGGCGTAGGACTCCGGCCCGGACACGCCGAGGACCTCGACGGTGCCGGTGACGCCGTCGTCCCAGCGCAGCGCCATGACCGCGGTGTCCTCGGAGCGGAGCGTCGTGTAGTGCCGCCTCGCCCCCGCCGCGCCGACCAGCCGCACGTCGGGGCCGAGCAGCGCCACCAGCAGCTCCACGCCGTGGACGCCCATGGTGACCATCGTGCCGCCGCCCTCCCCCGGCGTGTCCTGCCAGGCGTTGTAGCCGGTCGCCCACAGGCCCACGTCGTGCCGTACGGTCGCCCGCACCGCCAGCACCTCCTCGCGCTCGACCCGCGTCCCCGCGAAGGCGGGGGCGAAGCGCAGCACCGAGCCGGACAGGACGCGGTCGTGCACCGGCAACCGGTCGAGCTGATCCAGCTCGGCGCGGCTGGCGGCGGCGGGCTTGTTCACGAAGCAGGGCAGGCCGGTCTCCAGCACCCTGGCCAGCGCCCGCGGGATCTGGGGGTTGGGCACGGTCAGCACCACCCCGTCGAGCGGGCCCGCCAGCACCTCCTCCAGGCTGCCCGCCACCTTCGCCCCCGGGTGCTCGCCGGTGAAGCGGCCGAGGCGCTCCGGGTCCGGCTCCCACACCACCAGCTCGGCGTGGCGGGACAGGGTGCGGGCGTCGGTGTAGGGATGGCTGGTGGCGAGCCCGGCGAGTGCGATGCGCACGATCTGTACCTCCGTGTCCGGTGACGGTCGCGCGAAAGCCTAGCCACCGGGCCGGGCCGGGCCGGACCGGGCCGGGCCGCCCGCCCCTCGCGTTCCCCGGGCCGATGCGGACGGGCGTGATCAGAACATTGACGGGCTCCGCTCACCAGGTTACGGTCGGGGCCGTTATCGCGCACGACTGAACACCATCACGGAGGTGGTGCTGTGCAGATCCTCATGAACAGTCCCTCGGCAGGGCCGCGGCGGCGCGTCCGGCGCCGTCCCGCCCGCGCGGAAGGCGGAGGCGCGTGAGACGTGCCCCGCGGGTAGGACGTGCCCCGCGGGTAGGACGTGCCCCGCGGGTGGGACGCGTCCTGCGCGCGGCGGTCGCGGCGGCGCTTCCCGCGGCGCTCCTGGCGGCGCTGCTCGCGGCGCCGCCCACACCGGCGTCCGCGGCCGACCTGCGGATCGTCAACGACGGCTTCGACGACGGGCTGACCGGCTGGAGCGGCTCGCACACCGCGGGCGGCGTCGATCCCGTGACCTGGCAGGGACGCACCACCGCGCGCGTCGCCGACGCCGACCCGGGCGCCGCCTACGGCCGGGAGAGCATGCCCGGCCTGCCCGCCGCGGCGGGCACGCGCTACACCCTGAACGCCCAGGTGTGGGCCGAGAGCGGCACCGCGTACCTGTACCTGCGCTTCAGGGACGCCTCCGGCCGCCTGCTCGCCGGCGGCGCGAACGCCCCGGCGACGGGCCGGCGGTGGAACCGCGTGACGGCCTCCGGCGTCGCCCCCGCCGGCACCGCCACCGTCTCGGCCCTCATCTACTCGGGCGTGGCCGACGTGGGCACCGCCTACTGGGACGAGGTGCTGATCACCAAGGATCTGACCGACCTGGGCGTGCAGATCGAGAGCAGCGCGCCCAACGCCACCACGTTCGCGGGCGGCGACGCCTACGCCCTCTACACCGGCACCGCCGACGTCAACCCGCAGCTCGCGGTGATCGACCTGGCCGCGGGGAAGGTCACCAGGAAGATCACCATCCCGGACAGCGCCGCCACGCCCACCGTCGGCGGCTGGGCCGCGGCCACGGCCACCGACGGCAGCGTCTACCTCGGCACCTATCCCAACTCCAAGCTCTACCGGTACGTCCCCGGCCAGTCCGCGGTCACCGACCTCGGGCGCGCGGAGGGCGGCTACTCGTTCATCTGGGACCTGGAGCCCGGAGCGGACGGGAGGGTGTACGGCGGCACGCACAACGACGGGCGTTACTTCACGTACCACAACGGCGCCTTCACCACGATCGGGGCCGTCCCCGTCGTGCCCGGCGCGCAGAACGTGCGCAGCCTCGCCCACGACCCGGAGGCCGACGCCACCTACCTCGGCACCGGCACGAACGCCGGGCTGGTCAGGTACGACAACGCCACCGGCCGGGTGGACGACCTGCTCCCCGCCGCCTACGCCCACTACTCCATGGTGGGCGGCCTGACCTGGACCGGAGGCAGGCTGTTCGCCTGGCTCGACCGCACGCTGCTCGTCCTGCGCGTCGTCCGCCAGGCCGGCGGCTCGTACACCGCCGTCACCGACGCCACCATCACCGACGTGGACCTGCACCACTCGCCGGCCCGCGACGGCAAGGTCTGGTTCGTCAAGGAGGGGCTGCTGCACTCCTACGACGTGGGCACCGGCTCCGTGCGGGCGACCCCGGTCCGGCCCGGCCTCGACGTCACCGGCTACACCTGGTCCGGCGGCACCCTGGTCGGGCTCGGCGCGGCCGTGGACGGCACCAGGATCTTCACCTACGACCCGGCGAGCGGCGCCTGGGACAACAGGCCCGTCTCCGGCGCCCCCGTGCTGCCGGCGGCGATCAACGCGCTCGGCGCCGGGCCCGACGGCCGGATCTACACCGGTGGCTACCTGACCGGCGGCACCGGCGTCCACGACCCGCTGCGCAGCGACGGCGACGACGACAGGCCCGACACGCCGGCGCTCGGCGGGCTCAGCCAGACCGACAGCCTCCTGGCGCACGGCGGCAGGCTCTACATCGGCGCCTACCCGTCGGCCAAGCTCTACCGCTACGAGCCCGGGGGCTCCTGGCCGCCCGCGCTGCTGTACACCGGCGGGGAGGCGGGCGACCGGGCCGACGACTGCGGGCCGGGCGAGGGCCCGCCGCCGCAGGACCGGCCGTACGCGCTGGCCGGCGGCCCGGACGGCGCCGTCTACATGGGCACGGTGCCGAAGTACGGCAAGCGGAGCGGCGCCCTCACCGTCTGGAAGGAGGGCACGGCCGGGCGGACCCTCTGCGTGGCCCCTGGCCAGTCGGTCGTCTCGCTGGCCTACGCGGGAGGCAAGCTGTTCGGCGGCACGTCCACGCGCGGCGCGCTGGGCGTGGACCCGGTCTACGCGCCGGGGGCGTCGGCCACGCTCTTCTCCTACGACCCGGCCACCGGCGCCCTGCGCCTGCACCCGCTCCCGCTGGCCGCGCCCAAGGCCGTCACGGCCCTCAGGGAGGTGGGCGGCGAGCTGTGGGGCCTGGCGGGCGGCACGCTGCTCACCCTCGACCCCGCACGCCCCGGGACGATCACCACGAAGCGGTTGTTCCCCGACCCCGACTACGCCGCCAAGCCCAGCCTCGCCTGGCGTGACGGGGCGCTGCTGACCGTGGCCCAGGACCCCGACCACGTGTACGGCACGCTCGGCGACCAGATCTTCAGGATCGACAGGTCCACGAGGACGGCGACCGTGCTGCTGACGATGACGGGGATGGAGGGGCTGACGGCCGACGGCTTCGGCAACCTCTACTACAGGATCAACGAGCGGCTGTACCGGCTCGCGCTGACATGACCGACCACCCTCCGCGCCTCCAAGGGAGCACCCCCGTGCGACGAATCCTCCGAAGAACGCTCACCGCGTTGCTCGCGGTCCTGACGGGGGCGACGCTCGCCGTCGTCGCCGTGCCCGCGCTCCCCGCGCAGGCGGGGATCTGGCACGAGTACCCGCCGGCGGCCAACAGGACCTGCAGCGAGTCCCGCGTCCACAACGGCACCGCCTACCAGGTGTGCCTGGAGTTCAACTACGCCCGCACGCAGGTCCGCGCCGTCGCCTTCGTCAACCCGGGCGCGTACACCAACTTCCAGGTCAACCTGCGGCTCTGGTTCGGCGGCAACGGCCCGGACATCTCCGACGCGTGCCCGACGATGACCACCAACGCCAGCAGGGCCTGCTACACCGCGTTCACCGACCTCAGGCGCCCCTACGTCGTCACCGAGGCCAAATTCGGCATCGCCGGGACGTGGCAGCTTCCCGTCCGGGCCCTGGACATGAAGCTGTCCGCCAAGCAGCAGGAGCGGGACAACTGGTGCGGGCCCGGCGTCGTGCAGACCACGCTCGCCACGATCGGGATCTCGGCTCCGCCGCAGTCGGAGCTGGCCGGCAAGCTGCAGACCGACGAGACCCTCTTCGGCGCCACCATGCCGGGCAGGATCCCCGGCGCGATCAACTCCTACATCCCCGACTCCGACTGGCAGTACAAGTGGGAGGAGATCGTCGTCTCCAACGGCCAGACCTATGAGGCGGGCATCAACCGGATCGTCACGTCCCTGTCGCGCGGCAGGCCGGTGATGGTCCTGGTCATCCCGGGCAAGCTGCCCTGGTGGAACTCCTCCACGCCGCTCCTGCGGCACTACGTGACCATCCACGGGTACGGCGGCGCGGTCGGCCCCGACGGGTCCGTACGTCCTTCGACGTTCAAGGTCGCCGACCCCGGGGACGCGAGCGAGCACTCCATCGACGTGGACAAGCTGCTGCTGGACAACGCCAACCTGGCGTGGAACTGGGTCGACACCGTCGCCATCGTGCGCACCTGACCCCGGCCCGGCGAGACGGGGACCACCCGTCCCGCCGTACCCGGCCCGTACGGCGGTGCGACCGGACGGCGGGCCGCTAGGCCCGCGCGGGGGCCGCCTTCTCCAGGTCGTCGACGCCGCCGGACATGATCGTGCGGACGTGCGCGGTGATGTGCTCGACCGGCCAGTCCCACCACGCCAGCGCGAGCAGACGGGCGACGTCGGCGTCGCTGTGGCGGCGACGGATCAGCCGGGCCGGGTTGCCGCCGACGATCCCGTAGTCGGGGACGTCGGCGGTGACCACCGAGCCGGTGGCGACGATCGCGCCGTGCCCGATCCGCACGCCGGGCATCACCGTCACGTCGTTGCCGAACCAGACGTCGTTGCCGACCACGGTGTCCCCGCGGCCGGGCAGGCCGGTGATCAGGTCGAAGTGCTCCGACCACGAACCGCCCATGATCGGGAAGGGGAAGGTCGAGGGGCCGTCCATGCGGTGGTTGGCACCGTTCATGATGAACCGCGTCCCGGCGCCCAGCGCGCAGAACTTCCCGATGACCAGCTTGTCCGGGCCGTAGTGGTAGAGCACGTTGCGGGTCTCGAACGCGGTCGGGTCGTCGGGGTCGTCGTAGTAGGAGTACTCCCCCACCTCGATCAGCGGGGAGGTGACCAGCGGCCGGAGCAGCACCACCCGCGGCTGCCCTGGCATGGGGTGGACCACGTTCGGGTCGGCCGGGATCAGGGTGTTCATGATGTTCGTTCCTCTCCGCGCCGCTTAACGCGACACTGTGTACATTAAGATGGTGACATGACACAGCCCGCCGAGCAAGCCGACAGCCGGCCGCCGCGCCGCCGCCCGGGAGGCCGCACCGGGCGCAACCGCGCGCTGGTGCTCGACGCGGTCCGCGCCGAGCTGGCCGAGCGCGGCTACGACGCGCTCACCCTGGACGCCGTCGCGGCCCGCGCGGGCGTGCACCGCGCGACCGTCTACCGGCGCTGGCGGGACGTCGGCGGCCTGCTCGCCGACCTGCTCGCCGCCACCGGCGACGACGACTGGCAGCCCGAGGACACCGGCTCGCTGGAGGGCGACCTCACGGCGCTCAACCGGGAGAACTTCGCGGCGCTGACCGCCCGGCCGTCGATCGCCGCCGCCCTGCTCGCCGCCTCGTTCCGCTCCGAGGAGGCCGCCCGCGGCCTGCACCGGCTGTGGGCCGACCGGTACACCCGCTGCGAGGTCATCGTCGAGCGGGCCGTGCGGCGCGGCGAGCTGCCGCCGGGCACCGACGCGCGCCGGCTGCTCGTCGCCGCCACCGCGCCGCTCTACCACGAGCTGATGCTGCTGCGCACGCCGCCCGACCCCGGCCTGCCGGACCAGGCGGCCAGAGCCGCGGCCCTGGCCGCCCGGGCGGGCGCCTTCACCCGCCCTTCGTGAGGACGCGCCGCCGCGACGCATCCCGTTGCGTCATTTGACGCATGCCGGCCCCGCCCCTCCGTCCGTACGGTTCTGACAGCAAGCCCTGGCTTTCCGTCCACGGAGGGAACCTCCCATGACCAGCAAGAACGACAGTCCCGTACCCCCGGCGCGGGGCCGCGGGCGGCGGTGGCACGCGGCCCTCGTGGTCGCGCTCGGCGTCTCGGCGACCGTCCTGACCGTCTCGGGCCCCGCCCGCGCCGACGTCCTGCCCCTGTTACCGCAGAACGCCAGCGGCCTGGAGCAGACCTTCTCCCCGGCCCTCGACTACGACAGGGACGGCTGCTACTCCACCGCGGCGGTCACCTCGCCCTACCGGACCAATCCCGGGCTGTCCCCCAGCGGGTCGCCGGACGTCCCCTGCCGCCAGTTCGACCGGCTGCAGAACTCCAACCAGTACGCGCGCGCGAAGTGCAACAACGGCTGGTGCGCGATCATGTACGCCAGCTACTTCGAGAAGGACCAGGACTGCTGGAGCATCCCCGAGACCACGTGCGGGCACCGGCACGACTGGGAGCACGTCATCGTGTGGGTGAACAACAACCAGGCCAGGTACGTCTCGGCGTCGGCGCACGGCAACTGGAACACCCAGCCCGCCTCGAACGTGCGCTTCGACCCGAGCGGCACCCACCCCAAGATCGTCTACCACAAGGACGGCGCGGGCACCCACGCCTTCCGGTTCGCCAACGCCAGTGACGACGCCGTGGAGAACCACACGGGTGGCTGGTTCTACCCGCGCCTGATCGGCTGGCAGGGCTACCCCGGTGCCGCCTCCGGCGACCCGAGCTTCCGCAACGCGTTCGTCTACCACACCGACTTCGGCTCGGCCCACCTGGAGATCGGCACCGCGTCGATGGAGTACCAGCTCGGACGCGCCAAGCCCGCCGGGATCTCCTTCGACCCCGCGGGCTCCTGGAGCTGAGCCCCGCGTCCCGGCCGGGCCCGCCGGACATGGGCCCGCGGGGGCTCACCGGGACATGGGATCGGCGGCGATGAGGGCCTCCAGGGGCAGCAGGGCCGAGCCGGTGGCCACGGCGTCGCCGCCGAACCTGGCGACCCGCAGCTCGAACTGGCTGCCGAGCCGCGCCAGGCTGTACTTCCTGGTGGCCTCGGCGATGCGCTCGCCCAGGGACTCCATGAGCCGCAGCCCGACCCAGCCGCCGATGACGATGCGCTCGGGCCCGGTGAGGTTGACCAGCCCGGCCAGCGCGACGCCGAGGCAGTCGACGACCTCGTCCACGATCGCGCCCGCGGCCGGGTCGCCGGCGTGCGCGTCGGCGATGAGCTTGCCGACGGCGCGCCAGCCGGTGCCCTCGAAGACGCCGCCCGCGGCCCGCCACGCCGACAGGATCGCGTCGGAGCCGATGTACGCCTCCACGCACCCGCGGTTGCCGCACCGGCACGGCCGGCCGCCTCGCTCGATCATCGTGTGCCCCCACTCCCCCGCGCTGGAGTGGGCGCCGAACAGCAGCTGCCCGCCGGTGACGATGCCCAGCCCGACGCCCCGGCCGAGCAGGGCGATCACCGCGTGGGCCGCGCCGCGGGCGCTGCCGAACCAGTGCTCGGCCCTGGCCTGCATCTTGGCGCCGTTCTCCGCGAGGACCGGGATGCGCCCGACGTCGCACAGCGCCGACACCGGGACGGGCGGCCACCCCAGGCTCTGGGCGTAGAGGGTCTGGCCGCCGTCGGGGGCGGTCTCCACGACGCCGGGCAGGCCGAGGCCGATGCCGAGCAGGGTCGGCCAGCGCTCGGCGTTGCGCTCGCGCAGCGCCACCAGGGCCTCCTGGATGTCCGCGCCGATCCGCTCGGGGTCCTCCTCCTCGGCGCCGCCGCGGAACTCCAGGTCGATCCGGTTCATCGCCAGGTCGAACATCTGCACGGCCACGCCGCGCTCGCCGATGTCGGCGCCGATGGTGATCGCGCTCTCGGCCCGCGGCCCGATGAGCGTGATGGGCCGGCCGCCGCGCGAGGAGATCGAGCCGCGCTCCTCCACCAGCCCGGCGGTGATCAGGTCGGTGACGAGGTTGGCCGCCGAGGCCACGGACAGGCCGGTCTCCCGGGCGAGGGCGGCCCTGGTGGTCTCCTGGGCGAGGATCACGTGCTTGAGGGCCAGGGCCCGGTTGCGTTGCCGGAGGGTGGTGACGGTGGACACCTCGGGCAGGGTGAGCGGGATCCGGCCACCGCCGGGCACGACACTCATGGGTCCTCGATCGTATCAGCCGGTGACGGTCACGTTCAGGGCGCGGAGCTGGGCCGTTCTGCTCGCGCGGGCCACCAGGCGGCCGTCCCGCCACGCGATGTCGAACGCCTCCGGCTCGTCGGCGTCGGCCTGCCAGCCGCCCGGCCGCCGCTCCAGGGGGAAGTGCAGCTCCTCCCCCGCGCGGACGGTCACCGCGAACAGCTCCTCGGAGGTGTACGGGCCCGTCCGGTGCCACATGCCGTCGGCGGCCCGCCCGGCGAAGCGGTCGCGCGGCTCCGGGGAGCCGTCGGTGAACCCCCAGGCCGGGATGCGCAGCGGGGCCCGCCCGAAGGCGGCGTTGACGATCTCGGGTCTGGGCCGGCAGGCGTCCAGGGCGACGGCGCCGAGGTATTCCTGGAGGATCTCCCAGGCGGTCCCGGCGCTCACCGGGGCCGCCGGGTCGGCGATCAGCCCCCAGCGCGCGGGCGGGACGGCGGAGACGGGAGAGGTCAGCGTGTCGAGCTTCTTCCACGGCCACAGGTTCCAGCCGATGTCGTGCCGCTCGTAGAGCCGGTGCATGGTGTAGATCCACTCGGGGGCGTTCTCTCCCCCTTCCCCCATGTAGATGGGCAGGCCGAGCCGGTCGCGGGCGTCCAGGTAGGGCTGGATGCTCGAACGGTCGGGCGGGCACCAGTAGCGGTGGAACGACAGCGCCGAGTTGGGATCGATGATGTCGGTGAAGATGGACCAGTTCGTCGCCCAGTGCGAGCCCTCGTAGACGATGAGGTGGTGCGGGTCCACGGCGCGGATCGCCGCCGTCAGGTCGTGGTAGAGCTGGAGCAGCTCGGTGGCGTACACGTGCTGCCACTCGTTCGGCAGGGGCTCGTTGAGCAGGTCGTACCCGAGGACGGTGGGGTCGTCGCGGTAGCGGCGGGCGATCTCCCGCCACAGCTCGACCGTCCGGGCGCGGTGGCCGTCGTCCATGAACAGCTCGGGCCGGCCGCGCGGGGAGTCGTCGATGTTGGTGCCGGTCTGGCCGCCCGGGGCTGCGTGCAGGTCGAGCAGCACCCGGAGCCGGTGTGCCGCGCACCAGCCGATCAGGTCGTCCACGCGCGCGAGGTCCAGGTCGCGGGCGTTGAGCGGGAGCCTGACGTGGTCGAAGCCCAGGGCGGCGATGGCGGCGACGTCCCGCTCGGTGACGAAGACGTCGCGGAAGCGGCGCCAGAACAGGGCGGCGCGCTCGGCGCCGACCAGCGCCGCGACGTGCCGCTCTATCTGGCGGGGCGAGCTCGTCTCGTCACCGAACTTCCACATGTAGCCCTCGGGCAGCAGCCAGTTGCCGAGGCCGACGCCGCGCAGCCGTACGGGGACGCCCGCGCCGTCGACCAGCCGGGCGCCCTCGGCGCGGACGAAGCCGGTGAAACGAGTGGTCATGGAACCTGCCTCACGTGAGTCCTGACAGGGTGAACCCCCGGACGATGTGGCGCTGGAAGAGGACGAACACGATCAGGACGGGCACGACCATCAGGCTCGCGCCCGCCATCTGGAGGGACGGGTCGGTGGCGATCTGCTGGTTCAGCAGCGACACGCCGACCGACAGGGTGTAGAGCCGGTCGTCGCCGGCGATGACCAGCGGCCAGAGGAAGCTGTTCCAGCCGGCGATGAAGGCGAGCACCAGCTGCACGGCCACGACGGGCCTGGACAGCGGCAGGACGATGCGCCAGAAGACGCGTGCCTCGCCCGCCCCGTCGATGCGGGCCGCCTCGATCATCTCGGCGGGGATGGTGGACATGAACTGCCGGAACAGGAACACCCCGAACCCCGACACCAGCGAGGGCAACGCGACGCCGACCAGGGTGCCGGTCAGCCCGACGCCGTCGAGCAGGAGGTAGGTGGGGATCATGGTGACCTGTACGGGGATCATCATCGTGGTCAGGACCAGGAGGAACAGGGCGGAGCGCCCGCGGAAGCGGTAGGTGGCGAAGCCGTGCCCGGCCATCGCCGCCAGCACCACCCCCGCCATGCCGATCGCGACCACGACGAGGGTGTTGACCAGGTAGCGGCCGAAGTCGAGCTCGCCGAACAGCGTGCCGAAGTACCGCAGGGTCGGCTCCCTCGGGAGGAGGGCCGGCGGGGACGCGACCGTCTCCGGGCGCGGCTTGACCGAGCCGAGCAGCATCCACAGGAACGGAAAGGCCGTCACCAGGGCGCCGAGGCCCAGGACGGCTCCGATGAGCGCGGTCAGCCCGCGCGAGCTAGTGTCTCGCATCGGCCCGCCGCCCGCGGAGCTGGAGGAGGGTGAAGCCGGAGATGACCACCAGGAGCACCACCGTCCCCGCGCCGGCGTAGCCGAACCGGCCGGCGGAGAAGCCCTCCTGGTAGAGGAACAGGGAGACGCTCGTGGACGCGCCGAGCGGCCCGCCCCTGGTGAGCACGAACGGCTCGTCGAAGAACTGCAGCCAGCCGATGGTCGTGGTGACGGTGACGAAGAGGATCGCGAAGCGCAGCAGCGGGAGCACGATGGAGACGGTCCTGCGCAGCTCCGACGCGCCGTCGAGGGCGGCGGCCTCCAGGTACTCGCGCGGGATGGCCCGCAGCGCGGCCAGGAAGATGACGATGTTCAGCCCGGTGCCGCGCCAGATGGCCACGAGCGCCACCGAGAGCTTCACCACGACCGGGTCGGTGAGCCAGCGCACCGGCCCCAGCCCGGCCAGCGACAGCAGGTGGTTCAGCAGGCCGAACTGGGCGTTGTAGAGGTAGCCCCAGACCAGGGAGACGGCGACGATCGCGGTGACGGCCGGCACGAAGTAGAAGGCCCGCAGCGCCCGGAAGAAGGGGTGGTCGCTCCTGTTGAGCAGCAGCGCGACGGCGAGCGAGACGGCGACCACGCTGGGCACGCCGACCAGCGCGAAGGCGCCGGTGTTGGCCAGCGCCTGCCAGAAGGCGGGGTCGGCCATCAGCTCGCGGTAGTTCTCGGGGCCGACGAAGCGGATCAGGAGCGGGTCGGCCAGGCCCGCCAGGTCGAGGTCGGTGAAGCTGACCCCCAGGGCCAGTGCCAGGGGGAGCGTCCCGAAGGCCAGCAGCAGGAGCGCCGCCGGGGCGATGAAGGCGTAGGGGGCGAGGGCGGCGGCTCTCATGGGCGGGCCGCGGTGCCGCCGGTCGCCGCGTACAGCGCGCGCAGGGCGCCTTCGCGGTCGGCTCCGGTCAGGACGATCGAGTTCAGCGCGTCGAGGAGTGCCTTGCCGGTGTCGCCGTCCCAGTCGGGCACCGGTGGCAGGGGCCGGGCGTCCCGCAGCTGCCGGGAGTAGACCGCCACGAGCGGGTCGGCGGCGAGCGCGGCGTCGTCGAGGGCGGCCTTCACGGCGGGGAGCTGGCCGCTGAGCCGGTACCACGCCACCTGGGTGCTCGGCTCCGACAGGTAGTCCAGCAGCCGCAGGGCGTCCTCCTTCCGGCCGCCGGCGCGCCAGACGCCGAGGGCCGAGCCCGCCAGCAGGGAGGTGTGGGCGTGGCCGCCGGGGACCGGGGCGGCCCACCACCTGCCCTTGAGCTGCGGCGCGGCCGACTCGATCGCGTCGGCCAGGTAGGGTCCGGAGACCAGCATGGGGGTGGCGCCGGTGACGAACCCCTGGACCTGGTCGAAATCGGCGTCGGTGGGCACGCTGCCGTCGGCGTAGAGGCCGAGGTAGGTGTCGACGGCCCGGTGGAACTCCGGGGTGTCGAAGTCGATCTTCCCGTTCCCGTCGACGATCTCGCCGCCCCGGGTCCAGGTCATGATGACGGGCAACGTGTTGTCCCACTGCGGGATGTGGTAGCCGAAGGCGCCCCCGCCCCGCGCGGCCAGCGTCCTGGCCGTGGCGCGCAGCTCCTCCCAGGTCGCCGGAGGGCGGGTGATGCCCTGCGCGGCGAGGATGTCGCGGCGGTAGAACAACACGCGGGTGTCGCTCACCCAGGGCACGCCCGCCGCGGTCCCGTCGCCCGCGAGGCCGTCCAGGAAACGGGCCGCGGCCAGGTTGGGGTGCCCGTCCAGCGTCCGGCGGTCGAGGCGCAGCAGGGCGCCGGAGGCGGCGAAGGCGCGTAACTTGGACAGGCCGATCTGCAGGACGTCGGGGCCCTTGCCGGAGGCGACGGCGGTGGTGAACTTCTGGTCGATCGAGTTCCACGGGACGGCCACCGCGTCCACCCTGACGCGGGTCCTGGCGGTGAACGTGCTGACGAGTTGCTGGAAGCGGGCCGATCCGTCGCCCATGATCCAGACGGTGAGCTCCCGGCCGGCGGCCGGCGGGGAGGTCGAGCAGGCGGCGAGCGCGACGAGGCTCGCCGCGAGGGGCGTGGCCAGCGCCCGGCGAGGCTTTCTCATGGAGACCTCTCAAGCTGCGGGTACGGAGTCCATCGCGAGGACGGGGTCGTGGTACCAGGGCGTGCTGAGCTGAGGTGCGCGTTCCCGCGTACGGTAATCGACGTAGAGCACGCCGTGCCGTTCGCCGTACCTCTCGGTCCATGCGGAGTCGTCCGTGGACGACCGGATGAAACAACCTCGTACGTCCACTCCGTCGGCCAGCGCCCGGGCGGCGGCGGCGAGGTCGCCGCCGAGCCGGGCGGCGCGTTCCCCGGGCCCCGGAGCGGTCCCGCCGGGGCGGGTGGTGCCGCTCTCGGTCATGTACAGCGGCAGCGGCGTGAACTCGGCCGCCATCCGCGTCAGCACCGCGTGCGTGGGGCCCGCCCCCGCCTCCGCCCCCGTCTCCGCCTCCGCCGGCTGCTCGCCCGCCTCGAACGGCGCTCCCGGATCGTGGCGGGCGATCGACGGCCTGCTCAGGGCGACGCCGGCGAAGTCGGTGGGCGTGCTGATGACCTCCAGGTCGCCGGTGCGCACCAGCGCCCACAGGCCGGTCGGGTCCACGCAGTCGAGCACCTCGGTGCTGTAGCGGCCGTGGTAGATCGGGTCCAGGAAGAGGCGGTTGGCGACGGCGTCCAGCCGCCTGGCCGCCGCCCGGTCGGGCGCGGAGTCGCCGGCCGCGACGATGTCGGTGACCCGGTTGGCGGCGCCGACCACGGCGCCGGGCGCGGCCTCGCGGACGGCGAGCGTGGCCAGGCCGTGCGCCAGGCACAGGTGGTACGCGGCGGCCACGGCGTCGTCCGGGTTCCGGCGGCCCGGGGCGCGGGCCCCTCGCCCGTGCCCGAGGAACGCCGGGCGCCACGGCTCGCTCACCGTGATCCAGTGGCTCACGAGGTCGCCGAGCGCGGCGGCCGTACGGCGGGCGTAGCCCGCGAACGACACGGCGGTCTCCCGCTCGGTCCAGCCGCCCCGGGCCTCCAGCTCGCCCGGCGGGTCACCGTGGCACAGGCTGACGAAGGGCTCGATGCCCCGGGCCCGCAGCCCGCCCAGCAGGTCGCGGTAGCGCCGCACCGCGTGCGGGCTCAGCTCCCCGCGCCCGGCCGGTTGCAGGCGCGGCCACGACACCGGCAGCCGGTAGGCGGTCACCCCCAGCGCGGCGAGCACGTCGAGGGCGGCCTCCCACCGGTGGGGGTCGTCCGCAGGGCCGGGTCTCCATGGGGACGTGGCGGGGAGGGCGTCGGCGTCGGTTCGTACGGGCCTCACGGTCGCCACCTCCCGGGAAACTCTTAACAATTGGCTTAGGCTAAGCCATAGACAAAGGGGTGGCAAGGGCGGAGCATCGAGGGCGGCAACCCACGGAGGAGGGTGACATGATCTCTCGATGGCGGGCCGCGGCCCTGACGCTCACGATCGCCGCGGGAAGCCTGATCGCGCTCGCCGGACCGGCCGCCGCCCTCGGATCGGCCGACTTCCTCAAGGTCAGCGGCTCGGTGCTGAAGAACGCCGCGGGAACGGGCGCCACCGTCAGCCTGCGCGGCACCAACTTCGGCGGCTGGCTCACCCACGAGGACTGGATGTCCCCTCTGGGGGAGTTCGCGCTCAGCAGGAACGGCTGGAGCGCCACCGCCTCCGCGGGCACCGCCGCCAACGCCCTGGACGGCGACGGCACCACCCGCTGGACCACCGGCGCCCCGCAGAACGGCTCCGAGTGGTTACGCGTCGACCTGGGCGCGCTCTCGCGCTTCGACCGCGTCGCCTTCGACCACACCCGCTTCGGCGCGGGCGAATACCCCCGCGCGTTCCAGATCGACGTCTCCCCCACCGGCGGCTCCGGCACCTGGACGAACGTCTACCTCGGGACGGGCAGCGCCACCGGCACCGTCACCACGGCCACGTTCGCCCCGGTCACCGCCCGCTACCTCAAGGTCAAGCAGAACGCCACCGCGGCCGACCCGTGGTCGGTCGGCGAGTTCAACGTGTTCAACGACGCCGCGTCCTTCGACCGCACCCAGTGGACCGCGACCGCCTCCACGGGCGTGGACGTCCCGAACATGATCGACGGCACCGTCACCACGCGCTGGAAGAGCGGCGCGGACCAGGTGCCCGGCATGTGGGTGCAGCTCGACCTGGGCGCGCGGATGACGATCAACAACGTCACGCTCGACACGGAGAAGAACACCACGGCCGAGGAGGACTACCCGCGCGGCTACACCGTCCAGCTCTCGGACGACGGATCCGCCTGGACGCAGGTGGCCTCGGGCACCGGGACGGTCAAGGCCACCAACGTCAGCTTCCCCGCCGCCGCGGGCCGCTACGTCCGCGTCACCCAGACCGGCACCGGCGACAAGTGGTGGTCGATCGGCGAGCTGTCGGTCGCGCTCAACCACGACGACTACGACCTCCAGCTCACGCTGAACCAGCGCTTCGGCGCGAGCGGCGCGCAGGCGATCCGCGACGCCCACGAGGACACCTGGATCACCGCCGCCGACCTCGACGCCGTGGACGCGATGGGCCTCACCTACGTCCGCCTGCCCATCGGCTGGACGACCCTGCTCAACACCGACGGCACCTGGAAGCCCGACCCCTGGGAAAAGATCGACTGGCTGGTGGACGAGCTGTCGGACCGCGGCATCTACACCCTGCTCGACCTGCACACCGTCCCCGGCGGCGGCTGCCCGTGGGCGAGCTGCGGCCGGATCGGCCCCAACCCCAACGGCTTCTGGGGCACGCCGGCCTACCAGGACTGGGTGGAGGACATCTGGGAGGCCATCGCCGCCCGGTACGAGGGCAACCCGGCCGTGGCGGGCTACGACCTGATCAACGAGCCGCTCCTGGACTTCAACGAGGACGGCGACGACGTCGCCAGGAAGAGCGCCTACTACGACCGGCTCTACGACGCCGTACGCGCCGTCGATCCCGACCACGTCATCGTCCTGGGCGCGTTCTTCGGCTACAACGCCATCGCACCGCCCTCCACCTACGGCTGGACCAACGTCGTCTACCAGCTCCACCCCTACGACATGCCGAACGCCACGAACTGGACCGCCCAGAACCAGCTCGTCACCGACCGGCTCAACGCCCTGCCCGGCCTGCTGGCCGCCCCCGGGGTCCCCGTCCTGTTCGGCGAGTACTGCCTCTACTACTACGACGACGTGTGGGCACGCTGGATGGCCGGGCTCAACGCCCAGCAGCAGTCCTGGTCGAACTGGGCCTACAAGACCAG
Source organism: Nonomuraea sp. NPDC050783 (assembly GCF_040802095.1). Lineage (NCBI taxonomy): Bacteria > Bacillati > Actinomycetota > Actinomycetes > Streptosporangiales > Streptosporangiaceae > Nonomuraea > Nonomuraea sp. NPDC050783. The sequence goes on from NZ_JBFAHK010000015.1 coordinate 47,846, forward strand.
GGGAGGCGACGACGACGGCCAGGGCTACTGGGGCATGTACCACGACCGGCCCGCCCCCCTCCCCGTGATCAACAGTGACGGCTCCGCCACCTTCGTGGAGAAGCTCCAGCGCTTCGCGACCAGCACCTTCACCCGGAACGAGCGGCTGGTGGCGACCATCGCCAGATACGCCGGCGGCCTGTCGACCTTCAACCCGGTCGCCGTCCCCAGGACCGGCTGGACGGCCACCGCCTCGGGCACGGGCGGCAGCGGAACGTTGTCGGGCGGCATCGACGGCAACAGCGCGACCAAGTGGAACAGCGGCGCCGACCAGGTGCCCGGCCAGTGGTACCGCATCGACCTGGGCACCGTACGGACGGTCGCCATGGTGACGGTGCAGACGCCGGCGGCCTCGGCCGCGACCGACTACATGCGCGGCTACCGGCTGGAGTTCTCCACCGACGGCACCACCTGGACCACGGTCGGGACCGGGGCGGGGTTCGGCTGGAAACGCCCGATCTCCGTCACCCCGCAGAGCACCAGGTACGTGAGGATCACCCAGACCGGGACGTCCGACCACTGGTGGTCCATCGACGAGGTCACGATGTACTCGTCCTATTGAGTACTCGTCCTATTGAGTACTCGTCCTGTTGACCAGCAGGTCCGGCAGCTCGGCCCGCGAGGTCACGCCCAGCTTGGGGAACGTCCTGGACAGGTACGTGCTCACCGTCCTCGGCGACAGGTGCAGCTCGGCCCCGATCTGCCGGTTCGACAGCCCGGCCGCGGCCAGCCGGGCGATCTCCAGCTCGCGCGGCGACAGCATGGCGGCGGGGTCGGCCCGCCGGTCCCCCCCGGCCCCCTCGGCGTCGGCCCAGAACGGGGCGCCGAGCAGGCCGAGGGTGACCCGCGCCCGGTCGAGCAGCGCCGCCGCCTCCGCGCCGCGGCGCTCGCGGCGCAGCCGGGCCGCGTAGGCGACCTCGACCCCGACCCGGATCAGCGGCCAGCGCGCCAGGTCGTGGCCGAGCGCGTCCAGGAACAGGGACTCGGCCGCCGCGTCGTCGGCCACCACGGCACGCGCGTAGGGGAGCTGGACGTGCAGCAGCGGGGCCGGCGCCAGGCGGGCGACCTCCTCCAGCGTGGCCAGCACGGCGCGGGCCCGGCCCACCCGCTCGCCGGCCACCGCCGCGGCGAAGAACGGCATGACGGCGGCGAAGGACGCCCTGCCCAGCTCGCGAGCGGGCTTGTCGAGCAGCGGCAGCAGCTCCTCGTAGGCCCGCTCGTGCCGCTTGGCGGCCAGCCAGCCCAGGCCCCGGGCCAGCCGTACCCCGGCCACCAGGTCGGAGCGGCGGCTGCCGTCGGCCCTGAGCGCGAGCTTCAGCGCGCGCTCGGTCTCCCCGCGCAGCCCGGCGGCGACCGCCTCCGCCGCCGTCAGCGTGTCCGCCCAGGTGGGCCGGCAGGTCTCGGACAGCACCCGGCGGGCCTGCTCCGTCGCCCGGGTGACCGCGTTCCAGTCGCCGAGCAGGGACAGGTTCACCGCCCGCAGGACGAGCACCTCGGCCAGCGGGCCCGGCCGGCCCTGGGCACGCAGGCCGGCCTCGGCCCGGCCGAGCAGCGCGACGGCCCTGACCGGATCGCCGACGGCGTGCGCCGCCAGCCCGAGCAGGCGGAGGCCGTCCTCGTCGGGGAGGTCGGCCACCGCCGCCGTCGCGGGCAGCCGCTCGGCCACCTCGCGGTTCCTGAGCACGGGCTCGGCCAGCGCGAGCGCCGCCAGGCAGCGGGCGTCGGCCCGGCCGCCGGGGATCGCCCGGCCCAGCGCGTCGGCGGTCCCGGCCACCAGCCGCTGCGCGATCGGGCCCGGCGCGGTGCGCTGGACGCGTTGCGCGGCGCCGAGCAGCAGGTCGAGCGCGAGGCCGGGGTCGCCGGCCGCGACCCGCTCGGCCGTGGCGCACAGGCGCGCCACCCGGGCCGGGTCAGGACTGGTGTCCTCCTCGGAGACGTCGCGCAGCCACTCCAGCCTGATCCGCTCCCCGGCGGGCAGGCCGGCCCGCTCGGCCGCGTCGAGGAGGTCGCGCACCACGTGCGGCTGCCCGAGCTCCTGGGCGTACCGCGCGGCGTGCAGCAGCCGCCTGCCGCGCGCCTCCTGGTCGCCGGTGAGCCTGGCCGACAGCTCCAGCCCTTGGACGAGGAGCGCGACGCCGCACCGGCGCGACGCGACCGACCCGACGTCCGCCAGCACATCGGCCGGCTCACCGGCCGGCTCACCGGCCGACGGGCCGACCGACGGGCCGACCGACGGGCCGGCCGGGGCAGCGGTGGCATGGGCGAGGTGCCAGGCGCGCCGGTACGGCTCGCCGCGCAGCACCTGTGCCAGTGCCGCGTGCGCGGCGCGCAGGCGGTCCCGGGTCTCGGCGCGCAGGACGGCCGAGCGTACGACGGGATGGCTGAAGCGCAGGCCGATGCCCTCCAGCCCGACCAGGTCGGCCGCGGCGTCCAGGACGTCCACCGCGACCGCGTGCCCGGCCAGGACGGCGGCCGCGGCGAGGATCTCCGGCAGGTCGCCCACCTGGTCGGCGGCGGCGACGAGCAGGGTGTCCCTGGCGTCGCGCGGCAGCGCGGCGAGCCCTCCGGCGAAGGCGTCCGCCAGGCGGCCGGTCACCCGGGGCGGCGTCCAGGAGTCGGACGGGCCGCCGTCGCGCCAGGCGCGGGGCAGCTCGGTCAGGGCGAGGGGGTTGCCCCGGGCGGTGCGCAGGATGCACTCGCGTGCCGTGACCGTCGCCCCTGGCGCGTGGCGTCGCACCAGCACGCGGGCGGCCTCGTCGTCGAGCGGGGACAGCTCCAGCACGGGCAGGCCGAGCCGCGGCGCGGCGCGGGTGCCCGGCGGGCGCACCGCCTCGATCAGGACGACGGCGTCGTGGCCCAGCCGCCGGCCCACGAAGCCGAGCACCTCCGCGGTGGGCCCGTCGAGCCGGTCGGCGTCGTCCACCGCCAGGACCACCGGACGCCGGGACGCGGCCGCCGCCAGCAGGTGCAGCGTGGCCATCCCGACCGCGTAGGGCTGCGGCGGGCCGGCGGCCCTCCCGCGCGCGGTCTCCCCGTGCGCGGTCTCCCCGTGCGCGGCCTCCCCGCCCGGGGCCTCCCCGCCCGGGGCCTCCCCGCGCATGGCGTCGAGCACGGCGCGCGGTGGCCCGGTCAGGGCCGCCAGCGCGCCGGCGAGCGGGGCCAGCAGCTCGCGCAGCCCCGAGTACGGCGTGCCGCCCGGCACCCCGGTGACGGCCGACACCAGCGCGCCCGCCGACCCGGCCCGCTCGGCCACGACCCGCAGCAACGTGCTCCTGCCGATGCCCGGCTCGCCGGCCAGCACGATCGTGCCCCCGGCCGCCGGCAGCCGGTCCAGGAGCTCGCCCACCACGGCCAGCTCGCGATCCCGCCCCAGGAGGCTCGTGCCGCGCATCGCACTCCCCTCGTCGCCGCCTGCCCTCGATCGTACGTACGCGCGGCCCGGGTGGCATGCGTCCCGCCTCAACCGCCGGGCTCGTCCGCCGCGAGCCGCTCCAGCCGCGCCGCGAGCTGGGCCCTGGCCGTGATGCCGAGCTTGGGGAAGAGCCGGTACAGATGGCTGCCGACCGTCCGTGGCGACAGGAACAGCCGCCTGCCGATCTCCTTGTTCGACAGGCCCTGCGCCGCCAGGCGGGCCACCCGCAGCTCCACGGGCGACAACGCGTCCAGCGCGCGAGGCCGCGGCTCGTCCGCCGGCTCGCCCGCCGCCCGCAGCTCGGAACGCGCCTGCTCGGCCCAGGCGCCGGCCCCGATGAGGCCGAAGGCGACCTGGGCGGAGCGCAGCGGCAGGCGGGCCTCGGCCGCGCGCCGCCGCCGGCGCAACCAGCCGCCGTGAGCGAGCTCCACCTTGGCGCGGACGAGCGGCCAGCGGCTCAGGTCGTGGCCGAGCGCCGCGCCGTACAGCCGCTCGGCGGCGTCGTCGGTGTCGGCGAGCACGGCCCGCGCGTACAACAACTGCGCGTGCAGCAGGGGCGCGGGCGTGACGAGCGCCACCCGCTCCAGCCCGGCCACGACCTGCCGCGCCTCGGCGGCCCGGCCGCTGAGCAGCGCGGACTCGGCGAAGAAGAGCAGCCCGCCGAACGACTCGCGCCGGTGGTGGCCGGGGTCGGCCGGGTCGTACAGCCGGCGCAGCACGTGGAAGGCCCGCTCGTGCTCGCCGGTCACCAGCCGGGCGATGCCGCGCGCCAGCACCGCCCAGCTCAGCAGGGCGGCCAGCCGGCCCGGCGCGGCCGCCGCCTCCACCGCGCCCGCCAGCTCCACGGCGCGCTCGCTCTCGCCGCGCAGCGCGCACCGGACGGCGAGCCGGGCGGTCGAGCCCGCCGCCCACAGGGGCTGGCCGCTGCCGGTCGCCACCCGGTGCGCCTCCTCGGCCGCCGTGCCGGCCCGGTCCCACTCGCCCATGAGGAGGCAGCCGCCGGCCTGGAGGGTGAGCGCCTGCGCGAGCAGGCCGAGGCGACCTTCCTCGCGCAGGCGCAGCTCCGCCCTGCTCAGCAGGTCCGCGGCCCTGGGCAGGTCGCCGATCGCGTACGCGGCCTGGCCGAGCAGGCACAGCGCGACCCCGTCCAGGGCACTGGCCGGCGGGATCGCCGAGAGCCGGCCGGAGACCGCCGCGCCGCGCAGGACCGGCTCCGCCAGCGCGACGGCCACGACCTGGCGGGCCACGCTCCTGGAGGCGGTCATGGCGGGGTTCTCCGGAAGCATGGCGGGGCTCCCTGAAGGCATGGCGGGGTGCTCCGGAGGTGTCCTGGCGCTCGTCCCGGTGGCGAGCAGGGCGTCGGCCGTCGCGGTGACCTCCGCTCTGGCCCGCGGCCCCGGGTCGGCCCACCAGCAGCGCAGCGCGGCGCCGTGCAGCAGGTTGAGCGCGAGATCGGCGTCGGACGAGCCCGCCGCCCGCCGGGCCGCCGCGCACAGCTCCAGCACCCGCCCGGCGTCCCCGGGCACCCCGTCGCCGGAGATCTCCCTCAGCCACTCCAGCCTGGCCCGGTCCAGCCCGGACAGCTCGCCCCCCGCCGCCTCGCCCAGCAACCGGGAGACCAGCTCCGCCTGTCCCAGCCCGAACGCGTGCTCGGCGGCCAGCAGCAGCCTGCGCCGCCGCGCCACGGGATCGGTGGTCAGCTGCGCCGAGCGCTCCAGCCCCTGGACGGCCGCGGCCACCGCGCCACGCCGCAGCGACACCGCGACGCCGGCCGCCAGCTCGTCGGCGATCGGGTCGTCAGGGCCGAGCACCGACTGGGCCCGGTGCCAGGAGCGGCGGCAGGGGTCGCCGGCCGGCGCCCGCGCCAGCGCGGCGTGCGCGGCCAGCCTACGTCCCAGCGGCTCGGCCTGGAGGACGGCCGGCCGGAGGAGCGGATGGCGAAAGCGCAGGCGCGTGCCGTCCAGCCGCAGCAGCCCGGCCTCGACCGCGGCGTCGAAGACGGTCGCGGTGAGCGGGACGCCCGCCAGGTCGGCCGCGGCGGCCAGGAGCTCCGACAGGTCGTCGCCGTGAGCGGCCGCCGCGACGAGGACGGCGTCCCTGGTCGCGGGCGGCAGCGTGGCGAGCCGGTCGGTGAGAGCGCGTTCCAGCCGCGCCGGCAGCGCCCCGGACCGGGCGGCGCCGGGGCCTTCGCCCGTCAGCGCCGCGTCGCCGAGCTCGACCAGGGCCAGCGGGTTGCCCCTGGCCGCGCCGACGATCCTCTCCCGGCCGGCGGTGCCGAGCCCGGCGGCCCGGCCGGCCAGCAGCCGCCCGGCCGAGGCGTCGTCCAGCCCGGTGAGCGGCAGCTCGGGAAAGCCCCCGGCGGTGAACGGGCCCGCGTGGCCGTCGCGTACCGTGCCGATGATCAGGACCGGGTGCGGGCCGGTCCGGTGGGCGGCGAAGGCCAGTGCCTGCTGGGAGGGCTCGTCCAGCCAGTGCAGGTCGTCGACGGCCGCGACCACCGCGTGCTGCCCGGCCAGCCCGGCCAGCCCGGCCAGCCCGGCCAGCAGCTCCAGCAGCGCCAGGCCGGCGCGGAACGGCTCGGGCGGCGCGCCGTCGCCGAGCCTCCGCAGCAGGGCCGCCGCCTCGGGGACGGGCGAGCGGCCCGGCCCGTGGACCACCGGCCACAGCAGCCGGTGCAACCCGGCGTACGGCAGCCCGGCCTCGGACTCCACCCCGGCCGCGCGCAGGACGCGGCAGCCTGCCGCGTGCGCGCCCTCCTCCGCCGCCGCCAGGAGCGCGGTCCTGCCGATGCCCGGCTCGCCCCTGATCACCAGCGTGCCTCCCGTGCCGGGCAGCCGCCCCAGGAGGGCGGCGAGAGCCGCCAGCTCGGCGTCCCTGCCCACAAGACCCGTTTCCATGGCTCCTCCCAGGGCGGGCGGCGACACCCATACTGTAAGTCGGGTTCCCGGGGAAATCGTCGCGACGACTTCGGCGGTGAACAGTGATCGTGGGCCGGGTACGCGAGCTGGCGCTGATCGAGGGTTTCCTGCGGCGGTGGCGGGCCGGCCGCTCCTCGCCGGCCGCCCTGGTGGTACGGGGCGACGCGGGCATGGGCAAGACGCTGCTGGCCGACCACGCCGTACGCGGGCACCGCCGGGACGGCGACGTCCTGCTGCGGGCGCGCGGCCACCCGGACGAGACCCGGCTGGCCTTCGCCGCGCTCCACCAGATCCTCCACCCGGTGCTCGCGGAGCTGGACGGGCTCCCGGACGGGCCGCGGGAGGCGCTGCGGGCCGCGTTCGCGCTGGACGGCGCCGCGACGCCGCCGCCTGAGCCGGTCGGCCGGGCCACGGCGGCGCTGCTGTCCGGCCTGGCCCGCCGCGCACCGGTCCTGGTGGTGGCCGACGACCTGCACTGGTACGACCCAGCCTCGCTGGAGGCGATCGCCTGCGCGGCGGGACAGGTGGCGGGACAGGCAGCCGGGCAGACGGCCGGGCAGGCGGTGGGGCAGACGGCCGGACAGGCGGCCGGGCAGACGGCCGGGCAGACGGTGGGGCGGCGGATCGCCGTTCTGGCCTGCACCCGTGGCGACGTGCCCGGCGCGTTCGGCACCGGGGTCGCCGAGGTGGAGCTGGGCCCGCTGCCCGCGGACGCCGCGGAGCTGCTGGCGAGCCGGCAGCCGAACCCGCCGGCCGGGCCGCTCGGGCGGCGGCTGCTGCGCCAGGCCGGCGGCAACCCGCTGGCCGTGATCGAGCTGGCCGCGATGACGGGCGCCACGGCGCTGTGGCCGGGCGAGCACTTCCCCGTCACCGAGCGGCTGGAGCGGACCTACGCCACGCTCCTCGCGCGGGTGCCGCCGGCGGCCGGTGACCTGCTGGTGCTGATGGCGGCCGCAGACGACGCCGAATGGCCGGCCGTGCTCCGCGCCGCCCCCGGCGACCGGTCGCACGCGCTGGCCGAGGCGGAACGGGCCGGGCTGCTCGACCTCGGCGGCGACCGGCCGGCTTTCCGCTACCCGCTGATCCGCTCGGCCCTCTACCAGGCCACGCCGTTCGAGCGGCGCCGCGCGGCGCATCTGGAGCTGGCCCGCGTCGCGGACGACCCCGACCGGCGGGCCTGGCATCTGGGGGCCGCCGCCGCGGGACCGGACGAGGAGATCGCGGGCCTGCTGGAGGCCGCGGGCGACAGGGCCGGGCGCCGGGGCGCGCCGGCGCGGGCCCTGGCGGCGGCCGAACGCGCCGCCCGGCTGACCCCCGACAGCGCGACACAGGCCGGGCGGCTGGTCAAGGCGGCCCGCTACGCCCTCTTCACCGAGCGGGTCGGCAAGGTCGAGGACTACACGGCCGCGGCCGCCGCCCTGACCGAGGACCCCGAGGTGCTGGCCGCGCTGCCGCCGCTGGTGGGCTGGGCCATCTCCAACAGCGGGCGGCAGGACGCGGCCGTGGCCCTGCTGGTGCCGGCGGCGCGAGAGGCCGCGGCCGGCATGCCGTGCGCGGCGGTCGGCATGCTGGCCGTGGCCGGCCTGGCCGCGTTCCACTCCGGTCTCCGCGGGCACCGCGAGGAGATCGGGCGCTGCCTGCCGCCGCCGTCCGGTCCGGACGACCCGGTCCGGCTCTGGGTCTCGGTCTGCGCGGATCCGCTCGGCCGCCAGGAGGAGGTCCGCGCGGCGGTCGAGCGCGAGCGCGCCGCTCCGCGGCGGGACTTCGCCGGTCGCCTGGCGCTGGGCCTGGCGGCGGCGCTGGCCGACGTCCCGGAGGCGGCCATCGACCTGCTCGGGCCGCTGCTGGACCCCGAAGGCGACGCGGCGCTGCCCGACAGCAACAGCGTGTTCCTCACCTTCTACGGGTTCGCCTGCCTGGACGCCGGCCGGTGGCGCGAGGCCGGGTCGGTCGCCGCGCACGCCGTCCGGATCTCTCACGAGAGCAATCCCGGCCTGTCCACGGCGATGGCCCTGTCGTTGCAGGCGATGCTCTGCGCGCTCCGCGGGCGTGGCGAGGAGGCACGTACCCTGGCCCACCGGGCGCTGACCACGGCGGACGCCCAGAGCCGCATCGTGGCCGTCCGCGCCGGGCGGGCGCTCGGCCTGGCCGCGGCCGCGGAGGGCAACCCCGAGGTCGCCCACAACCACTTCCGGCGCCTGTTCGCCGCCGACGGCACGCCCGTGCACGACCACCACTCCTTCTACGCGCTCGCCGACCTGGCCGCCGCGGCGGCGCTCACGGGACACACGCGGGACGCCGCGCTCGTGCTCGACGCCGCCGAGCCCCGCGTACGCGCCAACGCGCGGCTGAACCTGCTGACGCGGACGGCACGCGGGCTGCTGGCCTCCTCGTTCGAGGAGGGCGTCGCGCACTTCGCGGCCGTGCTGGACGACCCCGCGGGCGAGCCCTGGCCGTTCGAGCGCGCCCGCGCCCGGCTGGAGTACGGCCAGCGCCTGCGCCGTGGGCGCCGGATCGCCGCGGCCAGGCGGCAGCTGACCGAAGCCCTGACCGTCTTCGAGCGGCTGGAGGCGCGCCCGTGGGCCGCCCGGGCCAGGGCGGAGCTCCAGGCGAGCGGCGTGCGGCCGGACGGCTCGCAGCCCCCGGAGGCGGCGCGGCCCGCCCGGCCCGCGGAGCCGGCGGCGCTCGGCCGGCTGACCGCGCAGGAGCGGCGGATCGTCCGGCTGGCCGCGCGGGGGCTGTCGAACAAGGAGATCGGCGAGCGCCTGTTCCTGTCGCACCGCACGGTCAGCACCCACCTGTACCGGATCTTCCCGAAGCTGGGCATCTCCACCCGCGCCCAGCTCCACGGCTTCGCCACCGAGGACGAGGACGACCCTGAGGGACCGGGGACACAGCGGTGACCGGGAACACGGCGGTGACCGGGGCTCAGGCGCTGGGGACGGGGGCGGGCCGCGCCCCCCGCGCCCAGGCCCGGGCCCTGTCCACGGCCGACACGCCGTACTCCTCCTCCACGGCGGAGGCGATCAGGTGGCAGAACAGGTAGCGCTGGAGCGGAGCGAGGCCGAGCCTGGCCAGGTGCGTGTAGAGCATGTTGATGGCCAGGCGGTGGCTCAGGAACCAGGGCGACCCGAGCACCTCGCTCCGGTAACGGCCGGTGGCCAGCAGGATCTCGTGGAAGTCGATCGTGTGGAGCTGCCGCCACTCGGGCTCGGGGGTGGGGGCTTCCAGGTCGATCACCCCGCTCGCGATGAGCGGCTCGGCGATGGCCTTCCTGCGCGCGATGTAGTCGAGCCAGTCGCGTACGTGCGCGGGCGCGCGGCCGTCGTCCACCTCCGCGACCCGGGCCCGCACCAGCGCGCGCAGCTCCGGCGCGTGCCGGCGGTACTTGGCCTCGAAGCCCGCCCGGACGCCGTCGCGGTCCACGCAGTAGGAGCAGAAGGCGTCGGCGTGGGACCGGTAGGACATGTACCCGCGGGAGATCGGCGGGACGCTGGTGTGCGCGAACGCGATCATGAGGTCCAGGCTGAGCTGGAACAGTGACAGCTCGCCGCGCCGGATCGCGTCCAGGGTGCCGAACGCCATCCGCGTGCTCTCGGCGTGGAAGGAGTTGATCAGGTCCATGAGGGGACGGCCGCCGAGGACGTGCAGCCGGTCCTCGTAGGGCTCGGTCTGCAGGGAGTTGTCCGGGTACCACGGGCGCAGGGGGCCGTGGTCGCTCTCCCTGACGGCCAGCATGCGGTGCGCCTCCGTCAGCGCCGCCTCGTCCAGGGACGCGCTGGAGGGGTGCTCGCGCAGGTAGGCGCCCAGGCGTTCGGTGGCGAGCGGCAGGATCTCGCTCTCCCACGCGTCCGTGGTCGCGCGCAGGTTGAGCCGCAGGTGCGGGCCGCGCCGCCAGTGCCGGACGACGTACGGCTCGCGCACCCGATCCCCCAGCTCGGCCAGCAGCGGCCGGACCGCGTCGAGGATCAGCGCGTCCTTGTCGTCCTGGTAGTAACGCACCTGGATGCTGTGCCAGGGAAGCTGGCTCGTGTCGGGTCCGATGGCGTTCACCGGTGCTCCTTCCGCGGGAAGTGGTCAGGTGTCGATGAGGGCGGCGTCGATGAGGGCGGTGCCGACGAGGTGGCGCAGGTGTGCTTCCTCCGGCCCCGCCAGGCCGAGCCGGTTGCACAGCAGGTGGACACAGCGGACGAGCAGGACCAGCACGTCGCCGCGGGCCCGGCTGGTGCCCGGCGGCTGGAACGAGGAGCCGGACGGCGGGGGCCGGAAGCGCCCCTCGGCCTGCAGCCGCACGACGTGCCCGCGCAGGGTGTCGATGGAGCGCCACCACGCGCCCAGAGGGTCGCCGTCCCCGGGAACGTCCTGGCCGGTCGCGATGCGCAGGCAGCGCAGGACCTGCCCGCGCAGCGCGAGGCGGTGCCGGTCGAGCAGCTCGGCGCGCCGTGACCGCTCCCCCGGCGGGTCCCACCGCTCCCGGTCCGTCGCGAGGACGTGGCCGAGCCGGCCGGGGTCCGGCTCCCAGGCGGCCAGGGCGAGGGTGAGCGCGGCGGCGGCGAAGCCGGCCAGCCGCCCGCGTTCCTCCTCGCGGGCGAGGAGCGCCAGCGCGATGCGGCTGGAGTCGTCGAAGTGCCTCTCGGCCGCACGGGTCGCTTCCGGCCCGCCGAACACGTGGTGCTCGGGCCGGTAGGGCACGGCTTCCACCCCGTCCCGCGAGCGCAGGCGCCGGTCGTAGTCCTGGAGGCTCTCCATGCTCGCCAGCCGTTCGGCGGCGACGGCGTACCGCCGCGGGTCCCAGGGGGTGCGCGTCGGGTACGCGGCCAGGTGCCGCTCCAGCGCGGCCCTGGCGCGCTGCTCGACCTCGGCGGCGCGCGCGGCCGGCGACAGCCGCAGCCGCAGGTGCGGGCCGCCCTCCCAGTACCTGAGGAAGAAGAAGCGCGCCAGCAGGCCGTCGGCGTCCAGCGAGCGCACCAGCCCGCCGACGGCCTGGCCGATGAGCCGGTCGGTGCCGCCCCGGTGGAAGGCGTGCAGCGAGATCCACCGCTCCGGCTCAGCCATCGCCGCCTCCATCGCCGCCTCCTTCGCCGCCGCGCTCGCGCAGCTCCAGCACGTACTCCACGACATGCCGTCCCCCGGTCCCGAGATCGGCGGCCTCCGCCAGGCCGGGCAGCACCTCCTGGAATGCGACGCAGGCGCCGCAGTCGGCGAGCTGGCGGTCGAACAGCGCGACCAGCGCCGGATCGGCCAGGTCCAGGAAGGTGGGCTTGGCCAGGCGCGCGGTGCGCCAGGGGTCCTGGCCCCAGGACCCGGGGTCCAGGGAGAAGACGAAGCAGCGGGGCGGGATGTCATGGGCGGCGAACCAGCGGGCCAGGGCGAGCAGGTGCTCGGTCTCGGGCATCCCGGGTCGCCGCCGGGGGACGGCTTCCGCGGCGGCGTAGCGGGTGGCGCGTGCCACGACGACGTCGCCCACCCACACCCGCGGGGTGCCGACCACGCCCTCCGGGGTCCGCCGCGGCGGCTCGGCGAACAACGCCCAGGCCGGGACGGCGACGCTGGGCTGGTCGCCGAAGAGCTGGAGCAGCAGCCTGGCCGTCCGCGGCAGGAAGGGGGCGGCGACCATCCCGGTGTGCCGCGGCTCGACGCGCACGCCGTCGGCGGCGCGTACCAGCTCCAGCACGCCGTCGGCGGGGTCGTGGCGGACGGCCAGGTCCCGCAGCGGGAGGCGGAGGCCGGGCGGGCGCTCCGAGACCACGCCCGGATAGTCGATCTCGTACGCGGTCGTGCCCGAGCGCAGGTTGACGTTGTGCCCGAAGGACCCGGCGATCTCCGCCGGGATGCCGGCGGCGCCACCCCGCTCCCCCGGCTCGTCCCCCGCGGGCATCCCCGCGACCTCCAGCAGCCGGTGGACGCGGCTGCGTGCCGCGGCGTGCCCGGCGGCCACGCTGTTGAGCACCAGGCTCACCGGACCCGGCGCGTCGGCGCGGAGCGGCTGGACGTAGCAGGCCATCGCGCCCACGGGCCGCACGGACCCCGGCCGCCGCGCCCACCACCGCGCCAGCAGGGCCGGGGGCAGCCGCAGCGACCCGTCGGGCGGGACGGGCCGCGCGCGCAGCTCGGCCAGGACCCCCTCCCGGTACCGCCGCAGCTCCCCGACCTCGGCCGTGGCGCCCGGCCGGGGCGGCCCCGCCGGCCTGCCCCGGTACAGCAGGGCGTGCAGCTCGTCGGCGGCACCGCCCGGCTCGGGGGCGCTCAGCAGCCGGGCCAGCGTGCGGTGGAAGCGGCCGAAGGGCACCTGGGCCCCGGCGCCGAACACCTCGCGGAACAGGTGCGCCGCGAGCAGCCGGATCTCGGTGTCACGCTGGAAGGCGCCGAGGAACTCGCGGACGGCGTGCAGGTCGCCCAGCACGCCGCGCCAGGCGTCGCGGCCCAGGCAGGTCACGGGCGAGCTGAAGACGGCGTTGTCGTGGAAGAGGTTCTTGTCGGGCAGCCTGGGCAGCCCGGCGTGCGGCGCCCCGCGGTGCAGCCCCTCCAGCGCCGAACGCGCCTGCCGCTGCAGGTCGAGCGCGGTGCCCAGGCCGGCCGCGCGGGGCGCGCCCGCCAGCGCCCTGCCGAGCTGCGCCAGCACGCCGGCGGCCGGGTGCGGGGCCAGCCTCTCGCTCAGCCGGTCCAGGTGGGAGCGCGCCTGGTCGGCGACCGGCGGGTGCACCTCCAGCACGTGCAGGTCGACGAGCCGCGCGAGCAGCCGGTCGGCGGGTCCGGGCGCGCCCTGCGCCGCGACGAGCCGCCGGGCCTCGGCGAGCGTGCGGGGCGCCTCGCCGTCCAGCGCGCGCAGGAGCCGGCGCAGCGGCTCGGAGGCGGGGACGCTGCGGTACTCGTCCTCGGTCTCGCTCAGGTACCACAGGCGGCCCTCGTCCTCCGTCAGGCTGGCGTTGGGCTTGACGAGGAACAGCGCCGCCAGGTCGGCGTCCTGCCCGGCCAGGTCGCTGAGGAGCCTGCGCAGCAGCCACAGGTCGGGCTCGGCCGCCGTGCGCCAGGTCCAGCGGCCCCGCCGGCTCACCGGCTCCGGGCCGGTGCCCCAGGAGCCGAGGCCCATCATGGTGAAGGTGGAGTGGGGGCTGGTCTTGGCCACCACCCGGGACAGGTAGCGGCTCAGGCGCAGGTCGAGCCGGCGCGACGGCGCGGTCCCCTCGGGGGAGTCCAGCCACTGCCGCAGCGCCGCCGCCAGCGCCGGGCTGGCCTGAACCAGCCCGTGGCCGAACGCCTCGGTCGCGGCCCACCGGCGCAGGTGCCGCTGCCGGTCCAGGCGTTCGCGCGCCAGCAGCGGGGCCAGCTCCGCGCACGACCGCTCGCAACATCGCGACCTCTCCAGCCACCTCCGGACCCGCCGGTCGAACCGGCCGTCCAGCGCGGCCGGCAGCTCGGCCAGCCGCGCCGCCGCGGGTCGCGGGCGCCCGTTGTACAGCGCTCTGCGGAGCGCGACGAGGCGGGACTTCGCGGGGCCCGGCGCGGCGGCGCCGATGGCGGGCTCCAGGGCGAGCGCGAGGTCACGGCCTTCCGCCGAGAGCTCGTCCTGCTCGCGGAGGATCGTCCGGATCGCGGACCACGTCCCGGCGCACCGCAACCCGTCCAGGGCCGCCACGGGCAGGGCCGCGATCCTGACCACCACGGCATCGTCCACGGTTCGTCCCCGCCTTTCCCTCATCAACCGTCATGAACAGGGCGCCTTTTCGCGAGTGCCGGTGCGGCGGCGCGCGCCGGCACCCGCGCGTGGTTCTCCTAAATGAGCCAGCTCTTGCCGGAGGTGCATCCGGAGGCGCCGATCTCGGTGTTGCCCAGGCCCATGGCGACGGCCTCGACCAGCACCTCGGAGCCGGGAAGCGCCACGGTCACGACGTCCAGCGCGCTCAGGTCCAGCCCGAACGGATTTTCGTTGGCGGCCATTTCTCCTCCACTTTTCCTGTCGAACGGCGCGGTAATTCCGCGACGCCTTCAAGCAACCACGCGCGTTTCGCGGCCGTCCACGCGCCGCGGCCCGCGCGGCGTCCAGTCGCGGGCGATGTTCGACACGTCCGCGCCGCCAGGGGCTTGACAGCTCGCGCGACGTCGCCCGCGGCCCCGCCGGTGACGGCGAAGCAGTCAAATGACGGACGCCGGCCGGCCGGTCCCGCCCCTAGCCTGCGGGCAGCCGTCCCGTCGTCCATCCGTTCCTCGGAGGAGCTCATGGACTCCCGCAAGTCGCGCAACGATCGCCTGCACGCGCTGGTCAACGAAGCGGCCTGGAACGGCCGGAGCCTGGCGCAGGCGGTGAACACCGTCGGCAGGGAGGCCGGCCTGAGGCTCGGCTACTCCCGGTCCTCGGCCGGGCAGTGGCTGGCCGGCATGGTCCCCCGGCGCCCGGTCCCCCACGTCGTGGCCGAGGCGCTCTCCCGCCGGCTGAACCGCCCCGTCCTGCCCGGCCAGGCGGGATTCGGCGGGTACGCCGCCGAGGAGTGCGGCGATCCGCTCGACCGGCTGGTCGCGCTGGCCGGGGCGAGCGATCCGGCCAGGCTGGCCACGTCGCCGTACCGCGTCTATCGGCTGCCGGCCCTCCCGGCGGACACGCCCCTCCCGGCGGACACGCCCCTCCCGGCGGACGCGCCCCTCCAAACGGCGCCCGCCCACGCGGCGCCCGCCCACATGGATCCCGCCCACGTGGCGCCCGTCCACGTGGCGCCAGCCCGTGTGCCGGGGCCGGTGGCGGGGCCCGTGCGGGTCGGGCCCGAGGACGTCGCCTCGGCCGAGGCCATGCTGCGGCTGTTCACCGAGGCGGGCGAGACGGGCGGCGCGGGCCACGTCCGTGGCGGGCTCGGCCGCTACCTCGCCGACACCGTCGTCCCGGCGCTGCGCGCGGCGCCGCCGGAGATCCACGCGGAGCTGCTGGCCACGGCGGCCCGGCTGGCCCACCTGTGCGGCGTGCTGTGCTACCACGACGAGCTGCACGGCTTCGCCCAGCGGTACTGCCTCGTCGCCCTCCGGCTGGCCGCCCGGCCGGCGGAGAGCGGGCTGCGGGCCAGGGTGTTGTCGACGATGAGCGCGCAGGCGGTGTGGCTGGGCCACCACGCCCACGCGCTCGCCCTGTCCCACGCCGCCGTGGCCGCGGCCGGCGACCTGCCGCCTCGGGAGCTGGCGCCGCTGAGCGGGCAGCGCGCGGTCGCGCACGCGGCGGCGGGAGACGCCGCCGCCGCGCTCGCCGACATGGCGGCCGCGCACGACCACCTCGCGCGGGCCGGCGACGCGCGCCCCGCGCTCGCGGCGACGCTGGCCTGCCAGCGCGGGCTGACGCTGGCGCTGCTCGGTGACACGCCGAAGGCCATCGCGCAACTGGAGATCTCGGTACGGCACCGCCCCGCCCGGGAACGGCACGCCCGCGCCGTCACGCTGTCCCGCATCGCCGGCCTGCAGCTCCGCATGGGCCACTGCCTGGAGGCCGCCGCCACCTGGCACCGGTTCCTGGACGACTACCCGGCCGTCAACTCCGGGCGCGCCCGCGCCGCCCTGGCCGACCTGCAGGCGAGGCTGCGGCCCTACCAGGGCATCCCCGCGGTCAGGGCCGTGCTGGCCAGGGCCTCCTCCCTGCGGCAGCGGCTGCCGCAACCGGCACCCCGCCCGCGGGCGCCGTACCGCCACCCGTCCGGCCGTACGGCGCCGGTGCGGGAGCCCGTCAGGACAGCAGCACCGGCAGGACGCGCGGGCCCTCGGTGATGATCGACGGGGTGTGGACCAGCTCCGGCTCCGGCACGGCCAGGCGCAGCCGCGGGAAGCGGGTGAACAGCGCCGACAGCGCGATGCGGGCCTCCAGCCTGGCCAGCGGCGCGCCGAGGCAGAAGTGCGTCCCCCTGCCGAAGCCCAGGTGCGGCAGGGGGTCGCGCGTGACGTCGAACCGCTCGGCCCGCGGCCCGTACCTGGAGGGGTCGGTGCCGCTCGCGCCGAACGCGACCACCACCGCCTCCCCCGCGGCCACCTCCGCACCGGCGATGCGCACGTCCCGCAGCGGGTAACGCGGCACCGTGTTGACCACGGAGTTGCGCGAGCGCAGGGCCTCCTCCACCGCCGCGGCCCAGTCGCCCCGCTCCCGTACCCGGTCGAGCTGGTCCCGGTCGGCGCACAGCGCGACGACGGCGTTGGCGATCAGGTGCATGGTGGTCTCGTGGCCGGCCACGATGACCGACCACAGGATCCAGCGCATCTCGTTGTCGGACAGCCGTGCGCCGTCCTCGTCCTGCGCCCTGATCAGGCCGGTGGTCAGGTCCTGCGCGGGCGCGCGGCGCCGCAGCTCGACGTGCCCGGCCAGGTACGCCGGCAGCGCCGACCCCGCCTCCCCGGCGGCCCGCGGGGTGGCGTCGTGGGAGAGGAGCACCCGGGTCCAGGCGCGGATGCGGGCGCGGTCCCCGGGCGGCACGCCGAACAGCTCGCAGATCACGGTGATCGGCAGCGGCTCGGTGTAGCGGCGGACCAGGTCGGCCCCGTCGCCGTCGGCCGCCAGGCCGTCCAGCAGCTCGTCGGCGAGGCCCTGGACGCGGGGCGCGAGCGCCCGGACGCGCGCGGGGGTGAAGGCCCGGTTGACCAGGCCGCGCAGCCTGCGGTGGTCGGCGCCGTCCTTGAGCAGGAGGTGCTCGCCCTCGATGATCTGGCGCATGGGCCAGTCGGCGGGGACCCGGCCGTCGTGCAGGGCGGCGAAGTGGCGGGCGTCCTTGCTGTAGAGGACGTCGTCCCCGGCCAGGACCTCGCTGATGGCGTCGTAGCCGGTCACCAGCCAGGCCGGTACGCCGCCCGGCAGCATGACGGGCGCGATCGGCCCCGACTCGTCACGGATCCGGCGGACCGTGCGTACGCAACGCTCGCCGGGGACGGGCAACTGGACGGGCGGAAGATCCACGAGAGCCCCCCACGGAGTACGGGCGGATCCGTCCCCTGCACAGTGAGCGATGGCGCGGCGGGCGGCCAAGGGCAGGACGCCGTCACCCTCCGGCTGCCTCACCCTCACGCCGGGGAGAGCCGCGCGGCACCCCGGTCCCGTCGGTGATTGCAGTCATTTGACGCAAGCGGCCCCGTGAGGACCGGCCGCAGGATGCGGGCATGGACCTGATCGAAGCCACCTCGCACCGGCCTCCTGACGTCCCGGGGGCATGGCCGCTGCTCGGCCACCTCGTGCCCGTGCTCCGCCGGCCCCTGGAGTTCCTGCCCGCGGTCGCCGGTTTCGGCGACGTCGTCAAAGTGCGCTTCGGGCGGCTCCCCGTCTACGTGGTCACCCATCCGGACACGGTGCGCGCCGTCCTCGTGCCCGGGGACCTGGACTACACGCGGGGGCGGATCTTCGACAAGCTGGAGCCCGCCCTCGGCAGGGGCATCGCCACGGTGTCCGGCGCCGAGCACCGCCGGCAGCGCCGCAACCTGCAGCCGGTCTTCACCCGCGAGCGCCTCGCCGGCTACGCGGGCATCATGCGGGCCGTGGCGGAGGAGACCACCGCCTCCTGGCGAGACGGCCAGACGCTCGCCATGGACGAGGTCATGAACGACCTGGCGCTGGCCGCGCTCACCCGGAGCCTGTTCAGGCTCACCGCGCACCAGGACACCGCCGAGGCGATCAAGCGGGGGATGCGGCTGCTCACCCGCGGGCTCCTGCTGCGCACCGTGCTGCCGACGGCGTGGGAGCGGGTGCCCACGCCCGGCAACCTCCGGTTCCGCCGCGCGATGGCCAGGATGCACCGCGCGGTCGGCGACCTCGTCGCCGCCTACCGCGACTCGGGGCGGGACCGGGGCGACGTGCTGTCCGCCCTGCTCGCGATCCGCGAGGAGGACGGGACCGGCCTGTCCGACGAGGAGGTGCACGCCCAGGTGATGACCCTGGCGCTGACCGGCATCGAGGCGCCCGGAGCGGCGCTGGGCTGGGTGCTGCACGAGATCGGCCGCGACCCGGAGGTGGCCGGGCGGGTGCACGCCGAGATCGACACCGTGCTCGGCGGCCGGGCGCCGGGCTTCGACGACCTGCCCGCCCTGGAGTACCTGGGCCGGGTGGTCAGCGAGGTGCTGCGGCTGCGTACGCCCCTGGTCTTCATGCGGCGCACGCTGACCGAGGTCCGGGTGGGCCGGTCGGTGATCCCGGCGCACGCGGAGGTCGTCTACAGCCCGTACCTGCTCCACCACGACGCCCGCTGGTTCCCCGATCCGCTGCGCTTCGATCCCGACCGGTGGCTGCCGGGGAACGTGGAGCGCATCCCCAAGGGGGCGTACGTCCCCTTCGCGGCCGGGGCGTACCAGTGCATCGGCAAGCTGTTCGCCGTCACCGAGCTGACCCTGGTGACCGCGGTGGTCTGCGCGCGCTGGCGGCTGCGGCCGGCCGGGCACGCCCCGGTGCGGGAGCTGGCCACCGCCCTCGTCCGCCCTCACCGGCTGCCCATGACCGTCCACGCGCGAACGGCACGGGGGTGAGCGCCGTGGACGACGCCCACGAGCTCCAGGACCTGAGGCTCCCGTTCAGCACCGCCACCCACCCGCAGGCGGACCTCCTGCAGGAGATGACGGAGCGGTGGTGCCGCGCCCAGGGCCTGCTGGGCTCCGCGCGGTTCGCGGCCACGTTCCGGGCCCTCGGCTACGGCCGGGTCATGGCCACCCTCTGCCCGCACGCCCCCCTCGCCGGCATGGCCCTGATCACCGACTGGAACAGCCTCTTCTTCGTCGCCGACGACCAGCAGAACAACGCGGTCACCACGGGCCGCGCCGACCTCTACGACGACCTCGTCACCCGCATGCGCCTGCTGGTCGCCGGCCACGACCCGGCCGCCCCGCCCGCCCATCCGCTGCCGGCCGCCCTGCGGGACCTGCTGCGCCGCACCCTGCCCGGACGTCCCCCGGCCTGGACGTCCAGGTTCCGCCGCGACCTCGACCTGTGGCTCCAGGGCCACCTGATGGAGAACTCCTACCGGCTGTCGGGCGTCGTCCCCGACGTGGCGGCCTACGTCAGGGTACGCCGTGCCGCCTGCACCGTGCTGCCCACGCTCGACCTCGTGGAGCTGGTCGAGGGCGCCACCGTGACCGACGCGCTCCACCGCACGCCCGAATACCGGACCCTGGTGCTGAGCACGGCCGACATCATGTGCTGGATCAACGACGTGCACTCGCTGCACATGGAGCGCGGCGACCCGATCAACCTCGTCACCGTGCTGGAGCACCATCACCACCTCGGCGTGCGCGACGCCGTCGCCGCCGTGACCGCCCGCGTCGCCGCCCGGGCGCGGGAGCACCTCGCCGCCGCCGCGGCCCTGCCGTCCGTGATGGACCGGCTGGGGATGACGGCCGCGGCGCAGGCCCCGATCCTGCGGTGCGTACGCGACCAGCAGTCGTGGGCCGCCGGCATGGAGAGCTGGGACCGTACGGACACCATCCGCTTCGCCGTCTCCGAGATCCCCGAACCCGGCAGGACCGCCTCGTACGTGCAGGACCTGCTCGGCCCGCCCGCCACAGGAGGCCACCCATGACCACCGTCCCCCGCTCTGCCGTCCCTCACCCTGCCGTCCCTCACCCTGCCGTCCCCCATCCCGCCGCCCCCCACCCGCTCCCCGTGCCCGGCGAGCCGCTGCCGCGCACGCACGCCCGCTTCCGCGAGGCCGGGCCGGTCGTGCGGGTACGGCTGCCCGGCGGGGTCGAGGCATGGGCCGTGACCACGTACGACGCCGTGCGGGAGGTGCTGAGCGGCGACGACAAGGTGTTCGGCAAGCATTCCTCCTCCTGGCCGGCGCTGCGCGACGGCACGGTGCCCGCCGACTGGCCGCTGCTGCCCCTGGTGCTCGGCGAGCACATGCTGGTCCGCGACGGCGCGGAGCACCGGCGGCTGCGCGGCCTGCTGTCCAGGGCGTTCACCCGCGCCCGCGTCGAGGCGCTGCGCCCCTGGATGGAGGGGATGGTGGACGGCCTGCTCGACCGGATCGCCGCCGACGGCGACGGCGGCCGGGCCGTGGTGGACCTCGTCCCGCTGTTCACCGAGCAGGTGCCGACGGCCGTCATCTGCGAGCTGTTCGGCGTTCCCGAGGCGTGGCGCGCCGCGCTGCGCGGCTGGTCCCGGACGCTGGTGTCGCAGGACAGCTCGGCCGCGCAGACCCACGCCGCCGGCCAGGAGCTCATGCGGTACCTGGCCCGCCTGGCCGAGGAGAAGCGGCACGACCCGGGCGACGACCTCACCACCGCGCTGGTGCGCGCCCACGACGACCAGGACCGGCTGTCCGCGCGGGAGCTGGTCGACAACCTGTTCCTGCTGCTCATCGCGGGCCACGAGACCACCGTGCACCTGCTCGGCCACGCCGTCGTCAACCTGCTCGCCGCGCCGCGGCAGCTCGCCCTCGCCCGGTCCCGCGACCTGTGGCAGGAGGTCGCCGAGGAGACCCTGCGCCTTCGCCCGCCGATCGCCGCGGCGATCTTCCGGTACGCGCTGGAGCCGGTGGAGATCGCCGGCGTGCCGATCGCGACGGGCGAGGCGGTCATGGTCTGCTTCGGCGGCGCCGCCACCGATCCCGCCCGTTACGGGCCCGACGCCGGCACGTTCGACCTCGGCCGGGCGCGGCGGGACCACCTGGCGTTCGGGCACGGGGTGCACACGTGCCTGGGGGCGCCCCTGGCCCGCCTGGAGGCGGACGTCGCCCTGCGGCGCCTGTTCGGCGGGCTGCCCGGGCTCGGCCTGGCCGTCGCGCCCGGCGAGATCCCGTACTCGCGGTCCTTCCTGACGTACGGGCCGCGGTCGATCCCGGTCCGCACGGCCTCGCCCCGGCGCTGACAGGGCCGGACGTCCCGCGGGAACGCCCTCCGGACGCCCTGCCACGACCTCGGCGACCTACGCCGCACGACGGGATTCCAGGCGCGCTTGCCGGTCATCGTGGCGCGGTGACCGCCAGGCGAGGAACGCCGCGAGGGCGGCGAAGGCCGCGGCGGCAGGCAGCAGAAGGAGCGCGGAGCCGGTGACGGTGAGAACGGCCGCGCCGATGCTCCCGGCCAGGAAGTTGCCGAGGTAGGCGGCGGAGGTGTTCAGCGAGGTCACCAGCGACGCGCTTTCGGCGTCGGCGTAGGCGATGATCCGGTGCTGCTGGGGCCCCATGATCGAGTACGACACGACGCCGCTGAGCGCTTCGGTGATCACCACGAGGAGGAAGACCTGCCGGACCGCGAGCATGACCACGCACACCGCGGCGACGCCCGCGGTGGCCGCGACGACGACGCGCCGCGAGCCGTGGCGATCGCTCAGCGAGCCGGCCGCCAGATTGCCGGCGGTGGCCGCGACCCCGAACACCAGCAGCAGGAGCGCCAGCCGGGCCGGCTCGCCGCCGATCGCCGGCGCGAAGACCGCGCTCATGTACGTGAAGGGAAGGAAGACACCGATGAACGCCGGCAGGGTGACCACCAGGACCCGCAGGACCCGCCGGTCGGTCAGCGGCGCGATGCGCTGCCGCACGCTCGCGCCCTGATCGAGCCTGAGGGGCGGCACCAGCACGGCGATGACGACCGCGACGAGGGCGGCGGCCGCCGCGACGAACCAGATGGCCGTCTGCCAGCCCCATGCGCCGCCGATGAGGGTGCCCAGCGGAGCACCCAGCACCAGCGAGAGCGTCGCCCCGGCGGTCACCACGGCGATGGCCCGCCCCCGCCGCCGCGGGCCGGCCAGGTGCGCGGCCGTGGCCACGGCGCTCGCGGCGAACAGGGCCGCACCGGCCCCGGCCAGGACGCGGGAGGCGAGGACCAGCCCGTGGAGGTGAGCCGACGCCGTCACGGCGTTTCCCGCCGCGAGCAGCGCGATCCCGGCCACGAGGGCCTTGCGCCTGGACCATCTGCCCGTGACCGCGGCCAGGACGGGGCCCACCAGCGCGTAGGCGACGGCGAACACGCTCACCATCTGACCGGCCGCGGCCGCGTTGACGTGCAGCGTTTCCTGGATCCGGGGAAGGAGGCCCACGATGACGAACCCGTCGGTCCCGACCACGAACGTGCCCAGGGCCAGCACGGCCGCCCTGGCCCGCCATGCGGGCTCGCCCACCGTCTTCGCGTTCTCCGACATCTAGCCGCGGCCCCCGGGACCGTCGGTGCCGCCGGGGACGGCAGGCCGTACAAGGGTGAACAACATCATGCGGCCAGCCTGGCGGCAGGCCGCCCGCCGCGCCGAGTGCCAGGAAAGACATCATGCGGTACTTTCTTGCCATGCATCGTGTGGTGGCCCTCATCCGCTCACCGCAATCGACCTTCGAGCTCGCCTGCGCCGCCCAGGTGTTCGGGATCGAACGGCCAGGACTTCCGACGAGCTACACCTTCAGCGTGTGCACGGAGCACCCGGGGCCGCTCGCCACGTACGCCGGGTACGACATGCTCGTGACCGACGGGCTGGACGCGCTCGACCGGGCCGACACCGTGATCGTCCCCGGCTGGCTGCCGGCCCGGGTGCCCCCCTCCCGCGCGGTCGTCCGGGCTCTGCGTCGCGCGCACGCTCGCGGAGCGCGCGTGGTCAGCATCTGCTCCGGCGCCTTCGCGCTGGCGCACGCCGGCCTGCTGGACGGGCGCAGGGCGACCACCCACTGGGCGCTGGCCGGCGAGCTGGCGGCACGCTTCCCGCACCTTCACCTCGACCCGGACGTGCTGTACGTGGACCACGGTGACGTGGCCACCAGCGCCGGGGCCGGCGCCGGCTTCGACCTGTGCATGCACCTGATCCGCAAGGACCAGGGCGCCCGGTACGCCGCACATGTCGCACGGACCATGGTGATGCCGCCGCACCGCGAGGGCGGGCAGTTGCAATACGCGGCACCGCCGCACCCCGCGCAGCTGGACGGCACCCTCGCGCCGCTGCTGGAATGGATCACCGAGAGGCTCGGCGAACCGATCACCCTTGAGACCATGGCCGCGCGCGCGGGCGTCTCACCGCGTACCCTCGCCCGGCAGTTCGCCGACCAACTCGGCATCAGCCCGGGCCGGTGGCTGCTCAACCAGCGCATCGCCGCGGCCCAGGACCTGCTGGAATCCACCGACCTGCCACTGGACGCCATCGCCCGCCGCGTCGGCCTGTCCTCGGCCACCAACCTGCGCAGACGTTTCCACAACGTCCTCGGCACCACACCCGGCGCCTACCGCCGCACCTTCGCCGGGCGCCTCGTCCCGTCTGCCTCCGGTGATGACTCCCGCACTTGAGTGACAGCTCCGGCCCTGCTCAGCGCGGCCCCTCCCAGGCGCAGACCTCAGCGATGGCGGCCGGATCCCAGTAGAAGGGACGGCATTCGAGCATGCGCCCGTCCCGCACGGTGATCAGCTGCACGATCAGCGTCTCGATCTCCCGGCCCGTGGCCCGGGCGCGGAACCGTACCCGGTTGCGCACCACCACGGTGTCCTCGTCGCCCCAGTGCCGCTGCTCCAGGAACTCCATCGATTCCCACACCCCGCTGAAGGCGGCCAGGAACCGCTCCATGCCCTCCCGGCCGCGCCACGTCCCCGTCCCCGTGAAGGGCAGGCCCGGCGCCTGGTACAACACCACCTCCGGATCCAGGTACGCGGCGACCTGGTCGTAGTCGGCCTTGCCGTATCCGCCCGCGGCCACGTACGCCGCCTCGGCGGCGTAGAACCTCTCCATCACCGCCCACGCGCCGCCCGGCCGCCGCTCCGCGTCCACGGGCCGCCCTTCCGCGGTGGTTCCCCTCGTCATGACTGTCTCCTCTCGTCGGCAACGCTCTTGAGAACACCGCCCGCCCCGATGTGGTTGCAGCCTCGCCGGCGACCTCGGCGTCAGCCCCTCCCCGAGCTGCGGCGTATCCGCCTGAGCCTGCTCCAGGGCGGGACGGTCCCGCCGGAACCGGCACGACCCGCGCCACCGGCCAGGAGCGGGCGCGCTCAGGGGCACACCGTGAACGGCTCGACGCCGGGCAGGTGACGCGCCCACTCCGCGGCGGTGAGCGGACGACCGGCACGCGCGCACACGGTCGCGGCCACGTGCCGCTCGTCCACGTCGAGCACCCGGACCGTGCCGTCCGGGGTGACGGTCCGCAGCTTCGTGCCGTCCGCCGTGAACCCCACCCAGCCCTGCGCCGCGCCACCCGCCGGCACCCTGCCGTCGAGGACGACGCCGAGCGGCCGGCGGCTCGGCACGTCCCAGAGCCGGACCCGCGCGCCCTCCTCGTACGTGGCGATCGTGCGCCCGTCGGGTGACCAGGCCAGCACGGTGGGCTCGCCGCCCGGCACCGCGGGGAACTCGGCGATCCTGGTCCTGACGTCGCCGTCCCACAGGGTGAGCCGGCCGGGCCCGGAGGCGGCCACCTGCCGGCCGTCCGGGCTGAAGGCGAAGGCTCCGCTGAGCTGCCCGGTGCCCGGCGCGGGCGGCCGGACCGCGCCGCCGGCGGGATCGACGAGCTGGAGCGTGGCCCCGGACACGAGCAGCCGCCCGTCGGGGCGGAAGACGAGCTCGCCCCCGCTCGTCCCGGGCACCGTCCGCCGGGTGCCGTGCCGCAGGTCCCACAGCTCGACCTCGCCGCGCTCGCCGTGGCGGGACACGGCCAGCGTGCGGCCGTCCGGGCTGAACGCCAGCGACATGACGCCCTCCTCGGGCCCGCCCCCCAGCTCGAACCTGGCCGTCTCCCTGTACGAGGGCAGCTCGACCACGCGGACCGTGTTGTCGGCCCCCACGGCGAGGCGGCGGCCGTCGGCGCTGAAGGCGATGGCGCTGCTGCTGCCCGACCAGGGGACGGGCTTCATGAGGCGGCGGCCCGTCGCCGCGTCCCTGATCTCCACGTACTCGTCCCAGACCGCGGCCAGCACCCGCCCGGAGGGATCCAGGCGGGCCGTCCCCTCCTCGGTGCCGCCGCTGATCGGCCGGTCGAAGACCGTGGAAAGGTCCTCGGTGTACACGGCGCCCTGCTCGTCCAGGTAGCGGACGGCCCGGCCGGCGAGGTCGAAGCGGAGCCGGCTGACGGAGGCGGGCAGCGCGTGGCGGTAGGCCGTGGTGTAGTTGGAGCGCCGCCGCAACGTGAGCGGATGGTCGTCGCTCCAGTCGGCGATGAAGGCATCGCCGAAGACGAAGGCCGCCCTGGTGCCCATCTCGCCCGTCTGGGCCGTCATCTCCTCGCCCGAGGCCACCTCGAACACCCGGACCCTGCTTCTCTCGGTCGTGCCCAGCGTCTCCGCGGTCACCAGCGACCCGCCGTCGTCGCTGAAGACGGCCTGGTTGATGTCACCTTCCGGCTTGACCGGCGGGATCGGCGTCCTGCGGCCCGAGCGGAGGTCCCACAGCTCCGCGCGATGGCCCTTCACCACGTAGCCGTGGCGCCCGTCGCGGCTGATCGCGTTGAGCGCGGCCCCCGAAGGCGCGGTGAGCCGCCGGCGCCTGCTGACGTCCCACCACTCGGGCAGGACGTCCGTGCCCCACGGGATGCCCAGGTAGCGGCCGGAGGGGTCGAAGTCCAGCGCGCCCGCCGACTGCTCGCCCCTACGGCGGATGGGCGCGCCGAGCGGCCTGCCGGTGCGGACGTCCCACAGCCGCAGTTGCTTCTCGTCGAGCAGGGCCAGGGTGCGCCCGTCGGGGGCCAGCGCGGCCTCGTACACGCCCTCGCCCACCCCGGACACCACGGCGGTGCGCCGGTGGCCGGGCACGTCCCAGATCCTGGCCGTCCCGCCGCTCACCGACACCAGCGTGCGGCCGTCCTGGCTCAGGGTCTGCGTGGTGCGGCCGGTGTAGTCGGGGTCGAGGAAGACGTCGGTCGTGGTCTGGGAGAGCGAGTCGTAGAGCGCGCCGCGGGTCTCGGGCAGCGCCGGGCCCAGCCGCCGGCTCGCCAGGCTCAGCAGCATCGCGATCCTGGGATCGCGCCGGCGCAGGTCGGCGGCGCGCAGCGCGAGCTCGCGGGCCAGCGCGTCGTCACGCTGGCGGCCGGCCTGCCTGCGCAGGTACTCCGCCGTGCCGAGCCCGCCGAGCGCGGCCACGAGCAGCACGGCCAGGGCCGCCGCGACCAGCCGGCGCGTCCTGCCCCGCCGGCGGGCCTGGGCCGCCGCCGCGTCGAGGAACGCCCGCTCGCGCCGCCCCAGCGTCAGGTCCTTGCGCGCGGTGGCGGCCCACTGGATCGTGCCGTCCAGGGCCGAGCCGTGCAGGAGGTCGGCCGGTCTCCTGCCGTGCGTCTCCCACAGCGCGGCGGCCTCGGCGAGCCGCCGGTGCACGGGCAGCCCCTCGCGGTTGTCCTCCACCCACGCGCGCAGCCGGGGCCAGGCGTGCAGGAGTCCGGGGGTGGCCAGCTCGTACGCCGCCCCGCTCCACGTGACCAGCCCCGCGGAGCCGAACACGGCGAGCATCGCGTCCACCGCCCGGGCCTCCGGCAGCTCGTCCCTGCCGACGGGCCTGAGCTCGTCGCCGTCGATCATCCGCAGGAACACCTCGGGCACGGTGGCCCGCTCGGCCTCGGTCAGCTCCCTGTAGAGCTCCTCCGCGATCGCGCCCAGGTCGGGGTCGGGGCGCGTGGTGAGGGCGCCCGCCTGCGTGCCGCCGCGGGTGAGCAGGTCGTCCCCGCCGCCGAGCAGCCGCAGCAGCACCTCCCGCGCGGACGGGCGCTCCGCCGGGTCGCGGGCCAGCGCCGCGGCCACCAGCGGGCCCAGCGGCTCGGGCAGGTCGCGCACCTCGGGCTCGAACTCCAGCACCCGCCCGATGACGGCGACCGGGTCGTCGGCCTCGATCGCGTCCCTGCCCCGGGCCGCGAACAGCACCACCATGGCCCACGCCCACAGGTCGGCCGCCTCGCCCGCGCCGCGCCCCTGGAACACCTCGGGCGGCATGTAGCCGGGCGTGCCCACGAGCGGCCCGCCCGTCGTCGGCCCCACCTCGCGCGCCACCCCGAAGTCGATCACCCGGGGCCCGTCGGGGCCGATGATGATGTTGTCCGGTTTGAGATCGCGGTGCACGATCCCGGCCTGGTGGATGGCGGTCAGCGCGGTGGCCACCCCGATCGCCAGCCGGCGCAGCGCGTCCCGCGCGTACGGCCCGGACTCCTCCACCACTCGTTTCAGGCTCGGCCCCGGCACGAACTCGCTGACGATGTAGAGCGGCACCGCCTCGACCTGCGCCTCGATGACCCTGGCGGTGCAGAACGAGGCCACCCGCTGCGCCGCCGCCACCTCCTTGGCGAGCCTGGCCCGCGTCTCGGCGCTGTCGAACCTGGGCACCTTGACCGCGACCCGCTCGCCCGCCTCCCCGTAGCCGTCGTAGACGACACCCTGACCACCGGCGCCCAACCGCCCGGCCAGCCAGTAACGCCCTAACCGCCGCGGGTCGGACGGAGTGAGAGGAACCATCGCGCGTGCCATTTCCATCTCGAAGCCGGGGCGTACCTAGGCCACCCGCGCCACTGCCGGGACCACGACCGCTCCCACCACCGCCGGCCACGCCCCGCCCGTCCCGCGCTCGCCCATCCCGGCCTCCTCATGTGATCACCCGTCGGGTCCGAGCCATCCTGGACCAGCGGTGTTGAGCATTCGTTGAGCCCGGGTTGAGCACCCCGGCCCCTGGGCGCCCGGGGACGCCAGGAGACGATGTCGACCACGACGCCTCCTCCTACTGGTCCCGGGGCAGCCTAGTCAAAGATCACAGAGACGGGCGGAGGCGGCCTTCTAAAACAAACATGGATTGACATAGAAGGGGCGGGAGTGGTTGGGTGCACGGGAACCATCCCCGTCTCCAGGAGGACCGGCACCGTGAGCATCGAGTTCCTGCTGACCTCGCTCGTCATCGTCGCCACTCCGGGAACCGGCGTGCTGTACACGCTGACGGCGGGCCTGTCGCGCGGCGGCCGGGCGAGCGTCGTGGCGGCGTTCGGGTGCACGCTGGGCATCGTGCCGCACATGGCGGCGGCCGTCACCGGCCTGGCGGCGCTGCTGCACGCCAGCGCCGTCGCCTTCCAGGTGCTGAAGTACGCGGGCATGGCGTACCTGCTCTACATGGCCTGGTCCACGCTGCGGGAGCGGGGCACGCTGAGCGTGGAACAGGAATCCTCCCCGCGCCCGACGGCCAGGGTGATCGCCGACGGGGTGCTGATCAACATACTCAACCCGAAACTGTCGATCTTCTTCTTCGCGTTCCTGCCGCAGTTCGTGAGCGACGGCGAGCCCGCCGCGCCGGCCCGCATGCTGGAGCTGAGCGGTGTCTTCATGCTGCTGACACTCGTGGTCTTCACCGGGTACGGCCTGTTCGCCGCCGCGGTCAGGAACCACGTGATCTCCCGGCCCAGGGTGCTGGCATGGATGCGGCGCGGTTTCGCCGCCGCGTTCGCCGCCCTCGGCCTCAAGCTCGCTCTCACCCAGCAGTAGTCGTGGCCGACCCGGCGGGGGGCCGCGCGCCGGCCCGCTACGCCGGGATGCCCAGCGCCGCGCGCAACCGCTCGGCGGTCATCGGCCGGTTGAAGATCGGCGACTCCGGCTGCTGGCGAGGCCCGCCCTCGGCGAGGGAGCCGGTGTCGACCGGGTCGAACCCAGCCGCGTCGACGAGCCCGGCCACGGTCGCCTTGGCGCCGGCGTGATCGCCGGCCAGCGGCAGGGCCGGCCGGCCGGGCGTCCCGGCGGGCCGGCCCCGCTCGTGCAGGTACCGGTAGTTGAGCGTGTTGAACGCCTTGACCACCCTCGCCTCCGGCACGAACGCCGCCAGCACCTCGCTGGAGGTGGCCCCCTCCGCCACCGGGCCGCGCCCGTCCCTGCCCGGGAAGTAGTTCGTGGTGTCGACCAGGACCCGCCCCTGCCACCCCGAGCGCGGCAGGGACCGGTACCGGCCGAACGGGATCGCCACGAACACGACGTCCCCGAACTCCACCGCCTCGGCCGGGCTGCCGGCGCGGGCCAGCGGGCCGAGCACCTCGACCTGCGGGCGCAGCGTTTCCGGCGCCCGGCTGTTGCTCAGCAGCACCGGGTATCCGGCCGCGGTCAGCAAGGTGGCCACGGCGCCGCCGATCT
Organism: Nonomuraea sp. NPDC050783; assembly: GCF_040802095.1. Lineage (NCBI taxonomy): Bacteria > Bacillati > Actinomycetota > Actinomycetes > Streptosporangiales > Streptosporangiaceae > Nonomuraea > Nonomuraea sp. NPDC050783. The sequence goes on from NZ_JBFAHK010000015.1 coordinate 77,183, forward strand.
GGCCCGCGCCGATGACTCCGACGTGCAACGACATGCGTGATCTCCTAGGTGTGCGAACCGGTCAGCCGGTGGCGGGCCTGTTCCAGCAGGCGCATCATGGCCACGCTGTCGTCGAGCGGCATGACCGGGCTCTCCGTCCGCCCTTCGGCCAGGGCGCTCTGGACCTCCAGGACCTCGGCGAGGTAGCCGTCCACGGCGCCCAGCACGTACGGCTCGGCCGGGCCCGAAGGACTGCTGAGGATGATCGTCCTGGGCGCCCAGAACGGCGCGAGGACGTCGGCGCGCAGGTCGGCGCCGATCACGCTCGCGCTGTTGGGCAACCGGCGGACCAGGGACACCTCCGCCTCGGCCCGGGCCGAGCCGGGGAAGGTCAGCGACATCCTCGCCTCGGCGTCCACCTCGCCCTTCAGCGAGCCGGTGACCCGCAGGCCGGCGGGCGGCCCGAGCAGCAGGTGCGCCAGCCCGAGCGGGTAGCCGCCCAGCTCCAGCAGCGCGCCGCCCCCGGTCTCCGGCCGCCACAGCCGGTGGTGCGGGTCGTACGGGGCGGACACCCCCAGCGAGGCGCGCACCTCGCGTACCTCGCCGAACCGCCCCTCGGCGGCGAGGCGCCGGATGAGCGGGTTGAAGCGCATCCACATGGCCTCCATGAGGAAGACCCCGGCCGCGCGGGCCAGGGCGACCATGCGCTCGGCCTGGGCGAGGGTCGCCGTCAGGGGCTTCTCGCACAACACCGCCTTGCCGTGGGCGATGGCCATCTCGGCCACCTCCAGGTGCTGGGCGTGCGGCGTGGTCACGTACACCACGTCCACGGCCGGGTCGGCGCACACCTCGGCGTAGGAGCCGTAGGAACGTTCCGCGCCGAGGAACGACGCCAGCGCCGCCGCCCGGCCGGGGTCGCGGGCGCCGACGGCGCTCACCCGCATCCCCGGCTGCGCCGCGATCACGGCGCCCAGCGTCCTGGCCATGGCCCCCGCCGCGGCTATGCCCCATCCGATGTCCTTCACGGTCCTCCTTCGTCGTCCGACGGCATGGACGCCGCCCCCGGCGCCCGAGCATTCCGGGCCGCGCCGAGGGGAACAAGGGCCGTTCGCGCAACGCCGGTTGACCCCGCGCTTCATGATCAGACGGTGAGGACGGCTCCGGCCGGGGCGAGGTGACCGGGCGCCGTCCCTCAGGTGTAGGCGATCAGCCGGCCACAGGCGACCACCCCTGCCCAGGTGAGGAGCGAGACGGCGCCCGCCGCCCGGGCGGCGGCCGGGGTGCGGCGGGCGCCGTCCCAGGTGCTCACCCTGCGGTAGACGCCCAGGTGGAAGAGGGCGACGTTGAGCCCGGCCACCGCCAGCAGGGCGAGCTTGACGGGGGCGGCGCCGGTCCCGGCGATCTCCCTGGCTCCGGCCGCGAACATCGCCGCCCCGGAGCCGGCCGCCGCGGCGAGCCCGGCCCTGGCCACGGGCAGCAGGTGCCGGGCCGCGGCCACGACCGTGATCGCGCCTCGGCCCGCGCCGAGCAGCCGCAGGTCGAACAGGGCGGCGGGACCGACGAGCAGCGCCAGCCCGAGCAGGTGGACGACCTCCAGCGCGCTGTACACCCACGGCGTCACCCTGACGAGCTCCGCCAGCCGGGTCTCTTCGAGCCACCTCAGCAGGTCGGGCACGAGCATCACGCGCCCCCGCGGCCCTTCCTCCGCATCAGCACCGTCACCACCGCGCCACCCGCCACCATCGCGCCACCCGCCAGCAGGGCCCCGCCGACCGGCCACGGCAGCGGACCGGCGTCCGAGCCCGGACCGGAGTCGGAGCCCCCGGAGGCGCCGGCGGCGGTACCGGGCTCCGAGGCGTGCTCGCCGCGCTCGGACGCCGCGGCACCCGCGCCAGGAGACACGACCGCGCCCGCGTCAGGAGACGCAGCGGCACCCGCGTCAGGAGACACGACGGCGCCCGCGTCAGGAGACGCGGCGTTCTCCGGCAGCGGGACCGAGCGCTGCCGGATCGCCCGCCCGTCCGCGCGCACCAGCAGCTCGGGGCGGAACTCCTCCGCGTGCTCGCGATGCACGTACCCCACCGCTTCCAGCCGTTCCCCCCGGCTCACCCGATCGGGCATCCCCCAGGCGGACAGCCGCTCCACCGGCGCCAGGACCAGCACCACCTCCCGGACCGCCCCGTCGTAGGGCCGGCTGCGCCGCAGCACCTCCCGCCCGCCGAGGTTCTCCAGCTCGGCCGGGATGGGCCGCGACGCCAGCCCCGGGGGCAACGTCACCGATCCCGGTACACGCAGCCGCACCTGGGGGTGCGGGTTGCCCCAGCGCACCTCCGTCACGGTGCCCGAGAGGTACAGCGGCCGCTCCGTGCGGAAGTCCTCCCAGCCGTGGTGCAACGCTCCGGCCAGGGCGGTCGCCAGTCCGACGATCATCAGCTTCATGACGACCACCCTGCCCGGCGCATCCGCGCAGGCGGGATCAAGCGGTAAATCAGCACTGATTGATATAGGTGGGATATGAATCTGCGGCAGCTCCGCTACGTCGTCGCGCTCGCGGAAGAGCTCAACTTCGGACGCGCGGCCCTGCGCGAGGGGGTGCGCCAGCCGCCGTTCAGCCAGCAGATCGCCAAGCTGGAGGAGGAGCTGGGCGTGCGCCTGTTCGAGCGCACGACCAGGCAGGTGTGCCTCACACCTGCCGGGGAGGCGTTCGTCGCGCATGCCCGCACCAGCCTGGCCCACGCCGAGCTGGCCGCCGAGTCGGCCCGGCGGGCGGGCCGCGGCGAGGCGGGGCGGCTGGCGGTCGGGTTCGTCGGATCGGCCACCAACCTCACGCTGCCGCGGGTGCTGCGCCGCTTCCGCGCCCGCTACCCGGGCGTCCAGGTGGAACTGCGCGAGCTGACCACCGCCCAGCAGGCCGAGGAGCTGCGGCAGGGACTGCTCGACGTGGGGCTGCTGCACGCGCCGCTGGCCGGGCCCGCCGCCGAGATGTTGTCCACCCGGACGGTGGCCCGCGAGCTGCTGCTCGCCGCGCTGCCCAGCGGCCATCCCCTCAGCGCCCGCACGCCGCTGCCGGTCGCGGCGCTGGCGGGAGAGCCGTTCGTGATGTTCCCGCGCCGGTACGGCCCCGCTCTGCACGACCGCATCACCGCGGTGGCCCGTGCCGCCGGCTTCGAGCCGCGGGTCGTCCAGGAGGCCGTGCAGATGCAGACGATCGTGGGCCTGGTGGCCGCCGGGATCGGGGTGGCGATCGTGCCCGAGTCGGTGGCCAGGCTCCGGCGGGGCGACGTGGTGTTCCGGCCCCTGGCGCCCGCGACCAGGGTCGTCACGCTGGACGTGACCTGGCGCACCGGCGACCCGAACCCGATCGTGCGCAACTTCCGCGACCTCTTCCCGGCGGGCGAGGACCGGCCGGGCGGAGGCGTTCGCGCAGCTCCGCCGCTCCCTGCCGATGGTGAACCTGGGAGTTAACCGGCGTTGCGGAAACGGCCATTGATCGTGTCCCGCCGGGCCGGAATGCTCGACCTGACCACGGCGGGACCGTGGTCAACGGCATGCCTGAAAGGAATGGTGACGTGAATTTCCGTGCCTCGCACCGGCGCCCGGCGGGCGGCAGGACGCGTTGATGGAGCCCACCGAGATCCTGCCGATCGTGGCGATCCTGTCGATCGTGACGGTCGAGTTCGGCGGGCACGCGCTGCTGCGCTTCGTCACCACCGACCGCGACCGGCTGGGGGCTTTCCGCGAGCGGTTCTTCCGGGCCGGTCACGCGCACGCCGGGGTGCTGCTGGTGCTCTCGCTGGTCTACCTGCTGTACCTGCCCCGGGCCGGTTTCGGTGACGGCCTGGAGTGGCTGTGCGGCGGGGTGCTGCTGGCCGGGGTGCTGGCCCAGTCCGGCGGGTTCTTCCTGCACCTGGGCGTCGGGCAGGAGGGCCGCCGCTCGGCCGGCACGCTGCTCACCAGGACCGGGGCCCTGCTGCTGGCCGCCGCGCTCGTCGCCCTGGCCGCCGGGCTCATCCGGGCCGCCTGACCCGCGCCCCTCTCCCCCTCCCTCCTCGTCACCGCCTGAACCGGAGCTCACCTGTGCCCTCCGCACCCACCATCACCCGCACCCGCGGGAATCTGGCCCTGCTCGCGTTGTTCCTGGCCACGTTCGTGCTGGGCAGCACCGAGCTGGTGATCGTCGGCGTGCTGGACCTCATCGCCACCGACACCGGCGTGAGCGTCAGCACCGCCGGCACCCTGGTCACCGCCTACGCCCTGGGGCTGGCCATCGGCGGGCCCGTGCTGACCGCGGCCACCATCCGGCTGTCCCGGCGCACCCTGCTGTGGGCCGCCATGCTGGCCTTCCTGCTGGCCACCCTGGCCATGACCCTCACCACCGGCTTCGAGCTCCTGCTCCTCGCCCGGGCCCTGGCCGGATCCCTGCACGGCGCCTTCATCGGCGCGGCCTTCGCCGCCCTCGGCTCGCTGGCCCCCGCCGAACGCATGGGCAGCGCCATCGCCGTCGTCATGGGCGGCATCGCCGTCTCCACCGCGATGGGCGTGCCCATCGGCACGCTGATCGGCCGTACCCTCGGCTGGCGCGGCGCGTTCACCGTCATCGCGGCCGTGGGCGCGCTCGTCCTGGTGGGCCTGCTCACGCTGATCCCGGCGGTCGCCGCCGGCGAGGCGGGGCCGGGGCTGCGCGCGCAGCTACGCTCGGCGTTCGCGCCCCGGGTGCTGGCCGTGCTGCTGGCAGGGGTGCTGCTGCTGGGCGGGCAGTTCACCGTCTTCACCTACATCACCCCCTACCTGCTGGAGGTGACCGGCATCTCCGGCGCGGCGGTCAGCGGATTCCTCCTGGCCTACGGCGTGGCCACCGCGGCCGGCACGTTCGCCGGCGGCTGGGCGGCCGACCGCAACGCCCCCCGGACGCTGCTGGTGGCCAACGTGGTGCTGGTGCTGGCGCTGGGGCTGCTGTACCTGGCCGGGGCGGTCCCGGTCCTGGCGGCGGGGGCGCTGCTGGTGTGGGGGCTGGTCGGGTTCGGGCTGGTGCCGGCGTTGCAGTACCAGGTGGCGATGCTGGCCGGCCCCGCCCGGGACCTGGCCGCCAGCCTGCCCGCCTCGGCGGTCAACGCCGGCATCGCCGCCGGAGCGCTGCTGGGCGGCTGGGCGCTGACCGGCAGCGGGCTGCCCGCGGTGGTCGTCGTCGGGCTGCTGATGTGCGCGATCTGCCTGCCCCTGACCTGGCTGACCGGACGCTGGAGCCCGCGATGACCCGAACCGCCACGGCCGCCCTGGCCGCCGCCCTCACCACTGCCCTCACCACCGTCCTCACCGCCGCCCTCACCACCGGGCCGGCTGCGGCCACGGCGGCGGACCTCAGCGTCGCTCGTTTCGCCTCGCCCCAGCCCGGCTCGGTCAACACCTTCTGGATACAAGCCCCGCGGGGGCTCGTCCTGATCGACACCTTGCGCTCACCCGCCGATGCCCGCGCCGCGCTGGCCCGCATCCGCGCCACCGGCCGGCCGGTGGCCGCCATCCTGCTGACCCACGCCCACCCCGACCACGTCGGCGGAGCCGGCGTCTTCCACCGCGCCTTCCCGCACGCCCCGCTGTACGCCTCCCGGGCCACCGCCAAGGCCATGCGCGACGACAAACGCGGCCTGTACGCCCTGACCCGCGCGCTGCCCGGCTCCGACTTCCCCCGCCGGCTCACCCACCCCACCCGCACCTTCCGGCCCGGCGCCACGCTGACGGTCGCCGGCCTGAAGCTGCGCACCGCCGAGTTCCCCGCCGCCGAATCCGACGCCGCCACCGTGTACTACGAGCCGCGCAGCCGCGCCCTGTTCGCCGGCGACCTGCTCGGCAACCGGGTCACCCCCGCGCTGGTGGAAGGCCACAGCTGCACCTGGCTGGTCCAGCTCGACCGCCTGCGCGGGACCTCGCTGGCGACCGGGACGGCCTACCCCGGCCACGGCGCCCCCGGCCCGGCCCGCGAGCTGATCGAGCGCCAGCACCGCTACCTCACCCACTTCCGCGCCCTGGTCGAACGCGCCGTACGCCCCGGCTCCCCGGCCGGGCGGCGCGTCACCGCCGCCGAACGCCGCGCCATCACCACCACGATGGCCCGCGCCTTCCCCCGCCATCCCCGGGTCGCCTCCCTGCCCACCCTGATGCAGGAGAACATCAAGGCGGTGGCCACCGAGATCACCACCACCGACCCGGCCCGGCTGCCCCGCCTCTGTCACTGACCACACCCCTCCCCCGTTCAAGGAGCTGAACGCCATGCGGCTGGGCGCGATCTTCCCGCACAACGAGATAGGCACCGACCCCGACGCGATCACCACCTGGGCCACCGCCGTCCAGAACCTGGGCTACCAGCACATCATGGCCTTCGACCACGTGCTGGGCGCCGGCACCCGCAACCGGCCCGGCTGGCGCGGCTACACCAGCGCCGACGCCTTCCACGAGGTCTTCGTTCTGTTCGGCTACCTGGCCGCGGTGACCACCACCGTCGAACTCGTCACCGGCGTGCTCATCGTGCCCCAGCGCCAGACCGCTCTGGTGGCCAAGCAGGCCGCCGAGATCGACCTGCTCAGCAAGGGCCGGCTCCGCCTGGGCATCGGCGTCGGCTGGAACGACGTCGAATACCACGCCCTGGGCCAGGACTTCACCACCCGCGGCAAGCGCGCCGAAGAGCAGATCGCCGTGCTCCGCGCCCTGTGGGCCGAACCGGAGATCACCTTCGAGGGCCGCTGGCACAGCATCCCCGACGCCGGCATCAACCCCCGGCCGGCCCGCGGCACCATCCCCCTGTGGCTCGGCGGGCACTCCACCGCCACCCTCGACAGAGTCGGCCGGCTGGGCGACGGCTGGCTGCCGCTCGTCCCGCCCGGCCCCCAGGCCGTGGAGATGCTGCGCCGCGTCCACCACGCCGCCCAGCACGCCGGCCGCGACCCGCACGACATCGGCATCGAGGTCAAGGTCAGCCTGCCCACCGGGTCGATGGACAGCCGGCTGCCCTTCCTGCACGACTGGCGCGCGCTGGGCGCCACCCACGCCACCGTCGAGACCCACGGCGCGGGCCGGACGCTGCGCGAGCACCTGGCCGTGCTGGAGGAGGCCGCCAGGACCTACCAGCGGTACGGTGACACGTGAACCGCCCGGGCGGTGGCGCCGATGAGGGTGAGTCGCAGTCCGGCACGCGACGGCCGAACGCCTCGGCGGCACCGCCGAGCAGCGGCCCGCCCGCCGCGCCCGCGAAGGCCACTCGCAGGGTGCCGGTGGGGCCGCGCCCGGAGCCGATCGCGCGCGAACGCCGTGGCGATCCGGTTCGGCGCTCCGGCTCGTGGCGCTCCACCATGATGCCCGGGACCGCTGGTCACGGCTCCTTTACGTTGTAGATCACTGCTGGCCGTCCGCCGTGGTCAGAGGTCGCCGATCTCGATGAAGCAACCCTCGTCCAGCTCAAGGAGCTCCCCGGCCGTGATGACGAAGCGGCGGCCGAGGAGTTGCCGGCGGCTGCGCAGCTCCGCGTTCAGGGCGCTGCTGCCGCGAATGGTCATGAAGCCGCCGAAGCCGGTCCGCTCGACGCCGTCGAGGTAGGCGGGCCCGTCGCCGACCGGCCCGTCCTCGTGCTCGTCGGGCACGAGGAGCTGGTGCTCCTTCCCCGCCCACGCGCGCGCGAGGTCGTCCCCCGTGCCGGCGACGGCGGCGGCGAACTCGTCGCGGTCGAGGACGACGTACTCGTCCGCCCCGCGGTACAAGCTGGCCGACCACTCCGCCGCGGCGTCGCGGGGGTAGGCCGACAGCAGCGACCACTCCCCCGACGAGGCGCTGACCAGGTGGGCCGGGCCCGTCTCCCCGCTGACGACCTGCACGCCCGTGACCTCCCAGCCCGCGTCCAGCAGCCGGGACAGGTCGGCGCAGACGGCGGCGGGCAGGCTCGGCTCATGGCGGGGAACGGGCTGCATGGTCTCCTGCTCGGGTGGTGTCCGGCGTTCGCTACGCCGACCCTATCGGGCCTGGCCGTCGCGGGTGCCGGTCGCCGCCGTCAGTAGTGGTGCGACACCCCGTACGTGCCCTGCAGCCACCGCGGCCGGGCGTCCTCCGGCTCGCGGCGGGAGGGCGCGCGGCGCTCGTGGACGCGCAGCGCGCGCTGGTAGGCCGCCTCCAGGACGAACTCCTCGACGCAGACCCCCTCGGCCCTGGCCGCGGCGGCGACGGCCGCGCGCCGGGCGGGGTCGGGGAAACGCAGGCCGTCGAGGAAGCGCGAGCACTCGGGGCGGCGCGGGCAGTCGGAGGAGCACGGGCCGTCAGAGGAGCGCGGGCCGTCGGAGGAATGCGGGCCGTCGGGGAGGGGCGGGCTCGGGTCGCGGTCGCTCATGCGTACCACCCCATCATCGGGCCTCCGGCGGGTCCAGACCCGGACGCGCCTGGCGCAACAGGCGGCGCATCGCCACGATGCCGGCCACGGGCCCGGCGGCGAGCACGGCGAACGCCCACCGCCAGCCGACCACCTGCTCGGCCAGGGGCACCAGCCAGATCGTGACGCCGGTCAGCAGGAAGCCGAAGGCCATCTGGAGGGTCAGCGCCGTCCCGACGTAGCTCTGGTCGGCGAGTTCGGTGGCCAGCGCGGAGAACTGCACCGAGTCCCCCGCCGCGCTGTAGCCCCACACCAGGCTGACGGCGACGAGCAGCCACAGCGGCCCGCCCGCCAGCAGGCCGACGCACGCGGAGCACGTCCCGGAGAGGGCCATCATGGCGATCGCGGTGCGCTCGCGCCCGAAACGGTCGCCGAGCACGCCGCCGGTGTGGTTGCCCAGCGCGGCGCTGGCGAAGACGGCGAAGGTGACGTAGGCCGCGAGGACGGGGCTCCCCGTCCCCTGCGCGCGGAGCGCCGCCGAGAAGAACAGCAGGAACCAGGTCCACATGGCGTACAGCTCCCACATGTGGCCCAGGTAGCCGATCATGGCCAGCCGGGTGCCCCGGTCCCGGAGGATGCGCCGGACCTGGCCGGAGTCCAGCACCGCGGCGGGGAACGGGTGGGGCCCCTCCCGGACGGCGGCCAGCGTGATCACTCCCCCGGCCACGGTCAGCAGCGAGGTGGCCACGATCACGGTGCGCCAGTTCAGCCCGCCGAGGCCGTTGATCAGGTGCGGGACGCCGGCGCTCAGCGACAGTGCCCCCACCATGGCGCCCATCGCCGCTCCGCGCCCGTGGCGGTACCAGGTGGAGATGAGCTTGAGCGCCGGCGGGTAGACGCCCGCGATGCACAGGCCCGTCGCGAACCTGGCCGCGCCGCCCGCGAGCGCGCCGCCGGCGAACAGCAGCGCGAGGTTGGCGGCGGCCGTCCCCAGGGAGCTCAGGAAGATCAGCCGGACCGGCGGCAGCACGTCGGACAGGACGAGCGCGGCCGACAGCACCGCGCCCGCCACGAACCCCCACTGCACGGAGACGGTCAGCCAGGCCGCGGCGCCCGTGGTGAGCCCCCACTCCTGCCGGAGCTGCGGGATCACCGCGGTCGCGGAGAACCAGGTCGTCTTCAGCAGCAGCAGCGAGCCGGACAGGACGAGCAGGGTGCGCAGCCGCGTCCCGCCGGCCGGCCGGCGGGCGGGCGCGCGTCCCACCGGCCGGCCCGCCGTCACGGCAGGGGGAGCGTGACGGTCTTGGTCACGCTCATCTCCCTGATCGAGTAGCGGATGCCCTCGCGCCCGAGCCCGCTGGCCTTCACCCCGCCGAACGGGATGTGCGGCGAGTCGAAGTGCGGCCCGGCGTTCAGGTTGACGGCGCCCACCCTCAGCTCGGCCGCGACCAGCATGAACGCCGCCACGTCCGAGGTGACCACGCCGGCCTGGAGGCCGTACCGGGTGCCGTTGGCCACGGCGATCGCCTCCCGCACGCCGCTCACGCGGATGACGGGGGCGACGGGCCCGAAGGTCTCCTCCACGACCAGCTCGGCGTCGCGGGGCACCTGGTCGAGCACGGCGGGCGCGAGCAGGGAGCCGTGCCGCTCCCCTCCGCACATCGGCTTGGCCCCGGCCGCCACCGCGTCCAGGACGCGCCGCTCCACCTCGGCCGCCGCCTCCTGGCTGATGAGCGGCCCCACGTCGGTCTCCGGGTCGCGCGGGTCGCCCGCCCGCTTGCGGCGGGCGGCCTCCACGAGCCCGGCGACCAGCTCCTCGGCGATCTCCTCGGCCGCGATGACGCGCTTGACGCCGCGGCACGACTGGCCCGCCGTGGCGAACGCGCCCTCGGCCGCCAGCCGCACCGCCAGCTCCACGTCGGCGTCGGGCAGCACGATGAGCGGGTCGTTGCCGCCCAGCTCCAGCAGGAGCTTCTTGCCCGCGGCCGCCGCCGCGACGGCCCGGCCGGTCGGCACGGAGCCGGTGAAGGTCACCATGTCCACCTCGGGGTGGCCGGCCAGCGCCGGGCCGATCACGCCGGGGGCCCCGGTCGTGACCACGAGCTGCTCGGGCGGCAGGCCGGCCTCCATGAGGATGCCGGCGAAGGCCAGGGCGGTCAGCGGCGTCTTCTCCGACGGCTTGAGCACGACCGGGCAACCGGCCGCGACGGCCGGCGCCACCTTGACCACGACCTGGTTGAGCGGCCTGTTGAACGGGGTGAGCGCGGCCACCACGCCGACGGGTTCGAGCAGGGTCACCGCCAGCCGGTCCTGCCCCGGCACGGGGATGCTCTCCCCGCGCAGCCGCTCGGCCTCCTCGGCGGCGACGGTGAGGTTGGCGACGGCCCGGTCGACCTCCTTGCGCGTCTCCTTGACGCACACCCCCGACTCGCCGGTGATCAGCGCGGACGTCGCCGCCGCCCGCTCGCTCAGCAGGGCGGCGGCCGCGCGCAGCACCTCGGCCCTGCGGCGGGGGCTCAGCGGCCGCCAGGCCGCCCGCATCCGCCGCAGCTCGCGGTCCAGCTCCTCGGGCGTGTCGGCCGGCACGGACCCGACCTGCCCGCCGTCGTACGGGTTGAGCACCGCCGACTGCTCGGCGGCCGGCCGCAGGGCGCCGTCACTGAACATGGTCGTCGTCCTTGACGACGAAGCGGGCCTCCAGCTCGGAGATCCGGGAGTAGTCGAACACCTCGAACAGCTCGTCGAAGGTCATCCGCAGGTCGTGGCGCTCCCAGAAGTTCTGCGTGGTGCCCTCGTCGCGCAGCGCGGCGAACACCTTGCGCAGGATCGTCGTGGCCGCGTACCAGCCGGACAGCGGGTAGATGGCCAGGTTGTAGCCGAGGTCCTGCAGCTCGCGGGTGGTCAGCCACGGCGTCTTGCCGCCCTCGACCATGTTGGCCAGCAGCGGCGCGTCGATCTCGTCCCTGACCCGCTTCATCTCGTCGACGTTGAGCATGGCCTCCAGGAAGATGCAGTCGGCGCCCGCCCGCACGTACTCCTTGGAACGCCGGATGGCCTCGTCCAGCCCGAGCTTCTCGCGGGCGTCGGTCCGGGCGATCAGCACCCAGTCGGGGTCGGTGCGGGCCTCCACCGCCGCCTCCAGCTTGCCGATCATCTCGCGGGTGGAGATGAGCCGCTTGCCCTCCAGGTGCCCGCAGCGTTTGGGCACCACCTGGTCCTCCAGGTGGCCGCCGACGATGCCGGCGCGCTCGAACTCGCGCACGCACCGCCAGGTGTTCATGGCGTTGCCGTACCCGGCGTCGATGTCCATGATCACCGGCAGGTCCACCGCCAGGCAGATGTTCTTGGCGTTCCACGCCATCTCGGTGATCGTGGTGAACCCGAGGTCGGGCAGCCCGAGCATCGCCGCCGAGGTGCCCGAGCCGGTCATGTGGACGGCGGGGAAACCGGCCTGCTCGATCACCTTCGCGCTCAGCGCGTCGTAGGCGCTGGGCACCACGAGGATCTCAGGGGCGAGCATCAGATCCTTGAACTGCTTGGCACGTGACATGCTGCTCCTTCGGGGGTGAGTGTCTCGGTGAGCCGGATGAGCTGGTTGTACTTGGCGATGCGGTCGCCCCGGCGCGGGCCGCCGATCTTGATCCACTCGGCGCCGACGGCCACCGCGAGGTCGCACATCGCGGTGTCCTCGGTCTCCCCCGAGCGGTGCGAGACGGCCAGGCGCAGGCCGAGGCCGCGGGCGGCGCGGGCGGCCGCCAGCGTGGCCGTGACGGTGCCGGCCTGCGACGGCTTGAGCAGCACGGCGTCGGCCAGTCCCGGCCGGACGCGGCCGGCGTCGGAGGCGAACAGGTCGTCGCCGACCACGGCCGCCCCGAGCTCCCTCGCGGCGGGCAGGAACGCCTGCCAGGCGCCGACGTCGGCCGGGTCGAAGGGGTCCTCGACGTACTCGATGCCGTGGGCGCGGACCAGCTCCAGCAGCAGCGCGGCGAAGTCCGCCGAGCCGTGCTCGCGGCCCTGGAAGCGGTAGCCGCGCTCCGTGCGCAGGTGCTCGGCGGCCACGTCCACGCCGAGCGTGCTCGCCGTGCCCGCGCGTGCCCGGCCGAGCGCGTCGAGCTGCCAGGCCAGGTCGCGACCGCCGGGCAGGAAGCCGCTGGAGGCGGAGATCGGCGCGGTGCCGTTCCCGTCCGCCATCGTGCGCTCCAGGGCGGCGTACGTGTCGAGCGCGACGCGCACGTCGCCCAGCGCGGAGCCGGACCGCGGGATGATCATGATCTGCTGGAAGGAGTCGGGCGCCGCCGTGCCGTGGATGCCGCCGGAGAAGGCGTTGACCAGCAGCCGCGGCAGTCCGGGGGTGAGCCCGGCGCGGCCGGCCAGCCACGCGTGGAACGGCTCGCCGGCCAGGGCCGCGGCGGCGCGGGCGTGGGCCAGCGACACCGCGAGGGTGACGTCCGCGCCCACGTGGTGCCGGTCGTCCAGCGCGCGCAGCCTGGCGTCCAGGTCCTCCTGGTCGTGTGTCACGCCGACCAGTTCGCCGCGCAGCAGGCGCCCGGTCTCGCTGTCGCGCAGCGGGCCGAGCGCTCCGGTACGCAGCCGGCGGCGGCGCTCCAGCCTGCCGGGCGCGATGGCCACGGCGCAGGAGCCCCTGCCGCGCGCCGGCCCCAGCCACACGTCCGCCTCCATCGTGGGGTGGCCGCGGGAGTCCAGGATCCCGCGCAGCGTCAGGTCGGTGATCGGCGTCGCCGCGCCTCCCGCTCCGGTCACGACCGCTCCCTCACCTTGGCCAGCCAGGGCATCAGCTCGCTGGCGCGGCCGATCGGCAGGCCGCCGCGGGAGACCGCCTCCTCGTCGAACCGCCTGACCGCGTCGGGCCTGATGCCGGGGCCCGCCACGGCGATGGGCACCTTGTCGTCGGTGTGGATGCCCGCCTCGCAGGGGGTGGCGTGGTCGCAGGTGACGACGAGCGTGTCGGACGGCCGGAGCGCGGCGCGCAGCGGCCCGATCAGGCAGGCGTCGAGGTCGGCGATGGCGCGGACCTTCTCCTCGGGCTGGTTGTCGTGGCCGGGCTCGTCGGGCCCCTTGATGTGCGCGAACACCACCTCGGCGGTGTCGGCGAGGAGGTGGGGCAGCAGCTCGGCGTAGAAGGCGGGCTCGCTCTGCCCGGGCGCGACCTTCGCCGTGGTGAAGGAGGCGCCGATGAGCCTGGCGAGCCCGCGTTCGGCGGGCACCTGCCCGTACATGGAGATCCGGGCGGCGGCGGGCGGCAGATCGGGTAGGACGTGCCCGCCGTCGCGGACCAGCAGGAGGTTGGCCGCCTTGCGGCCGGCCGCGGCCCTGCGGGCGTTGACCGCGCTGGCCTCCAGCACCTTGGCGCTCTGCGCGACGAAGGAGTTGACGAGGGAGGCGGTCAGCGCGGCGGCCGGGTCGTCGCTCAGCGGCCTGGCGGGCAGGGGCCGGTTGTCGTGCCCGCGCACCGGCACGCCGAACGGGCCCTGCTTGACGAACCCGGGGTCGGTGTTGGACACCTCGCCGGACAGCGGCCGGTTCCTGCTGGTGAAGGCCAGGATGCCGCGGTGGCGGCCCCACCCGGTGAGCCGCACCTCGACGCCGGGCTCCAGCCTGACCCTGTCGAGGATCTCGGCGACCAGCTCCTGCATCTCCTCGTCGGACAGGTCGCGGGAGGTGCGCCGGTCCAGGCGTCCCGTGGCGGTGTTGAGGCTGGCGAAGTTGATCCGGAACGCCACCGAGTGGCCCTCGGGATCCCAGTAGCGGTTGCCGAACCCCTCCAGGGGGCCGCGGCCGGTGTAGTGGACGGCGGGGTCGTAGCCGAGCAGCGCCATCGCGCCCGAGTCGGACTCGGGCGGGATGCCCGGCGCGATCACCTCCAGCAGCCCGGTGCGGCCGTCGGCGGCGAGCCGGTCCAGGTGCGGGGTGACGGCCGCCTGGAACGGCGTGCGGCCGCGCAGCGCCCCGACGGGCCGGTCAGCTCCCCCGCACAGCGCCATCAGATACAGCTTGCCTGATCCGCTCATCGATCCCCCTCTCCTCGATCACGGCGGCGACGGCGGCGGGGACGAGCGGCCGCCAGTCGCCGCCGGAGGCGATGGCCCGCCGGACGCGGCCGCCGCTGATCGGCTTGTCGGTGCGCCGCCACATGACCTCGGTCGTCAGGCCCAGCTCGGCGAACCTGGCCACCTTGGTCTCGCCCCACTCGTCGTAGACGGTGAGGAAGTAGACGGCCTCGGGCGGCGCGTAGTAGGCCAGCCGCTCGGGGAAGCTGTGCGGGAACGGCACGATGCGCAGCCGCCGCCCGGCCGCGCCGGCTTCGGCCAGCGCCCCCTCGACCATGAGGTAGCGCTCGTAGTAGGTGCAGGGGTTGCTCTCGGCGGTGCCGCGCTCCGGGTCGGTCTCCTCGAAGGCGACCAGCGTGGGGTCGGGGTTGGTGATGCCGACGACCAGGACGTCGCAGCGGGCCGCCCCGGCCAGCAGGTACTCCAGGTGGCCGAGGTGCAGGGGCTGGAAGCGGCCGTGGATGACGCCGACGGGGCTCATGGCCGCGTTCCCGTCACGAAGCCCCTGAAGCGCCTGGCGACCTCGGAGGGGTGGACGCTCGGCCGGCCGAGCGAGGCCATCGAGCCCGGGCTGATCCGCAGGTGGACGAGGGCCGGCCCCGGCTCCTCCAGCGCCGCCCGCAGCGCGTCGCCGAAGCCGTCCAGCCCGGCGCAGCGGTGCACGCGGGCGTACCCGCACGCGGCGGCGACCGCGGGGAAGTCCACCTGGTGGGCCAGGCTGCGCTGGCCGCCGGTCGAGTCGTGCACCCCGTTGTCCAGCAGGACGTGCGTGAGGCCGGGCGGGGCGTGCGCGCCCACCGCGGCCATCGTGCCCAGCCGCATCAGGGCCGCGCCGTCGCCGTCCACCACCACCACGGGCCTGGAGGTGTGCCGGGCCACGCCGAGCCCGACCGCGACGGCCGACCCCATCGCGCCCACCATGTAGAAGTGCTGCGGCCGGTCGGCGATGGTGTACAGCTCGCGGCTGGTCTTGCCGGTGGTGGACACCACGGCCGCCGAGTCCGGCAGCACCGAGAGCAGGCGCTCCAGCGCGGCGGCCCTGGTGGGCGGGCCGCCGTCCCGGCCGTGCCGGGCCACGACCGGGACGGCGGGGGCCGGCGGGGCCGCCTCGTGCAGCGGCTCCGGCCTGACGATCCCGTCGCGCAGGACGAACGCGTGGGGCAGCCGGGTGCGCCCCATCGCCGACCAGCCCTCGTCCAGGCACGCCTCCAGCTCGCTCTCCTCCGCGGGCACCAGGGTGTGCCCGATCCGCATGAGGTCGAGCAGCGAGCCGGTGATCTCGCCCATGAGCCGGTGCTGCGGCTCGTCGGGCCGGCCCGGCTCCCCCCGCCAGGTGACGACGAGGGGGACGGGGATCTCGGCGGGGTGGTTGAGCGACGTGAGCGGGTTGACCATGTTGCCGAGGCCGGAGTTCTGGGCGATGACGCACGCGGTCACGCCGGCCAGCCAGCAGCCCGACGCGATGGCCACCGCCTCGCCCTCGTGGGTGGCCGGCAGGTATCCCGGCCCCGAGGCCACCCGGTTGATCAGCGGGGTCAGGTAGGAGCAGGGCACGCCGGTCACGTCGCTCACCCCGCGCCCGGTCAGTCCTTTCAGCAGCGCCTGGGCATCGATCACGAGCGCGGCTCCCGTGCGGTCACCAGGCCGGCGATGCCGGACGCCTCCTCGCCGTACCGCTTCTCGTCCTCGGCCAGCTTCTGGTACTTCATCAGCGAGAACAGCTCGTCCAGCGAGGCGATGCCGGCCTCCACCGCGACCGGGCCGTCACGGCGCAGCGACCGGCAGGCCTCCCGCATCGCGGCGAGCGAGGCGCGCATGCTCTGGTTGGCCCAGATCACGCCGGAGATGCCGAGCCTGACGTACTCCTTCATGGGCGTCGCGTGGTAGGTGGTGGGCGCGATCACCAGGGGCAGGCGCGAGCGCCACTCCTCGGCGAACAGGGCGATCTCCTTGACCGTGGACTTCCTGGAGTGGATGAAGATGGCGTCGGCCCCGGCCTGCCGGTAGGCCTCGGCCCTGCGCAGCGCCTCCTCCAGCCCGGCGCCCGCGATGAGCGCCTCGATCCGCGCCACGACGACGAACTCCGGATCGACCAGCACCTCGCGGCAGGCGGCGATCTTCCCGCAGAACTCGCCGATCGGGGCGAGCTCGTGGCCGTCGCCCACGAACGAGTTCATCTTGGGGAAGAGCTTGTCTTCCAGGCAGACGCCCGCGGCGCCGATGCGCTCGGCGCGGGCGGTGAACCGGCGGGCGGTGTTGAAGTTGCCGTGCCCGGTGTCGCCGTCGACCAGCACCGGCAGTCCCGATGCCTCCACGACGCGGGCCGCCATGTCCAGCAGCTCCGTCCACGAGGCCTCGTCGCTGTCGCGGACCCCCAGGGCCGTCGAGATGCACAGGCCCGACGCCCACAGGGCGGGGAATCCCGCCTCGGCCGCGACGCGCGCGCTCAGGCCGTCGTGCGCGCCCATGAGAACGGCGGGCTCGGGGCCGTTGAGCAGCGCCCGCAGGCGGCTTCCCGGGCTGGACTCGGTGCCCGCCATGGACCATTGGCGCTGTGTCGCGCCGTTTGTGCTCATGGCTTTCTCCTTCTTCTCAGGTGATGCGGCAGTCGGCCGGCGGCCGGTCGCCGCTCAGCACGGCCATGACGCCCTGCGCCACCCGCCGTCTGAGGCTGCGTTCCGACTCCGCCGACAGGAAGGCGCGGTGCGCGGAGACCACCACGTCGTCGCGGTCGAGCAGCGCGCGGGCCACGGGGTCGTCGTTGGGGTCCTCGGGGCTGAACACGTCGGAGGCGAAGCCGCCGAGCGTCCCCCTCCGCAGGGCGTCGCGGACGGCGGCGAGCTCGACCAGCCGGCCCCTGGCCGTGTTGACCAGGAGCGTGCCGGGCCTGGCGCGGCCGAGCGCGGCCGCGCCGACCAGCTCGCGGGTCTCCTCGGTGAGGGCGGCGTGGATCACCACGGCGTCGCAAGCGGCGAACAGCTCGCCCAGGTCATCGGCCGCCCGCACGCCATGGCCGGCCATCAGGTCGGCCGACACGTACGGGTCGTAGGCCCACACCTGGCCGTAGAAGGCGTGCAGCTTCCTGGCGGTGGTCCGGCCGATGCGGCCGAAGCCGACGATGCCCGCCGTCCGCCCGGCCAGGCGCCGGGGCACGCCGCCCGCGTGGATGTTCCACCGGCCGGCCTTGACCAGCCGGTCCTGGGTGCAGACCTTGCGTTCCAGCGCCAGCAGCAGGGCGAGGGTGTGGGTGCTCACCTCGTCGCCGCAGTAGTCGGGGACGTTGAAGCCGGCGATGCCGTACGAGGCCAGCAGCGGCGCGTTGAGGTTGTCCACGCCCACGCCGCTGCGCGCCACGACCTTGCAGCCCGGTCCCGCGGCGTCCAGGAGCTCCTTGGTCACCTGGCACCGGTAGATCACCAGCGCGTCGGCGCCCCGTACGTGCCGCAGGAAGCTCGGGCCCTCGATCAGGTAGCCGTCGGCGAACAGGCCGAGGTCGAGGTCGGCGCCGGCGCCGAACACCTCGCGCTCGATGTCGGCGAGGGCCGGGTCGGGCCGGCCGCTCTCGTCGAGGGCCCAGGCCGGATCGGTGTAGACGATGCGCATGGCCTCCCCTAGGAGTCGTAGCCCCAGCTTCTGCCGTCACGGCGGCCGCGGCGCAGCGTCGCGGCGGGGGCGTAGGTGTTGCTCAGCTCGTACAGGTCCAGGTAGGTCAGGTGCCGCCCGGAGCCCAGCTTGATCAGGGACCCGTCGCCCGACCAGCGGTGCCTGACGAAGGGCGCCACCCAGGCGGTGCCGTCGGCGTCCAGCTCGCGGGACTCGGTGCCGCCGTCGGCGGTGATCCAGTGCAGGCGCAGGTCGCCGCCGGTCACCAGGTAGTGGGTCTCGGCGGGTTCGAGCAGGTCGGCGCCCTCCTCGCCGCTCACCCGCAGGTAGAGCCCGGACAGGTCGGGCAGGTGCGGCGCCCCGGCCAGCGAGGTCACCCGGTAGCCGCGGAAGTCCCGGGCCTCGCGGCGGCACTCCGCGACGTCCTTGTAGGTCTTGCCGACGGCGTCGTGCCGCAGCTCCCTGCGCAGCAGCAGCCGGTCGTCGAGGCCGAGCCGCCAGCCCAGCTCGCGCAGGTCCTCCACGCCCCCGTACTCCAGGGCGGCGGCCAGTTTCTCCCCGCTCGTCCCGAGCGCGGCGGCGGCCGACTCGACGGTGTGGCCCCGGCGGGCCAGCAGGAGCTCGGCCAGCGCCCGCGGCGACGGCTCGCGGTCGAGCCAGCCGAACAGTTCCTCCGCCGCCGGCTCCGACCAGTCGTTGACGTCCTCCAGCAGCGCCGCCAGGTTCGACTGGCCGGTGTAGGAGACGATGCGGGCCGGGGCGTCGGAGGCGAGCGAGTAGCTGTGCGGGCAGTAGGAGGGCTCCAGGTAGGAGTCGCCGACGATCCACGGGTCCTCGCCCTTGTTGGCCGCGATGACCTGCCAGGTGGCGTCGGTCAGCTCCTCCCCCCAGCGGCCGTGGATGTCGCCGGGGCCGAGGTTGACGGTGATCGCGGGTTCGAGGTGCCCGTTGTTGAGCGCCGGCAGGCGGTCGGCGGGGCAGAGGATGTCCAGGATGACCGGCGCGACCGCGCCCGGCGGGGCGGCCATCGTGTAGTAGTTGTAGAAGTGGATGCCGTCGCGCTGGATGGGGCGGCGGGTCGCGCGCAGCTGCTCGGCCGTCCGGGTCACCACGGTCAGGTCGCGGCGGCCGCTGGCCGACAGGCGCTCGGGCTCGACGCCCAGCGCCCGGGTGAGGGCGGCCACCTCCGTCTCCGGCCACTCGCCGCCGCCCGGCTCGTCCAGCAGGCCCGCCAGGCGCGCGTGGTCGAGTCCGGCGGCCTCGGCGACCTGCCGGACCGTCATCTTGCGTACGTTCATCCAATGGACGACCTTGTAGGTGTCAAGGCGCATGCTCGCCTCCGAGAGGTGTCCGAGCGATGGTCAGGACCTTGCGGGGTGGAGCGGAAGAGGGTGCTGGTGGGGGGGTCGCCGGAGCCGCGCTCCGGTCACGACCCGAGGAGCCGCGCCAGGGTGGGCACGTCGAGGTGGCGCGGGTTGTTGCCGGCGCGGTCGTAGCCGAGCGCCTGGCGGGCGATCCAGTGCGCGTCCCGGCCCAGGTCGGGCACGCCGGGCAGGTCCGCCCTGCCCAGGAACGCCTCCACCCGCCGCGCGAGCGTGCCGGCGTCGGCGGCTCCCGCCGCGGCGGCCACGGCCGCGATGGCCTGGCGCACCCGGCCGGGGCCGCGGGCGTCGGCGCAGTCGTCGGCCCGCACCGCCGCGTTGAAGCGCGTCACCCTGGCCAGGGTGATGCCGCACGCGTGGCCGTGGCCCAGGCCGTAGCGCAGGGTCAGCGGGTAGGACAGGGCGTGGCACAGCGTGGTGCCCGCGCGGGCGATGGCCCGTCCCGACAGGTGCCCGGCCACGAGCAGGGCGTCCCGCTCGCCGGCGGACGGCGTGGTGGGCGGCCGGTCGAGCAGGCCGGCCAGCCGGCTCCAGGCCGCCGCGCCCAGCGCCTCGGCCCGCGCGTCCGCCCTGGTCGACCAGGCCGCCTCCACGCCCTGCGCGAGCGTGTCGAGCATGCTGCCGGCGAGCTGCGCCGGGGGGAGGCCGATCAGCAGGTCGGGGTCGAGGATCGCGGCCGCCGGCCGTACCGGCTCGCCTCTGAGCGAGAGCTTGCGGCCTTTCTCGACGTCCCAGACGGTGGCGAACGGGGTGGACTCGGCGCCGGTGCCGGGCGTCGAGGGCAGGGCCACCACGGGCAGCCCCTCGCCCGGCGTGCCACCGCGGCATGCCCGCGCCACCAGCTCCGGGGAGATCTCGGGCTCCGTGGCGAGGGCCGCGGCGGCCTTGGCCGCGTCCATGACGCTGCCGCCGCCCGCTGCGACCACCACCTCGGCGCGGTGCTCGCGGACCGCGCGGGCCAGCTCGGCGACCGAGGCCGGGGTCGGCATGCCCGCCTGCGCGCCCACCCGGAGGGGCAGCGGGCGCAGCGCGGCGAGCAGCGTCGCCGACCACGGGCGGCCGGCGAACCCGGCGCCGGTGACCAGGAACACCCGCGGCGAGCGCCGCCGGTCCCGTGCCACGGCCCGCACCTCCTCGGCGACCGCGCGGGTGAGGCCTGCTCCGATCAGCGTCCGCGGAGCACCGAACAGGAGCATCTCGGCAGCGGCAGGAGGAGCAGACATGAATGACAGACCTCTTCGAGAAAGGAGAAAAAAGCACGGAATGACTGAGGAATGCACCGCGATGTCATGGGAAACGCAATGCGATTGGCCGATCGGGTCGATCGGCCGGCCCCCTTCATTCGCCAACACAACACAGCGACTCGAACAAGCACAAGCACTGGCGGGTAGTCGCCGAGCCACGTCCGGTGACCGGCATCCCGCCGGTCCACGGAGTACGGCGAGGTTAAGCGTGCATTCATCGACAATTCAACCTTGCCGGATATCACTATCACGTTTTGATAACGGCGGATGAACCGGCGGGCACACCACTTTCCCCGGTACATTGCCGGCGACCACCAGAAAACATAAAGATCAACTTAGAGCGGGAGGTGGCACCATCACGAAATGCGATTCACCCGGTCCGGGCCGGCGGGCAGGTCATGAGTGTTCCGGTTGCGTCCCGTCTCGGCCCGACCCCGTATCCAGGCGGCCCTTCATGTCGTTGAGACAAAGCGCCGATCGACGTCTCCGCGAAAGGCAGGGTCAATCATGGAAGGCTTCACCAGACGGCGTTTCATCCAGACCGCGGCGGTCACCGGTGTCGTCGCGGGCTCGATGCCCGCGACGGCCGCCGTCGCCGCGGCACCATCCAGGACGCTCACCTTCACCGGCCTCACCAACGGCACCGTGACCGCCTCGCCCGCGGCCGACCGGCTCATCGTGGAGGTGCAGGGCATCCTGTGGTCCCTGCCCAGGACGGGCGGCAAGGCCAGGGCCCTGACCACCCCCGACCTGGAGCCCACCCGCCCCACCTGGTCCCCCGACGGCTCCGCCGTGGCGCTGTGCGCCTACAAGGGCGGCGGCTTCCACATCTGGACCATGGCGCCCGACGGCTCCGGGCTGCGCCGGCTCACCGACGGGCCCTGGGACGACAGGGGCGTGAGCTGGTCGCCCGACGGCAGCCGCGTCGCGTTCGCCTCCGAGCGCGGCGGGGACCCCGCGGCCGGCAGCTTCTACCACATCTGGACCGTGGACGTGCGGACCGGGCGGCTGACCCAGCTCACCGACGGCCCGCAGAACGACTACGACCCCGCCTGGTCCCCCGACGGCCGCGTCCTGTTCGTCAGGGCCGACGCGGCCGGCGCCAGGACCATCGCCGCGGTGCCGGGCGCGGGCGGCGCGGTGAGCGTGGTCCGCACCCTGGACACCGGCTCCGTCGTGTGCCCCGCCGTCTCGCCCGACGGCTCGCGCGTCGCCTACGTCCACCTCACCACGGACGACAGCGGCCCCGTGGCCACGCTCGCCGTGGACGGCCGGCCGGTCACCCAGGGCGAGGACGTCTTCGCGGTGCCGCCCGTCTGGCTGTCGGCCGACGAGCTGCTCTACCTCGCCGACGGCAAGATCCTCACCCGGCGGGTGGCGGCGTCCCCCGGCGCCGCCACGGCCATCCCGTTCACCGCCACCGCCGGCGTGGAGCGGCCGGCCTACCGGCGCAAGCGCTACGACTTCCGCTCGGCCCGGACGCGGGACGTACGCGGGCTCAACCAGCCCGTGCTCTCCCCCGACGGCAGGTCGGTGGCCTTCACCGCGCTCAACGCCCTGTGGGTGGCGCGCACCGGCGAGGAGCCGCGCAAGCTCGTGCAGGCCGCGCCGGAGCACTACGTGCAGAGCCCCGCCTGGACCCCCGACGGCCGCGGCGTGCTCTACTGCAGCGACAAGGACGGCCTCAACGCCGTCTACCGGCACGACCTGGCCGGCGGCGCGGAGACCACGCTCGCCACCGGCGGCCGGGTCAACCCGGCGCTGTCGCCCGACGGCACCCGGCTCGCCTGCCACGACATGAGCGGCAACCTGCTGGTGCGCGACCTGGCCACCGGCGAGGAGCGCACGCTCGCGGCGCCCCTGGGAGCGGGCGGGCTGCCCGGGCCGCCCACCTGGTCGCCCGACGGCCGCTTCCTGGCCTGCGCCGACCGCAACCGGATCACCGCGCGCTTCCGCGAGGGCTACAACCTCATCAGGGTCGTCGACACCGGCACCGGCCAGGCCGTGCTGCACGCGCCCCTGGGCCACACGTCGCTGTCGGACCGCTACGCCTCGGGCCCCGTGTGGTCGCCCGACGGCCGGTGGATGGCGCTGGTCGCCGAGACGGCCCTGTGGGTGCTCCCGGTCAACGCCGACGGCTCCCCCGCGGGGCCGACCCGCCGCCTCACGGACGAGTCCGCCGACTTCCCCTCCTGGTCCGGCGACTCGCGCACCATCCTCTACCTGTCCGACGGGACGCTGCGCACCGTCCAGCCCGACGGGGGCGGCAGGCGCGCCCGGCCCGTGCGCCTGCAGTACCGCCACCGCGCGCCCGCCCCGCCCGCGGTGACCCGCATCCACGCCGGCCGCCTGTGGGACGGCACCGGCGAGCACGTCAGGCGGGACGTGGACATCGTCGTGCGCGGCTCCACCATCGTCGGCGTCGAGGCGCACCGGGCGCCGCGCGCCGGCGAGCGCTCCGTCGACGCCACCGCCCACACCGTGCTGCCCGGCCTGTGGGACTCCCACGTGCACCCCTGGAACCCGACCTACGGCAACCGGCAGAACCTCGCCAACCTGGCCTACGGCATCACCTCCACCGTCTCCTTCGGCGGGTTCGCCTACGAGGGCGCGCGCATCCGCGAGGCGCTGGCCGCGGGCGAGCTGGTCGGGCCGCGCCTGTTCGCGACCGGCGAGCTGATCGACGGCGACCGGGTGGCGTACAGCATGGGGCGGGCGCACCGCACCCGCGACGGGCTGCGCCGCACGCTGCGCAGGGCGGTCGCGCTGGACTTCGACTTCGTCAAGACGTACGTGCGCGCCCCCGGCTGGATCATGGCGGAGGGCGCCCGCGTCGCCCACTCCGAGCTGGGCGTGCTCTCGGGCAGCCACCTGGCCTACCCCGGCGTCAACGTCGGCCAGGACCTGACCACCCACCTGCAGGCCACCCAGCGGCTGGAGCAGGGCCACCAGGTCTCCACCCTGGGCCGCGCCTACCAGGACGTCGAGGAGATCTACCGGGAGCCCGACTTCCACCTCGTCGCCACGCCGTTCTCGGCGTTGCAGCTCCTCGGCGCCGCGCCCGAGCTGGCCGACGACGTGCGCGTGGCCGCGCTGCTGCCGCCCTGGGACGTGGCCCTGGTCAGGACGACCGCCGCGGAGGCGCCCACCCGGGCCGAGCTGGTCAGGATCGAGACCGAGGTGGAGGTCTACAAGCGCATGCTGCGCGACGAGCCCGGGGGCATCGTGCTGGGCACGGACTCGCCGCTCTACCCCGTCGGGCTGCACCTGCACCTCGGCCTGCGCGCGCTGCACCGGTACGGCGTCACGCCGCTGCAGGCGCTGCGCATGGTCACGGTGCTGCCGGCCCGGGTGTTCGGCGTCGCGGACCAGCTCGGCACGGTCGAGCCGGGCAAGCTGGCGGACCTCACGTTCGTCGCCGGGGATCCGTTCACCGACTTCGACAGCCTGATCGACACCCCGATGACGATGCGTGACGGCGTCCTGTACCGGCAGGAGGACCTGGTGGGCGCCTATCCGCGGACGCTCGCCGCGACGGCGGCGGGCACCGACTGGCTGGCGACGTCCGTGGCCATGCGCAAGGACGGCTGCTGCTCCGACCACGGAGGATGAGGTTTCTGCCATGGAGGGACAGGTGAAGGTCCGCCAGCGGGCCCGGATCCCGGCCGGCTGGCGCGTGGTGGTCGCCCTGGCCGTCACCCAGACGGTCGGCTGGGGGGTGCTCTACTACGCCTTCGCCGTGTTCCTCAACCCCCTGCAACGCGACCTGCACGCCTCCGCCGGCCAGGTGACCGGCGCCTTCACCCTCGCGGTGCTCATCACGGGGGTGGCGGCGCCGGTGGTCGGCCGCCTGCTCGACCGCTACGGCGGGCGCGGGCTGATGACCGCCGGCTCGGTCGTCGGCACCCTGGCGATGCTGGCCTGGTCGCGCGTGGAGAGCCTGCCCGCCCTGTACGCGGTGCTCGCGGCCGTCGGCGTCGCCTCGGCGCTGGCGCTGTACGAGCCCGCCTTCGCCGTGGTGGTGGCGTGGTTCGACCCGGACCGGCGGGCCAACGCGCTGCTGGCGGTGACGCTGATGGCCGGGTTCGCCTCCACGATCTTCATGCCCCTCACGGCGCTGTTCGTGGAGCGGTACGGCTGGCGCACGGCCTCGGTGCTGCTGGCGGTGATCTTCGGCCTGACGACGATCCCGCTGCACGCCTTCTTCGTGCGCCGGCCGGCCCGGCCCGCCGGGGAGCCCGCAGGGGAGCGTGCCGAGGAGTCCGCCGAGGAGTCCGGCGGGGACGGCGGGGACGGCGGCGGGCTCGACCAGGTGACGCTCAGGCAGGCCCTGCGCGGCCGGGCCTTCTGGCTGCTGGCGGTGGCGTTCGTGGCGCACAGCGCGGCCATCGCGATCATGGCGGTCCACCTGCTCGCCTACCTCGTCGAGCTGGGGCATCCGCCCACCTTCGCGGCGGCCGTCACCGGCCTGCTCGGCGTGCTGTCGGTGACGGGCAGGCTGGTGGCCACCGGCCTGCAGCGGCGCCACCGGGCCGCGACGGTCACCGCCGTGGTCTTCGCCGTGCAGGCCGTGGCCGTGGCCGTGCTGCCGCCCGTCGGCGCCAGCACGGTGGGCGCGATCGCCTGCGTGATCGCCTTCGGCATCGGCTTCGGCGTGGGGACGATCGCGCGGCCGCTGCTCATCGCCGAGCGGTACGGCGCCCCCGCCTACGCCACGATCGCGGGGGCCCTGGCGCTGCCGACCATCCTGGCCAAGGCGCTCGGCCCGCTGGGGGCCGCCGTCCTCAGCCAGGCGGTCGGCTACCCGGCCGTCATGCTGGTGGTCTGCGCGTGCAGCATCGTGGCCTCGGCGCTGCTGGTCGCCTACGCCAGGTCGTAGCGAGCCTGGCCGTGGCGAGCCGGCCCCGTGGCGAGCCTGGCCGTAGCGGGCCTGGCCGTGGCGAGCCTGGCCGTGGCGGGCCTGGCCGTAGCGGGCCTGGCCGTGGCGAGCCGGCCCGTGGCGAGCCGGCCCCGTGGCGGGCCGGCTCGCAGCCGGTCTCAGCCGTCGTCCCCGCGCAGGGCGCCGAGCCGCTCGGCCACGGCGGCGACGAAGTCCTCGGTGCTCAGCCAGCTGTCGGCGCCCGCCAGCAGGGCCAGGTCCTTGGTCATGTGGCCCGACTCGACGGCCGCCACGCACGCCTCCTCCAGCGTGGCGGCGAACCCGGTCACCTCCGGCGTGCCGTCCAGCCGCCCCCGGTGGGCGAGGGCGCGCGCCCAGGCGTAGATCGACGCGATCGGGTTGGTGGAGGTCGGCTCGCCGCGCAGGTGCAGCCGGTAGTGGCGGGTCACCGTGCCGTGCGCCGCCTCCGCCACCGCGGTGCGGCCGTCGGCCGTCATCAGCACCGACGTCATCAGCCCCAGCGAGCCGAAGCCCTGCGCGACGAAGTCGGACTGCACGTCGCCGTCGTAGTTCTTGCACGCCCACACGAAGCCGCCGGCGGACTTGAGCGCCTGGGCCACCATGTCGTCGATCAGCCGGTGCTCGTAGACGATGCCCGCCCGCTCGAAGGCGTCCCTGAACTCGCTGTCGTACGTCTCGGCGAACACGTCCTTGAAGCGCCCGTCGTAGGCCTTCAGCACCGTGTTCTTGGTCGACATGTACAGCGGCAGCGCGCGGTCCAGCGCGTAGCGCATGGTGGCCCTGGCGAAGTCGCGGATCGACGCGTCGAGGTTGAACATCCCGAGCACGACGCCGGCGCCGCGGAACTCGGCCACCTCCCGCTCGATCGGCTCGCCCCCGTCGTCGGGCACGTAGACCAGCCGGACGACGCCCGGCCGGGGGACGGCGAAGTCGGTCGCCTCGTACTGGTCGGCGTGCGCGTGCCTGCCGATGACGATCGGGCCGGTCCAGCCGGGCACCAGCCGCGGGACGTTCCGCATGACGATGGGCTCGCGGAAGATGACGCCGCCGAGCAGGTTGCGGATCGTGGCGTTGGGCGAGGTCCACATCCTCTTCAGCCCGAACTCCGCCACGCGCGGCTCGTCCGGGTTGATGGTGGCGCACTTGACGCCCACCTGGTGCTTGCGCACGGCGTGGGCGGCGTCGAGCGTCACCTGGTCGCCGGTGGCGTCCCGGTTCTGGATGGACAGGTCGTAGTAGTCCAGCTCGACGTCGAGGTGCGGCAGGACGAGCCGGTCCTTGACCAGCCCCCAGATGACCCTGGCCATCTCGTCGCCGTCGAGGTCGGCCACCGGGCCGCGTACCTGGATCTTCCTCATGACCGCCCCCGCTACGCGCCGCGCTCGTCGGCCTTGGCGTCCCCGGGGACCCTCCTGAGCAGGTCGGTCAGCGCGCTGGTGGGCCGCTCCTCCAGACTCAGGACGCAGGAGACCAGCTCCTCGCGCAGCTCGGCGCCGACGGCCCGCTCGGTCAGCCCGGTGAACTTGGCCAGCGCCGAGTCCCGGTCGGCGGGGCGGCGCCAGTGGCCCGCGTAGTCGCTCTTCTCCCGCTCCAGCACGGCGCCGCCACGGGTGCGCACGCGTACCTTGCAGGCCAGCTCGTCGGGGAAGCGCCGGGTGTACTCGGGCCGGTTCCTGATCGTCACGCGGGTGAGCAGGTCCTGCACGTCGGCCGCCACGACCCGCTCGGGCGCGTACTGGGCGGGCAGCACCTGGCCGTCCAGGAGGGCGACGGCGAGCAGGTAGGGCAGGGAGTGGTCGGCCTCCTCCTTGGTGGTGATCGTGGTCTTCTCGCCGTCGCTGCCACCGCCGATGATGTCGTAGGCGACGTCGAAGGTGTCGAGCTCCACGGCCTCGACGTCCTCCGGGCGCAGCCCGTGCTCGGCGCGCAGCTCCAGCAGCGCCTCCAGCGCCGGCTGGGAGTGCACCTCGGCGTTGAACCGCTTGACGAACGTCCGGGGGATCCGGTCGAAGGACTCGCTCTCCCAGTCGAGGGCGAACGGGCCGCTGATGGCGTCCATGAGTCCCTTGCGCCCGTCGAGCGCGCCGAGCGGGCCGGTGAGCCCGCGGGCGGCGAGCAGCGCCAGGTGGACGGCCTCGGCCGCGGCGTACGGGTAGGCCAGGCCCTTCCAGTGCGACAGCGACGTGCGGGTGACCCGCAGCGCGTTGAGCGCCGTGCCGGCCATGCTCAGGGCGTGCGCGGCCTGCTCGGGCTCCAGCCGCAGCGCGCGGGCCACGCCGGAGGTGGCCGCGTAGCCGGCGTGGGTGACGTGGTCGAAGTTCCGGGCCCGGACCGGGCCCTCGTCCGCCAGCCTGCACTGCACCTGGTAGGCCACCGCGAGCGCGGTGAGCAGCTCGCTGCCCGGCAGGTCGCGGTACTCCGCGGCGGCCAGCACCGCGCCGACGTTGTCGCTGGGATGGCAGGTCTCGCCCGGCGCGATGTAGGAGTCGTTGAAGTCGAGGTAGCGCACCAGCGCGCCGTTGTAGAGCGCGGCGTCGCGCGGCGCGGCGCGGCCGCCGCCGACCAGCGACACGAGCGGGGCGCCGCCGAACTCGGCGAGGTCCTGGCGCAGAATCGCGATCGGCGGGCCGTCCAGTGCCCCGATGGCGCAGCCCAAGGCGTCGAGCAGCCGGATCTTCAACGCTTCGCGTACCTCGCCGGAAAGGTCGTCGAACCTCGCCGAGGTGGCGTATCGGGCCAGGTGCAGGGTCATGGGCTGGTCAGCCATTCGTGCTGCCTCTCTCTGCGGGTGACGGAACGGGGACGGTGGGTCCGCCCGCGAAGGCGGTGACGGGCCTGATCAGCCGGTTGCCCGTGTGCTGCTCCAGCAGGTGGGCGCTCCAGCCGGCCAGCCTGGCCAGGGCGAACGTGGCCGAGAACAGCGAGCGGGGCAGCCCGACCGCCTCCAGGACCAGCGCGGTGTACAGCTCGACGTTGGCGCGCAGGGTGCGGCCCGGCTTGGCCTCGTCCAGCAGGGCCGCGGCCTGCCTCTCGACCTGCCGGGCGAGGTCGAGGCGCGCGCCGCCCAGGTCGCCGGCGAGCCTGCGCAGCACCTCGACGCGAGGGTCCACGGCGCGGTAGATGCGGTGGCCGAACCCCATGATGCGCTCGTCCTTGACGAGCCGGTCGCGCAGCCACGGCTCGACGTGCTCGGGCGAGCCGATCTCGTCCAGCATGTCCAGCACGAGCGTCGGGGCTCCCCCGTGCAGCGGCCCGCCCATCGCGCCCAGGGCACCGGCCAGCGCGGAGCCGAGGTCGGCCCCGGTGGAGAAGATGACCCGGCCGGCGAAGGTGGAGGCGGCCATGCCGTGCTCGGCGGTGAGCATCAGGTACTGCTCCAGCGCGCGGGCGTGCGCCCGCGGCGGCGCCTCGCCGGTGAGCATGTACAGCAGGTTCGCGGCGTGGCCCAGGGCCGGGTCCGGCGGCACGGGCTCCAGCCCCTGCCGCAGCCGGTGCAGCGCCGCCAGCATGACGGGGGCGGTGACCAGCGTCCGCAGGACCTGGTGGCGCAGCGCCGCCCGTTCCAGCCCCAGCACCGACGGCCAGTCCAGCGACCTGGCCAGCAGCAGGACGGACGTCTGCAGCCAGCCGATGCCGTCGGGCCGCTCGCCCAGCCTCGCCACGGCGGGCAGCAGGCCGGCGAGCGCGGGCGGCACCGTGTTCAGCTCCGCCAGCTCGTCCGCGAACCGCGCGCGGCGTGCCGGGGACGGCAGCTCGCCGTCCACCAGAAGGCACCAGACTTCTTCCAGCGCGCAGTTATTGACCAGGTCTATCGCATCGTAGTCACGGTAGCGATATTGGCCCAGATGGCCGTCCACGTGGGAAATGCTGGTATGGCAGAGGATAATGTCGTTGAGTCCGTACACTACGGGCGCGTGGGCGTCGCTCACGGCTTCCATCCTTGGGGCTCGTGGTCCTGGGAATATGGTCGTCGGCGACCCGCGGTTAAGGGTGTCAATAGCGGACGTTCATCTCCTTTCCGCGCACCTGGGGCCTGCGCACCGGGAAATGATTACAGCCGCCACTCTAAGTTGATCTTTATGTTTGCTTGCGGTGGCCGGTCTTTCTGGTTGTATGGGACACGCCCTTCTCGTCCGATTCCGAATTGCCGCGTGCGGGAGGTTCTCCTGAAGCTCTTCCTGCTCGGGCCCGTGCACGCCAGCGTGGAGGCACGACCGATCGACCTGGGCGTGCGCAAGCAGCGGTTCGTGCTGGCGCTGCTGGCCCTCGAAGCCAACAAGCAGGTCACCACCGAGCGCCTGGTCGAGCTGGTCTGGCCGCACGATCCGCCGGTCACCGCGCGAGGGATGATCCACACCTACATCAGCGGCCTGCGCGGCGCCCTCGCGCGTGCCGGTTGCCGCGGGGTGTCCGTGGAGCGCACGGCGGGCGCGTACCGGCTGTCCTGCGACGCCGACCGCATCGACGTGCACCGCTTCCGCGCCCTGCTCGCCGAGGCCAGGGCCACCGACGACGACGGGGCCAGGGTGGAGCTGCTGCGCGGCGCCCTCGCGCTGTGGCGCGGGCCCGCGCTGGCCGGGACCGCCCCCGAGGACGTCAGGGAGATCGTGTGCCGGGGCCTCGACGAGGCGCGGCTGTCGGCGGTCGAGGACCTGATCGCCGCCCAGCTCCGGCTGGGCCGCCACGAGGAGCTGCTGGAGGAGCTGCTGGCGCTGGCCGCCGAGCACCCCGGCAGGCCGCGGCTGATCGGCGGGCTCATGCAGGCCCTGCACCGGGCCGGCCGCACCGCCGAGGCGCTGACGATCTACCAGCAGACGCGGCAGCATCTGGGCGACGAGCTGGGCCTCGACCCTCCCGCCGAGCTGCAGGAGCTGCACCTGAGCATCGTGCGCAACGACCCGGTGCGCGCGCCCGGCCTCGCGCCGCGCGACGACCCGGTTCCCGCCCCGCGGCAGCTCCCGGCCGACCTGCCCGCCTTCGCCGGCCGGGCCGGCGGGCTGGAGTCCCTGCTCGCCCTCGCCGACGGCGAGCGGACCGGGGCCACCGCGACGGTCGTGGCGATCGACGGCATGGCCGGGATCGGCAAGACGGCGCTCGCCGTGCACGCCGCCCACCTGCTGGCCGACCGCTTCCCCGACGGGCAGCTCTTCGTGGACCTGCACGGCTTCACCCACGGAGTGGCGCCCACCGCGCCCTCCGACGCCCTGTACGGGCTGCTCAGCGCCCTCGGCACGCCGCGCGAGCGCATACCGCGCCGGCTCGACGAGCGGGCGGCGCTGCTGCGCACCACGCTGGCGGGGCGGCGGCTGCTGATCCTGCTGGACAACGCCCTCAGCGAGGCGCAGATCCAGCCGCTGCTGCCCGGCTCCCCGGGCTGCCTCGTCCTGGTCACCAGCAGGCACCGGCTCGACGGCCTGGACGACGCCCACCGGATCAGGCTCGACGTGCTGCCGCACGACGACGCGGTCGCCATGTTCACCGGGATCGCCGGGGACGGCCACCCCGACGCGCTGGTGACCGAGCTGGTCGAGCTGTGCGGGCGGCTGCCGCTGGCCATCCGCGTCGCCGCGGCGCGCCTGCGGGCCAGGCCCGCATGGACGCTGGCCCACCTGGTGGACCGGCTGCGGGATCGCAACCGCCGGCTGGCCGAGCTGGAGGTGGGGCAGCGCAGCGTCACCTCGGCCATCGACCTGTCGTACCAGCAGCTCACCGCCCCGCAGCAGCGGCTGTTCCGGCTGCTCGGTCTGCACCCCGGGCCCGACGCGGACGCCTACTCCGCCGCCGCGCTCGCCGGCACCGGCCTGGACCAGGCCGAGCGGCTGCTCGACGACCTGCTGGAGGCCAGCCTCGTCCACGAGCCGGCGCCGGGCCGCTACCAGCTCCACGACCTGCTGCGGACCTACGCCGCCGCCGTGGAGGAGCCGGGCCTCCAGCGGCACGCCGCCCTGAGACGGCTCCTCGACTACTACGCGCACACCGCGGCGAAGGCGATGAAGGTCCTGTATCCCTTCGAGACGCCGCCGCGCTCCCGCACCGCCGGGACGCCGGTGCCCGCGCCGTCCTTCCCGACGCCTGCCCGCGCGAAGCGGTGGCTCGACACCGAGCTGGCGAACCTGCTGGCCGCCGCCACGCACGAGCAGCCGGGCCACACCCCGCACCTGTCCACGATCCTGCACCTGCACCTGCGCACCCGCGGCGACTACACCGAGCCGGTGCACACCCGCGTGCTGCAGATCGCCAAGCGCACCCGCGACGAGCACGCCCAGGCGGAGGCGCTTCTCAGCCTCGGCGAGGGACACCTGCGGAGCGGCCGGTTCGCCCAGGCGGGCAGCCTCCTGCTCCAGGCGCTGGCGCTGGCGCAGACGATCGGGCACGCCCCCTTCCAGGCCGAGGCGCTGACCGGCCTGGGCGAGGCCCAGCTCCAGAGCGGCCTGCACCGGCAGGCGTACGACTGCTACGAGCGCGCGCTGCTCATCGCCACCGAGACCGGCCACCCGGCGGGACAGGCCGACGCCCTGGCCGGGCTCGGCCACGCGCACATCCAGGTGGGCCGCCTGCGGCAGGCCGGCGACTGCCTGCACGAGGCGCTGGCCACCTCCCGCGAGATCGGCCATCCCGCCGGAGAGCTCAACGCGCTGCTCGGCCTCGGCCGCCTGCTCCTGCGCACGAACGACAGGCGGCGGGCGAGCGAGCACTTCGAGGAGTGCCTCGCGCTCTCCCGGCGTACCGCCAACCCGGTCGGCAAGGTGTACGCGCTGGTCGGGCTCGGCTACGTCGGGCGGCGCGAGGAGAGGGACGGGCACTTCCGCGGCGCCCTGGCGGTCGCCCGGAGCATCGGCGACCGCGTGGGCGAGATGTGGGCGCTGATCGGGCTGGGCCACAGCCACCGCAGGGCGGCCCGGCACCACCGCGCCGAGAGCTGCTTCCAGCGCGCGCTCGCCCTGGCCGACGAGCTGGGCCACCCCGTCGGCCGCTTCGAGGCCGTGCACGGCCTCGGCCACGCCTGCCGGCGGGCGGGACGCCTCGAACAGGCCGTGGCCTACCAGGAGGCGGCGCTGGACCAGCTCAGGAAGGAGGGCCACCGGCACGACGAGCCCCGGGTCCATCACGGGCTGGCCATGGCCTACCACGCGCTGGGCCGTACGGACCGGGCGCGGGAGCACCGGCGGCAGGCCTGGAGGATCCCCGCCGAGGCGAAGCCGTGACGCCCTTGCCACGACGGGCGGCACGACGGGCGGCACGACGGGGAGCACGACGGGCGGCACGACGGGCGGCACGGCGGGCGGCACGACGGGCGGCGCCGGCCGGGCCGGGGCCGGTTCAGCCGAACGACGACAGGTCGATGGAGTCGGCCAGGGCCCGGTAGCCCGCGTCGTTGCCGTGCAGGTGGTCGCCGGCGTGGAAGTCCGCCCTGATCCGGGCGGGGCGGTCCGGGTCGCGCCAGACGGCGTCGAAGTCCAGGACGGTGTCGAAGGCGCCGCCGGTGCGGATCCACGCGTTGACCGCCCGGCGCGCGCGCTCGCCCTCCGGCGTGTAGATCTCCGCGCCCTCGAAGGGCGCGATCGTGGTGGCGTGGACCCGCGCGCCGCGGTCGCGCGCCCGGGCGGCCAGCTGGCGGTGGCCCGCGATGACGTCCTCCGCCGTCACCGGCGCGCCGGGGAACATCTCCAGGAAACCGGCCAGGGGGCCGCCGTCCCGCGAGGCGAAGGAGACGCCGAGGTCGTTGCCGCCCACGGAGAGCACCACGTGGCCGAGGCCGGGCGTCGCCAGGACGTCGCGGTCGAAGCGCGCCAGGACGGACGCGCCGATGCCGTCATTGAGCAGCCGGTTGCCGCTGATGCCCTGGTTGGAGACGTAGCGCGCGGCCGTGTCCCGCCCGGCGAGACGCGCGGCCAGCAGCTCCGGCCAGCTGTGGTGGGCGCCCGGGGTCGAGCCGGCGCCGTCGGCGCGGGAGTCGCCCACCACGACGACGGTCTCGGCCGGGGCGTCGGCAAGCAGCTCGACGGCGGAGATCAGGGCCCGCACCGGCAGGGTCCCGGCGTTCTCCGGCGGGGCGGGGGCGGCGACGGCGTCGCCCGGGATCGTCCAGCCGGTCTCCAGGGCGGGGTCGTGGCAGGTGCAGGTCTCCACGCGCCCCGGCAGGTAGAGGCTGATGGACAGCTCGGCCAGGGCGGGCAGGGGGAGATCGGCCGGGTCGCTGAGGATCGGCGCGCCCGCCGGGACGGTGACGGCCGGCGCGCCGGAGAAGGTGAGCACGTGCTCGCTGCCCGGCCGTACCCCGCCGCCGGGCGTCGCCAGGCCCACGCGTGCCGCGCCGATGGTGAGGGGGGCGGTCCCGTACTCGTTGGTGAAGCGGACGCGCGTGCGGCGCCCGCCGCCGCTGACGCGGACCACCTGGCGGAGGGTCACGTCGGCGAGGGGCGGGTGGCCGTCCAGCGAGCCGAGCCCGTCGTGGGCCGCCTGGGGCGAGGCGCCCCAGGTCCGGACCCAGCTTTCCGCGTGGTTCGTCCGTGTCGTCATCGGTCGCCTCCGTCGTTCCCGGTGTGGTGTGCGTGCAGGGGAACACTGGGGCAGGCCGCTCACACGGGGCACACACGCGGCACACACCGCGCCGGCACGTCCGTCCGGATTTGGGGTCCTGTGGGGAGGGCGCGAGAATCAGGGGATGGACGACGGGGACGCACGGCTTCGCGTCAGGCTGCTCGGCGCGTTTCAGGTGTCCTGCGGCGGGGCCGTCCTGCCCGTCCCGGGAGCGCGGCTGCGGGGCCTGCTCGTCCGGCTCGCGCTCGCCGGTGGCCGCGCGGTCGAGCCGGACGCGCTGATCGACGCGATCTGGCCCGAGGAGCCGCCGTCCGGGGCCGCCCACGCCCTGCAGACCCTCGTCTCCCGGCTGCGCCGTGCCCTGACGCCGCCTGGCGGGGGCGGTGGCGGTGGCGGTGGCGTGGTCGCGCGGGTCGTCGCCGGCGGCTACCGGCTGGCCGTGGACGCGTCCGACGTGGACGCGCTGCGCTTCGAGCGGCTCGCCGCCGCCGGCCGGGAGAGGCTGCGCGCAGGTGACCCGGAGGCCGCGGCGGCCGCGCTGGCCGAGGCCGTGACGTTGTGGGGCGACCGGCCCGGCGCCGGGCCCGCGGTCGTCGCCGCGGTGGTTCCGGCGGTCGCGACCCGGTTGGCGCGGGTGTCGGTCGAGGTGGTCGCCGACCTCGCCGACGCCGAGTCGTCGCTGGGGCAGGCCGAGGCGGCCGCTGCCCGGCTGGGCGGGTTGCTGGCCGAGCAGCCGGGCCACGAGCGGGCGGCCGCGCTGCTGATGGACGCGCTCGCCGCCCAGGGGCGCCAGGCCGAGGCGCTGGCCGTCTACGAGCGGGTACGCGGAACCCTGGCCGACACCCTCGGCGCCGACCCCGGCACCGCCCTGCGCGAGCGCCACCTGCGCCTGCTGCGCCCCGGCCACCCCGCCCCACCGCCCACCACCCCGGTTGGAGCCCCTTCGGCCAGGAGCCCGGGCGACGGCCGGGCGGGCGCTGACCGGACGGGCGATGGCCAGACGGGCGCTGGCTGGCCGGGCGATGGCCGGACGGGCGCTGGCTGGCCGGGCGATGGCCAGACGGGCGCTGGCTGGCCGGGCGATGGCCGGGTGGGTGAGCTGCCTGCGCCGGTGACCAGCTTCATCGGGCGTGACGACGATCTCGCCCGCGTCGCCGCCCTGCTCGCCACCGGGCGCCTGGTCACCGTGCTCGGTCCCGGCGGCGCCGGGAAGACCCGGCTCGCGCTGGAGGCCGCCCGCCGGCACCGCCACGCGTACCGCGACGGCGTCCGGCTCATCGACCTCGCGCCCGTCACCGAGGCGGCAAAGGTCACCACGGCCGTCCTCGCCGGGCTCGGGCTCCGGGGCACCCCGGTCCTCGACGCCCGCAGGCGGGGAGCCGAGGGCGGCGAGCTGGACGCCCTCGTCGGGGAGCTCGGCGGCCGGGAGAGCCTGCTGCTCGTCGACAACTGCGAGCACCTGATCGACGCCGTGG
Source organism: Nonomuraea sp. NPDC050783 (assembly GCF_040802095.1). NCBI lineage: Bacteria > Bacillati > Actinomycetota > Actinomycetes > Streptosporangiales > Streptosporangiaceae > Nonomuraea > Nonomuraea sp. NPDC050783. The sequence continues at coordinate 112,719 of NZ_JBFAHK010000015.1, forward strand.
CGCACCTGGTCGCGGCGTTGCTGTCCCGCTGCCCCGGGCTGCGGGTGCTCGCCACCAGCCGCGAGCCCCTGGCCATTGACGGCGAGGCGCTCGTGCCGCTGGCCTCGCTCGCGCTGCCCGATCCCGGCGACACGGTCGAGCAGGCCCGCCGGGCGGCCTCGGTGCGCCTGTTCTCCGACCGGGCCGCCGCCGTACGACCCGATCTCGACGTCGACGAGACCACGCTGCCCGACATCGTGCGCGTCGTCCGCGGCCTGGACGGCCTGCCGCTGGCCCTCGAACTGGCCGCCGCCCGGCTGCGTACCATGTCGCTGCCCGACCTGGCCGACGGGCTGTCCGACCGGTTCCGGCTGCTCACCACCGGCGGCCGCACCGCGCCGCCCCGGCACCGCACCCTGCGCGCGGTCATCGCCTGGAGCTGGGAGCTGCTCACCGAGCACGAACGCACCGTCGCGGAGCGGATCTCCATCCTGCCCGGCGGCGTCACGCCCGCCTCGGCCGCCGCGGTCTGCGCCGGCACCGCCGTGCCCGCCGCCGAGATCCCCGGGTTGCTCGCCGCCCTCGTGGACCGGTCGCTGCTGCAGCTCGCGCCCGGCACCGGCCGCTACCGCATGCTCGAGACCATCCGCGAGTACGGCGCCGGCCGCCTGGCCGGCACCGGCGACGCCGGCACGGCCCGCGACCTGGCCGCCGCCTACTTCGCCGAGCTGGTGGCCCGCCACGACCCGCTGCTGCGCGGACCCGGCCAGTCGGCGGCCATGAGGGCCATCGGCGCCGAGTACGACAACACGCTCGCCGCCCTCCGCCACCGGTGCGCCACCCACGACTCCCCCGGCGCCATCGCCCTCGCCCTGTCTCTGGCCTGGTACTGGCAGATGTCCGGCCGCCAGTCCGACGGCGCCTACTGGCTGGGCGAGGCCCTGGCGGTGCCCGACCCCGGGCCGACGCCAACACCGACACCGACACCGACACCGACGCCGACGCCGACGCCGACGCCGACGCCGACGCCGACACCGACGCTGAGGCCGCCACCACCACCGCCACCGACGCCGGAGCGCGACTGCGCCCGAGCCGTCCACCTGCTCAGCCGGGCGGACGCCCTGCCGGGGATCACCACCGGGCGGACCGCGGACGACCGGGCGGAGACGCGCGAGCTGGCCCACCGGCTGTCCGGGCATCCTGACCTGCCGGACCACCACCGCGTGTTCGGCACGGTCCTGCTCTTCCTGCTGGAGCAGGAGAGCGCGCTCGCGGGCTTCGAGCGCCTGGCCGGCGGTGACGACCTGTGGCTGGCGGGGCTGGCCGGCATGTTCCAGGCCGAGATCGCCGGGGACGCGGGCGCGCTCGACCAGGCGCGGGTCCACGTGGAGGCGGCCCTGGCCCGCTTCCGGCAGGCCGGCGACCGTTGGGGCCAGGCCGCCACGCTGTCGGCGCGCGCCCGGCTGCGGCGCTACGACGACCTCGACGGTGCCCTCGCCGACCTGCGCGAGGCCCGGACGCCGGCCGGCGGGCCCGGCTCGCTCAGCCTCGGCGACCAGCTCCACAGCGACCTGGACTGGATCGACCTGCACGTCCGGCGTGGCGACACCGACCGGGCGATCGCGATGCTCGACGCGGCCCGGGAGCGGGCACTGCGCGCGTCGTCGGCGGAGCTGCTGGTCCTGATCGACGCGCGGGAGGCGGCCCTCCGGGTGCTGCTCGGCGACCTGGACCGCGCCGGCGACCTGCTGGCTGACGCCGATCGCAGGCTGCACGGCAACGCCCAACGGGGACTGCACGGCGACACCCAGCGGGAACTGAGCTGCGACACCGAGCAGAGCTTGCGCGGCGACAGCGAGCGGGGCTTGCACGGCGATACCGCGTCCCCCGCGAGTCATGCCAGGGCGCTGATCGGCACGGCGCGGGCCGCGCGCTGCCTGGCCCTGGGCGACCTGGCCGGCGCGGACGAGGCGCTGCGGGAGGCGTACGCGGCCGCGCTGGCCACCCGGGAGCTGCCGGCCCTGTCGCCGGTGGCGGTGACCGCGGCCGCGCTCGCTCAGGCGCGCGGCCGGCAGCACGACTCGGCCGTGCTGCTCGGGGTCGCCGCCCGGCTGCGGGGTGCGCACGACCGTACCGATCCGCAGGTCCGCGAGCACGTCCGGCGGGGACGGGCGGCGCTGGGCGAGGAGGAGTTCGCCGCGGCGTACGCGAGAGGCTGGGAGCTGGACGCGAAGGCCGCCACGGCCGCGGCCGACCCGGCCTCGGGCATGCCCTGGCTCACGGCGTGAAGGGACCCGTCCCTGGCACGGGGCACCGGCTCTTCCCACTCCTGGCACGTCCCACTCCTGGCACGTCCTACTCCCGGCACGTCCTACTCCCGGCACGTCCCACTCCCGGCACGTCCACCCCGCCGTCTCCCCCGGCTCTTCCCGCCGCTTGGTCTCCCCGCCGCCGGTTCTCCCGGCGGGCGGCACGCATGCGGCCGAGCCGCGACCTGGTGGCGGTCGCGGCTCGGGCTCAGGCTCAGTGCGGTCTCATCGCGCCGACGGCCTCATTTCTGCTTCTTCCTGGACGACGAGCCACCTGACGAGCCGGAATGCTTGCGCTTGGTGGACGTCGACGTCTTCCCGGTGGTCTCCTCGGTGGTCTCCTCGACCACGTCCCCGGCCACGTCCCCGGCCCCGTCCCCGGCCACCTCCTCGACGTCCTCATCGACCTGCATGGCCCGCTCCTGCTCCTCCTGGCGGGCACGTTCCAGGGCCTCCAGCACGGACCTGCGCGAGGGCAGCAGCTTGTAGACGATGCCGAGCTCGTGGACGTCCCACGCCTCCAGCTCGACCGCGCCCGCGGGCGGCTTCACCCCGGTTCCGCTCTTCTTCTGCCGGTAGATCGCCCCGGCCTTTTCCAGTTGCGTTCCGGTCTGCGTTCCCGCCGCCCGCCTGATCGGCTTGTAGGTCTCCGAGAAATAGACGTGGTCGTATTTGTCGAGCCATTTGGTGAAGCTGGTCGAGACCTTGGCGTTCTCCGCGGGAACCGTCCCCTTCTTCGCCGTCTTGGACTGGGTCCAGTCGGAGGTGAAGAAAACGCCGATGGCGAGGCGCGCGCAGTCGAGGTGGTCCTCGTCCACCTCGTCGAGTTTGTCGAGATCGCCTTCGAAGTCGCCCGTGAAATCCTTGAGCCGGCCGATCGACTGGGTTTTCACCTCGACGATGACCTTGTCCGACGCGGAGTCGGCCACCGTGCCGTTGAGGACGAAGTCGGCCTGCTTGGGCTTCGGCTTCTTGGTCTTGTAGACGTTACGGGTCTGCGGGGCCCCCAGGTCGGCCCACGGGTGCCTGTCCTCGACGTAGGACGACAGGGCGGTTCTCAGCGAGTCCTCCCAGCCCTCCCCCGGCATGGCCCAGAATCTCGCGATCGTCTTGAGGTTGTCGTCGGCCCACGCGATCAGCAGTTCGAGGAATCCCTCGACGGTGATCAGTTTCGTGCCCGATCCCTGCTCCACCGTGAATGTCTGCTCGGTCATCTCGCCTGTCGTCCTCTCTCCCAGGTACCGGCGGCAGCCACAATCTGGGAGAGGGCATTCAGCAACGAATTGCCGAATACTTGACGCGCTGTTCACGGCTTTGATCGCGGCACGGCGGCCGGGGCGATGAAAATTTGTTTCGCCCGCTCATTTCTCGCGAACCATGTCGCCGTCGTCATGAATGCGCGGGCTCCCCGCCGCCCGTTCCGCGATTCCCCGGAGCCGCTCGATCCTGGCGCGCGCCGGCGCGGAGCACGTGCGCTCCACCGGGACGACCACCCTTGGGGACGGCGCCGACGAGAGGGCGGAGCACTCGAACCACATCGGCTGGGACCGGGACGCCAGGCTCGACCACACCGTCACGCCGACCTCCGCGGGCATGGCCGGCAGGGTGCGGAGCGCGTTCGCCTCCGCCCACGTCCTCGACGAGCTGGCGTCCTGCGAGCTGACGGGGCCGGCACGCCGCTCCCCGATCGGGCGCCCTCGCCTCTACGACGCGGAGGGCTGCCGGACGCCGCGCCGCCACACGTCCACGATGGAGGCGGTCGCGGTGATGTCGCGGGTGGGGTCGCCCTCGACCAGCACCAGGTCGGCGCGCAGGCCGGGAGCGATCCTGCCGCGGTCGGAGAGCCCGAAGTGCCGCGCCGGCACGCTGGTCGCGGCGGCGAGCGCCTCCTCGGCGCCGAGCCCGGCCTCGGTGAGCAGCCGCAGCTCGCGGTGCAGGCCGGCGCCGTGCTCGGGCACGAACGGCGTCGCGTCGGTCCCGGCGAGCAGCGCCACGCCCGCGTCGTGCAGGGCCCGCAGCGCCCCGGCCGCGTTGGCGGAGCTGCCGGGGGACGCGCAGTCGGCGGTCTCGACCCGCTGGGCGGTGATCGCCTCGAAGTAGGCGAGCGTGGAGACGACGAAGACCTCCTGGGCGCGCACCCGCTCGGCCAGCCGCCGCGAGGCCGGGTCGCCGGGCGCGAGGTCCGTCCAGACGTGAGCCAGGCCGTCCACGCCGGCCGCCAGCGCGATCTCCACCTCCGGCGCGGTGATCGCGTGGGCGATGACCCGCAGCCCGGCCTCGTGCGCCGCCTCGGTGAGGGCGGTGGCGACGTCCGCGGTCATGACCGGCAGGTCGGCCCCGTGCACCGCGCCGTCGTCGATGACGATCTTGAGGTAGTCGGCGCCCTCGTCGAGCCGCGCCTTCACGAACGCCGGCGCCTGGGCCGGGTCGGAGACGAAGTCGATCACCGAGTCGCTCGCGGCCGTGCCGAGCTCGGCGAGGACGGTGCCCGCCAGGGCCGCCAGGAGCTGAGTCGGGTGCCCGCCCGGCGCGGTGGCCAGGGTGCCCGCGCTGCGGAAGTCGGCCACGTGGTCGTCGCCGGCGGCCAGCCGGCGCTGCTCGGCGAGGATCTGCGGGAGGCAGAACATGTCGAGCTCGGTGGTGACGCCGTACCGCAGGGCCTGGGCGAGACTGCCGTCGAACACGTGCGTGTGCGCGTCGATCAGGCCGGGCAGCACCGTCCTGCCCGTCCCGTCGACCACGACATCGACCACGACATCGGCCGCGCCGGGACGGCCGGCGGCCACGCCGGCGATCAGCCCGTCCTCGATGACCACGTCGGCCGCCGCGACGGCCCGCTCGCCGTCGAACACCTTGACGTCCCGGATCAGTGTGCGCATCGGATCGTATCCCTTCAAGCTCGGTCTTCCGGACGCCACCACAGAGGGACACCACCGTGCCGACTGTGACATCGCCTCCCGCGGATGTGACACAGCACACCTTTCCGGCGCACATGTCACACTTCTGACCCGGCGGGACCTCTTCGGTCACGACCCACCGAACGGAGGAGACACGCCATGCCATCGCCCCGCCCCCAGGCGCTCGACGCCGCCACCGAGCAGTTCCTGGACCACCGCGAGCTGCTGTTCGCGGTGGTCTACAACATGCTCGGCAGCGTCGCCGACACCGAGGACGCGCTGCAGGAGGTGTGGCTGGCCTGGCGTGCCCGGCACCGCGACCCGGCCGCAGGCCCGGTCGAGAAGGTCCGGGCCTACCTGGTGCGGATGGCGGTGAACCAGGCGCTGGCCCGCCGCGCGGTCCTGAGCCGCCGGCGGGAGACCTACGTCGGCACCTGGCTGCCGGAGCCCCTGGTCACGAGCGAGGACGACGTCGCCGGCCACGCCGAGCGCGCCGAGTCGCTGTCGATGGCGGTGCTGGTGGTGCTGGAGACGTTGTCGCCGCTGGAGCGGGCGGTGTTCGTCCTGCACGAGGTGTTCGGCTTCGGCCACCCGGAGATCGCCGAGGTCCTGGGCCGCTCGGCGGCGGCCGTCCGCCAGCTCTCGACCCGGGCGCGCCGGCACGTCCACGCGCGGCGCCCCCGCCACCGGATCGAGCCGGACGTCCATTCCGAGGTCACGGAGCGGTTCGCCACCGCCGCCCTCGGCGGCGACCTGCGGGCCCTGCTCCGGGTACTGGCGCCGGACGTGGTCCTGTGGACCGACGGCGGCGGCAAGGGGCCGGCCACCAGCCCGCGTCCGGTGCGCGGCCGTGAGCAGGTCGCCGCCCTGTTCATGTCGGTCGCCGCGACGCTGCCCGCGGACGGGCTGCACCTGCGCTACCGGAAGGTGGCCGGCGACCCGTGCGCCCTCCTCCTCGACGGCACGGGCCCGCTCGCCGTCGTCGTCGTGGACCTGGACCCCAGTGGCGACCGCGTCACCACCATCTACTCGATCACCAACCCCGACAAGCTCACCGGCCTGAACGCGCGGCCCGGCGGAGACAGCACGGCGAGGGTGCAGGCGCCGATCGGGTGACGCCGCGGGACCCTTTCCTGCGCTTCAGCGTCGCCGATGCCGGAGCGCTCTTCCTCGCCACCCTCCGGCAGTCCGCGGTCCTGGATTCCCGGATCGAGCCGCTGAACACGGTGGTCGTCGCCCCGTCCTGGATCTCCAGCGGCGGCGACATGATCTCCACCGCCCGCGACCCGCACACCTTCGTCACCGCCCCGCTGGGCGGCGAGCTGCTGCCCGCCGAGTTGCCGGCCGGCTACGGGCTGGGCGTGTTCGTCCAGCCGGCCCCTGGCGGCGGCACCCTCATCAGCCACAACGGCGGCATCGCCGGCGCCCGTCACCCGCCGCCGCGCGGGCCTTCGTGATCAGCTCCTCCGCTCGTCCGCCTCGCCCGTCACGTCCGCCGCGGCGCTGCGGATCGCCTCCAGGACGAGCCCGACCCGCGGCAGGCGGGCGTCGCCGGTGCGGGTGTAGGCCGCCACGGTGCGGTGGACGCGTTCCGCCAGCGGGTGCAGGCTGATGCCCTCGGTGTCGCGGGGCAGCGCCATGCGGGGGATGAGCGCCATCCCGGCCTCCGCGGCCACCAGCGCGCTCAGCACGGAGAAGTCGTTGGCGGTCACGATCGGACGGGGCACGAACCCGGCGGCGCCGCAGGCCCGGCGGGTCATCTCGTGGCAGGAGGTCTCGGCGCCGGGCATCAGCCAGTGCTCGCGCGCGAAGTCGGCCAGGTGCACCGGCTGCCCGCGGCCCAGCCCGCGACGCGAGGCCGAGGCGGCGGGCATGGCCAGCAGCACGGGCTCGTCCATGAGGTGGTGCTGCCGGCATCCGGGCGGCGGCTCGCGCGGCAGCAGGCTGTAGGCGTGGACGATCGCGATGTCGGCCTCCCGACGGCGCAGCGCCTCGACCGCCGGGCCGGGCTCGCACTCGGTGATGCGCAGCTCAGGCGCGGGCGCCCCGTCGGCGGACATCCGGCGCCACAGGCGGGGCATCAGCACCCGGGCGGCCGAGGGGAACACCGCCAGCCGGACCAGCCCCTGGCCGCCTCCCTGGAACGCGCGCAGGTCGGCCTCGACGGTGGCGATCTGCCCGAGGATGACCTCGGCGTGCTCGGCCAGCAGGCTGCCCGCGGGGGTGAGCCGCAACCGCCGCCCCTGTTTCTCCAGCAGCGGCAGCCCGACCTCGCGTTCCAGCGCGGCCAGTTGTTGTGACACCGCCGGTCCGCTGAGGTGCCGGGCCTCGGCCGTCGCCGTCACGGTGCCGTAGATCTGCAGGTCACGCAGCAGGCGCAGGCGACGGAGATCCAACATGTAAGCGAACCTTCCTGGTTCAGAAGGAAACTTTAACTGGACCTTACTGATTCTACGGTGAATGCTGCGGAGGGTGAAGTCACCGATCTCGCCACGCCTGGCGTCCCTGCTCACGACGGTGGTGCTCTGGGCGTCGGCCTTCCCCGCCATCCGCGTCGGCGTCGGCGGCCTGGGCGTCGGCGGGCTGTCGTTCTGGCGGCTGGCCGTCGCCTCCGCCGCGCTGGCCGTGGTCAGCCCGCTCCTGCGGGTCCGGCTGCCGCGCCGGCGCGACCTGCCGCTGATCGCGCTGTGCGCGTTCACCGGCATGAGCGCCTACCAGGTGCTGCTGAACTGGGGCGAGGTGCACGTCCCCGCCGGTACGGCCAGCCTGCTCATCGCCACCGCGCCGGTGTTCAGCGTGCTGCTGGCCTCGATCTTCCTCGGCGAGCGCCTCTCGGCGGCCGTCGTGGCCGGCACCGTCACGGCCCTGGCCGGCGTGGCGCTCATCGCCTACGCCGCCGGCTCCGCCCAGGTCAGCGTCAGCGCGCTGGCGATCCTCGCGGCGGCCGTCGTCCAGGGCGTCTACCATTTCGCCACCAAGCCGCTGCTGAAGCGGTACACCGGCCTGGAGGTCGCCTGTTACGCGATGTGGGCGGGCACCCTGTTCCTGGCCCCGCTGGCGCCCGGCGCCGTGCGCGACCTGCTCCACGCCCCGGCCGACGCCGCCGTGTCCGCCCTCTACCTCGGCCTGCTGCCGTCCGCGCTCGGCTTCGTCACCTGGGGGTACGCGGTCGCCCGGTACACCGTCGCGCAGTCCACGGCGGCCCTGTACCTGGTCCCGCCGATCGCCGTCGGGGTGGCGTTCGTGTGGCTGGAGGAGATCCCGGGGCCGGCCGAGCTCGCCGGCGGGCTGATCAGCATGGCCGGCGTCATCCTGATCCACCGGCGCACGGCACGCCCGGCCGCCGTTCCCGAGCCGTCCTCCCCTCTCCTCGACAGGGCCGGCACGTAACGTCGCATGCACTTGCATCGAGTTCCCGCATGCGCCATAGTTGGTTGTGCCAAACCAACTACTTCGGGGACGGTGTGCGGATGGAACACGGGCCGGCCGGCGAGGACGATCGCTCCCTCCCGCGGCGCGAGGCCGTCGACGGGGTGGCGGCGGCGCTGGCCACGGTGGGCAACTGGATGTTCGCGCCGGCCACCCGGCGCAGGATCATGGCGTCCTCCGGGCTGGGGCTGTCGCTGGGCGACTACACCCTGCTGGCCCAGGTGTCGCTGCACGCGCCGGTGCGGCTGTCGGTCCTGGCGGAGCTGATGGAGGTGGACAAGTCCACCCTGTCGCCTCCGGCCAGACGCCTGGAGGCACGCGGCTTCATCGAGCGCCGGCCCGATCCGGCCGACGCCCGGGCACAGCTCGTGAGCGTCACGCGGGCGGGGAAGCTCGCCATCGGCAAGCTCTGGAAGGCGCGTACGGCCGCCGTCGCCGCCCTGCTGGCGGAGTGGGAGCCGGCCGACGTCGAACGACTGGCCGCGAGCCTCACCGCGCTCAGCGAAGCGATCAAAAAGGGGTCGTGAGCCCGTCGCGGCGCCGCCGGCGGGACGACCCCGCCCATCCCTTGACCCGATCCCCGGAACGTCCTGCGGCCCGTCATGGGCCCGGGACGAACGTTCTGGTCCGTTACCAGCAAGGAGTACCCCATCATGTCCTCTTCCCCCAAGGTCCTCGTGGCCGGCGCCACCGGGCTGCTCGGCGGCCGGATCGTCCGGGCCCTTCTCGACCAGGGCGTCCCCGTGCGGGCCCTGGTACGGCCCGGCACCGGCGCGGAGAAGAAGAACTCCCTGACGGCCCTGCGGACCGGCGGCCTGGAGGTGGCCGAGGGTGACATCACCGATCCGGTCGAGCGGCTGGCCGAGGCCGTCGGCGACGCCACGACCGTGATCTCCGCCGTCCAGGGCGGCCCCGACGTGATCGTGGACGGGCAGGCCAACCTCGCGCGTGCCGCGGAGAAGGCCGGCGCCCGGCGGTTCGTCCCGTCCGACTTCGCCTTCGACCTGACCAAGCTGGACGACGGCGACAACTTCATGATCGATTGGCGCCGGCAGGCCGCCGCCGCGCTCGCCGGCTCCGGTCTTGAGGTGGTCTCCGTGCTCAACGGGGCCTTCTACGAGGTGATGATCGGCTTCATGGGGCTCATCGACTGGGAGCGGGGCACCCTGTCCCACTGGGGGGATCCCGACCAGCCGCTCGACCTGACCTCGGTGGCCGACACCGCCGCCTACACCGCCGCCGTCGCCCTCGACCCGGCCGCCACCGGCACGCTGCGCTTCGCCGGTGAGGTCGTGTCGATGCGCGGGTTCCACGAGGCGGTCCAGCGGGGCTCCGGCCGTACGTTGCGGCTGCTCCACCTCGGCACCGCCGACGACCTGCGCGCGGAGATCGCCCGCCGGGCGGCGCTCACCAGCAATCCGTTCGACTACGTGGCGCTGCAGTACCAGTGGTGCATGGTGAGCGGCAAGGCCACGTTCGACAGCCTGGACAACGCCAGGTACCCGCAGATCACGCCCCAGCCGCTGGCCGACTTCGTCCGCGCCGCCACCGTCGCGCCCTGACGACCGGCCCTCGTTGACCAACCGGACCGCAGTCCGGTACGTTGCCAGATATCCGGACCGAAGTCCGCTTATGCGGACGGAGCACCGCAGGAGATCTGGCATGCGCAAGAAACTGTTCCTGGCCGGCGTGGCCGGCGTACTGGCCGTCGTGACGAGCGGATCGACCGGCTCGCTCGCCGACTCCCGCCCCGCGCAGGCGGCGGACCGGGTCATCCACCACTCGCACCGGGAGAAGGGCTCGCCCTGCGAGGGGCTGAAGGGGTGCACGTTCGTCCAGCTCAAGGGCGACCCGAAGACCGGCCCGTCGGAGGCGCTGTTCACCCTCAAGGCCGGCACCCCCTTCTCTCCCCACTGGCACACCAGCCCCGAGCATGTCGTAGGGGTCTCGGGGGTCATGTTGTGGCAGGTGGAAGGCCACAAGACCTACCGGGTGGGCGCCGGCGACTACCTGTACTACCCCTCGAAGGCGGTGCACCAGGGCAGGTGCGCCCCGGGCGCCGACTGCGTCTACTACGTGTACGACTCGCAGCCCTACGACTTCCACCCCGCCGGGCGCTGAAGGACCCCGGCGCTGAGGGACCCCGGCGCCGTCAGGCCCGCGGCCCCCTTCGCAGGGCCTCCCAGGCGGCGAGACCCTCTTCGGTGAGTACGTGGTCGAGCGCGGTCATCACCGCCCCGTGCAGGGCCCCGTCCCGGCCGAGGGCGGCCGCGAGCACGGGAGGCGGGTGCGGGCGGCGGAAGCGCATGAGGCCGCCGGTCAGGGCAGCGGTGAACTCCGGCCCTGCCGCGGCCCGCAGCGGCTCCGCCAGGCCGCCCAGGGTGACGACGGCGGGGTCCAGCGCGTTGATCAGCCCGGCGAGGCCGCGGGCCAGCCCGGTGGCGGCGCGGCCGACGGCGGCACGGGCGGCCGGGTCCTCCGGGGTGCGGGACAGGGCCCGCTCGGCGTACGTGCGGGGGTCGCGGGGCGGGGGCTCGCCGAGGTGGCGGGCGATGGCGCGGCCGTCGACCGCCAGGTCCCAGCAGCCCCGGGCGCCGCACGGGCAGCGCAGGCCGGGGTCGCCGAACGGCAGGTGCCCGAACTCCCCGCCCGCGCCGGTCGCCCCGTGCAGGGGCCTGCCGCCGACGACCAGGGTGCCGCCGACCCCCACTTCCACGGTGACGTGCAGGACGGTCGCCGCTCCCGCCGCGGCGCCCCGCCTGGCCTCGGCGAGCCCCGCGAGGGTGGCGTCGTTGCCGATGAGCAGCGGCGGGCCGGGATCGGGCGACAGCGCCGCCAGGTCCACCGCGTCCCAGCCGAGCACGGAGGACTGGACGACCCTGCCGTGCTGCACGGTCGCGGCGACCGCCACCGAGATCGCCCGGACGCGCCGACCGTGACGGCGGCGCAGGCGTCGCACGGCCCGGGCCACCGGGCCGATCACGTCCTCGGGGGCGCGGCTGCGGTGCGTCCCGGTCTCCGCGACGGCCGGTTCGCCGTCGAGGGCCGCGATCGCGCACCGCCAGTCCTCCTGCCGCAGGTCCACGGCGATGACGAGGGGGCCTTCCGGGTGGGGGGCGAGCACGCTCGTCGGGCGGCCCCGGGAGGTCGCGGCGGCCGGGGTCTCGGCGAGCAGGGCGAGCTCGCGCAACCGGGAGGTGATCTCCGTGGCCGAGCCGGTGCTGAGGCCGAGCCGCCGGGCGACGGCCGCCCTGGTCACGCCCGGCTCGCGGCGCATCTCGTCGAGCACGGCCAAAGCGCCGCGCCAGCGGAGATCCGCGGCCCGCACGGACCTGACCCGGCCGGGTGGGGTTGCCATGTGTCGCCGCCCTTCGTTTATGCTCGATGCACGAGTTTAATCGAAAGGGGGGCTCCGTGCCACGACGAACGGACCTCGCGGCGGTCGAAGCGGTCCTGCTGGACATGGACGGCACGCTCGTGGACTCCGACGCCGCGATCGAGCGCGCCTGGTCGATCTGGGCCGGTGAGTACGGCGTCGACCCCGGCGCGGTGCTCGCCGTCGCCCACGGGAGCCCGGCCGCGCGTACGGTCCGGCGGCTGCTTCCCGGCCTGGACGACGAGGCCGTCACGGCGGCCGCGCGGCGGCAGCACGCCCTGCAGTACGAGGACCTGGCCGAGGTCACGGCAGCGCCCGGCGCCCGCCTCCTGCTCGCCACGCTGGACCGGCTCCGGCTGCCGTGGGCCGTGGTGACCAGCGCCGACGGGCGGCTGGCCAGGGCACGCCTGCACGCGGCGGGGATCGACCCGCCCGTCCTCCTGACGATCGACGACGTACGGGCGGGCAAACCCGATCCCGAGGGCTACCTGGAGGCCGCGCGCCGCCTCCGCGTCGCGCCGCCCGCCTGCCTGGTGGTGGAGGACTCCGAGCCGGGGCTGGCCGCCGGGCGGGCGGCGGGCATGCCGACCGCGGCGCTGCGGGGGCTGGACGGCGACCTGGCCCTGCCCGGCCTCGACCGGCTGGCCCACCTGCTGGAGCGCTCGCGGGTCCGGCCGTGGTGAGCGCGCGGCCGGGCCACGCCGCTCCCGTGCCCACGACCCGACGACGCGACGACCCGACGACCCGACGACCCGACGAGGAAGACAGCATGACCGACCGCGTGACCCTGTTCCGCCTCGACGTCCCGGAGCCCGTGCTGGCCGACCTGCGCGAGCGGCTGCGGCGCACGCGGTGGCCCGAGAAGGAGACGGTCGGCGACTGGTCGCAGGGCGTCCCGCTGGGCTACCTGCGCGAGCTGTGCCGGTACTGGGCCGACGCGTACGACTGGCGCGCCACCGAGCGGCGCCTGAACGCGTTGCCGCAGTTCCGGACCTCCATCGACGGCCTCGGGATCCACTTCCTGCACGTCCGCTCGCCGCACGAGGACGCGCTGCCGATCGTCCTGACCCACGGATGGCCGGGCTCGATCGTGGAGTTCCTCAAGGTGATCGGGCCGCTCACCGACCCGACGGCCCACGGCGGCGACGCCAGGGACGCCTTCCACGTCGTGTGCCCGTCCCTGCCCGGCTACGGCTTCAGCGACAAACCGGACCACCGCGGCTGGGGTGTCGAGCGGATCGCCGACGCCTGGATCGAGCTGATGGCCCGCCTCGGCTACAACCGCTACGGCGCGCAGGGCTCCGACTGGGGCACCACCGTCACCACGCTCATCGGCCTGCGGGACCCCGCCCACGTGGCGGGCATCCATCTCGTCCCGCCGCTGGCGGCCCCGGACCCGGCCACGTTCGACGACCTCACCCCCGCCGAGCGGGCCGCGATCGCCGACCTGGAACGGGGCCGGGAGGACGAGGACGGCTACTCGCTGGAGCAGTCCACCCGGCCGCAGACCATCGGCTACGGGCTCGTCGACTCACCGGCGCTGCTCTGCGCCTGGATCATCGAGAAGTTCCGGTCCTGGACCGACAGCGGCGGCGACCCCGAGAGCGTCCTCACCCGCGACGAGCTCCTCGACAACCTGATGCTCTACTGGCTGCCCGGAACCGGCGCGTCCGCCGCCCGGCTCTACTGGGAGAGCTTCAAGCCCGTCCAGCGCCTCTTCACCTCCGGGACGACGGACGTGGTGACCGTCCCGGCGGGATGCTCGATCTTCCCCAAGGAGAACCCCCGGCCGTCCCGGCGGTGGGCCGAGAAGCGCTTCACCACCATCCTGCACTGGAACGAGCTGGACAAGGGCGGGCACTTCGCCGCGTTCGAGCAGCCCGGGCTGTTCGTCGAGGAGCTCCGCACCTTCTTCCGCATGGTCCGCTGACCGCACGACGGAGCACGCCACATGAACTGCCGCACCCACGCCGACGCCTGGCTGGCCGCGTGGAACCAGCACGATCTCGACGCGATCCTGGCCTGCTACGCCGAGGACGTCGACTTCGTCGCCCCCACCGTGGTGCGCCGCTGGGGCCGCGCCGACGGCCGCCTGCACGGCACGGCGGAGCTGCGCAGGCACTTCGCGCTCGGGCTGGAGCTGGCCCCCGGCCTGACCTTCACCGAGGAGGCGCTGCTGACCGGCCCGGGCGGCTATGCCCTGCTCTACCGGCGCGAGAACGGCAACCGTGTCCTCGACGTCGTCGAGCTGGACCGGCACGGTCACGCCGCCCGCGTCCACGCCTTCTACGAAGGCCCGCAACAGTGACCCGCGACGGCCGGGACCTCCTCGGCGCGCCCGCCCTTCCGGGTCTCGAACGCCGGTGCCGGCCTCACTACACTCCCTGGTATGGCCGAGGTGTTCTTCGACGCCGTCGAGCGGGCCCGCCTCAGCGACCTGTTCGACGAGCTCGGTCCCGAGGCGCCCACCCTCCTCGCGCCCTGGCTCACCCGTGACCTCGCCGCGCACCTGGTCCTGCGCGACGTGGACCCTGTGGCCGGTCCCGGGCTCGTCGTCCCCGGACCGTGGGGCCGCCTGGCCGAGCGGCGCAGGCAGGCGCTCGCGCGCCGGGACTTCGCCTGGCTCGTCGCGACGCTGCGCTCGGGGCCGCGGCCGGGCTTCTTCCGTCTCGGCTGGGTACGCCGGTACCCGAGCCTGAACGAGTTCTTCGTCCACCACGAGGACGTCCGCCGGGCGGCCGGCCGCGGCCCGCGTACCCACGAGCCCGCGATGGACGAGGCCCTGTGGCGCAACGTCGGCCTCGCCCCCTGGTTCCTGGCGCGCCGGCTGCGCGGCGCGGGCCTGGAGCTGCGGTGGGCGGGCACCACCCGGACCGTCCGCGCGCGCCGGGGCGAGCCCGTGGCCCGCGTCACCGGGCCTCCCGGCGAGCTGCTGCTCTTCCTCTTCGGACGGGGTGACGCCGCGCGGGTCGAGGTGAGCGGGCCCGCCGCGGCGGTCGAGGCGCTGCGGGGAGCCCACCTCGGCATGTGACCCGGTCGCTCACGGCATCAGCCGCATACCGTCGTAGATCGGGTGCCCGGTATTCTGGCTGCCGCGACTGGCGTGGCCGGATGTGACCGGCGTGGAGCATGTGAGCGACATCGACCGCCTGGGTGTCCCTCGACCGTCCGACGGGAGGGACACCATGCGTTTACGGGACGAGCTCGCCGCGAACGGCTCGGGCGCCGGGCGGCGGCCCGGCGTACGGGAGGGCGGCGACGGGACGGCGGCGCCGGGCGGCGTGCTCCCGCCGGTCTCCGCGGGGGTGGTCTCGGGACTGGTGGGGTTCACCAGCTCCTTCGTGGTCGTCCTGGCCGGCCTCGCCGCCGTGGGCGCGAGCCCCGGCCAGGCATCGAGCGGCCTGCTGACGGTGAGCGTCACCATGGGCCTGTCGTCCGTCCTGCTCGCGTCGTGGACCCGGATGCCGATCACCGCCGCCTGGTCCACGCCCGGCGCGGCGCTGCTCGCCACGACCGGGGCGGTCGGGGGAGGGTGGCCCGCCGCGATCGGCGCGTTCCTCCTCACCGGCGCGCTGATCGTGCTCACCGGCCTCGTGCCGCAGCTCGGCGCGCTCATCGCCCGCATCCCCTCCTCGGTCGGCCAGGCGATGCTCGCCGGCGTGCTGTTCCAGCTCTGTCTCGGACCGCTCACCGGGCTGGCGGCGAACCCGCTGCGGGTCGCGCCGGTAGTGGCCGTCTGGCTTCTCGCCACGCGGTTCCTGCCGCGCTGGGCGGCCCCGCTGGCCTTCCTGACCGCCGCGATCGTCATCGGCGTGCACGTCGCGACCTCGGGGACCGCGATCGACCCCGCCGCGCTCGCGCCACGGCTGGAGATCACGGCGCCGAGCTTCACGCTCGCCGGGGTGGTCGGCATCGCCCTGCCGCTCTACCTCGTGACGATGGCCTCGCAGAACGTGCCCGGCGTCGCCGTCATGAAGGGTCTCGGCTACGAGGTGCCGTGGCGGAGGTCGATGCTCGTGACCGGGGTCGGCACCGTCCTCGGCGCGCCGGCGGGCGGGCACGCGATCAACCTGGCCGCGATCAGCGCGGCCCTCGCGGCCGGGCCGGAGGCGGGCGAGGACCGGTCGCGGCGCTGGATCGCGAGCGTGACCTCGGGCTGCGTCCTCGTCGTGCTCGGCGTCTCCTCGGCCGCGTTCGGCACGCTCGTGTCGCTGGCCCCGGCCGGGGTCATCCCCGCCGTGGCGGGACTCGCCCTGCTCGCCACCTTCGCCTCCTCCTTGAGGGCGGCGCTCTCGGAGCCGGACGAGCAGGTACCGGCCGTCGTCACCTTCGCGACCGCCGCCTCCGGCATCGCGATCGCCGGGGTGAGCGCCGCGTTCTGGGGCCTCATCGCCGGGCTCGTCGTCCGCTCCGTCCTCAGGCTCGGCAGGCGGCCGGCCTGACGATCCGCGTGGCCGGCGGCCGCCGGCCGGTCCACGTGGCCGCCGGCCGGTTCACCGGCCGGCGATCAGCCGCGCTCCTCCAGCCACGCGACGACGGCACGGACGAAACCCTCGACGTGTGACAAGGGCCTGCCGGTGAACACCGCGTGAAGGTGCTCGACCCCCACCGCGTCGTTCCAGATCCGGGCACGCCGGCGGGTCTCCTCGTCGGTGGCGCCGAGGACGTCCCAGCCGTGCCAGGTCGCGACGAGTGCCGCGTCGATCGCCGGGTCGGACAGGATCGCCAGGTCCCAGTCGAGGACGCCGGCCGGCTTGCCGTCCTCGCCGAAGTGGACGTTGCCGCCGCCGAGGTCGCCGTGGACGAGCCTGGCGGGGACCTCCTCCAGCGCCAGCAGCGTGTCCAGCCGCTGCCGGACCGCGTCACGCCACTTCGCCGGCAGGCGCGGGACGACCTCGCCGGTCAGGATGTCGGCCCATCCCGAGCCACCGGCGTACCGGCGCGGCCGGTGCAGAACGGCCTGGAGCTCCGGCGAGACCTCGACCTCGCGCAGCGCCTCCAGGAGCGGGCCGAACGCCGCCGGGTCCCCGGCGCCTTCCGGCAGCCCCGCGCCGTCGATCCACGAGACCGCGACGGCCGCGCGTTCCCCGAACGTGGTCACCGCGGTCAGCGGCTCCGGCACGGCGAAGGGCAGGCCGGCCGCCGCGACGGCCCGAAGGATCCCGACCCGGCGCGGCAGCTCGGCGGCGGCGTCGGGGCGCCTGGTGATCCGCACGGCGGCCACGCCGGGGAACAGCACGACGTGGTGCATGTTCCCGTGCTCGGCAAGGCGCGCGGAGCCGGGAGGGGCGTCGGGGACGAGTGCTTCGGCGATTTCCAGGAGGTCTGCGGGGACCGGTCGGGACATCCCGCCATTTTGTCGGACGATCGCGCCCGGCGAGCCGCACCGGCCGGGTGACGCACTTGCAAGTGCGTACTTGCCGCCCTCCGGTCACTAACCAATAGTTAGCCGCAGGCCAAACCGGCAAGCAAGGAGGAGCACCATGCTCGACGCGGCACCGCGCGATCGGATCACCCTCGGCACCACCACCGTCACCTACCTGCCCGACGGGGAGGCGCACCTCGACCCGGTCGCCGTCTTCCCGTCCTCGGGGCCGGACGGCTGGGCCGCCCACGCGCCCTACCTGGACGCCGACGGGCTGCTCCCGGTCAGCGTCGGCTCGTTCCTCATCGACACCGGCACGCACCGGGTCCTGGTGGACCTCGGTCTCGGGGCGGTCGCCTTCGAGGTGCCGGGGATCGGCCGGTTCCGCGGCGGGGCGCTGCTCGACAGCCTGGCCGGGGAGGGCCTGCGGCCGGGGGACGTCGACACCGTCGTCTTCACCCACCTGCACCACGACCACGTCGGCTGGACCAGCGACGTCGCCCCCTCCCCCACCGGCGGGCCCGCCGGGCCGGCGCGCGGGCTGACGTTCGCGGACGCCCGGCACCTGGTGGACCAGGCCGAGTGGCGGCACTGGCGCGGCACGGCCGAGGTCATCGGGCCCGACCCGCTGGCCGTGCAGGAGCCGCTGGGCGAGGTGATCGAGTTCGCGCGGCCGGGCGAGCCGGTCGTGCCCGGCGTCCTGGCGCTGCCCACGCCCGGGCACACGCCCGGCCACCTCAGCCTGCTGGTCACCGACCCGGCCACGGACCTGCGGTTGCTCGTCCTCGGCGACGTCATGCACACCCAGGCCCAGGTCAGCGAGACGGACTGGAGCTTCCTCTTCGACGTCGACGCCGAGCAGAGCACCAAGACCCGTCTCGCGCTGCTGGAGGACTACCAGGACGAGCGCACGCTCGTCGCGGGCGGCCATTTCGCCGGCACGGTGTTCGGCAGGTTCCTGCCGCCGCGGCGCCTGCACCGCTGGGCCGCCGCCGTTCACGCCCGCTGACGCGCCGTCACACCTGGTCGTCGCGGGCGTCGGCGGCCTCGCGGGCCTGCTCGACCTCGTTGATGTAGCGCTCGGCCCAGGCGCGGATGGCCTGCATCGGCTCGCGCAGGGTACGGCCCAGCGGCGTGAGGCTGTAGCTGACGCCCCGATCGGGGCCGGGACGGCGGCGGACCAGCCCGTCGCGCTCCAGGCTGCGCAGCGTCTGGGCGAGCATCTTCTCGCTGATGCCGTCGATCTGATCGCGCAGCCGCCCGAACCGCTGCGGCCCGCCCTCCAGGGCGCCGATCAGCAGGACGCTCCACTTGTCCGCCAGCCGGTCGAGCGCCTGCCGCGAGGGGCAGGCGGCGCTGTAGACGCTCGCCAGGTGGCCGTCGGGCAGGCGCGCGCGTGAGGGCCTGCGGGTGCCGGGACGGGGGCGGGGCTGCGGCGTGGTCGGCATGCTCAGTAGCTAACCAACGGAAAGCTTCGGCGGCAAGGACGCGCCGGACGGCCGGGCGATCCACAAGGGTCGGGCAGCACCAGCCGTGTTAGCGGTAACACAACAGAACAGGGAAGTGTCCGACGCGCCCCCGGCGGCGTCGAACGCCGTCAGCCGCTCGGCCGCCAGAGCCTCCGGCCCCGCGGCCGCGAGGCCCCGCGCCGTCCCCCGGACCGGCGGTGAAACTTTCAGATTCGTGAAAGTTTCAGCTCCGTGCCACGCTCACCGGCCGCTTCGCAACGACGTGACCTCCGGCGGGGTCGGAGTCCGGCGGGACGGCCGGGCTGCCCGGCACCCCGTGAATTGACCCCGCTCGCCGGCGGCTCCTACCGTCTGCACCGGCACTCGGACGACCACAGAGATTGGTTGATTCATGAAACAAGCAGGGTCAATCCGGAGCAGAATGTTAGCGTTAACGGCGATGCTGGCGAGCATGGTGGTGCCCGCGTTGGCCCTCACGCAGCCGCCGGCAGCGGCGGCGACAGCAGCGGCGGCCTGCGGCGTGGACTACACGGTCGCCTCGCAGTGGCCGGGCGGCTTCACCGGCGACGTCACCGTCCGCAACCTCGGCGACCCGGTCACCGGCTGGCGCCTGACCTGGAGCTTCGCCGCCGGCCAGCAGATCTCCCAGACGTGGAACGCCACCGCCGCCCAGAGCGGTGCCGCCGTCACCGTCACCGACGCCGGTCACAACGCCGCCATCCCCGGCGGCGGCAGCGTCACCTTCGGCTTCAACGCCTCCTGGACCGGCTCGAACCCGGCCCCGGCGGCGTTCGCCCTGAACGGGGTGACCTGCACCGGCACGCCGGACACGCCCTCCCCCGGCCCGACACCCTCGGGCCCGACCACGCCGCCCTCCTCCTACCCGGGCCCCGGCCGGGTGACCGGCGACATCGGCGTGCACGACCCGTCGGTGGTCCGCAGGCCCGGCGGCGGCTACCTGCTGGCCCACACCGGCGACAACATCGTGCTGAAGACCTCCGCCGACCGCACCGCCTGGCGCAACGCCGGCACCGTCTTCCCGGGCGGCGCCCCCTGGACGACCAGCTACACCGGCGGCAGCCGCAGCCTGTGGGCACCGGACATCTCCTACCACAACGGCCGGTACTACCTGTACTACTCGGCCTCCAGCTTCGGCTCCAACACCTCGGCGATCTTCCTGGCCACCAGCACCACCGGCGCGTCCGGGTCGTGGACCAACGAAGGGCTGATCATCTCGACCGGCTCCGGCAGCACCTACAACGCCATCGACCCCAACCTGATCGTGGACGACCAGGGCCGCTGGTGGCTGAGCTTCGGCTCGTTCTGGACCGGCATCAAGCTCATCCAGCTCGACCCGGCCACCGGCAAGCGGCTCGACGGCACCGTACGCGGCATCGCCCAGCGCTCCGGCAGCACCGCGATCGAGGCGCCGTACCTCTACAAGCACGGCGGCTACTACTACCTGTGGGTCTCCTTCGACGCCTGCTGCCGCGGCGCGGCCAGCACGTACCGGATCATGGTCGGCCGCTCGGCCAGCGTCACCGGCCCGTACGTCGACCGCAACGGCGTCGCGATGACCTCCGGCGGCGGCACCCAGGTCCTGGCCGGCCACGGCTCGGTGCACGGCCCCGGCCACCAGGCGGTCTTCGGCGACACCGACGGCGACGTGCTGGTCTACCACTACTACGCCGACAACGGCGCGTCGCTGCTCGGCATCAACAAGATCGGCTACGACGCGACCGGCTGGCCGTTCGTCTACTGACCGGAGAACGCCGGATGCGATGACCTCGCCGTCCTGCCGGCGCCCGGCGCCCGGGCCGCGGTGACGTACCGTTCGGCTTCAACAGCCCCAACGGCGGGCACCCGCTCCCGCCTCCGGCCTCGGGGGCGGGAGACCCGCGATCGCCAGTGCTTCCCACGCTCGCGCGGCAACACCACAGCCGTCTCTGCGGCAGATCGAGCGGAACGCGGTCCGAAGAGGTTTCATTCTCTGAAGGTCAGGACATCCGCGACGAACGAGCATCGCACATCACCCATGTCGACGTCGAAGTGCGAGATGCCAGAGATTTCTTGATGCGTTATTCCTTCCAGGCTGATCGCCGCCAAGGGGTCGTAGTCGGCAGGTAATTCGAGCTTGAGATCCCTGATCCCGCCGAACTCCAGCTCGACGACACGCCCTCGAGAGTCGAGCTCTCGCCAGTCGTCACAGTAAGTGAAGGTAAGCGTCAGGGCGGGGCCCCCAGGAGCAATGGTCAATCGTTCGACGCGAGCGTTGTTGTGAAGGTCGAAAGAACCTCCGTCCGCCTCGAACTCGATTTCCGGCCCCCTGGTCGACCACGGCCGCAGCCCGACGAACGACGCCATTACGATCGACCTTCCAGTACGCCCCTCGCTGGGCCGGGGACCGAGCGAGGAGCGTACCGCACGGACCAGGACGCGGTCGTCGACCAGGCAGTGCGGGGCCGGCCGGTCTTCTTCTGGGCGGGTGCGTGGCGCCTTGGTGCCGAACGCGGCGCATGCCGAGTTTTGGACTCCTTCGGGACGACACGCTCACCCGTGATTACGATGCGTAACGTTGAATGGGTGGTCAGTAACTGTCCCGGCGACCACGAGGTACAGGATGAGCCACCACATCCACATCCGGCACAACTTCGAGACGGCGCACCGGCTACCGCACCTCAGCGGCAAGTGCATGAGCCTGCACGGGCATTCCTGGTGGGCCGAGGTCACGGTGAGCGCTGCGGAGCTCAGCCACGACCAGACGGTCGTCGAGTTCGGCGGGTTCAAGAAGGCGCTGCGCGCGTTCATCGACGAGCAGCTCGATCACGGTGCCATGCTGGGCGCCGAGGATCCGCTCGCTCCGCTGCTCATGGCCCACGGGTGCAAGGTCTTCCTGTTCGGTCGGCCTGACCTGGGTCCGGACACCAGTTACACGGCGGACCTGCCGCTTCCCACGGTGGAAGCGGTGGCGGTGATGATCGGCAGGGTCACGCAAGCGCTCCTGGCCGACGTGCCGCGTGCTGCCGGCGCGTCGATCAGCCAGGTCAGGGTCGTCGAGACACACGTCAACTCCGCGGAGTTCCGCCCGGCCGGCGACGGGCCGTCGAGCGGTGACGCGGCGCTGCGGCGCGCGTATCCGGCCTCGGCGAACGGTGGATGACCGGCCACGGTCGCCGGGCTGTCCGAGCCCGCCCGGATGGCGCACGCAGCGGCCTCGCCCTGGCCCGGGGCGGCTCGCGGGGTCGCCTCCGCGTCCCGTTCCTGTGACACGGGGGTGACGGGGCGGCCGAAAATCGGTTGCCGCGGGTGACGGGCTCGGGGAAATGTGGTGTCCATGAGGCTTTGACGGACACAGCACCCCTTCCTCCGAGATGCCACGGCGCCCGTTCGCCGCCGTGATGCCGCATGCCCACATCCTTGTCGCAGCGAAGAGAGCGTCTTTGTCTCAGCACCCCTCCCCCACGGCCACGGTCACCGTGTTCGCCTCCCCCACGAGCTGGATCGAGTCCGACGCCGTCGCGCAGTGCCACCAGGTGGCCGCCCTCGACGGCATGGTGCACGTCGCCGCCATGCCCGACCTGCACCCCGGCAAGGGCGCCCCCATCGGCGCCGCCATGACCTCGACCGTCCTGTATCCGTTCCTGGTCGGCTCCGACATCGGGTGCGGCATCGCCGTGTTCCCCGTCAAGCTCAAGCGCGCCGTCCCGGAGAAGCTCGCCGCCCGCTTCCCCGACCTCGACCGCGCCGTCGACCCCTCCTGGGGCATGATCAAGGACGACATCCCCGCCGGTCACGTCGAAGGTCTCGGGACGGTCGGCCGGGGCAACCACTTCGTGGAGCTGGCGCGCGTCGGGACCGTCCTCCAGCCCGAGCACGCGAGCCGGCTCGGGCTGGACGCCGGTGACCTGGTGCTCGTCGTCCACAGTGGTTCCCGGGGGCTGGGCGAGCGGATCCTGCGGGCGCACACCGAGGTCCACGGTGCCGGGCCCGCCCCTGATCCGGACGCGTACCTGGCGATGCACGACGAGGCCGTACGGTGGGGATCGCTCAACCGGCGGCTGCTGGCGGCCCGGGTCGCCCACGCCCTGGGCGCCGAGGCCACCGAGCCGATCGTCGACCAGTGCCACAACCTGGTGGAGGTCCGTGACGGCGGCTACCTGCACCGCAAGGGCGCGGCGCCGGGTGACGGCCGTGACGTGCTGATCGCCGGTACCCGCGGCACCCCGTCCTACCTCGTGGCCGGCCACGCCGGGCCGGACGCCGGCTACTCCGTGGCGCACGGCGCGGGACGCAAGATGTCGCGTGCGGACGCGCTGCGCCGGGGCAGGGCCAAGCACACGGTCGAGGAGCTGCGCCGCACCCCGGTCGGGTCGCTGGTGGTGTGCGGGGACCGGCAGCTGCTCTTCGAGGAGGCGCCGACGGCCTACAAGCGCATCGAGCAGGTGATCGACGACCTGGTGACCCACGGCCTGGCCACGCCCGTCGCCACCACGGTCCCGCTGGTCACGTACAAGACGGCCGAACTCGGGCCGACGCCGAGGAATCGTCGCGGGCGGGGGCGTACGTGAGCGTCCACCTGCTGCTGCCGGCCGGGCGCGGCCCGCAGGAAGCCGACGCGAGAATTGGTACGTCATCGTCCAGCCGTGCCGGACGGCGTTCCCGGGCGATCCCCCCGCCGTCCGGGCGGGGAGAGTAGTGTGAGGTGGTGGACCGACGCATCTTCGGGCTGGAGAACGAGTACGGCGTCACCTGCACCTTCAGGGGCCAGCGCAGGTTGTCTCCCGACGAGGTCGCGCGCTACCTGTTCCGGAGCGTCGTGTCCTGGGGCCGGTCGAGCAACGTGTTCCTGCCCAACGGCGCCCGCCTCTACCTCGACGTGGGCAGCCATCCCGAGTACGCCACCCCCGAGTGCGACGACATCGCGGAGCTGGTCACCCACGACAAGGCCGGCGAGCGCATCCTGGAGGGGTTGCTCGTCGAGGCCGAGAAGCGGCTGCGCGAGGAGGGCATCGCGGGTGACATCTACCTGTTCAAGAACAACACCGACTCGGCCGGCAACTCCTACGGCTGCCACGAGAACTACTGTGTGGGCCGGCACGGGGAGTTCGGCCGGCTGGCCGACGCGCTGATACCGTTCCTGGTCACCCGGCAGATCATCTGCGGCGCGGGGAAGGTGCTGCAGACCCCGAGGGGCGCGGTGTACTGCGTGTCGCAGCGCGCCGAGCACATCTGGGAGGGAGTGTCGTCGGCGACGACCCGGTCCCGCCCCATCATCAACACCCGTGACGAGCCGCACGGCGACGCCGAGCGCTTCCGCCGCCTGCACGTCATCGTCGGCGACTCCAACATGAGCGAGACCACGACGTTGCTCAAGGTCGGCGCGACCGACCTGGTGCTGCGCATGGTGGAGGCCGAGGTCGTGATGCGCGACCTGAGCCTGGACAACCCGATCCGGGCGATACGCGAGGTCTCGCACGACGTGACCGGCCGGCGGCGGGTGCGGCTGGCCAACGGGCGCGAGGCGTCGAGCCTGGAGATCCAGCAGGAGTACCTGGGCAAGGCCAAGGACTTCGTGGACCGGCGTGGCGGCGACGACATCGCGCACCGGGTGCTGGAGCTGTGGGAGCGTACGCTGCGCGCGGTCGAGACCGGCGATCTCGACCTGGTCTCGCGCGAGATCGACTGGGTGACGAAATACCAGCTCATCGAGCGTTACCGCAAGAAGTACGACCTGCCGCTGTCCTCGCCGCGGGTGGCCCAGCTCGACCTGGCCTACCACGACGTGCACCGCAGGCGCGGCCTGTACTACCTGCTGCAGAAGCGCGGCTCGGTGGAGCGGGTGGCCTCCGACCTGAAGATCTTCGAGGCCAAGTCGGTGCCGCCGCAGACCACCCGGGCGCGGCTGCGTGGCGAGTTCATCCGCAAGGCGCAGGAGAAGCGGCGCGACTTCACCGTCGACTGGGTGCACCTCAAGCTCAACGACCAGGCGCAGCGCACGGTGTTGTGCAAGGACCCGTTCCGCAGCGTGGACGAGCGGGTCGACAAGCTCATCGCCGGCATGTGACCGGCCGGCGCCGGGAAGCCGAACGCCACACCGGCGAGAGGATCGAGAAAGATCGTTCCGCGTGGGAGCGGTGATCGTTCAGGTGGTGCTGCGATAGGTCCACATCTCGGCCATCCGGCCATCCGCCACCCGGACCTGCCAGATGAGGTCGGTCCCCGGCGTGTCGAGGTCCCGTCCCTGGCGGCGGAGGCGTCGCCGGTGTTCCACATGTCGAAATAGCGCTCCACGACCTGCTTGGACGCCGTGTGCATCCGCCGGGAACGCGCCGGGCGCACCTGCACGAAGACAGGGTTGCGGAGCACCGAGCCCGTCAGCAGGCACTGCCCCTGTCCCAGCGCGGGAACCGTCTACCACAGCGCCTCGTGCACCCCGCCCGTGGTGGCGCGGACCGGGGCGAGATTGCCGGCCGACTTGAGCTGGTGGATGAAGCGCGTGTTCGCCAGCTCGAACAGCTCCTCCGGCACGTGCCCGGGCTGCTGCGACACCAGCACCAGGCCCATCCAGCGCTTGCGCCACGCCGGCTGATGACCTGCGACTGGTCCAGCACCGCGCGCATCCGGCCCGCGCTGGCCCGCGAGACGAACGTGTGCACCTCCTCGATCACCACCAGCACCGGCGGGCGCTGTCGTCGGTCTCGCTCACGTCGAAGACGCTCAGGCACCCCTCCACGAGCAGTTCGTCCACGTCCAGGTACGGGGTGTTCCTGGTGGGCCGCCAGTCGAGCATCTCGGACCTGCCGAGCTTGTACAACTTGTTCCTCCCGTGGCCGGATCCTCCTGCAAGCCGTCGATCAGGTCGCTGAGATCGTACGGGCGGGCGGGAGGAGGCGGCGCGGGAGCGGCGAGGGCGCCCATCCGGCCCGGCCTGGAGGCCCGCTCCGCGTTGCGCCGGGCCTGGCCGGTGATGGCTCCCCACATGCGTACCTGGGGCTCGGTGAACTCGGGCACGTCGGCGATCGGCACCTTGAAAGGCAGAGGATCGGGCGCGTCCGTCATGCCGGCGTTCGGCACGTACACCCGGAAGCCCGGGATGCCGCGCGGCCGCCGTTCGCCGAAGCGTTCCTCCAGCAGGCGAGCGGGGTGCGGCTCGTCGTTCCCCTGGTCCATCCGTACGTACTCGCCCTCGATGCCGAGCATCCGGCGCAGCCGGTCACTGGGATAGATGAACACCTGCGAGTACGGCCGGGGGCGGGTCGAGGTGGGGAGCACGTTCTCCGAAGGGGTGACCTCGCCGAGGATCTCGATCGTGCCGGCCGCGTCATAGGTGGGCCGGAACCGGGTGCGCTCGGGATGGAGCAGGGTGGTGCGGCTGATGGCCGAGTCGGGGCCGATCTCGTGGGGGCTGTGGAAGGGGCCTTCGACGGCCCGTCCCAGGAAGGTGGATGCCTTGTTCGGTGTCGTTGACGCCCACGTAGGGGTCGCGGCGGAAATGGCGGCGCAGTTGCTCGGAGACCAGGACGCCGCTGCTGGTGTTGTCCGTCCCCGGCCCGTCGAAGGCGACGAAACCGAGGGGGATCAGCGAGCGGGCGAGGCTGGCCTCGGCGGCCTCGATCTCCTCCGCAGGGATCTCCTGTTCCGGCGGAGCAGGAGAAGGCGCGAGGAGAAGGCGCGCCGTGCTGCTCTTCCGGCTCCTCCGGCGGCTCTCCGGCCTCGGCTTCGACCCCGGCTGCGGCCCCGGTCCCGGTCCTGGCCCCGGCCCCGGTCCCGGCTTCGGCTTCGGCTTCGGTCTCCGAGCTCATCCTCGTGTCCTCCGTGGGTCCAGATCGGTGAGTCCGTGCTCCACCCCGAGTTCCATCAGGCGCGTCTCGATGAACGCCCGGAACTCCCCGCCCTTGAACATCGTGCGGGCCACGTTGTCGGCGAGGTCGATGGGGAAGGGAAAGCCGCGTGCCGTCACGGGGGCGCCGGTGTCCGGCAGGCCCCGTGTCCAGAGCGCGTCGGCGAGGAAGAGCGCCGCCGCCGCCTCGACCCGCTCCCGGTGGCACTCCAGGAGGAACGGACGGTGCCCGGCCTTGATGAGCAGGGCGGTGACCTCCGGCCCCACCTCCGCGGTGAACTTCGCCCTGTTCGTCCCCGCTCTCTCGTCGCCGTCCAGGAAGCCGGTGAGGTCGTCGGCCAGCGTGCGCAACTCGATGAACTCCCCCGGCTCCAGGACGATGCCGGCGTTGAGCACGTCCAGGTCCTAGGGGCTTTCGCTGACCGCGATGAACCGCTGGTCCTTGATGTAGTGGCGGACGAGGTCGAAGACGGGCGGCAGGTTCGCCTCCGGATGGCTCAGGCCCGTGCGGAGCTCGAAGACCCTCGTCACGAGACGGTCCCGGTGCGCAGGAGATGCCTGGCCCACCGCATTGTCCCGGGCGGCGGGCGGCGTATCCTGGCGCCCAGGTCGGGGTGGTCCGCCAGTATCTCGGCGCGGAGCTGCTCCCGCCGCCCGTGCGAGGCCAGGACGGCGGCGTCCACCCGGTCCCGCAGGTGATCGACGTACTCTTCGAGCTCCATCCATGGCGCGACCGACAGGGTGTCGGCCAGGCTTCGCGCGTCACGCCGTTCTACTGAGCCTCCAACTCCTCCAGTGACGCTTCGCAACCGGCCACCACACTCCGTTGCAGAGTGACCACGGGACCGGTGAAGTTCCAGGCCCTATGAGCCCCAGGTCACTGTCACGGTCCGGCCGGGCGTCCGCCACCGCCGGCTGAGCCGGGTCACGAGAGGTGGCGCGGGATGGCGGGGAGTCGGCGGCGAGTGGCAGTCATCCGCTGGAACGGCCGGCCCCGCGCATGCCACCTTGGCCGGAGGCGTAATCCCTTGAAGCATGAGGAGCAACCGTGAGACGCATCATCGCGACCGTGGCGACAGTCCTGGCCCTCGGCGGAGGCCTCGCGGTGGCGACCGCCGGCGCGGCCGCCGCCGACAGCGTGCGCATCACCCAGGTGCCGGGCGGCGCCAAATAGACCCTGAGATCGCCGGAACCCCGTTCGCCGCCGCGCGAGCGGGGTTCCGGCGTTCTCGCGTCGTCACCCCGGCCGCGATCGACGAGCCCGGAGCGTGATCGGCGAGCCCGGAGCGCGATCGGCGAGCCCCCACTGCGATCGGCGGGCCCGGAGCGTGATTGGCACGAACGTGGCGGAGAATGGCCGCCACTCTCTCGTTCCCGGCCGGCGGCCTTGGCAGGCTGCGTACATCGCGCGTCTCGCCGCCCGTCCTGTCGCTCTCGACGCCGGCGAGGCCGATCCGCGTCCGATGAGGAGGCACCATGAAGTCCGTTGGCATCGTCCGTACCGTTTCCGCGTCCCTCCTGGCGGGGGCCGCCGTCGTCATGAGCGCCCAGTCCGGCCACGCCGCGACGGCGAGCCTGGCCACCTGCCCGCTCAACTACTTCTGCGTCGACAGCTCGCCGGCGACGCCGCAGCCCGACGTCCTGATCCCCGCGGGCGAGAGCAGGACCATCCCCGGCGGGCTCAACGCCTACGAGCTGACCAACAACACGAGGTTCCCCTACTGCGTGCAGGCGCGGCCGAACCTCTCCCTCGCCCCCGCGCAGAGCCGGGCCTTCGAGCCGCCGCTGTCCGTCTTCGCCGTCACCACGCGGGGCTCGGGAACGGTGTGCCCGTCCTGACCTGAAGGTCACCGGGCCGTCGCGAGCGTCGGCCCGCCGGGGCCGGGCGGCGGGGGCGCCGCCCGGTCCCGCCGCCGCGGATGGCCGGCGAGCCGGGAGAGCCTTCGCGGACGTTTTCTCGCGCGTGACGATCCGGAAGCGCGCAAGCGGTACCGCCGGGTCCGGCGGCGGCGACGTACCGGGCGGGGATCGCTCCGGCCGCTCGTTCGTGCCCGTGCGGGGTCAGGAGGGGGCGTGGTGCCGCTCGACCGCCCTCACGGTCCGCGCGACGTCGCCCGCGATGATCGCGTCCACCAGCTCGGCGTGCACCTCCAGGCGCAGGCGGAGGTAGTCGGCGTCGCGGCCGGCGTCGGGATCGGCGTGCTCCGACAGGTCCGTGATGAAGCGCGTCATGCTCAGGTAGACGGCCTTGGCCAGATGGTTGGGGCTGATCTCGGCGATGCGCTCGTGCAGGGCCCAGTTGGCCCGCATGAAGCGGTCGGTGCTGGTCATCGCCCGCTTGAGGGCGGCCAGGTGCCGGCGTAGGTCGGAGATGTCCTGCCGGTTGCGGTGCTGGGCCGCGTCGGTGGCGATCAGCGGCTCCAGGGCCTCGCGCACGGCGATGGCGTCGGCCACGGTGGTGGGCATCTTCCGCACGGTGAGCAGGGTGTGCCGGAGCCGCACGATCGGGTTGGGCTGGGCCACGAACAGACCGCCGCCGCGCCCCGGCCGGATCTCGACGCTGCCGCGGTCGTTGAGCAGCCGGGCGGCCTCGCTGATGGTCGCGCGCCCGTAACCGGACCGGTCACGGAACTCGTCCATCGTGCCGATCAGATCGCCGGGGGCGAGGCCGCGCTCGACGATCATCGACTCGATGTCCGCGGCGAGGGCCTCCGCGCGCGTCAGGGGTTCCGCGTTAACCACCCGAATAGTTCTAGCAGATTCCTAGCGAATCCGGCAGTCGGCCGGGTACGCTCCGGCGAAAGACATAACACCCTAAACATCCGGGTGGTTGAATCGGCGGACAAGCCGCTGGCCTGCGACTTCGTCCGCACCCAAGGAGGCTGCGATGAACCGTGTGCTCGTCAAGGGCGGCACCGTGCTCACCATGGAACCCGGCGACCGGCCGCGTCCGGCCGACGTGCTCATAGAGGACGACGTGATCGCCGCGGTGGAACCGGGGATCCAGGCCGACGCCGACGTGATCGACGCGACCGGGACCATCGTGCTGCCCGGGCTCGTGGACACGCACCGGCACGTCTGGCAGGCCGGGCTGCGCGGCCTCACCGGGGACTCCGTCCTCAAGGACTATTTCCGCAGCGTCAGGTTCCAGGCTTCGGCGGTGTACCGGCCCGAGGACATCCGGGTGGGCAACCTGGCGGGAATGCTGGAGGCCATCGACGCCGGAGTCACCACGGTGCTGGACTTCTGTCACGCGGTGAGCACGGCCGAGCACGCGGACGCCGCGATCGAAGGCAGCCTGGAGTCCGGCATCCGCACGCAGTTCGCCCTCGGCTTCAGCGACGTGCCCGGCCAGGACGAGTCGCTGGCGAGCGCCGAGGGCCGGCTCGCGCTGGCGACGAGGCTGCGCGAAGGGCGGCTGGCCTCGGACGACGCGCTGGTCACGCTCGGGATCGCGCTGTCCGACCTGCCCGAGGTCGGCATCGACCGCATCCGCACCGAGCTGACGGGCGCGCGGCGGCTCGGGCTGCGCAGCACCACCAACGGCCTGGCGATCCTGTTCCACGAGCCGGTGGACGACCTGGCCGTCTTCGACGAGGCCGGGCTGCTCGGGCCCGATCTGGTGTGGGTGCACCTCAACTACGCCACCGCCGAGCAGCTGCGCAGGGTGGCCGACTCCGGCGGCTCCGTGGCGACCTGCACCGAGGCCGAGATGGCCATGGGCATGGGCCGCCCGGCCACCGAGCGGGTGCTGGAGGCCGGCGGGCACTGCACGTTCGGCTGCGACGTCACGACGTCCGTCTCCGGCAACCTGCTCCAGCAGGCCCGCACCGCCATGCAGGTGGGACGCCTGCTCGCCGCCGACGAGGGCATGGCCGCCGGACGGGCGCCCGAGTCGGTTCCGCCGTCGTGCGAGACGATGCTCAAGGCCGCCACCATCTGGGGTGCCGAGGCGCTGGGCCAGTCCGCGCGCATCGGCAGCCTGCGGGCGGGCAAGCAGGCCGACGTGATCCTCGTCCGCGCCGACGCGGTGAACACCGCGCCCGTGCACGACCCGTACGCCACCGTGATCACGCAGGCGCATCCCGGCAACATCGACACCGTCATCATCGCGGGCCGGGTCCGCAAGCGCGCCGGCGCGCTGACGGCCGAGTGGGGCCCGGTACGCGAGGCGCTGGAGACGTCGAAGGAGTACGTGGCGGCGACCGTGGAGAAGAACGGCGGGTTCTTCCCCGACCCTCCGCTGTACCTGCCCTGGTAGCTCGAAAGGAACATCGTTCATGACGGAACTCCCCGACTACGACGACCTGCCGCCGGCACCGGACGGAGGACGCAGCGCCTGGGGCCTGTTCGGCGAGCAGGACCAGCTCGGCCTGGTCAACCTGCTGACCCCGGAGCGGGTCGCCGCCGCCGCCAAGCTGGTACGCAAAGGGGCGAGCTTCCCGCTGGACGCGCCCCTCGGGATGTTCTCCCCTCCGCTCAACAGCAACAGGGGCAACCCTCGTCACCATGTCATCGCCCAGCCGGGCGGCATCGGCTTCGACGACGTCTGGGACAACGTCTACCCGCAGGCGGGCAGCCAGTGGGACTCCCTGGCGCACATCGGCTACAGCCGTCAGGTGTACTACAACGGCGCCACCTCCGACGACATCGTCTCCGGCCGCCGCAACACGATCGAGCACTGGGCGGAACACGGCATGACCGGCCGGGGCGTGCTGCTCGACATGCCCGCCGCGATGCGGGCCCTGGGCCGCCCCTACGACCCCGGCACCACCGTAGAGTTCGGCCCGGACGAGCTGGAGGCGGCCCGGCGCATGGCCGGCGTCGACTACCAGGCCGGCGACATCCTGCTGCTGCACACCGGCTTCACGGGCTGGTACGCCGACCAGCCCGGCGACGTGCGCAAACGGCTCCCGCGAGAGCTGCGCGCGCCCGGCCTGGCGCACTCGGAGGACGTGTGCCGCTACCTGTGGAACGCCCACTGCGCGGCCGTCGCCTCCGACACCTTCGCGGTCGAGGCCTGGCCCGCGGACACCAGCCCGCAGGCGGCGCCGTTCGGCTTCATCCACCAGATGCTCATCGGCAGCTTCGGCATGGCCCTGGGCGAGCTGTGGTGGCTGCGGGACCTGGCCGAGGACTGCGCGGCGGACGGCGTCTACGAGGGGATGCTCGTCAGCGTGCCCGCCCGCGCGCCCGGCGGGATCGCCTCGGCTCCTCACGCAACTTTCCTGAAATAGGACGTAACACGCTCTTGACCCGCAGGTCACCGGCGGGCCACACTCACTTAAAACACCCGAACCTTTAGCCGGTTTTCGGGCATCGGGAGGCTCGCGGCTTCTCGTCCGGCGCCCAGCGCGCCCCATCATCTGGGAGACATCGTGCCTGACATCTACGACGTAGCGATCGTCGGTTATGGGCCCGCGGGCGAGGTGGCGGCGGCCACGCTCGGCGCGGCCGGCCACCACGTGGTGGTGTTCGAGCGGCACAAGGAGCTGTATCCGCTGCCGCGCATGGTCACCTTCGACGGTGAGGCGTGCCGCACCGTGCAGGCCACCGGCTCGTCCGTCGACAAGGCGCTCAGCACCGCCGTGCGGCTGGACGCGTGCCACTTCGGCGACGCCGCCGCCGAGCCCCTGCTCAGCATCGACTGGAGCGGCAGCCAGTGCGGCTTCCCCGCCCACTCCTCGATCTTCCAGCCGGACGTGGAGGCGGTCGTGCGGGAGAAGGTCGACACGATGCCCAACGTCGAGGTGAACCGGGGCACCGAGGTCTTCGGCCTGACGCAGCACGACGACTTCGTCGAGCTCACGGCGCGTCCCAAGAACTCGTCCGACCCGGCCGAGCGGCGGACGGTCCGCGCCCGCTACGTCATCGGCGCGGACGGGACCGGCAGCTTCGTGCGGGAGGCGGCCGGCATCACCATGCGCGACTACGGGCTGCACGAGCGCTGGCTCAACTTCGACATGAACAAGCTCCGCGACCTGCCCGAGCGGTTCGACCGGCTCATCATGATCATGGACCCGAAGCGGCCGCACATGGACATGCCGCTCGGCACCACCCGCCAGCGCTTCGAGATCCGCCTGCACGAGCACGAGGACGAGGCGGCGATGTACGACCCGCAGGTGGCCTGGGACTTCCTGCGCGAGGAGCACGGCCTCGGCGAGCAGGACATGTCGATCTGCCGCCAGGTCGTCTACCACTTCTACACGCGGGTGGCCGAGCGGTGGCGCACCGGCCGGGTGTTCATCGCCGGTGACGCCGCCCACACCATGACCCCGTACATGGGCCAGGGCGGCTGCTCGGCCATCCGCGACGGCCGCAACATCGGCTGGAAGCTGTCGCTCGTGCTGTCCGGTGCCGCGGGCGAGGACCTGCTGGACGCCTACCAGGCCGAGCGCGAGCCGCACGTGTCCGCGATCGTGTTCGCCAGCGACGGGCTGTCCCGCCTGGTCAACATCGTGGACGAGGACGAGGCGGCGCAGCGCAACCACGCCATGCGCAACAACCTCAGCCCGCCCCCGCCGCCGTTCCCCAAGCTCGAGCACGGGGTCCTGCACCGCGAGCCCGACGGCTCGATCGCCGCGGTCACCGGCTCGTTGTCCCCGCAGGGCCGCCTGCGCAAGGGCCAGGCGGAAGGACGTGGCGACGACCTGCTCGGCCACGGGTTCCAGCTCATCTCCCGGCACGCCCCGCAGCTCACCGCGGCGCAGCTGCACACCCTGGAGACGATCGGCTGCTCCATCGCGGTCCTGGAGGATCCGGCCGACCCGAACGCGGTCACCGACCTCGACGGCGTCTACAGCCGCTTCCTCAAGGACCACCACGCCGACGCCTACATCACCCGCCCGGACTGGTACGTCTTCGGCGTCGCGCTGGACTCCGCCCTCCCCGCGCTGGTGGACGAACTGGCCGCCCGGCTTCACCTGAACACCGAAAGGCAACCCGCGTGACGAACGTGCGCACGGCGCCCGACCTCGAGTACGCCAACGTGGACGGCGTCCCTCTCGCACTCGACCTGTACGTGCCCGTCACGGACAGCCCGCCTCCGGTCGTGCTCTACCTGCACGGCGGCGGCTGGCAGGTGGGCGACAAGCGCGACGGCGCCACCGAACGGCTGGAACTGCTGGCCTCCTACGGCGTCGCCGTCGCCTCCGCCAACTATCGCTTCGCCACGCAGGCGACCTATCCGGCGCAGGTCCACGACGTGAAGGCCGCCGTGCGCTGGCTGCGTGCCAACGGCGCGCGGCACGGTCTCGCCGCCGGGAAGATCGGCGTGTGGGGCGCGTCCGCCGGGGCGTACCTGGCCGGCATGGTCGGCCTCACCGCCAAGAACGCCGAGCTGGAAGGCTCGGTCGGCGACCATCTCGACCAGTCCAGCCACGTGGACGCGGTCGTCCACTGGTTCGGCCAGAGCGACCTGCTCACCAACGCGCGGCGCACGTGGCTGGAGAAGGAGATCCTCAACCCGCCGTTCGAGGGCCCGCTGCTCGGCCTCGGAGAGGTGTCCGAGAACCCCGCCGCGGCCCGTGCCGCGAGCCCGCTCACCTGGGTCAGCGCCGACGCGCCGCCGTTCCTGATCGCCCACGGCGACCGGGACCGGGTCACCCCCGCCTCCGAGAGCCTGGCCCTGCACGACGCCCTCGTCCGCGCCGGAGCGGAGTCCACGATGATCCTGCTCGGCGGTGCCGGGCACGAGGGCGAGGAGTTCGACCGCCCCGACCACCTGCGGCTCACCGCGGCGTTCCTGCTTAGCCACCTCGGCGGCACCGCCTGACTCCGCTCCCCGCCCGCGACCCACAGGAGAGTTCACGATGACCATTGCCCACTGGATCAACGGCAGGCGCGTGGCCGGCACGAGCGGGCGCACCGCACCGGTCACCGACCCTTCGACCGGCGCCGTCACCGGCCAGGTGGCGATGGCCTCCACGCACGACGCCGACACCGCCATCGCCGCGGCCGCCGCGGCCTTCCCCGCCTGGCGCGACACCTCGCTCACCCGCCGCACCCAGATCATCTTCGCCTTCCGCGAGCTGCTCAACGCCCGCAAGGGCGAGCTCGCCGAGATCATCACCGCCGAGCACGGCAAGGTGCTGTCCGACGCCCTCGGAGAGGTCACCCGGGGCCAGGAGGTCGTCGAGTTCGCCTGCGGCATCCCGCACCTGCTCAAGGGCGAGTTCACGGAGAACGCCTCCACCCGCGTGGACGTGTCCTCCATCCGCCAGCCGGTCGGCCCGGTGGCCGTCATCAGCCCGTTCAACTTCCCCGCCATGGTGCCGATGTGGTTCTTCCCCCTCGCGATCGCCGCCGGGAACACCGTGGTGCTCAAGCCCAGCGAGAAGGACCCGTCCGCGGCGTTGTGGATGGCCGAGCTGTGGGCCGAGGCAGGCCTGCCGGACGGTGTGTTCAACGTGCTGCAAGGCGACAAGGAGGCAGTCGACGCGCTGCTCGTCTCCCCCGCGGTCAAGGCGGTCTCCTTCGTGGGATCCACCCCGATCGCCCGCTACGTCTACGAGACCGCCACCTCCCGCGGCAAGCGCGTCCAGGCGCTGGGCGGGGCCAAGAACCACATGGTCGTGCTTCCGGACGCCGACCTCGACCTGGCCGCCGACGCCGCGGTCAACGCCGGCTACGGCTCGGCCGGTGAGCGCTGCATGGCCGTCAGCGCGCTGGTCGCGGTCGGGAACATCGCCGACGACCTGGTCGCCAGGATCGCCGAACGTACCGTCAAGCTCCGCACCGGCGACGGCATGACCGGCGTCGACATGGGCCCGCTCATCACCCGTGCCCACCGTGACAAGGTCGCCGGCTACGTCGCCGAGGGCGAGGGCGCCGGCGCGCGGCTCGTCATCGACGGGCGGGAGGTGGAGGCGGAGGGCGAGTCCGGCGGCTTCTGGCTCGGCCCCACGCTGTTCGACCACGTCGGCACCGACATGAGCATCTACACCGAGGAGATCTTCGGCCCGGTCCTGAGCGTGCTCCGCGTGGACACCTACGAGCAGGCGGTCGAGCTGATCAACGCCAACCCCTACGGCAACGGCACGGCCATCTTCACCAACGACGGCGGCGCGGCCCGGCGCTTCCAGAACGAGGTCGAGGTCGGGATGGTCGGCATCAACGTGCCCATCCCCATCCCCATGGCCTACTTCTCCTTCGGCGGCTGGAAGAACTCGCTCTTCGGCGACCTGCACGCCCACGGCATGGAGGGCGTGCGTTTCTTCACCCGCGCGAAGGTCGTCACCAGCCGCTGGCCCGACCCCAGCCACGGCGGCATCAACCTCGGCTTCCCGGAGAACACGTGAGCCGCGGGCCGCTCGCCGGCATCGTCGTGACGGACCTCACCCGGGCCCTGGCGGGGCCGCACGCCACCATGATGCTCGGCGACCTCGGCGCCACCGTCATCAAGGTGGAGACCCCCGGCACCGGGGACGACACCCGGGGATGGGGGCCGCCCTTCCGCGACGGCGAATCCACCTACTTCCTGTCCGCCAACCGCAACAAACGCTCCATCGAGCTCGACCTGAAGTCCGACGACGGCAGGCGGACCCTCGAAGCGCTGGTCCGCAGGTCCGACGTGCTCGTGGAGAACTTCCGCACCGGCGTCCTGGAACGCCTGGGCTTCGGCCCGGAACGGTTGGCCGAGCTGAACCCGCGCCTGGTGGTGCTCAGCATCAGCGGTTTCGGCCACGACGGGCCCGAAGGCGGCCGCCCCGGCTACGACCAGATCGCCCAGGGCGAGGCAGGCCTCATGTCGCTGACCGGCTCCGCGCCCGACGACCCCCAGCGCGTCGGGGTGCCCATCGCCGACCTGCTGGCCGGCATGTACGGCGCCTACGGCGTGCTCGCCGCCCTCATCGAGCGGCAGCACACCGGCACCGGCCAGGTCGTGCGCACCTCCCTGCTGGCGGCCGTCGTCGGGGTGCACGCCTTCCAGGGCACGAAGTGGACGGTGGCCGGCGAGGTCGGCCGCGCCCAGGGCAACCACCATCCCTCCATCTGCCCCTACGGGCTGTTCCGCACCCGGGACGGCGCCGTGCAGATCGCCGTCGGCAGCGAGGGCCTGTGGCGGCGCTTCTGCGCGGCCTTCGGCCTCGACCCGGACCGGCCGGGCATGGCCACCAACCCCGAGCGCGTCGCGCACCGCGACGCCGTGATCGAGCTGGTCGAGGAGCGCTTCGCCGCGTACGGCACCGCCACGCTGCTCGCCCTGCTCGCCGAGGCGGGCGTGCCCGCCGGGCAGGTACGCGACGTGCGCGAGGTCTACGAGTGGGGCCAGACCCGCAGCCAAGGGCTCCTCCTCGACGTCCGGCATCCCGCGCTCGGGCCGATCACCCTGCCGGGCCCGCCCCTGAGGTTCTTCGACCCCGGCGGGGCCGAGCAGACCTTCACCGGCCACCTCCCGCCGCCCGTGCTCGGCGCCGACTCCGCGGCGATCCGCGCCTGGCTCTCCGGCGAGACCCCGCCGCCCGAGGACGCGTAAGGCCAGCCATCCGGATTCCCGGGCTCATCCGCCCTCGTCAGCCCAGCGGACGAGTTCGTGCCGGGTGGCCAGGGTGCCGGGGTGCTCGGGGCCCAGGACCCGCTCGCGGATGGGCAGAAGCGTACGCAACTGGTCATGAGCAGCGGCCCCGTCCCCTGCCTCCCCCGTCCAGATGGCGAGATCGTGCCGGGTGTTCAGCGTGTACGGATGCTCCGGCCCCGACACCCGTACCCGCGCCGGCAGCAGGGCGGTCAACTGGTCACGGGCAGCGGACGGATCTCCCGCCTTCCCCGTGTACCAGGCGAGGTCGTGCTGGGTGAACAGCGTGTGCGGATGCTCCGGCCCCGACACCCGTACCTGCACCGGCAGCAGGGCCGCCAGCTGGTCACGCGCGGCGGCCGCGTCACCCGCCTCCCCCGTCCACCAAGCGACGCTGTGCCGGGTGGCCAGGGTGTCCAGATGCTCCGGCCCCGAGATCCGTTCCTGCACCAGCAGGAGGGCGGCCAGCTGGTCACGCGCGGCGGCCGCGTCACCCGCCTTTCCCGTCCACACGGCGAGGTCGTGCCGGGTGTTCAGTGTGTGCGGGTGCTCCGGTCCCAGCACCCGTGCCCGCACCGGCAACAGGGCCGCCAGCTGGTCACGCGCGGCGGCCGCGTCACCTGCCCATCCCGTCCAGCGGCCCAGGTCGTGCCGGGCGGCCAGGGTGTCGGGATCCTCGGGACCCAGGCTGGTGGTGCACTGCTGGGTGATCTCCTGGAAGAGGAGCACGGCGGTGTGGTAATCACCGCTCACCCCCAGGTAGCGCGCGGTGTCCCACAGCCCCCGTGAGTCGGCCGGCAGGAGAGCGCGGACATGAGGCAGCAACTGCGCGAACCGCGGCCAGGCGGACGAGGAGTGCGGGTCGTCGGGGACGGCGCCCTCCAGCAGGGCGGCAGCACTCGCCCGCCAGCGCTCCCGCTCCCGCGTGGAGAGCTGGTCGAGGGTGACGGCCCGGACCAGCCGATGCAGGGAGACCATGCCGTCGACGGGCCGGCTCAGCAGGCTGTAGCGGCGCAGCGCGGCGACGGCGGCGTTCACGGCCGCTGTGTCACGCGGCAGGGCACCGGTTCCGGCGCCCAGGGTGGTGGCCTGGTCGAGCAGGAGCCGGTACGGGATGGCCTCAGGGGCGTAGCAGGCCAGCAGCCGCAACAACGCGATCGCCTGCGGGGCGTGGTCGGCCAGCTGGTCGAAGGACAGCTGCCAGGTGGAGGCCACCCGCTGCCGATAGCCCCAGGGCTTCCCCTGAGCCAGGATCGTGGCGCGTTGGGTGCGCAGCATCCGCAGATAGTCCGCCAAGGTACTGCCGGTGTCGCTCACGTAGGCACCGGCCTGTTCCAGTGCCAGCGGCAGCGCACCCAGTTCGTGGGCCAGCGCCGCCGCGGTAGCGGGATCATCGTCGGCGGTCCGCTCCAGCAGGAAGGCCGCGGCCTCGTCCCGGTCGAGCACGTCCAGCTCCAGGCTCTGGGCGGGAGGCCAGGCGCCGGAGCGGCTGGTGATCAGGATGTGTCCGGGGCCGGCGGGCGGCAGCAGCTCCTGGACGGCGGACGCGTCGGAGGCGTTGTCGAAGATCAGCAGCCAGGGGGTGGTGCGGGCGGCCAGGGCGGCGTGTACCTGGTCGATGGGATCGGCGGTGTCGTCCGCGTCTCGGACGCCCAGCAGGGCCGCCAGCGCCGCCAGGGTGGCGGAGGCCACGGTGGGGTCTTCTGCCGGGATCTGCCACACCAGGTCGTAGGTGTGGAGATGGCGGTGAGCGTGTTCGAGTACCAGACTGGTCTTGCCCACTCCGCCCAGGCCGTGTACGGCCAGCACGCCCGGCCGGTGCGGAGCGGCGGCAAGGCGCCGGCGCAGCGCGTCCAGGTCCTCCTCGCGGCCGGTCAGTTGCGGTGGGCGGGGCGCCAGCCGCGTCGGCCGGCCTGCCGTCCTGGGGCGCGGTGCCCGATACACCACGTCACCGATGTGGTCGACGTGGCTGCCGCTGACGGCGACGGCCCCGGCGCCGGTCAGGGCCGGGCCGCCCATCACCGGCGAGTCCGGCCCTGAGGGGGGGACGGCGGTGCCCGTACCGGCATCTGGGGCAGCGGAGGAGCGGACCTGCACCCACAAGGCGAGACCGGCCACCAGCAGACCCGCCATGCCCATGCCCATGCTGATCACGCTGGCTCGCTGGTCGAGGACCGCCAGGAGCTCGTCCGGCAGGTGCAGGGGGTCGGCCAGGAACCCGGCCGATCCGGCCACCACCAGCAGCACCGACAGACCGACCACCGCACGCGGCCAGCGGCGGCCCTTGTCCGGAGAGGGAGGAGCAGGCGAACCCACACCTTCAGGGTGACTACTCCATCACACCTTGACAGGCATCGTGATGAACCCGTTATCCCTTCCGGCCCGGCGGTGGCGACGCCGGATCAGAACGCCGCGGGGTTCGCGATCACCGTCCGGTCAGGCGGGCGGTCAGCCGCTCTGGCGGCTGACCGGTGGGTCACGCCGCGCAGGCCCGCGCGCCCGCTCACCGGGCGGAAGGTCCGGCGACGGACGGGGGCAGGGGCGGGGAGCCGGCGGCCACCAGGCCGGCGACCGGTCGCACGTTGCGGCGGGCTATCAGCCACCTGCCGTCGTATTGTTCGAAGTCGTCCTCCACCAGGCCGATCGTCGTCCAGTCCGCCGGCCTCAGGTCGCCCTGGGCGGCGTTGGCCCGGTACCAGTGCCAGACCGTCGCGTACGCGGACACCCGGGGCCGGCCCGCGTCCCACTCGATGGCCGTCTGGCCGAGCACGTGCGCCACCATCTGCTGGCGCCGGCGCGGCCCGTCCAGCATGAACGCGGTGAACTCGTCGCGCCCGTTGAACCGTTGCGGCGCCGGGACGTGGTATTCGATGAGGGCGTCCGGGGTGAAGCACTCCTCGCCCAGCCGCTCGTACTGGCGGGTGTCCACGAGCCGGAAGAAGCGCAGGAAGGTCTGGTGGATCTCGCGCTCGGCCGCGAGAGTGGCGAGCAGCGTCTCGTGTGAGGTCACGGTCGGTCCTTTCGTCCGGCGGCGCCGGCGTGGTGAGGTTCGTCCTGGGAGCGGCGGTACGCGCTCCCCGGGATGGCGGCGAGGAGCCGCCTGGTGTAGTCGTGCGCGGGCCGGTCGAAGACGGCGGCGGTCGTGCCGGTCTCGACGATGCGGCCGGCCCGCATGACCGCCACCCGGTGAGCGACCCGGCGGACGACGGCCAGGTCGTGGGAGATCAGCAGGTACGCGACGCCCGTGTCACGCTGCAGCTCCATGAGCAGGTCCAGCACCTGGGCCCGCACCGGGACGTCCAGGGCGGAGACCGGCTCGTCGCAGACGACCAGGTCGGGCGAGAGGGCCAGCGCGCGGGCGATGGCGACCCGCTGCCGCTGCCCGCCGGACAACTCCGCGGGCCTGCGCCGCAGGTAGGACGCGGGCAGCCCGACCCGGTCGAGCAGGTCCGCGGCACGGGCGGCGCGGGCGGCCCGGTCACCGATGCCGAAGGCGCGCAGTGGCTCGACGATCACCTCCTCGACGGAGAAGCGCGGGTTCAGCGACGCGTACGGGTTCTGGTACACGAGCTGGACGCGGCGGCGCAGCTCCCGCACGGCGGCCCCGCGGGCGGCGGTGACGTCCTGGCCGTCGAACACGATGCGCCCGGAGGTCGGTTCCAGCAGGCGCAGCACCATCCTGGCCGTGGTGGTCTTGCCCGACCCCGACTCGCCGACCAGCGCCAGCGTCTCGCCGCGCGCGATGTCGAAGCTGACGCCCCCCACCGCCCGCGCGGTGCGGCTGCCGTCCTTCACGCGGGGCAGGGGGTAGTCCTTGACCAGGTTCTCCACCGTGACGATCGGCCCGCCGCCGCGGGCCGGCGGCGGGGCGGCAGCGGCGGCGGGGCCGGCGGCTCCCGCGCCCAGCAGCCGCCGCGTGTACGGGACGCGCGGCCGGCGCAGCACCTCGGCGACCGGTCCGCACTCGACGATCCGGCCCTCGTGCATCACCGCCAGCCGGTGCGCCCGGTCCGCGGCGACACCCAGATCGTGGGTGACCAGCAGGACGGCGGTGCCGCTCTCCTCGGCCAGCCGCTGCATGTCGTCGAGGATCACTCGCTGGACGGTGACGTCGAGGGCGCTGGTCGGCTCGTCGGCGATGATCAGCCGCGGACGGGCGGCGATGGCGATGGCGATGAGCACGCGCTGCCGCATGCCGCCGGACAGCTCGTGCGGGTACTGCCGGGCCCGGGTCTCCGGATCGGGCAGACCGGCCCGGCGCAGCAGCTCGATCGCCGCCTCGCGGGCCGAGGCGCGCGTGGCCAGGCCGTGGACGCGCAGGGTCTCGGCCACCTGGTGGCCGACGCGGTGCACAGGGTTGAGCGAGACGCCCGGGTCCTGAGGGATCAGCCCGATCTGGCGCCCCCGTACGGCACGGATCTCCCGCTCCGGAAGGGCGGCCAGATCGCGGCCGCCGAACCCGATGCGGCCCTCGTCGATCCGCCCGCCGGGCGGCAGCAGCCCCACGACGGCCTGCGCCAGCGTGCTCTTGCCCGACCCCGACTCGCCCACCAGCGCGACGATCTCACCCGGGCCCACGTCGAGATCGGCTCCGCGTACGGAGGGGGTGATGCCTTCGCGGGAGTGGTAGGAGGCCGACAGCCCGCGGATCTCCAGCAGCGGAGCGGTCATCGGGGTGCCTCCCATGCGGCGTCCAGGGCCCTGGCGATGCGGTTGGTGGCCAGCACCATCGCCGCCAGGACGAGGCCCGGCAGCGTGGACAGCCACCAGGCGTTGAGCAGGTAGTTGCGGCCGCTGGAGATGAGCGCGCCCCACTCCGGAGCCGGGGGCGGCGCTCCGTACCCGAGGAAGCTGAGCGAGGACACGGCCAGGACCGCGGCTCCGAGGTCGAGCGTGGCCAGGACGGCCACCGGCCCGATGGAGCCGGGCAGGACGTGCCGGCCCAGCACGCTGTACCAGCGGGCGCCGGAGGAGCGGGCGGCCTCGACGTAGACGGCCTGCCGTACGCGTAGCACCTCGGCGCGCGTGACCCGCGCGAAGGTGGCCACGCTGGCCGTCCCCACCGCGACGGCGACGTTCACCGTGCCGTGGCCGAGCGCCGTCACCAGGGCCAGCGACAGGAACAGGGCCGGGATGGACAGCAGCACGTCGACGGAGCGCATCAGCGCCTCCTCCAGCCACCCGCCCGCGAACCCGGCCACCAGCCCCAGCGCGCCACCCGCGACGAACGCCACGCCGACGGCGATCAGGGTGGCCTTCAACGACAACGCCGCCCCGTGCACCACGCGGGCGTACAGGTCGCGGCCCAGCTCGTCGGTGCCGAACCAGTGCTCGGCGCTCGGCGGCAGGAAGTTCTGCGCGGGCAGCCCCCGGAGGGGGTCGCGGGCGGTGAACAGCGCCGGCCAGAACGCCGCCAGCACCACCACCGTGACGACGGCGACCGACAGCACCAGCCCGGGCCTGCGCAGGAAGCGGCCGAGCGGCCGCCACGCGCCGGGCTCCCCGCGCGGCGGCCGGCTCACGCCGCGCTCCCGGCGTGCGCCGTCCCGATCGCGACCCGTTTGTCGAGCAGCGGGAAGAGCAGGTCGATGGCCAGGTTGACCAGGACGAACACCATCGCCCCGACCACCACCACGCCCTGCACGACGGGGATGTCCTGCTGGGCCACCGCGCTCGCGGTGATCCGGCCCAGGCCGTCGCGGGAGAAGACCGTCTCGATGACGACCGCGCCCGCCAGCAGCTGCCCGGCCAGCAGGCCCGCCACGGTCAGCGCGGGCAGGCAGGCGTTGCGCAGCGCGTGGCGCAGGTGGACGCGCGCGCGGCCCGCCCCCTTGGCGCGGGCGGTCTGCACGTACGGCTCCGCCAGCGCGGCCGTCAGGCTCCTGGCCAGCACCTGGGCGAGCAGCGCCGCCGTGGGGACGGCCAGGGTGACCGCCGGCAGGACCAGGCCGGCCGGACCGTCGTCGCCGAACGCCGGGAAGATCCGCACGCGGAAGGACAACAATTGCACGAGCATCAGCCCGATCCAGAAGGCCGGCACCGACACGGCGAGCGACGGCAGCGACAGCAGCACCTGCCGCAGCCAGCGCCTGCGGGTGGCGGTCGCCAGGAGGGCCAGCCCGCCTCCGCCCGCCACGGCCAGGAGCAGCGCGGACCCGGTGAGCTGCAGGGTCGGCGGCAGCGCCTGCGCGATCACGGAGGTCACCGGGCGGCCCGCGGCCATCGAGTCGCCGAGGTCGCCGCGCAGCGCGTCCGTCAGCTGAGCGGCGTAGCGGGCCAGGACCGGGCGGTCGAAGCCGTACTCGCGGCGCAACGCCTCCAGCTGGGCGGGGTCGAGCGCCGCCGACTGGGCCGCGGCGCCCGCCATCACCGAGACCGGATCGCCGGGCAGGTAGTCGAGGATGAAGAACGCGATCGTGTACGCCGCCCACAACACGCCCGCGGCCTGCGCCAGGCGGGTGATCAGGTACCTGCGCATCAGCTCTTCCAGGCGTCGTGGAGCTGGATGTCACCGGCCGCGGTGAAGGCCAGGCCGTGTACCGCCGTGGACACGCCGAGCGTGGTCCGCATGTCCACGATCGGCACCACGTACGCCTCCCGCACGATCAGCTCCTGCGCCTGCTCCACCAGCGCCTTGCGCTTGGCGGTGTCGGGCTCGGCGGCCTGCCGGTCCAGCAGCTCGTCCAGCGGGCCCGGTGCCAGGCGGTAGGCGTTCGCCAGCCGGGTGGAGTAGAGGGTGCGCAGGCAGTCGGGGTCGGCCCGGCTGTAGTTGCCGCCCCACAGCGCGTCGAAGTCCCCCGACTTCAGCAGCTGCGGGAACTGCGCGACCGGCAGCTCCTTCAGGACCAGCTCGATCCCGACCGCTTTGAGCTGCTGCTGGACCAGCTCCAGCGCCGGCTGGAACGTCGCCGCGTTGGCGAACCAGACCACGTTCAGGCTCAGCCGGCGGCCGTCCTTCGTCCTGATCCCGTCGGCGCCGGGAGCCCATCCCGCGCTCTCCAGCGCCGAGGCGGCCTTCGCGGCGTCGAAGGCCAGCTCCGCGCCGAGGT
The DNA here is from genome assembly GCF_040802095.1 of Nonomuraea sp. NPDC050783. NCBI lineage: Bacteria > Bacillati > Actinomycetota > Actinomycetes > Streptosporangiales > Streptosporangiaceae > Nonomuraea > Nonomuraea sp. NPDC050783. The sequence goes on from NZ_JBFAHK010000015.1 coordinate 156,948, forward strand.
CGCGGTAGCCGGGCGTGGTGCGGGCCAGGACGCTGGTGGCGGGCAGGGTGCCGGTCGGGAACACGGTGTCCACGATCTGGCGGCGGTCGATGGCCAGGGAGATCGCCTGCCGGACGCGGGCGTCCCGCAGGATCGGCCGCGCGTTGTTCAGCCCCAGGTTGTAGCCGACGCCGGGAATGGTGTACGACGGCAGGCCGGCGTTCCCGCTCCGCAGAGCGCCCTCGTCGGCCCGGGCGACCCTGCCGACGGCGTCCACCTGCCCCGACAGGAGGCCGCCCGTGCGCACGCCGGCCTCGGGGATCACCGTGAAGACCAGCTTGTCCAGGTACGCCTCGCCCTTCTTCTTCCACAGCGGGGAGCCCCAGGCGTAACCGGCGCGGCGGCTCAGCGTGATCGACTTGTTCGGCACGTACTGCGCCAGCAGGAACGGTCCAGATCCGATCACCCCCTCGCCGCACCGCTGCCGCGGCGTCCTGCGCGTGCTCGCCACCGACACCAGCCCCAAGGAGGGCGTGGACGTGGCCTGGAGGAACTGCGCGTTCGGCCGCTTGAAGGAGACCTTGACCGTGGTCGCGTCGAGCACGGTGGTGCCGGAGTAGCCGTCGAGGTATCCCGCGGCCTGGATGGCGAGCGGCCCGAGCTTCGGAATCGCGTCGAAGTTGGCCTTGACCGCGGCGGCGTCCACCGGGGTGCCGTCGCTGAACGTGGCGCCGGTGCGCAGGCGGAAGGTGAAGGTCCTGGCGTCCGCGCCGATCTGCCAGCTCTCCGCCAGCCAGGGAACGATCTTTCCTGTCGCCGGGTCCTGGTCGGTCAGGGAATCCACCGTCTGCCGCAGCGAGTAGACCGTGTCGCTGCTGCCGGCCTGCTGGGGGTCCACGCAGCCGGCGTCCGTGCCCACCGCGAACGTCAGCGTCCCTCCCGGCTTCGGATCGGGCGTGCCTTCCGGGGTGGCGGCACCGGGGCTGCCGCAGCTCGTGGCGAGCAGCGCGGCGGCGGCCGTGACGAGGGCGGCGGGCGTACGGCGCGCGGGGCTGCGCCGATGTGAGGCTTGCACGGCCTTCTCCTACTAAGTCCAACGAAACGCACTGAGTAGTGCAGTTTGATGGACCGAACAGTAGACCTCATGCCTGAATCGTGTCAAAACCGACAGATATAGGGGGTATTACCTCAAGGGGTGGGAGCCGCTTCCGGGCCGTAGACCCGCAGGAACACTCGTACGGCGGCTCTGGCGACCTCCCGCAGCTCCTCTTCGGGCACCTCGCGCGAGCCCATGGCCGAGCGCGTCTCCATCGGCCCGACCAGCAGCGACCGTAGCTGCTCGGCGGCCTCGTCCGGCCGGCTGAGGCTCAGCCGGCCCGCGAGCGCCAGCCGGGCGAGCCGGTCGGCGAGAGCCTCGACGGCGGGCTTCGCCGCCCGCTCCTGGACGATGTCGAGCAGGTGCGCGTCGCGGCTCATCTCGGCGTAGACCAGGCGCCGCATCGCCGTGGCGCGCGCATCGGTGTAGCACCGCAGCAGCCGTAGGCCCGCCTCCTCCAGGCGCTCGCGCAGCTCTCCGGTGTCGGCACGCAGGAGGTCGATCGCGTCGAGGTTCTTCCGCAGCACGCGCTCGGCCTCGGCGGCGATCGTCTCGCGCAGCAGGCTCTGCTTGTCACCGAAATGGTTGTAGACGGTGTGCTTGGCCACCTCCGCCTCGGCGGCGATCACATCGACGCTGGTCTGGGCGTACCCGTCGCGCGCGAAGGCGGTGAACGCCGCGCGGAGGATCGCGTGGCGCTTGTCCATCCGTCCGCGCGGCACGGCCCGGCCCCCGGGCACGATCTTTCCGGTCACCCGGCTACCGTACCCGGGGCCCGCGGGTCACGAGGCGGGCTGGCGGGGCAGGCCGGGCGGGTTGATCTGCGACTTCGGGATGGCCTCGTTGGCCAGGCCCCAGCGTTCCAGCACCTGCTTGTAGGTGCCGTTCTCGATGACCGTGTTCAGGGCCTCGTGCACCGGCTGGACCAGGCCGTTGCCCTTCTTCGTCATGGCCGCGATGAGGCCCTGCAGATCCGGCCCCGCCCCGGAGAACGTGCCCACGATGCGGGAGTCGCCGCTGACGGCGATGTTGTAGGCGATGTTCGGGTTGGGGCCGAAGTACGCCTGCACGCGGCCCGACTTCAGGGCCAGCAGCACGTCGCCGTACTTCTCGTAGTAGAGGATCTCGACCGGCTTGCGGCCGGCGGCGCGGTTCTCCCTGTCCCAGTCGAGCAGGATCTTCTCCTGGTTGGTGCCCGAGCCGACCGACACACGCAGCCCGGCGATGTCGGCGGGGCCCTTGATCGCCTTGATGGGGCTGGTGGCGGGCACCTGCCAGGCGAGCTGGTCGATGCGGTACGTGGCGAAGTCGTAGGTGTCCTTGCGCTCCTCGGTGACGGTGACGTTGCTGAAGACGGCCTCGTACTTGCCGGACTTGACGGCCAGGAACAGGTTCTCCCACGAGCTGGACTGCGGGGTGAACTCCAGGCCGAGCACGTCGGCGACGAGCTGGGCGAGATCGGTCTCCACGCCGATGAGGGTGGTGTCGTCGGTGGCCGGGGACACCAGCGGGGGCGAGCCGCTGGCGCTGAAGCCGACGGAGAGTTTGCCGTCGGCGGCGATCTCCTTGGGCACCTTGGCCGCGATGGCCGCGACCTTCCCGGTGCGCACCCGGTTCTGCTCCGGGCTCAGGTTGATCTTCTTGCCGGAGACCACCGGGGCGGGGGCGGCCGGGGTGTCGAGCGCCGGTTCGGCGCCACAGGCGGCGAGGACGGCGACGGCGAGGAGGAGGGGCAGGGGTGCAGCACGCATGTCTGTCGTCCTTGTGGTGTCAGAGGGCCTTGGCACGGTCCGCATGGCCCGCGGCGGGATGATCCGGAACGACCGCCGCGGCCCGGACCTCCGGCGGCGTCATGGGGCGCCCTCGGTGCGGTCGCGCGCCGGGACCCGTACGGTGCGGAACTCCGTGGTGCGGCGCAGGCGGAAGCCGAGCCGCTCGTACAGGCGGATCGCGTACGTGTTGGTGGCGGAGGCGTGCAGGAACGGCGTCTCGCCGCGGTCCCGGATGCCCGCGGCGACCGCGAGCACCAGCCGGGTCGCCAGCCCCCGCCCCCGGTGGGCCGGGTCGGTGCAGACGGCGCTGATCTCGGTCCAGCCCGGCGGGTGCAGCCGCTCCCCCGCCATCGCCACCAGCGCGCCGCCGTACCGGATCCCGAGGTAGACGCCCAGCTCGACGGTACGCGGCAGGAACGGGCCGGGCCTGGTCCGCTCGACGAGGTCCAGCATCTCCGGCACGTCCGCCGGGCCCAGCCGCACCACGCCGGGGTCGCGCGCCCCGGCGACGCGTTCGCCGGTGAGCTGGACGCCGGGGATGTTCCTGGACTCCTCCCAACCGGCCGGTGGCACCACCGCCGGGCCGGTCAGCGGCACGTCGCCGCCCTCACCGGCCAGCTCCGCCGCGTCCCGCCAGTCGGCGGGGCCCGGGTCGTGCGGCATCGACAGGAACGGGGAGACGTCGAGGGGGTAACGCAGCACCCGGCCGCGCCGTTCCGCGAGGTGGGCGTGCGCTCCGAGCAGCGAGGCCCGCACCGGGTCGTCCAGCGGGTCGAAGCCGGCGCCTGTCTCCGCGGCCGGTACGGGGGTGATCGGCACAGGGGTGATCGGTACGGGGGTGATCGGTAAGGGACGGGACTCCACATCCATGAGCCGGGACCTTTCTCGCGTCCGTCAGCCGCCTCAGCTCAGCACAGCTCCCGAAAACCGTCAAGTCCTACTTGTTTAGTTGGTTTTTTGTAGCTTCCCCACATTACCCACTTGATTTATGGCAAATCTCTTCCTACCTTGAAGCTCCAGCAGCCGGAGAGGATGTCATGAGTCGTCGGACCGTGTTCGATTCCGCCGTGTTCGATTCCGCCGCGTTCAATCTCCCCTCGTTCGATCTCGTCGTGTTCGATCTCGACGGAACCCTCGTCGACACCCCACGCGCGATCGTCGAGACCTTCACCGCCGCGTTCGGCGCGCTGGGCGTGGCCGCGCCCCTGCCCGCGGTCATCCGCGCCACGATCGGGCTCCCGCTCGAACGGGCCTTCGGCGACCTGCTGACCGCGGCGCCGGACGGCGAGCTGGTGGCCGAAGGCATCCGGCACTACCAGCGGCTGTTCAAGGAGATCATCCTGCCGCGCGCCGGCGAGCTGGTCTTCCCCGGCGTGGCCGAGGGGCTGCACGAGCTGCGCGCCCGGGGCAGCACCCTCGCCGTGGCGACCAGCAAGTTCCACGCCAGCGCCGACGCGTTGCTGCGGTCGGCGGGCCTGCGGGACCTGTTCGCCCTGGTGGTGGGGGCCGACCAGGTCAGCAGGCCCAAGCCCGATCCGGAGTCGGGGCTGCTGGTGATGCGCACGCTCGGCGTGGCGGCGCGGCACACGGTGATGGTGGGCGACACCGCGCACGACATCCACATGGCGCACGCGGCGGGCATGCGCTCGATCGCCGTCACCTACGGTGTTCACGGCGCCGACGAGCTGGCCCTTGCCGGTCCCACCTGGATCGCCGACACGTTCGCCGAGGTCGTCGCCCTGCTGGGAACGCAGCCGGCGCCCGGTGCGCAGCCTGCACGCGGTGCGCAGCCGGCGCACGGTGCGCAGCCGGCGCCCGGTGCGCAGCCTGCACGCGGTGCGCGGCCGCAGGAGGGCGCGGCGCGGCCGAAGGCGGGGGAACCGGTGCCATGAGCGGGCGCGCGCTCGACTGGTCGCTCGCGATCGCCGGCGGCGTGCTGCTCACGCTGATGACCCAGGCCAACGCCGTGCTCGCCGGCCACACCGGCGCCCTGTACGCCTCCTGGGCCGCGCACGGGCTCGGGGCCGTGGTGGCCTCGATCCTGGTGCCGGCCCTCGCCCGCCGCGCACCGGCCGCCGCCCCCGGCGAGAGCCAGGGCCGCGCGCCGCTCTGGTACTACCTGGGCGGCATCCCCGGCGCCCTCGTCGTGGTCCTGTCGGCCGTCGCGGTCAACAGCGAGCTCGCCCTGGCCGGCACCATCGCCCTGATGCTCACCGGCCAGATCCTCTTCGGCACCGTCTCCGACCACCTGGGCCTGCTCCACACCCCCAGGCGCCGGATCACGCCGATGGATCTGGCGGTGGCCGCCTGCGTGCTGGCCGGCAGCGTCCTCATCGTCCTCGGCGGAGCGTGACCATGCTCTTCTTCGTCGTCCTGGCGCTGCTCAACGGCGTACTCATCGGCACGAGCCGCACGGTCAACGGCCGGCTCAGCACCAGGAAGGGCGCGTTCCGGGCGTCCGTGTGGAACCACGTGGTCGGCTTCGCGTTCCTGAGCGTGGTCCTGCTCGTCCTGCGCGCGTGGCCGGACGTCACGGGCACGCCCGTCGCCGCCTACGCGGGCGGGGTGTTCGGCGCCCTGTTCGTCGCGGTCAACAGCTACGTCTTCCCCAGGCTCGGGGCGATGAGCGCCTCCGTGCTGGTGATCAGCGGGCAGGTGCTGTCCGCCGTGGTCATCGACTGTGTCCAGCACCGCGCGTTGCCGGCGCCGATCCGGCTGGCCGGCGTGGTGCTCGTGTTCCTGGGGCTCGGCCTGCCCCGCTTGTCAGCCCGTCTCCGGCAGAGGGAGATCCGTCCGTGCCCGACCGAGAAGAAGTGATCGACGCACTCCTCGACGACCGTACGTACCACATCGAGTTCAACGGCCACCTCACCAACCATGCCAAGCACGCCGTCGTGGCCCTGGCCGGGCTGGGCGTGCCCGCCGCCGACATCAAGGCGTACTACGACGCGTACGCGAAGCTGACCTCCTACGGGTTCGGCCTGGAAGCGCCCAAGCCGGACCGGCATCTCATCACCGAGCGGAACTGGCGCGAGCACCTGGGTCAGCGCACCAGCTTCTGGTCCTACTGCGACTTCTTCGACCGGCGCGAGCGGGAGCTCGGCCTGGAGGAGGTGTTGCGCCGGTACGTGCCCGAGCTGCTGCCCGGCTGGACGGGCTCGTTCACGCACGCCACCATCCACCTCGGCTGGGCGCTGGACGTCGGCCACCGGTGGATGGCGATCGAGGGGCTGGCCTACCTGGCCTTCTCGTACTCGACCTGCCATCCGGAACGGGCCCGGCCGCCGCGCGAGGACGGCGCGCCCGTGGACTCGCTGTTACGGCTGGCCGGCGTGTGGGACGAGCACCGCGACGAGCTCACCCACTGGGTCGCCGGCATCCTCGCCGACACCTCCCCCGTGGAGGACGGCCGCATCCACCCGGAGCTGCTCCGCTCCGGCCTGCAGTTCAGGATCGCCCGCACGCTGAGCGAGGGCCATCCTCTCTTCTACGACACGCCCGCCTGGACAGGGAACGACACGTGGAACGACACGTGGGAGCCGCTGTACTACGCGGTCTCCCTGCTCTACCTGTCACGTCCGGGCGACTTCGTGCTCCTGCACCTGATCACCTCCCTGTACGCGGTGGAGCGGATCGCCGAGCGCCTGCCGGCCGAGCAGCGGCGGGAGGCCGTCGTCTGTTTCTGGATCGGGCTGCTCGGCACCGTCTTCTCCGGCGGCGACTTCCCGCACCGCGCCAAGCTCGCCGCCCTGCACCGGATCTTCTCCGAGGCCACGGACGAGAGCCCGGCCGAGAGCCCGGCCGAGAGCCCGGGCAGGGACGCCGGCGACTGGGACACGATCGTGGGCCGGGCCGTCCTGGAGGAAGAGGAGCACAATCCCAAGCTCGTGTACGTGCTGCGCCGCGTGTGGGAGCGCAGCGGCCGCCGCTCGATCTACCGGGTCGCCGCCGGCCAGTTCACCGCCACGCCCGAGCTCCCGCCCTCGTTCGACGAGCCGCCCACCGCCTGACGGGACCGCCATGCCTGCCCAGCACAACCTTCACCTGCTCCCGCAGACCAGCCAGTTACGCGCCCTGCACACGGTCGTGCGCGACCGGCACGCCGGGCTCGACGCCTTCGTCCTGCACTCCCGCCGCATCATCCGCCTCCTGCTGGAGGCCGGGCTCGACCAGCTCCCCTTCACCGAGCATCACGTGACCACGCCGGTGGGCGCCACCTACCGGGGGCTGAGGCACACCGCGGACGTCTGCGCCGTGGCCGTGGTCAGGGCCGGGGAGAGCATGGAGGCCGAGTTACGCGACATCCATCCCGGCATCCGCATCGGCAAGATCCTCATCCAGCGGGACAAGCAGACGAAGCTCCCGCACCTGTACTACTCGCACCTGCCGCCCGGCATCGCCGACAGCCACGTCCTGCTCCTGGAGCCGATGCTGGCCACCGGGGGCTCGGCCAACGCCGCCATCGACGTGCTGCTCAAGGCCGGCGTGCGGGAGGAGCACATCGTTCTGATCGACTTCATCGCCGCGCCCGAGGGCATCCGCGCCGTCACCGAGGCGCACCCGCACGTCAGGATCGTCGTCTCCTCGATCGAGGAGCGGCTGAACGACAACGCCTTCATGGTCCCGGGCATCGGCGACTTCGGCGACCGCTACTTCGGCACCACCGATCCAGGAGCATGATGATCACCGTTCCTTCCGCCCGGCCGGCCGGTCCCCGCACGCCCGTCGGCCTCGGAGCCTGCCTGCCGGACCTCCTGCTCCAGCAGGCCGAGAGCCGGCCCGACGCGGTCGCGGTCACCGGGGCCGGCGGCAGCCTCACCTTCCGCGAGCTCGTTCGCGACGCCCTCCGGCTGGCGGCCCGTCTGCGGCGGCTGTCCACGGGCCCGGACGACTGCGTCGGCCTGTACGCCGACCCCTCGGCCGACCTGATCACCGGCGTCTGGGGGATCCTCATGGCGGGGGCCGCGTACCTGCCGCTCTCCCCCGACTACCCGCGCGACCGGGTCCGCTTCATGATCGAGGACAGCCGGGCCGCCGTCGTCGTCACCCAGCCCCACCTCGTCCGCGAGGTGTCGGAGCTGGCGCCGCCGGGCACCCGGATCGTCAGCCTGGCCGGCGAGCCCGCCGAGCCCGGCGAGCCCGGCGAGGAGCGGCCCGCGGAGGCGGCCTGGCGCCCCGGCTCCCTCGCCTACGTCATCTACACCTCCGGCAGCACGGGCCGTCCCAAGGGCGTGATGATCGAGCACCACAGCATCGCGTCGCAGCTCCGCTGGATGCACACGTGCGGCCACGTCGGCCCGCACACCACGGTGCTGCAGAAGACACCCGCGAGCTTCGACGCCGCCCAATGGGAGATCCTGGCGCCCGCGTTCGGCAGCCGGGTCGTCACGGCCCCGGCGGGGAGCCACCGCGACCCGGACGCGCTCATCGACACCATGGCCGCCTACGACGTCACCACCCTCCAGTGCGTGCCCACGCTGCTCGAAGCGCTCGTGGACACGGGGCGGCTGGCCCGCTGCACCGCCCTGGCCCGGGTCTTCTCCGGCGGCGAGGCCCTGACCAAGCGGCTGGCCAGGGACGTCTTCGCCGCGCTGCCCGGCGCGTCGCTGATCAACCTGTACGGCCCCACCGAGTGCACGATCAACGCCACCGCCCACGTCGTCGATCCCTGGCAGGCCGGCGACGGGGACGGGACGCTCCCGATCGGCGTGCCGGTGGACAACACGCACTGCTTCGTCCTGGACGCGAGCCTGGCCCCCGTGGACATCGGGGAGACCGGCGAGCTCTACATCGGCGGCGCCCAGCTCGCCCGGGGCTACCTGAACCGGCCGGAGCAGACCCGCGAGCGGTTCGTCCCGTCGCCGTTCGTCCCCACCCAGCGGCTCTACCGCACCGGCGACCTGGCGTACTGGAATCCCGACGGCACGCTCCAGTTCGCCGGCCGCGCGGACGACCAGGTCAAGCTGCGCGGTCACCGGATCGAGCTGGGCGAGGTGGCGCGGGCCGCCGAACGGCACGCCTGGGTACGGCGGGCGGCGGCGGTGGTCGTGACCGACGACCGGACCCGTTCCCCGCAGCTGGTCGTGTGCGCGGAGCTGGATCCCCGCGAGGCCGCGCTCATGGACCAGAGCCACCGCTCGGCGCATCACCGCTCCAAGGCCGACCGCCTGCAGGTACGGGCACAACTCGCCGACGCGGGGCTCAGGCCGGACCTGGCCGGCCGGCCGGCGGTGGCGCTGCCGCACCGCGACGAGCCCGCCGAGCTGCGGCGGGCGGTCTTCGCCCGCAAGACCTACCGGTTCTACGAGGGCGGACCGGTCACCCGCGCGGACCTGCTGGCGTTGCTCGCCCCCGGGCCGGGCACGACGCGCGCCCGCCACTCCGGCGCTCTCGGGCTGGACGAGCTCGGGCGGATCCTGCGCTGGTTCGGCCAGTTCCGCAGCGACCGGCGGCTGCTGCCCAAGTACGCCTACGCCTCCCCCGGCGCCCTGTACGCGACCCAGCTCTACGTGGAGGTCACCGGCGTGGCCGGCCTGGCATCCGGGCTGTACTACTACAACCCGGCCGATCACGCCCTGGTCCGCGTCGGCGCGGCCCGGTTGCCCGAGGACGGCGGGCTGAGGGTGCACCTGTCCGGCAGGCGGGCGGCGATCGAGCCGGTCTACCGGGAGAACCTGCACGAGGTCCTGGAGTTCGAGGCCGGTCACATGGTGGGCGTCTTCGAGGACGTGCTGCCCGCGTACGGGCTGGACATCCGCCCGCTGGACCGCATCGCCTCGGCGCGGGAACGGCTCGGCGTCGAGCCCCACGACCACTACATCGGCACGTTCGAGATCCGCCCGCACGACGGCTCGCCGCGCGCCGAGGACGTCGAGGTCCACCTCCAGGCGCATCCCGGCCGGGTGCCGGACCTGTCCGCGGGCTGGTACCGGCATCGCGACGGCACGCTGGACCGGGTCGCCGACGAGATCGTGCAGCGCCGGCACGTCGTGGCGATCAACCAGCAGGTGTACGACCGCGCCGCCTTCGGCCTCGCCCTGCTGGCCAGGGAGACGCGGCCGTGGCTGGCCTACGTCGTGCTGGGCGCCCGGCTGCACCACCTGCAGCGCAACGGCCTGGGCCTCGGCCTGATGTCGTCGGGGTACAGCTCGAAGAGCGGCCACCCGATGCCCGCGGCCCGGCGCGTGGCGGAGATCCTCGCGGGCGCGGGCGCGGCGGACCCGCAGGCGATGTACTTCGCCCTGGGCGGCCGGGTCAGCGCCGAGCAGATCGCCGGCGAGGACATGCGCGAGGACGCCGTCCACATGAAGGGCCCCGCCGAGCTGATCAAGGACGAGCTGGCCCGCCTGCTCCCCGACTACATGCTGCCCAACCGGGTCCTGCTCGTGGACGCGCTGCCGCTGACGGCGAACGGTAAGGTGGACGCCGCCGCGCTGCGCGCCCTGGCCCGGCCGCGACCGGCCGCCCCGCACGCGCCGCCCGCGACCGCGACCGAGCGGTGGCTGGCCGCCGAGTGGGGCCGGCTGCTGAAGTACGACGAGGTGTCGGCGACGGACGACTTCTTCGCCTGCGGCGGCAACTCGCTGACCGCGGTGGCGCTCGTCAACCGGGTCAACCGGGAGTTCGGCACGCGCTTACCCTTCCAGGCGCTGTTCGAGTCGCCCAGGCTGACGGAGCTGGCGGCACGCGTGGACGCCGGGCAGGCGGCGCCCTCCTCGCGGCTGGTGCCCCTCGGGCGCGCCGCGCGGGGCCGGCCGGTGTTCTGCTGGCCCGGGCTCGGCGGCTACCCGATGAACCTGCGCCTGCTGGCCCGCCACGCCGCGCGCGACCGCTCGTTCTACGGCGTCCAGGCGTACGGGCTGAACCCCGGCGAGGAGCCGTACCCGTCGATCCAGGACATGGCCGCCGCCGACGTGGCCGAGATCAGGCGCGTGCGGCCGCGGGGGCCGTACACGTTGTGGGGCTACTCCTTCGGCGCGCGCGTCGCCTTCGAGGCGGCCAGGCAACTGGAGGAAGCCGGCGAGCAGGTGGACGAGGTCGTGCTGATCTGCCCGGGCAACCCCCGGGTGGGGGCCGGGAGCCGGCCCCGGGAGGCGTCCTACGCCAACCCCGAGTACGTGACGATCCTCTACTCCGTCTTCACCGGCACGGTCGCGGGCCCCGGCCTGGAACGCTGCCTGGAGCGGGCCAGGGACGAGGAGAGCTTCACCGGTTTCGTGCACGGCCTGCTGCCGGAGCTGGACCGCCCGCTGATCCGCAGGATCGCCCGCCTGGTGGCCAGGACCTACGCCTTCCCGTACACCTTCGACGGGCTCGCCGCGCCGGTGACCGTCGTCAGGGCAGCCGGCGACGAGCAGCCGCACATCGACGGGAAGGTGTCCGAGCTGGCCGCCGACCACTACGGCGCGCTCAAGGAGCCCGGCGTGGCCGAGCTCGCCCGCGCCATCCGCACGAGCACGAAGGAGTCGTGATGCCGCACGTCACCATCCAGCACTTCCCCCTCGACCTCGGCCCCGAGCAGAAGCGACGCCTGGCGGACGCGCTGACCGCGGTGGTGGTGGAGCAGTTCGGCACCTATGAGGGAGCCGTGTCCATCGCGCTCGAACCGGTGGATCCGGGCGACTGGAGCGCCGCGGTGTACGAGCCGCGGATCGCCGGCCGCCCGGAGCTGCTGATCAAGGCCCCGGAGTACCGCCGTTGAGCGGCATCCCGCTGGTGGTCGCCGAGGAGGTGGCGCAGGCGCTGGCCGAGGGCCGGGCGGTGGTCGCGCTGGAGTCGAACGTGATCACGCACGGCCTGCCGTACCCGGACAACGCCGCCACCGCCGTCAAGGTGGAGTCCGCGGTGCGGGCCGGCGGGGCGGTGCCGGCGACGATCGGGGTGGACGGCGGCCGGCTGCTGATCGGCATGGGAGAGGCGGACATCGAGCGGTTCGCCTCGACCCCCGGCATCCCGAAGGCCGGCAACCGGGACCTGCCCGTGGTGCTGGCGCGCGGCGGGCTCGGCGCCACCACCGTGGCCTCCTCGCTGGTGGCCGCCGAGCTGGCGGGCATCCCGTTCTTCGCCTCCGCGGGCATCGGCGGGGTGCACCGGGGCGCGGAGACGACGATGGACGTCTCCGCCGACCTCATCCAGTTCACCCGCTCCAGGGTGGCGGTCGTCTGCGCCGGGGCCAAGAACATCCTGGACCTCGGGCTGACCCTGGAGTACCTGGAGACGCAGGGCGTGCCGCTGGTGTCGTACCGGTCGGACGACTTCCCGGCCTTCTACTGCGCTTCCAGCGGCCTGCGCAGCCCGCACCGCGTCGACGACCCCGACGTCATCGCCCGCGTCGTGGACAACCACTGGGCGGCGGGCAGCCGCGGCGCGGTCGTCATCACCACCCCGCCCCGCCCCGAGGACGCCGTGGACCCCGCGGTGGCCGAGGCCGCCGTGCGCGCGGCGCTGGTCGCCGCCGAGCGGGCCGGCGTCAGGGGCAACGCGATCACCAAGTACCTCATGCGGGCCGTGGACGAGGTCACCGGCGGGCGGACCTCGCAGGCCAACATGGCGGTCCTCATCAGCACGGCCGAAGTCGGCGGCGTGCTCGCCGCCGCGCACGCCCGCCACCGATCCGCTCTCCGATAAGGACGCCTCACATGCCCGTGGAGTTTCTCGGCATCGCCTACACCAACAACGCCTCGGAGACCACCGCCCGTTCCGGGCTCTCCTTCGACAAGGACTACACGCTCAGGCTCGCCCGCGCCCACGAGGACCACGGCTGGGACCGGGTCCTGTTCGCCTACGGGTCGGACACGCCGGTCCCCACGCCGGCCGCGGGCTGGCTGGCGGCGAAGGTGGAGCGGCTGCAGATCCTGCTGGCGCACCGGCCGAACGTGTCCTACCCGACGTACGCCGCGCGCTCGTTCGCGACGCTGGACCACATCAGCGACGGGCGGCTGACCATCCACTTCATCACCGGCGGCAACGACCACGAGCAGCGGCGCGAGGGCGACACGCTGACCAAGGACCAGCGCTACAGCCGGACCAGGGAGTACATCCAGATCGTCAAGAAGGTGTGGACCAGCAGGGAGCCGTTCGACCACGAGGGCGAGCACTACCGCTTCCACGACTACGTCAGCGACATCTTCCCGGTGCAGGACCCGCATCCGGGGGTCTCCTTCGGCGGCTCCTCGCCCGCCGCGTACGCCGCCGGCGGCGCCGAGGCGGACGTCTACTGCCTGTGGGGCGAGCCGCTGGCCGACACCGCCCAACAGATCGAGGCGGTGTGGGCGGCGGCGCGCGCGGCCGGGCGGGCCGACCGGCCGCGCATCCAGGCGGCCTTCCGCCCGATCCTCGCCCCGACCGAGGAGCTGGCCTGGGAGAAGGCGGAGCGCACGGTCGAGGCCATCCGGGCGCGGCGGGCCGTCCGGCAGCCGCCGCGCGGCCACGCGCCGGACGGGCCGGAGAACACCGGCGCGCAGCGGCTGATCGCCATCGCCGCCAGGGGCGAGCGCTTCGACCGGGCCCTGTGGACGCCCACGTCCGCCGCCACGGGCGGGGAGGGCAACTCCAACGCCCTGGTGGGCACCCCGGAGACCGTGGCGAAGGCGCTGCTCGACTACTACGACCTGGGCGTGGACATCATCTCCGCCCGGGGCTACGACCTGCTCGGCGACGCCGTCGACTTCGGGCGGCAGGTGATCCCGATCATCCGGGAGGAGGTGGCCAGGCGCGACCGCGAGGGGGCGGAGCGCGGGCCGCACCTGCTGGAGAAGATCACCGCCGGGATCTGACGGTCCGGGTCAGGCGAGGGGAAAGCCCTGCCGGCGGAACGAGTCGCGGATGGTGTGCCGACCGTCGAGGCCGCCCTTGTCCGCGATCCGCCAGGCCAGGCGGTCCAGCACCCAGTCGGCGGGCTTCTCCTGCTCGGTGTGGTAACGCCCGATCCGCCGGCGGTAGCCGGCGATCTCGGCGGGGTCCGGCGGCGTGCAGGTCTCCTGGTGCAGCACGACGTCCCGGCCCAGGCGCGGCTTGACGTCGGCTTCCGGGGGCCGCAGCTCCACGGCGCGTACGCCCAGCTCCTGCACGCCGCCATCGACGTGGGCACCGCCGGCGGAGCGCTGGAGGAGGCGCTGCTCGACCGGGCCGCGCAGGCCGTGGACGCCGCCCGCTACGACCTGACCGACGAGACGGCGGCCGCCGCCTCCATCGCCGTGGCCGCGGCCAAGGCGTTCGCCGACCCCGTGGCGATGGAGCTGGGCAACGCGATCTTCGAGCTGGGCGGCACCCGCTCCAGCCTCGACGGGCTCAACCTGCACCGCCACTGGCGCAACGCCCGTACCCACACCCTGCACGACCCGGCCCGCTGGAAGATCCAGCACATCGGCCGCTACGTACTCGACGGCAAGCCGCCGCCCCGGCACGGCCTGCTCCAGGAGAGACGATGAGTCTGACGTTCCACTGCTTCCTGCCCACCTACGGCGACAGCCGCGACGTCGTGGGCGAAGGACGCCCGCTACGCCCGTACCGGCGAGTTCCTGCACGTCGTGCGCTCGTTGTGGCAGGGCCAGAGCGTGAGCTTCACCGGCGAGCACCTGCGGGTGGAGGAGGCGCGGCCGGCCCGGCTGCCCGACCCGGTGCCCGAGGTGTACGTCGGCGGCTCCTCCGACACCGGCTCACCGAGTTCGTGCTGTCGGGCTACCCGCACCTGGAGGAGGCGTACTGGTTCGGCGAGGGCGTGCTCCCCCTCCTGCGCGAGCGGGGCCTGTGGCAGCACCCCGCGGAGCCGGCCGCCGCCGAGCCGGCCTCGATCCCGTTCGCCGCGACGGGAGCACGGTGAGCGCGGCGAGCACAGGGAGCGCGGCGAGCGCCCTTCGCGAGGGGCCGCCTACGCCTTCACCTCGCGCAGCCGGCCGGCCTCGACCTCGTAGACGAACCCGCGGACCGCGTCGCGATGGGGGATGAACGGATCGGCCTTGATGCGGGCCACCGACTGGCGGACGTCCTCCTCCAGGTCGGCGAACGCCTCGGCGGACCAGTCGGGCTTGATGCCGGTCTCCGCCCGGATGCTCTCCTTGAACGCGTCGTCGGTGAAGGTGAGCATGCCGCAGTCGGTGTGATGGATGAGGATGATCTCACGGGTGCCCAGCAGCCGCTGGCTGATGGCCAGGCTGCGGCGCCCGTCGGCGGTGACGACGCCCCCGGCGTTGCGGATGACGTGCGCGTCGCCTTCCCGTAGCCCCAGCAGGCCGTACACGTTGAGCCGGGCGTCCATGCAGGCGAGGACGGCCACGCCCTTGGCGGGCGGGAGCGGCAGGTCTCCCTGGTCGAAGGAGGCGGCGTAGCGCTCGGCGTTGGCCAGCAGCTCGTCGGTGACGCTCATGGGATCTCCTCGCTTGTCCGGTATTCCCTACACGTTAAATAGGATACGCGGTCCGTGGCGGCGGCGCCCTCGGATTCTCAGTCGAGGGCGCCCAGGGTGATGCCCTCGATGATGTGGCGCTGCGCCGCCACGGCCACGACCAGGACGGGGACGATCGTGATGAGGGACGCGGCCATGATCAGGTTGTACTGGGTGGTGAACTGGCTCTGGAACACCGTCAGCCCCTGGGACAGGACCTCCATGTCGGTGGTGTTCACCACGATCAGCGGGAACAGGAAGTTGTTCCAGTTCTGCAGGAACAGGATGATCGCCAGCGCCGCGACGACCGGCCGGGCCAGCGGCAGGTAGACGCTGCGGAAGATCCTCGACTCCGACGCCCCGTCGATGCGGGCGGCCTCGGCCAGCTCCGCCGGGGTGCCGAGGAAGAACTGGCGGAACAGGAAGGCGCCCAGCGCCGAGGCGATGTTGGGGACGATCAGGCCCTGGTAGGTGTTGAGCCAGTGGAGCCGCCCGAGCAGCTCCGACACCGGCACGATGATCGCGCTGAACGGGACCATCAGGCCGCTGAGCGTGAGCAGGAACAGGATCCGCCGGCCGGGGAAGGAGAAGCGGGCGAAGGCGTAACCGGCCAGCAGCCCGCTCGCGAGCTGGCCCGCCGTCGCCGCCACGCCGAAGATCGCCGTGTTGAGATACCAGCGGGCGAACGGCGCCTGCCCGAGGGCCCGCGGGATGTTCGACCACTGCGGATCTACCGGCCACAGCGGGGCGGCCGGGTTGATGATCTGGCCGTCGGTCTTGAGCGCGCTCAGCGCCATCCACACCAGCGGGAAGAGCACGATCAGGACCGCCAGGCCGAGCAGCGCGTACACGGTGGCGCGGCGGGCGAGCAGGCCGGCGGCCCCGCCCCCGGCCGGAGCCGTACTAACCCGCACGGCGCCCCGCCACGGCGGCGCGGTCCGTCCGCCCGAGCAGCCCGATCTGGACGACGGTGATCACCAGGGTGAGCAGGAACAGCACGACGCCCATGGCGTTCGCCCGGCCGGTGTCGAACTGCACGAAGCCCTCGTTGTAGATGTAGTAGAGAGCGGTCCGGGTCGCGCCGTCCGGACCGCCCTGGGTCAGGACGTAGATCTGGGTGAACGTCTGCAGGCCGGTCACCGTGGTGATCACCCAGATCAGCAGCGTGTGCCGGCGCATCATCGGCCACTGGACGTGCACGAAGCGGCGCCACGGCCCGGCCCCGTCCACGCCGGCCGCGTCCAGCACGTCAGCGGGCAGCGACTTCAGCGCCGCCAGGTAGAGGATCACGTTCTGCCCGAAGAACTGCCACGCGCCGAAGGTGAGCACGGCGAGCAGGGCGGGGCCGGGAGCGGACAGGACGTCCAGCTCGGGCAGGTGCGCCGCGGCCAGCAGGCGGTTCACCAGCCCGAACTGCGGCGCGAACAGGTTTCCCCAGATCAGAGCGGTCGCCACGACGGGCAGCACCAGCGGGATCACGAACGGCGCCCGCAGCCGAGCCACGCCCGGCATCCGCGAGTTGAGCAGCAGCGCGAGCACCAGCCCCGCCCCCATCGTCAGCAGGACGAACCCCACCGTGTAGACACCGGTGACGCCCAGCGCGTGAGCGCCGCCGGACTCCAGCATGCCGCGGTAGTTCGCCAGGCCCACGTACCGGAGCGTGGTGTCGAAGACATCGCCCCCGTACAGGCTCCGCCAGGCCAGCATGCCGAGCGGGACCAGCGAGAAGGCGACGGTGAGCAGCACGGTCGGCGCCACGAACGCGTACGCCAGCGCCCAGGTCCGGTACCGCCGCCGCCGGGCCCAGGTCGTGCCGTGGCGGGCCGGCGGGCCGGGGCGCGGCGTCATCCCGCGCTCTTCAGCGCCGCGTCCCCTTCCCTGGCCGCCTGGGCCAGGGCCTCGGCGGGCGTCTTCTCGCCGCGGAGCGCCGCGTTGATCTGCGTCCACAGGCTCTGGGAGATCGCGTTGTACGCCGGCGTGATCGGGCGTACCTTGCCGGTGCGTAGGGCATCGGCGAACACCGCGTACGTCGGGTCCTCGGCGATCCGGTCCTTCAGCGCCTTCTGCTGGAGCTGCGCCGGGCTGGAAGGCAGCCCGCCGTTCTGCGCGGCCAGCAGGGCGCCCTGCTCGGGGGAGCCGAGGAACTTGAGGAACTCCAGGCCGGCCTTCTGCTCGGCGTCGGAGGTCTTCAGCAGCGCGGCCACGCCGATGCCGATGCTCGTCGAGGTGCCCGCGGCGCCCTTGGGCAGCGGGGCCACGCCGAAGTCGATCCCGGCCTTCTCGAAGGTCGAGATCGCCCACTGGCCGTTGGCGATCATCGCGACCGCGCCGCTGGCGAACGCGGGCGCCCCGTCGAAGCTGCCCGCCTGCGCGTAGCTGGTGCTCGGCGCGGACTTGTTCTTGATCAGGTCGGTCCAGGTGGTGAGCGCCTTGACGCCGGCCGGGCTGTTGAAGGCTGTGGCCGTGCCCTCCGCGTTGAGGAGGGTGCCGCCTTCGGCGTACAGCAGCGGCGACCAGGCGAAGGTGATCCACTCGGCCTCGCCGAGCGGGACGTAGAAGCCGTAGGTCTTCTTGGCCGGGTCCGACAGCTTCCTGGCGTCCTCGGCCAGCTCGGTCCAGGTGGCCGGCGGCCGGGCGATGCCCGCCGCCTTGAACGCCTTCTTGTTGTAGAACAGCACGATGTCACCCACCCCGGCCAGGGCGAGGCCGAGCTGGTGTCCCTGGTGGAACAGCGACTCGCGGATCCCGGGGTACAGGGCGTCGGTCTCCGCCTCCACCTGGCCGTCCAGGGGGACCAGCTTGCCGCTCTTCGCGATCTGCGGCAGGTCGGAGGGGTTCTGGGTGAGCAGGACGGTGGGATGGGTGCCGTTCCGCAGCGCCGCGATCACCTTCGGCAGGTACTGGTCGGAGCTGGCGATGAACTGGCCCTTGGCGTGCAGCCCGGGGTGGCTCTTGGCGAACGCCGCGTCCACCTTCGCGATCTGGTCCGGCTGCCAGCCGCTGGTCCAGTACGTGAAGGTCGTTCCCGCACCGGACGACGGGCCCGACGGCGAGGACGCACCGGAACCACTCGAACCACCGCATCCCCCGATGGTCAGGACCACGCCCAGCGCCACCGCACCGGCTCCGATCACCTTGCGCACGATCGCCGCCATCCCTTTCGATATTGTCTATCTGAAAAGTAGGTAAAGGGAAGCCCTCGTGTCAATGGATCGCGCCGATCCCGAGGGCGCTCGGGGGTCGCGGCCGAGAGGGACCGAGAACGAGAGGGCCCGAGAACGAGAGGGCCCGAGAACGAGAGGGGCGGAGGAGCCGTGCGCGTTGTCAGGATTTCCAGGTTCGGTGGTCCGGAGGTGCTGGAGGTGGTCGAGGCGGCCGACCCGGTGCCGGGGCCCGGCGAGGTGGTGGTGGAGGTCGCGGCGGCCGGCGTCAACTACGCGGACCTGTCCCGGGCCGCCGGGAGCTATGGCGGCGTGACCCTGCCTTTCGTCCTGGGCTCCGAGGTCGTCGGCCGTACCCCTGACGGGCGGCGGGTGGTCGCCTTCACCTTCGCCGGCGGCGGCTTCGCGGAGCGGGCGGTGGTCCCGGCCACCGAAGTGGTCGAGATCCCCGAGGAGGTGGGCGACGGGGAGGCGCTGGCGATGCTGGTGCAGGGCCTGACCGCCTGGCACCTGCTGCGCGGCTCGGCCCGGCTCGGCCAGGGCGAGTCGGTGGTGGTGAACGCCGCCGCCGGCGGGGTGGGCAGCCTCGCCGTCCAGCTCGCCCGCGAGTTCGGCGCGGGCCGGGTGATCGCGGCGGCCTCGACCGAGGAGAAGCGGGCCCTCGCCCTGGAGCTGGGCGCCGACGCGGCGGTGGACAGCGAGCCGGAGGGCTATTCCGCGCGGGTCAGGCAGGCCAACCAGGGACGCGGAGCGGACGTGGTGCTGGACGCCAACGGCGGCGCCGCCCTCGCCGCCGGCCTGGACGCGCTGGCCCAGTTCGGCCGGTTGGTGAGTTACGGCAACGCCTCCCGGCAGGGCCGTCCCCCGGTGGACGCCGAGCGGCTCGCCGAGGGCAATCTCACGTACGCCGGGTTCTGGCTGCGCCCCGCCCTCACGCTCGACGACGGCTTCCGCCGGCCGCTGACCGCCCTCCTCGACCTCGTCGCCAAGGGCCGGCTGCGCGTGGTCACCGGCGCGGAGTACCCCCTCGCCGACGCCGGCCGGGCCTTCGCCGACATCGCCGCCCGCCGCACCACGGGAAAGGTCGTCCTCCGCGTACGCTGAGCAGCGGTCCATGCTTTCCCTGTTCAACTCGCAGGGTTCGCCTCCCGGGGGTGGTCGTAGCGGTCGCGGGCGTCCTCGATGGCGCCGTGGTGCTCCAGCGCCCAGTCGACCAGCCCCCAGACCCGCTCCAGCAGGGTGCCGCCGAGCGGCGTCAGCTCGTACTCCACGTGCGGCGGCACCACGGGGTGCACGGTGCGGGCGACCAGCCCGTCACGTTCGAGGGTGCGCAGCGTGGCGGTCAGCATGCGCTGGCTGATCCCCGGGACGGCCCGCCTGAGCTCGGTGAAGCGGCGCGTGCCCTGCCCGAGCTCGTTGACGACCGCCAGCGTCCACTTCTCCCCCACCCGGTCCAGCACGTCACGGACCTGACAGGTCAGCTCGTCACGGGCGCGCAACGCGGCCGACGCATCCATGGTTCCCTCCAGTTCACCGAGGCAAGAAAAAGTGCCTACTTCCGGTAGGTATTTACCGTTACTCACAATGATCCCCGATACCAGACACCATCAGCAGAGGGATCATCATGTCCGTACAGACCGTCGTGCCCGATGAGACATTCGCCGCCGCCGCGCCCCCGGCACGAGTGGAGCGCGCCGCGGCCGCGCTGCGCGCCAACGGCTACCTGGTGCACGTCGTGGACACCGCCGCCGAGGCCCGCGCCCTGGTCGCCGGCCTGCTGCCGCGCGACGAGAAGGTGTTCACCGCCACCAGCCAGACGCTCAGGCTGTCTGGCATCGCGGCCGACATCGACGACTCCGGCGACTTCGCCTCCGTACGGGCGCAGGCCGGCGACCTCGGTGACGACGTCCAGGCGCACATCCGCCTGGGCGCCACGGCCGACGTGGTCGTGGGCAGCGTGCACGCGGTGACGGAGGACGGCCACCTGGTCGTCGCCTCGGCGAGCGGCAGCCAGCTCGCGCCGTACGCCTCGGGCGCGGGCCGGGCCATCTGGGTGGTGGGCGCCCAGAAGGTGGTGCCGGACCTGGAGACCGCGCTGCGCCGGATCCGCTCGTACAGCCTGCCCCGCGAGCACCTGCGGCTCCAGGAGTTCGGCCAGTCGTCGTTCATCGGCAAGATCCTCATCCTGGAACGCGAGGCGCTCCCCGAGCGCGGCACGGTCGTGCTCGTCCGCGAGCCGATCGGCTTCTGACCAGGCCGGTCCCACGCTCCCCGCGCTCCTTCTCGCGCTCCCTCCGAGACGAAAGAGGCCGAAAATGAGGTTCCTGGCGAGCACCCTGCTGTCCACCGACCCGGCGCTCTCCGCCCCCGGCCAGGGCGAGCACGACCGGCTTCTCGCCACCATCGACCTGGCGATCTGGGCCGAACGGCTCGGTTACGACGGCTTCGGGGTCGGGGAACGCCACAATCCGGGCTTCCTGTCGTCCTCCCCCGCCGTCCTGCTCTCCCACATCGCCGCGAGGACGTCCACGATCCGGCTGTTCACCACGGTGACCGTGCTGTCGCTGAACGACCCCGTACGGGTGGCCGAGGACTACGCCATGCTCGACCACCTGAGCGGCGGGCGGCTGGAGCTGGTCATCGGCAAGGGCAACGACGCCCCGTCGCTGGAGCTGTTCGGCGCCCGCCAGGAGGAGCAGTGGGACCGGCTCCAGGAGGGCTACGAGTTGCTGCGGCGGCTGTGGCGCGAGGAGTCGGTCACCTGGTCGGGACGGTTCCGGCCGGACCTGCGCGATGCGACCACCCGGCCGCGCCCGTACCAGCGTCCGGCGCCGGTCGTCTGGCACGGCTCGGCGTCGAGCGAGCGCTCGACGGAGCTGGCCGCGCGCTGGGGCGATCCGCTCTACTCCGCCAACGGCTTCCAGCCGGTCGAGCACTACCTGGCCCTCGTCCGGCACTACCGGGACCGCCTGGCGCACCACGGCCACGACCCGTCCGCGATCCCCCTGGCCGTCGGCGCCCACTCGCCGGTGATCGCCACCCGCTCGCAGGACGCCTACGCGCTGGCCAGGCCGGCGTTCGAGCGCTTCCGCCGCCACCCGGTGGCCGCCCGCAACGGCTTCCCGTACGAGAGCGTGGAGGACTTCGTCGCGCGGGGCTCGGCGCTGGTCGGCAGCCCCGCGCAGATCATCGACAAGCTCCTGGCCCTGCACGCGGCCTTCGGCAACGACCTGTTCGGCATCGGCGTCGAGGGGTTCTTCCACGACGACGACGCCACGACCCGCGGCCACCTGGAACGCTTCTTCGCCGAGGTGGCGCCGGTCGTCCGGGCCGAGACGGATATTTCAGAGTATTCCTATTGATTTCATAGGGATTTTTGCGGAGGATCCCGTCTGAGAGCCAATGTCAGAGAAGGGCCTCCCATGAACCGGCAAGAACCCCCCGAAAGCCGCACCGCGTTCAACGAGGACTGGGCCGCGACCATCCTCGGCCTGGTCCTGCTCGTCCTCGTCCTGGTCGGCGTCATCCCGCCCGGGCTGGTGCCCTGATGACCGCCCCGGCCTCCACCGGCACCCGCACCTGGCAGTGGGGCGCGCTGGGCGTCCTGGTCGTGCTGCTGCTGGGCGCCGCCACCCGGTTCCTGGAGAAGGGCGTGCCCGCCTGGTTCGAGGGGTCCGCGCTGGCCAAGGCCATCGAGTTCCCGATCTACGCGATCGCCCTGGGCCTGCTCGGCAACGCCGTGCTCACCGCCGCCGGGCTGCGCGACCGGCTGGCGGACGGGTTCCGTACCGAGTTCTTCATCAAGACCGGGCTGGTGCTGCTGGGCGCCTCGATCAACCTCAAGGTGATCGTGACCGCCGCCGGGCCCGCGATCATCCAGGGCGTCGTGCTGATCAGCACGGTGTTCCTGTTCACCTGGTGGCTGGGCGGCAGGCTCGGCCTGGACGACAAGCTGCGCGCGCTGCTGTCGGCCGCCGTGTCGATCTGCGGGGTCAGCGCCGCCATCGCCGCCGCCGGAGCCGTACAGGCCAGGCGCGAGCAACTCGCCTACAGCGCCAGCCTGGTCATCGCCTTCGCGCTGCCGTCCATCTTCATCCTGCCCGCGCTGGCCTCCCTGCTCGGGCTCAGCCCGCAGGTGGCCGGCGCCTGGATCGGCGGCAACATCGACACCACCGCGGCCGTGACCGCCGCCGGCACCATCGTCGGCGAGAACGCCCTGGCCATCGCCACCATCGTCAAAGTCACCCAGAACGCGCTCATCGGCATCGTCACCATCGCCCTGACCGCCTGGTTCGCCTTCCGGATCGAGCGCCGCCCCGACGCGCCCCGCCCCGGCCCGGCCGAGCTGTGGCGGCGCTTCCCGAAGTTCGTCCTCGGGTTCGTGGCCGCGTCCGTGATCGCCACCTGGTGGCTGACCACCGTCAGCGCCGACCACGGCAAGCAGGTCATCGGCGTGGCCAACGACCTGCGGACGTGGTTCCTGATCCTGGCCTTCGTCAGCATCGGGCTGGAGTTCCGCGTCTCGTCGCTGCGGGAGGCGGGCTGGCGGCCGGTCTCGGTGTTCGCCGCCGCGACGGTGGTCAACGTGGTCGTCGCACTCGCCCTGGCCCTGCTGCTGTTCTCCGACTTCACGGCCGACTGAGAACCCAGGCCGTCCGGGGTGCAAACCGCGGGGACCGCCGCACGGTGGGTCACCGTGCGGCGGTCCCGAGGGGGGTCAGATCGGCTTGGCGCGGGACTGCTCGAAGTTGCCCGCCCCGCTGTCCCACAACAGCGACGGAGTGTTGAAGCCACCGGTCTTCGCCGTCCAGACCCACAGGCCGGTACGGGCACCGGAGTAGTCGTAGAAGGTGCCGAGATCGGTCATGCCGTCGCCGTTGAAGTCGCCGGCGACCGGCTTCGCCCGCAGCTGCTCGAAGTTGCCCGCCCCGCTGTCCCACAGCAGCGACGGCGTGTTGAACCCACCGGCCTTCGCCGTCCAGACCCACAGGCCGGTCCGCCCGCCCGAGTAGTCGTAGAACCCACCCAGGTCGGCCAGGCCGTCGCCGTTGAAGTCGCCCGCGACCGGCTTCACGCGCGACTGCTCGAAGTTCCCGGCCCCGCTGTCCCACAGCAGGGACGGAGTGTTGAACCCACCGGCCTTCGCCGTCCAGACCCACAAGCCGGTCCGCCCGCCCGAGTAGTCGTAGAACGCCCCGACATCACCCAGACCGTCGCCGTTGAAGTCACCGGCGACCGGCTTCGCCCGCAGTTGCTCGAAGTTGCCCGCCCCGCTGTCCCACAACAGCGACGGAGTGTTGAACCCGCCGGCCTTCGCCGTCCAGACCCACAGGCCGGTACGGGCGCCCGAGTAGTCGTAGAAGGTGCCGAGGTCGGCCAGGCCGTCGCCGTTGAAGTCGCCGGTGACGGGCTTGGCGCGCGACTGCTCGAAGTTGCCCGCCCCGCTGTCCCATAACAACGACGGAGTGTTGAACCCACCGGCCTTCGCCGTCCAGACCCACAGGCCGGTACGCCCGCCCGAGTAGTCGTAGAACGCCCCGACATCGGCCAGCCCGTCACCGTTGAAGTCACCGGCCACCGGCTTCATCCGGGGCTGCTCGAAGTTACCGGCACCGCTGTCCCACAACAGGGACGGAGTGTTGAACCCACCGGCCTTCGCCGTCCAGACCCACAGGCCGGTACGCCCGCCCGAGTAGTCGTAGAAGGCGGCCACGTCGGTGAGCCCGTCACCGTTGAAGTCGGCGCGCAGCGCGAAGTTCCCGGACGGCGGGTCGGTCGTGGCGCCCGCCCCGTCCCACAGGGCGTCGACGAGGAGCTGCGCGTCGTGGACCTCCTTGCCGTAGGCGTCGGGGACGGCCGACACCTGCACCTTCTGGCAGATGGCCCCGATGTCTCCGCTCATCCAGGAGTTGTTCGGGTACTTGCGCAGCATGGCGTTGAGGAAGGCGTTGGTGGCGTACACCGGGTCGATCAGCTGGGCGGGCGTGCCCCAGCCCTGGGACGGGCGCTGCTGGAACAGGCCAAGGCTGTCGTGGTCGGCGGCCACCGTGTAGTTGTGCAGGGTGCTCTCGGTGATGGCGGTGGTGACGGCGATGACGGCCGCCCGCTTGTCGAGCCCGCGGCCCTTGGTCGTGGACGTGATGATCCGGGCACACGACACGTTGTACGCGTTCACGCCGCGGCCGAGCCGCGGGCCGTTCATCTGGGGCCGGACCTGGTCGGCGATCGCCGTGTCCGTGCTGGTCGGGCCGCCGGACACGCAGGCTGTGTACTCCAGGCTCGCGGCCAGCTCCTGGGGCACGGGGCTGCCGGCCGGGCCGGGGGTGGGTTCCAGGGCCGCTGCCGGGGCGGTGCCCGCGGCGATCAGTCCGGCGGCCAGGAGGGCCGACGCGGTCACCATGCGGCTGACGTCAGAGATCTTCATGACAGCTCCTTGAGAAGAGAAGGGGGAGGAGGGTACGGCCGGGTGATCCGGGTGATCAGACCGGCTTGACGCGGGACTGCTCGAAGTTGCCGGCGCCGCTGTCCCACAGCAGCGACGGCGTGTTGAACCCACCGGTCTTGGCGGTCCACACCCACAGGCCGGTACGGGCACCGGAGTAGTCGTAGAAGGTGCCGAGGTCAGTCAGCCCGTCGCCGTTGAAGTCACCAGCGACCGGCTTCGCCCGCAGCTGCTCGAAGTTGCCCGCCCCGCTGTCCCACAGCAGCGACGGGGTGTTGAACCCACCGCTTTTGGCGGTCCAGACCCACAGGCCGGTACGGGCACCGGAGTAGTCGTAGAAGGTGCCGAGATCGGTCATGCCGTCGCCGTTGAAGTCACCGGCGACCGGCTTCGCCCGCAGCTGCTCGAAGTTGCCCGCCCCGCTGTCCCACAACAGCGACGGCGCGTTGAACCCACCAGCCTTGGCCGTCCAGACCCACAGGCCGGTACGCCCGCCCGAGTAGTCGTAGAACCCACCCAGGTCGGCCAGACCGTCACCGTTGAAGTCGCCCGCGACCGGCTTCATCCGGGGCTGCTCGAAGTTACCGGCCCCGCTGTCCCACAGCAGGAACGGCGTGTTGAACCCACCGCTCTTGGCCGTCCAGACCCACAAGCCGGTCCGCCCGCCCGAGTAGTCGTAGAACGCCCCGACATCACCCAGACCGTCACCGTTGAAATCACCGGCGACCGGCTTCGCCCGCAGCTGCTCGAAGTTGCCCGCCCCGCTGTCCCACAACAGCGACGGCGCGTTGAACCCACCGGCCTTCGCGGTCCACACCCACAGACCGGTCCGCCCACCCGAGTAGTCGTAGAACGCCCCGACATCACCCAGGCCATCACCGTTGAAATCACCGGCGACCGGCTTCGCCCGCAGCTGCTCGAAGTTCCCCGCCCCGCTGTCCCACAACAGCGACGGCGCGTTGAACCCACCGGCCTTCGCGGTCCACACCCACAGACCGGTCCGCCCACCCGAGTAGTCGTAG
>NZ_JBFAHK010000015.1:182897-246810 GCF_040802095.1 Nonomuraea sp. NPDC050783
CGAGAACGCGGCCACGTCGGTCAGCCCGTCGCCGTTGAAGTCGGCGCGCACGTCGCTGTCGCCGCTCCCCTCGTCGCCCGAGGTGCCGGGCGTCCCGGAGCCGACGCCGACCGGCGCGGAGTAGCCGACGATGTCGGCGTCCGAGCGCGAGTAGCTGTTCTCCTTGATGCGGTTACCGCTGTTGCCCTCGATGGTGTAGACGGTGGTGTCGGTCGCGGACTTCACGATGCCGACGTGGTCGATCTCGCCGTTCTGCGTCCAGTCGAAGACGACCGCGTCGCCGGGCTGCGGCTTGTAGCCGCTGGAGCGGGCCTGCCAGGTGCCGTGCTTGGTGCCGTAGTCCTTGAAGGAGCTGGCCCAGCCGGTGAGGACGCCGCCGCTGGTCTCGGGGACGTCGGCGTCGCTCACCCCGGCGTTCTTCCACACGTACTTGGCGAAGTCGGCGCACCAGTCGCTGTTGCGCCACTGCACGCCGTCGGTGGCGGGGCAGCCGCCCGCGGGCTTCCAGGACCGGAAGTACCCGGTGTAGTAGTTGCAGCCGCTGCCCGCCGGCTGCTCCTGGTTGCGGCTGGCGTTGCCGAGCTGGCTCTGCGCGACCGCGACGATGTCCGCGCGGGTCGCGGCGGCGGCGGGCGCGCTGGTCGCGGCGGCCAGCGCCGTGGCCAGGAGCACCGTGGCGGCGGCTGCCGCGCCGAGGCGGGCAAGGCTGCGGGGCGCCGGTGCCGGGGAGATCCTGTCGTTCATGGCGAGTCCCTTTCTCCAGGTATGTCGGTCTCTGGGGAAGAGAATTCGCCGCCGCGCTTCAACTGCTCTAGAAATGCGCTCCAGGGCCTTCTATAGGCGTTCGAGAAGACGGAAGGCCCCGGACGGCGTGCGCCGTCCGGGGCCCGGGGGATGGGAAGGACGTCAGCGGGAGGACCAGTCGACCAGGCCGTGCAGCGCGGCGGGGGCGCCTGTCATCAGGGCCCAGTAGCGGTCGCCGTACGACCAGTGCCACCACTCGGTCGGATAGTTGACGAACCCGGCGGCGGTCAGCGCGTCGCCGAGGAGCCGACGGTTGCCGCGGGCCTCGGCGGAGACGTCGGCGGAGTCCGTGTAGCAGGCGTCGTCGGTCTCCTCGGGGTCGGCGTTGACGGGCGTGCCCATGTCCAGCTCCTGCCCGTCCTCGGTGCACAGTGTGAGGTCGATCGCGGCGCCGCACACGTGCGGGCCGATCGGGGGCGGCGACAGCGAGCGGCTGGTCTGGACGTGCACCCGCTCCTCCGGCCAGTCGGGGTGCGCGGCCCGCAGCCGGTCGGCGTGCGCGTGGTAATAGTGCTCCTGGAGCGCGAGCGGGCGGAACGCCTCCACGACGAGCAGTCGCAGCCCGTCGGGGAGCAGGCTCTGGGCGTGGCGGAGCCGTTCGACGTGCCCGCTGCGCACGTGCGCGTACGCGCCCTCGTCGTCGGCCAACCGCGGGTCCAGCCTGACGCTGGGGACCTCGCGCAGGTCCACCAGGGGTTCGCCGCTCTCCTCGACGGGCACCGCGCTGACGCGCGCGTCCGCCATGAGGATGATGTCCGGCATGGGGGCCTCCTGACCATGGAAGAACGGTGGTTCTCGCATGATCGGCAGTGGCGCTCCAATTTCACTCCAAATGCTCACCAGGCGGACCGCCCAGCTCGGCGTACTCCCTCGTGCCGAAGCGGGCGAAGACGGCGAGCGCCTCCCCGCGCAGGCGGGCCGCGCCGGCGTGGTCGCCCTCCAGCTCGTGGACGGCGGCCAGGTCGCGCAGCGTGCGGGCCCTGAACAGCGGCAGCCCGAGCCGGTTCCAGAGCGCGACCGACCTGTCGAGGTGCTCGCGGGCCGCGGCGGCGCACCCGGCGGCGAGGTGGTGCTCGCCGAACGTGCGCTCGATCAGCGCCACGCCGAACCGGTCGCCGTGCCGCTCGCACACCGTCATGGCGGCGCGCAGTTCGTCCAGGAAGGAGCCGGGGTCGCCGCACCGGATGCCCGCCTTGGCAAGGGCTTGCACCGCGTACGCCGCCATCAGCGGGTCGCCCGCCTCGCGCAGCCGGTCGAGGGCCTGCGCGCTCAGCTCCCGCGCCCGCTCCGCCTCGCCGAGCGCCCGGTGCACCAGCCCGAGGGAGCGCAGCACCAGCCCTTCGCCGCGCTTGCTGCCCATGCGGCGGAAGACGGCCAGCGCGTCGTCGAGCGCGGCCTTGGCCTGCTCGAACTCCCCCCGTTCGAGCAGGACGGCGCCGGTCAGGCGGCCGACGTGCGCGATGCCGGAGTCGTAGCCGAGCGACCTGAAGATCCGGCTCGCCTCTTGCAGGTGCGTCAGCGCCTCGGGCAGCTCGCCCCGCTCCCGGCAGGCGGTGCCGATGCCGGCCAGCGCGACCGCCTGGCCGTAGGTGTCGCCGGAGGCCGCGAGCAGCGGCAGCGCCTGGGTGAAGAGCTCCTGCCCTTCGGTGTAGCGGTCCTGGCGGGAGCGGAGCTGGCCGAGCCCGAGCAGCACGATCGCCTCGGCGTGCGCGTCGCCGGCCCGCCGCGCGGCCCGCAGCGCCGCCTCATGGGTACGCCGCCACTCCTCGAACCTGGCGTCCACCGAGAACGCCGAGGCGGACAGCGCCGCCGCGAGGTCACAGACCACCTCGTGCAGCCCCATCGCGGCGGCCCGCTCCACCGCGGTGACGATCGCCGGCCCCTCCGTGCCGAACCACGTGTGGAGGTCGGCCGGCGGCTGTGCCCCGACGGGCCTGACCTGGGGCCGGTCGAGGCGCAACGCGAGCGTGCCCGGCGGGCGGGCGGCGGTGGCGTTCTCGATGAGCCACAACCAGCCGCGCAGGACGCGGACGACCGCCGCGGCCCGCTCCCCGGGCGGCTCCTCGGCCTCGGCGCGCTCGGCCGCGAACACCCGCAGCAGGTCGTGTACCCGGTAGCGGCTCCGGGCGGCGTCGGCCTCCGCGACGTGGTCGAGGAGCTGGGCGTCGACCAGCCGCTCGACCGCCTCCTCGCCGTCGGCGTCGGGGGCGTCGAGGAGCGCGGCGACCATCCAGGCCGTCACGTCTGGAGTGCCGAGCATGCCCAGCAGGCGGAAGGCCCGCTTGGCGACCTCGTCCAGCCCGCGGTAGCTGAGCGCGACGCTGGTACGTACCTCCAGGTCGCCGGCGGTCAGCTCGTCGAGGCGGCGGCGCTCGTCGGCCAGGCGGTCGGCGAGCCGGGCGAGCGGCCAGTGCGGGCGGGCCGCCAGCCGCGCGCCGGCCGTGCGCAGGGCCAGCGGCAGCCGGCCGCACAGCGCCACGATGCGTTCGGCCGCTTCCGGCTCGCCGCCGACCCGGTCCGCGCCGGCGATGCGGGTGAGCAGGTCGAGCGCGGTGGGCGTGTCGAAGATGTCGAGGTCGGTGAGGTGCACGCCGTCCAGCCCGACGAGCCTGCGCCTGGCGGTGACCAGCACCGCGCACGACGGGCTGCCCGGCAGCAGCGGCCGGACCTGCCCCTCGTCGGCCGCGTCGTCCAGCACCACGAGGATCCGCCGGCCGCTGAGCAGGCTGCGGTAGAGGTCGGCGCACTCGGCCAGGCTCTCCGGCACGGCCGCGGGCGGGACGCCGAGCCCGCGCAGGAACCGGGTGAGCACCTCCAGCGGCGAGGCGGGCGAGTCGCTCACGCCGCGCAGCGCCGCGTAGAGCTGCCCGTCGGGGAAGGCGTGAGCGACCGCGTACGCCAGCTTGACGGCGAGCGTGGACTTGCCGACGCCGCCCTTGCCGGAGATGACGCAGACCGGCATCGTGTCGCGGTCGTCGGTGAGCGTGCCCGCCAGCGCCACGAGCTGCTTGTCGCGGCCGGTGAAGTCGGCGATGCCGCGCGGGAGCTGCGCGGGCACCGACTGCGGCGGCGCCGGCGCGGGGCCGGTGGCGAGGGCGGAGTCGGTGGCGGGGGCTGGGCCGGCGGCGGGGGCTGGGCCGGCGGCGGGGGCTGGGCCGGTGGCGGGGGCTGGGCCGGCGGCGGGGGCTGGGCCGGCGGCAGGAGCGGGGGAAGAGGCAGCGGGTGCGGGCCGGGACAGGGACGGGTCGGCGCGGAGCATCGCCTCGTACAGCTCGCGCAGCTCCGGGGCCGGGTCCACGCCCAGCTCCTCGGCCAGCGCCTGCCGCCCCTCGTGGAACACCGCCAGCGCGTCGGCCTGCCGGCCCAGCCGGTACAGGGCGCGCATGAGCTGGCCGCGTAATCGTTCTCTGGCGGGGTGGGCGCGGACCAGCTCGGCGAGGTCGCCCACGCGCTCGCCCTCCCTGCCCAGCGCCAGCTCGGCCTCGATCCACTCCTCGACGGCCGCGAGCCTCGCCTCCTCCAGCCGCTCCGCCTCGCCGGGCAGCAGGTGGGCCACGCCGCCGAGGGCGCTGCCGCGCCACAGGTCCAGCGCCGCGCGGAACCCCTTCGCCGCGTCCTCCCACCGGCCCTGCCCGGCCTGCCGCCGGCCGTCCGTGACCAGGCGGTGGAAGGACTCGACGTCGAGCCGGCCGGGCTCGATCCTGGCCGCGTAGCCGGGCGGGCGGGTCTCGATCACCGGATCGCCGGCGGCGGCGAGGGCGCGGCGCAGGCCGTACACGTAGGTCTGGACCAGCGCGTGCGCGCTCCTCGGCGGCTCCTCCCCCCACAGCACGTCCACCAGGCGGTCGGTGGAGACCACTCGCCCGGCCTGCAAGAGCAGGACGACGAGGAGCGCACGGGGCTTCGGCCCGCCCAGCGGGACGGGGCGGTCGGCCGAGACCGCCTCGACGGGACCGAGCAGGCGAAACTCCACGGAACTCCCTCGCGCGCGCCGACGGCAGGGATCACCATTGTGCCCGCCCGGCCCGGCGCGCTCCAGCCGCGGCGCGTGCCGTACGGGCCGGGGACCGGGCGCGGCGGCGGCCGCGAGCGCCGACGGTCCGGTGACACCTGGGTGGCAGCCTGGCACGCATGCACTCCAAACCGAACCGGACCGGCATCTGTTTGATACGGGCGGAAGCTCATACGAACGGCGTCATCATCACCATTCGCCTCACGCACGACATCAGCCAGACGTCGGCCGAGCGAGTGGTCACCGTTTCAGGGGTGGAGGAAGCCCTGGACACCGTCCACGCCTTTCTGACTGCCTTTACGGACAGTGGCCGAGCCGAAACGGAATGACGTAGTGTGACGACCTGGTGACGGTCTTCCCGTTACCGTCGCCGGGATCGGCGTGTGCTCCACGGGAAGGGTGGCTGTGATGTTCCCGGACATCGTGCAAAGTCTGGTCCGTCGGCACACCAGGGTGGAGCAGCCGATCCTCCATTTGTTCAGCGGCCCTTACGTGTCCCTCGGCACGCGCAGGATCGACGTCCCCGAAGGCAGCAAGCGGCTCCTCGTGTTCGTCGCGCTGCGTCACGGGCCCGTGGAGCGCCGCCATGCCGCCGGTGCCCTGTGGCCCGTCGGCGACGACAGCCGGGCGGCCGGCAACCTGCGTTCGGCGCTGTGGCGGCTCGGCAAGGCCGGGGTCAACCTGCTGGCCGTCGACCAGCACTCGCTGGCGCTGCACCCGGACGTCCTGGTCGATCTCGACCTGGTGACGGCATGGGCTGGGCGGGTGATCGGCGGCCGGGCCCACGCCGACGACCTGAGCATGCCGCTGCGCGACGTCAGCGACCTCGACCTGCTGCCCGGCTGGTACGACGACTGGGCGCTGATGGAGCGCGAGCGCATCAGGCAGCGGCTGCTGCACGCCCTGGAGGCCCAGTGCCGTGGCCTGACCAGGGCGGGGCGCCACGGCGACGCGGTCGACGTGGCGATGGTGGCGGTGCTCGCCGATCCGCTGCGGGAGAGCGCCCAGCGGGTGCTGATGGAGGCGCACCTCAGCGAGGGCAACTGGAACGAGGCCCGCCACAGTTTCGAGCGCTATGCCCGCACACTCAGCCGCGAGCTGGGCGCGTGGCCGTCCAGCGAGCTCGCCGCGCTGCTGCGGCGGCCCGTCCGGGGCTTGGGCGACGAGCGCGCGATGCCCGTCGCCGGTTGAGCCCCGCCAGTTGAGCCCCGCCAGTTGAGCCCCGGCGGTCAAGCCCCGGTCAGCCGAGCCCCCGGTCAGTCGAGCCCCGATCAGCTGAGCCCCGTCGGCTTGACCAGCACGATCACATCGTGGTCCAGCTCGTTCCACACGCGGGTGCGGTACTCGGGCACGGTCGCCGCGGAAGCGCCGCCGAACGGATGGAGCAGCATCACGGCGCGGCCCGCGACGAGCGGCAGCCGCCCGGCGCTCGGCGTCAGCGCGACGGCGGTCATCCCGCCGGCCGGGCTGCGCCAGCTCTCGATCTCCTCCTGGCCCTCGGGCAGCGCCCAGCCGCCGGGCGGATAGGTGACCTCGCGCAGGGTGGCCGACGGCGTCGGCGGCAGCTCCGGCGCGGCGAGGAAGGTCGACACGAACTCGGACACGTCGTCCACCGTGCACAGGTAGACGTCCACGACGTCGGAGTGCGAGCAGGACGGCTCGCCGGACGTGCACTCGGCCCACCGGCGGAAACCGACCCAGCTCGGCTCCGACTCGCCGGCGTGCGGGACGAGGATCTCGACGACCGCCCCGGCGCCCGACAAGGCGATCCGGTCCCGGTGCCGGGCCTCCTCCACGGCCTCCGGCACCGCGTCGGCCGGGCAGCGGCGGAAGCGCAGCGTCGCCGAATCGCCGAACAAGCGCGTCACCTGCTGCTCGACGGACCCCCGGCACGGCACGACGGGCAGGAACCCGGCCGGTGGCAGCTCGGCGATGCCGAGGTCGCGCAGTTGGGTCGCCTGCACGGCCTGCAGGGCGTCCATCGCCTCGTTCACGTCCCGCAGGCTCGCGGAGCGGCCCCTCCTCAGCCGGCTCCGCGCCGTCCTGAGCCGGCCGAGGACGTACTCGTCGGTGGCGTCACGCGGCGCCGCGTGATCCAGGGCGTCCGCCAGCATGTCCTCGAACTGCAGGAGCTGCGCCAGGAACACGCTCCACGGGCGCAGGCCGAGCCGGCTCTCCCAGCCGCGCCGCGCGGGCGGGTCCACGCGCTCGCGGCGCACCGTCCAGGTGTCCAGCACCCAGCCCTTGGACGTCCACAGCAGCAACGCCAGCGCGACCTCGGCCGGGCGCGGCTCGGCGGGCGGGTCGGCCCAGTCGCGGGCGGTCAGGGGCGTGGCGTCGGCGCCGATCCAGGGGTGGGCCTCCTGGCGTTCCCGCTCGAACCAGGCGTCGGCCACCTGCGAGCGGCGGGTCAGGTCGGCGGTGTCGACGGAGCCCACCGACACCGGGCGCACCTCGACGCGCGCCGACTCCGACACGTAGGCGTGCTGGGGTGCCGGTGCGGCGGACGGGTCGCCGCACAGCTCGCCGTAGACCTCCTCCTGGCCGAACGGCACCTCGGCGTAGGTGGCCACGACGAGGCGCAGGTCGCCGGGGCCCGGGCTCAGCCCCGACAGGTCCACCGTCGCGGTCGTCTCCAGCAGCAGGGGACGTCCGTCGCCGTTCACCGCCAGCCCCGGATCGACCGTGATCGCGGCTCTGCCGGGGTCGAGGCGCACCCGGTACCCGCTCACCACCCCGTGCCCGCCCGCCCGGCCCAGCGCCGTGGACAGGGAGGCCGCGTACCCCTGGATGCGGTCGAGGTGCGTGGAGCGCAGCAGCATGCCGTCGATCGGGTGCAGCCTGGCGAGGCTGCCCCGTTCCGGCCGCGAGCCGGGGTCGGTCATCGGGTGTCCTCCTGTTCGTAGCGGGGCGCGACGGTGGTCAGCACCGCGTCGTCGCCCTCCGGCACGCCGCCGGGCGGTCCTGTGGTGAGCCCCGCGAGCGGTGCTCCGTCCTCGCCGAGGACGCAGACGATGCCCCGGCCGCGCACGACCAGCCGTACGGGCGAGCCGGGCGGCGGCGGGTCGAGCAGCACGGTGATCGCCTGCCGGACGGGGTCGTAGCCGGTGCCGGCGATCTCCAGGTCGCGCCAGCCGTCCTCGTCCAGGCAGGCGGCGGCGAGCGTGCGCCGGCCGACGGAACGCGCCAGCAGCGGCCTGGTCACGGTGAAGACGACGGCCGGCCCCGACTCCCGCCAGCGCAGGGACCCGGGATCGACACGCGGCCCACCACCACCCGGCCCGCCATTACCCGGCCCGCCATCGTCCGACCCACCGTCACCCGAACCACCGCCCGGCCCACCGCCGTCCGACCCGCCGTCACCCGGCGCACCGTCGCCTGACCTGCCGTCGCCCGGCCCGCCCTTGCCCGGCCCACCCTTGCCCGGCTCGCCGTGCGATTCACCGGGCGGGTTCCCGTGGAGGGCGCCGGGCGGGGTACCGGGCCGAGTGCCGAACGGGATGGCGGGTGGCGTGCCGGGCCGGGTCGTCAGCAGGGACTGGATCAGCGCGGTCGGCAGCAGTACCTGCCGGGCGGCCTGATCGATCCCCGTGACGGCCTCGACCCCGCCGCCCTCCCCCAGGCGCAGCTCCAGCCGCGCGAGCACGACGGGCGCGGGCCCGTCGCCGGGGAACGACCCGCGGCCCGCGCCCAGCTCGACGCTGTCCTGGGCGGCGGCCCGGGCGAACGACTCCGGCGTCACCTCGCCCGCGCGGAACAGCTCGGCGAGCCGCGGATAACCGGCCGCCGGCCGCGGCGGCTCGTCCAGCAGGAGGAAGCTCACGCCCTCCGTGGTCCTGGAGAACTCGCGGTTCTGCCGGCTGACGTCGCACGGGTCCGCGAGCGCCGGCACCGGGTGCGACGGGCACGGCAGGTACGCCGCCGCCAGCCAGGCGCTCGCCGCGCGCCGCCCGCCGCCGGGGAACGTCAGCCGCCGGGCGAGTTCGCGCACGTCGAGGCAGGTCTCGTCCGGGTGGTGCAGCTCCCTGCCCCACCCGTCGAGGGCGAGGCCGCGCCCCACCAGCACCGTGTGGGGGTCGCGCCCGCTGACCGCGAACCCGCGCACGGTGCCGCTGCCGTGCAGCCAGGCGGCGTGCAGCATGTGCTTGCCGCGCGGGTACCCGGTCAGGACGGCGAAGTCGCTCACCCCGAGCAACATGCCGTAGCTGACCCGCAGCGCGAGGAACGGGTCGGCGGGCGGCTCGGCCAGAGCCGGGGTGGTCGGCGTCGTCATGGCTGCTCCTCTCGGTGGCCGGCGATTCCGGCGGGGACTCCGGGGAAGGGCCGGCCGGCCTTGGCGTACTCGCGGGCCAGCGCCTTGGCCAGGTGGGCGGGGCTGACGGCGGTGCCGTCCTGGGCGGCGAGGAAGGCCGCCGCGACGGCCGCGTTGCGGATCCACGCGCCGGGCACCGGGTAGACGGTCGCCAGCAGGTCGAGGCCGCCGCCGGCGATGAGCCGTTCGGGCAGGTGCAGGCGCCACAGCTCGCGGCGGCGGGCCTCGTCGGGCAGCGGGAACTCCACCACGAAGTCCATCCGCCGCAGGAACGCCGGGTCGATGTTGGCGCGCAGGTTGCTGGTGAGCACGGCCATGCCGTCGAAGCGGTCCATGCGCTGCAGCAGGTAGGCGGTCTCCAGGTTGGCCCAGCGGTCGTGCGCGCCGGAGATCGCGGTACGGGCGGCGAACAGCGCGTCCGCCTCGTCGAGCAGCAGCACCGCCTGGACGCGCTCGGCCGCCTCGAAGATCGCCGCGAGGTTCTTCTCCGTCTCGCCCAGCCACTTCGACACCACCTGGGACACGTCCACGACCATCAGGTCGGTGCCCGCGGCTGTGGCGATCACCTCGGCGGCCAGCGACTTGCCGGTGCCCGGCGGGCCGGTGAGCAGGAGCCGGACGCCGTGTGCCGCCCGGGCCCGCTCGCGCAGCCCCCACTCGTCGAGCACCAGCGCGGCGTGCTCGAGCCGGGCGACCGCGTCGCGCAGTTGCGCGGCCGGCTCCGCGGGCAGCACCAGCCGCTCCCAGCCGGCGGCCGGGCTGAGCAGCCGGACACCGGCGGGCAGCTCGGCGCCCGCCCTGCACCGGATGGTCTCGGTGGCCTCCCGCGGGCCGGCGGCCACGCCCGACAGTCGGGACAGGCTGTGCACGTCGGCGGCCACGGCGGCGGTCAGCGCGGGATCGAGGGGGTGGCGGGCGGCCAGCACGGCGTCCTGGCCGGGCGGGCCGGGCAGGGCCGCGCGCCACGCCGCGCGCCGGTCCGCTGCGGGCACCGGTCCCGACGGGACGCCGAGCAGGGGACGCGGCCCCACCGGCCGCAGCGCCCCCGGCGGCCCCCAGACGAGCACCGGCCCGGGGACGCCGGACAGCTCCAGCCGGACGGTCTCGCCCTGCACGGCCTCGGCGACCAGCAGGGGGACCGCGCCGCGCGCGGCGGCGTGCGCCACGAGCATGGCGAGAGCGGCCTGGTCGTCGGCGGCGGCCCTGGCCCCGACGAGGCGGCGGCCGG
Source organism: Nonomuraea sp. NPDC050783 (assembly GCF_040802095.1). Classification (NCBI taxonomy): domain Bacteria; kingdom Bacillati; phylum Actinomycetota; class Actinomycetes; order Streptosporangiales; family Streptosporangiaceae; genus Nonomuraea; species Nonomuraea sp. NPDC050783. Next base: position 193,254 of record NZ_JBFAHK010000015.1, read on the forward strand.
CGCCGCTCGCGAGGGCGGCGCACCGGCTGAGCGCGATCGTCTCGTCGTCGGCGGACACGAGCAGCGTCCGGGCCTCGGGACGGCGCAGCGCGCGGACGGCGTGCCGCACCTGGGGCAGGGCGAGCCAGCCGTCGAGCCCGGGCGGCACGGCGCCGGCGTCGATCCTGCGCAGTTGCCGCGGCCAGGCGTCGTGCCCGGCCAGCGCGTCCCACAGCCGGTCGGCGACGGCCAGGCCGCGCTCGTGGAAGGTGGGGCCGTCGGTGAGCCGCAGCAGCCCGTGCCGCACGGCCGGTCCCTCGGCGAGCAGCCGCCGCAGCCCCGCCCGGTCGCCGGTCAGCAGCGCGGCCAGGCCCACGGTGGGGACGGGTTCCGAGCACGGGTTCATCGTCCTGAACGTGTCGGCCAGCCCTTCGTGCTCCTCGGGCAGCCCGGCGAGCAGCAACAGGTCGACCTCCACGGGGTCGAGCCCGAAGACCGTCGCCAGCACCGTCAACGGGTCCGGCCGCGCGCGCCCGGCCGGGCCGTCAGACGCAGCCGGACCATCAGACGCGGCGGGGCCCTCGGACGCAACCAGACCATCAGACGCGGCGGGGCCCTCGGACGCAGCCAGACCGTCAGACGCGGCAGGACCGTCAGACGCGGCGGGGCCGTCGGGCGCGGCCGGGCCGTCGGGCGCGGCGGCGACCACCGAGGCCGCCCATCGGTGCAGGAAGGCCGCGGCGGCGTGCCCGGACGAGCCCGGTGAGCAGGAGGCGGACAGCAGCGCGGCGACACGCTGCGCCTGCCCCGCCGCCCGGGCGGACAGGGCCAGGCTCACCCGCAGATCAGCCATAGACGAACCTCACCACCGCGCCCAGCCAGGGCACCCAGCCGGGATCGAGGTCGAGACCGGCCCGCCGCACGTCGACGTCCACCTCCGACAGGTCCAGCCGCGCCTCGATCCAGCCCGGCGCGTAGTGGATCACGCCGCCGCGCCGGGCGAGCGCATTCACCACCGCCCGCGCCTCTCCGTGCGCTCCGCCCTCGCCGTGCACCATGCCCTCGCCGTACGCCACCTCCTCGCCGTACGCCACGCCCTCGCCGTACGCCACGCCCTCGCCGTACGCCACGTCCTCGCCGTGCACCTCACCCTCGCCGTACGCCATGCCGAGGGCGGCGGCGGTCACCGTCGCCCAGTGGCCGGCCAGGACGTCGAGGCGCTGCCGCTCGGGCGGGGTGGCGGCGGGGCCGAGGTGCCAGGGGGCGGCACGGGCCGGGTCGCACCCCGCGAGGGCGGCCACGGCCGGGTCGGTGGCGGCGGCGGCCGGGACCAGCCGGAGCGCGAGGCCCTGCAACGCCCACGGCAGCGGACGGGTGGCGAGCACCGGGTCGGCGAGCACCGCCTCGGGGAGGCCGGCCGCGCGTGCCGTGGCGAGCAGGAACAGCAGGCCGGCCCAGCGGGTGCGGTGGCCGGAGCCGGCCGGGTCGTCCGCGGCGGGCGGGCCGGGCTCCAGCGGTTCCCCGGCCACCCGCCCGCGCGGCGGGCAGGCACCGGATGAGGGCGGCGTCCGTCCGGGGACGGGAGCCGGGCGGGACTGCGGCGAGCCCCCGGCGAGCAGGGCGGCCGCCGCCGCGACGACCGCCCGCACCGCGCGCCCGGACACCGCGCCCCCGGACACCGGACCCCCGGAGCCGGTGGCGAGGGACGGGTCGGCGGCCAGCACGGCCAGGAGCGCCCACACGTCCAGGGTCGGCGCCGACGGCCGCAGCCCCGACCGGCGGATCGGCTCGGTCAGCGGGGACAGGGCGAGCAGGCGTTCGGCCAGCGCGCGCACCCCGGCCTCGTCCGCGGGGGCCGCGGGAGGCACGGCCGGGGCGGGCGGCGGAGCGTGACCACCCGCCGGGGCCGGCGAGGACCCATCGGGCGGCGGGGCCTGCCCGTCACCGGCGCCGGGCCGGGAGACCGGGCCCGCGGGATGTGCCGGGCCGGGCTCGCCGGGCGGCGCGAACCCGCCCGCGGGCACCGGAAGCAGCCGGGCCACGGCCTGCCAGCCGGCGTCGCCCAGCAACCGGTGCAGGGCGGGCAGCCCGGCGTCGAGGACGGCGGCGGTCAGCACGGCCGGCACCGCGGCCCGGTGCCGGCTCAGGGCCGCGAGCACGGCCGCCGCCGGCTCCGCCTCCGGCCGGGGGTCGCCGGCACGCAGCGCCCCGGCCTGCCGCCACGCCCACCCGCGCGACACCTGCCCGGTGGCCGCCCCGCGCACCAGGTCGGCCAGCGCGGCGCCGAGGTGGGCGTAGCGGACGACGCCGGCGCCCGCGGCGAGCGCCTGCGGCAGGGAGCGGGCCAGCGCCGCCGCCCACTCCTCCGCGAGACCGGGCTCGGTGCGGTCGAGGTCGAGCGGGACGCGTACGTCGACGCGCCGCACGCACCAGATGCCGTCCGGCAGCGTGATCTCGCGCAACGCGCGCTCCAGCCGCTCGGCGGCCAGGTCGGACAGCAGGCGTCCCACGAGGACGCCGTCCTGCGGGGTGCCGTGCGTCGTCACGCTGAGCCGGCGGATGGTCACGTCGGTCATCACGGCGCCTCGCCGGGCCGTCGCAGCGCCTTCGGGGAGGCCACGCCGAGGACGGCGTCCGCGCCCAGCGGGACCCGGCCCAGTACGACCGGCCGCCAGCCGGCGGCCGGGCCGACGACGGAGGTCAGGCCGGCGTGCAGCCGGCGCCCGACCCGCATGCCGGGGCCGGTCTCGCAGATGTCGTAGCTGGTGTGCGCGGGTTTGTGCAGATCGAGGATGGAGCGGAGCACGTCCGCCTGCTCGGGGGTGAGAGCGACGGGCACGAGGACGCTGAACCGGTGCGCGGCGGCGTCGCGGCCGGGCGGGGCGCCGACGCGCATGCGGCCGACGACCGCGTCCGCGCCGGTGGCGCCCTCGGGCGACCGGCCGAGCAGCCCGCCGGGGACGCCCCGGGTGCGCCACCGCTCCACGAGCACCGGCTCCCAGCCGAGGTAGATGCCGAGCAGCTCGCGCAGCGAGGCGAGTGTGCCCCTGCCGCGGAAGAGCCGGTACGCGTTGCCGACCAGGGCACGCCGGGCCGGCTCCGGCCAGCGGCGGTCGAGGGCGAGCCCGGCGAACCCGGCCAGCCACTCCAGCGTCTCGCGCGGCGTGGTCTCCGGGTCGAGCAGGACGTCGCGGCGGGCGGCGCGCTCGTCGAGCTCGTGCAGCAGCCCCTCGGGCGGGGTCAGCCACCGGTGCAGGAAGTCGGCGTCGCCCTCGTCGCGCGACCAGGATCGGGGCAGCTTGCGAAGCAGCTCGTGGCCGGGACGCTCCACCCGTACGGCGCGGATCCTCGGCGTCGCCGCCGCGGTGCCGGTCAGGTCGAGGGCGAGCCACAGGTAGCGGCCGGGAGGCGCGCCGACCGGCAGCTCGTAGGTCTCGAACCGGTCGTCGCGGGCGGCCGGCGCCCCCAGGGTCTCGCGGCCGGTGGGCCGCCTGAACGGGGCCGGGGAGGGCACGGCGGTGTCGAGGGCGAGGGCGGACGGCAGGGGCGGGGTGAGGTCGGGGCGGCGGATCACCCGGCCGTTGCGGTCGGCGGGAGTCCAGCGCAACGCGTCGGGCGGCGGGTCGTCGTCGTCGCCGGTGACGAAGCGCAGCCGTACGGCGGTGCCGCGCGGCAGGCACGCGTCGAGGAACGCGCGGCCCCAGCGGGTGCGGTAGACGCCGCTGTCGAGGCGGTACGTCACCGTCCGCCCCGACGTGCGGTAAGGGCCGGCGACGCCGCCGGTGGCGGCCACGCCCGAGGCCGTCGTGAAGCCGGTCACCCGGCCCGCGCCCGCCGTGCCGCGGCCGTGGGCCCGGTCGCCCGGATGGTTGGCGATCGCGCCGCCGTCGTAGCCGGCCGCGCTCACCGGCTCCAGCTCCAGCCAGGCGCCGTCGTGCCGCTCGAAGCGCAGGAAGGAGCGGCCCGGCTCGCGGGCGACGACCAGGGTGCCGCCCGGCGTCATGGTCAGGTCGGTCGCGCCCGGGGCCGCGACGGCCACCTCGCCCGACGGGGTCGCCAGCACGGCGTGCTCGTCGTGCGGGGAGACCCACAGGACCAGCGGCGGGCCGTCCGCGCCGACCGCCAGCCGGTACGGCCGCAGCGGGCCGTGGCAGCGCGGCGGGACCAGCTCCAGGCCCGGCCGGGGGTCGCGGCAGCCCCGCAGGAGCACGATGCCGCCGGCGGTGAGGGCGTACACGAGGTCGTCGTGGACGGCGAGATCGACGGCGTTCACCGGCAGGTCGGTCAGCCGTTCGGCGGCGTCCAGCGAGGTCACGGCGACCGCGTGGCGGGTGGCGACGTAGAGGGAGCGCGCGTCGTCGATCGCCAGCGCCCGGGGCTCGTCGTACGGCCCGCCCGGCGCCGGGACCGGCTCGCCGCCGCCCGGCCGGTGGACCTCGACGCGCCCGCCGCCGGTCCGCGACCGGTAGGCGAACCCCTGCCGGTCGAACGCCAGCCCGCCCGGCTCGCCCCGCAGGCCGGGGACCGGCGCGGGGTCGTCGTGCCAGGTGAGCTGGACGCCGCCGGTGGGCACCAGAGCCACGCCCTGGTGCGCGCAGCGCGCCCACTGGTCGGGGTCGGCCAGCAGGCTCAGGCCGCGGTCGCCGTCCATCAGCACACCTCCCGCGGCAGCGGCAGGTACGCGACCGGCCCCGAGGGGGGCGGCTCGGGGTGCGCGGCCCCGGGTTCGAGGGGCGGCCCGGCCACCACGGTGACCTCGGCGAGCCTGGGCACCTGCCAGGCGGCGGGGGTGATGAGGTCGCGGCGCACCCAGGCGCCGCCCACCCGCTCGGCCAGCAGCACCCCCTCCAGGTAGTCGACGCCCTCCACCTGCACGGCCACGGCCTCCAGCTCGGCCCGCCGGATCACCCGGCCGAGCGGCCAGCCGCCGCCCTCCGGCCCGAACGGCGGGACCGGGGCGAGGAACTGGCGCAGGATGAGCTCCACCCAGCGCCGCACGGCGTCGACCGGATGGCCGTCGCGCACGGCGACGCCGGCCGAGACCGCGACGGGCACGTAGTCGGGCGGCAGCACGTACAGCTCGGTGGTGATCAGCCTGCGCGCGTCGAGCTCGTGGGCGACCTGGCGCAGCAGCCCGCGGTCGGGCACCGGCGCGCCCGGGTCGCGCGGGTCGTGCCGGGGGAAGACGACGACGCTGACGGCCCCGGGCGTGGGCACGGCGGGCGTGGCCGGGTGGAACAGCGGCAGCGCCTCGGCCCTGGCGACCTCGGGCAGGCGGGCGGCCAGGTCGCGGAAGTCGGCCGCGGTGACGGCGCGGTCTCTGCGGTGCACCTCGGCCGGGATGCGGTCGAGCGCGGCGTCGAGCCGCTCGGCGTCCTCGCCGCCCGTCGCGGGCAGCGGGTTGACCACCCGGGGGCCGCCGCCGGTCAGCGTGGTGACGGCGCCGGCCGGGACGTTGCCCGCCGCCCCGCCGCCGTAGCGGTAGGAGCGCACCCGGACGCGCTCGCCGATCTGCGGGACGCGGCCCTGCCGCCCACCCGGGCCGAACCGCACCAGGCCGTCGGCCCGGTCGACGACGAAGTGGCGGTCGCCGTCGCGGGTGCGGGTGAAGTCGTCTGCCTCCTGCCAGCGCTCCCAGCCGCCCGCCTCCTCGACCTCCAGCTCCACGGTGCCCGGCCGCACGTTCTGCTGGGTGAGCCGGTAGGTCTGCCCGGCCTCGCCCGTGCCGGTGCCGAGCAGCTCGGCCTGCGCGGCGGTGCGTTCCTGCACGGCCTCGACGGCGTTGACGCCCGTCCAGCGCACGCGTCCCAGCCCTTCGGCGGCGCCGGGCGGCCGGGTGACGCGCAGCCAGGCGGCGACCCTGGCGGCCTGCTCCGGGTCTTCGAGGCGGGGCGGGTCGGTGCGCGCGGTGCCGGGCTCGGCCGGCGGCGGCGGCAGCTCCCTGGGCAGCGTCAGGGCGACCACGCCGCCCTGACGGAGGCCGCCGGTGCCGTCCCTGACGACCTCCAGCGGCAGGAACGGGCCGGCCGGGCCGCCGCGCCAGAGCTGCCAGCGCACGCCCGGCCCCGGCTGCCCGAGGCCGGCCGAGTGGTAGCGGCCCGCCTGCCCCGGAGCGGTGAACGGGGCCGTGACGCTCTCCTCCGGCTCGACGCCGAGGAAGACCGTGCGCCCGCGCAGCTCGGCGAGGTCGGTGGCGGGCGTGGTCAGCAGCGCGATCCACAGCGCCCGGTCGAGGGTGGTGTCGAGGTCGAGGGAGGCGGCGCCGGGGGCGAGCGGGTCGGCGGGCAGGACCACGGGCTCGTAGAAGGCGACCTGCGCCCGGTCGCCGAGCCTGCGGGCCGCCTCCTCGCGGCGGGCGTGCTCGTAGGCGTCGCACGGATCGGGCTCCGGCGCCCGGACCTTGCCCACGCCGAGGCACTCCAGGGGCCAGGCGTACAGCTCGTCGCGCGTCTCGAAGGCGATCGAGCCCGCGCGCAGCTCCCGCCCGGGCAGCACCTGGACGCCGCGCGCCGCCCGCGTCTCGGCGGTCACCAGGACGCGCGCCGCCGCGGCCGGCCTGACCGGCACGTCCAGCAGCCGCAGGAACGCCACCTTCGTCGCGTCCGGGATCTGGTTGAACCGGTACAGCAGCGACTCGCCGAGGAACGCCAGCAGCTCCAGCAGCACGACGCCGGGGTCGCTCTCGTTGACGTCCGTCCACTCCGGCGTGTGGACGGGGATGCGCCGGATCAGCTCCTCGCGCAGCCGGTCGTAGGTGCGGTCGTCGAGTATCGGCCCGATCAAGGTCATCGTCCGGCCCTCACCGCAGGTAGAACGGGTAGACCAGGTTGTCCTCGCGCCGGTCCGCGAGCCGTCTGTACGCGATGTCGATCCACACCAGCGAAGCCTCCTCCCCCGCCGTCACCGACACGTTCGTGGTCTCGATGCGCGGCTCCCAGCGGCGCAGGGCGCCTTCGATGTCGCGGCGCATGGCGGCCCGGGTCGCGACCGAGTTGGGCTCCATCAGGTAGCGGCGCAGGCCGCAGCCGAAGCCCGGCAGCATGACGCGCTCGCCGGGCTCGGTGTCGAGGATGGCCTCGATCGACTGGCGGATGAGCTCTTCGCCGCCGGCGTACTCGAACCCGCCACGGACGCCCGGCCGCCACGGGAACCGCGGCCCTCTGCCTGTCCACGCCTCCAACGTCATGCGGACACCATCGCCCGGCATCCGTCACCGGCTCGTCGCCGGCGCTTCACGGCTGCTGGGGCTTGAGCTCGTCCGGCCTCGGGGGCCGGACCGGATAGGGCTTCTTGCGGTGGACGCCGGTCTCCAGGTAGTCCCAGGACACCTCGATGAGGCTCGGGAAGTCGGCGAGCCTGGGGTGGTCACCGGGGACGGGCTGGTGGTAGGTGACCTTCGCCTCGAACATGATCGGCTCCTTCGGCGCCCGCTCCCTCAGGTGCTCCTCGTGCCCCCGGTTCATCGCGTTGTTGACCGAGACCGGCGCCGGCACCATGTTCCACTTCTCGCCGGGACCGCCGAGCTTGCCGTTGAGGAGGTGGGCCTGCACCCAGTTGCCCTTCTTGTTCTTCAGCTGGTCCCAGCCGACGGGGGCCGTCCGGGGCGGCTGGTAGGCGGTGAGCTGCAGCGGGTAGGCCAGGACCCATCCGGCCTTCTCGCCGTCGGGTGAGCGCTCGATCTCCATGCCGGGGCCGTGTTTCCTGACGACGTTCTGCTGGCCGCTGGGCAGGATGGCGGGCACGGTCTTGTCGCTCTTGTCGTTGCGGGCGCGCAGGGGCCGGTAGAGGACCATCCAGGTGCCGTCCCGCTGGATCAGGCGCCTGAACCAGCCCTCCGCCGAGCCGCCGACCACGACGCGCATGCCGGGATGCAGACTGTGCAGGTCCTGCGGACGCTGGGCCGCGCTCTGCTGGGCCGCGCTCTGCTGGGCCGCGGCGGGTCCGGTCGCGGGGGCGGGGTCGGGGGCCGCTTTCGCCACCGCGGGATGGTCCTTGGTCGAGGGGTTCATCTCGGCGTGGATGTGCCAGTACTCGCCCGCCCGTTCCGCGTGGAGCCGCTTGAAGCCGTGCTTGCGGCGGATGGACTTCAGGGCCGCGTCGATGTCGAGCGCCGTGAGCGGGCTCCGGTGGGAGCGCTGGACGAGCTCGCCGACCGCGCGCATGCCCGCCACCCAGCGTTGCTGGACGTCCGGACGGGGCACGTCGCCGTCGGTCTTCTCCTGCCGGCCCCTGGCGGGCCCGCGACCCTGGGGCCCGCCGGACGCCGCGGCACCGCCGGGCCGGTCCGGGGTGCCCGGCCGGGCGGGCGCCTTGGAGTCCTTGCGCGGCGGCCCGCCACGGACGGCGGGGGTTGCGGCGGCGGGGGTGCCGGCCGGGCGCGGGCCGGCCGGGCCGTTCGCGCCAGGGCCGGGCGAACGAGACCCGGGTGAAGGAGCGCCGGACGAACGAGACCCGGGTGGGCGCCGGCCGGGAGCCGGGGGCCGGGCGGCCGGGGCTCCGGAGGCTGCGGTCCCGGAGGCTGCGGTCCCGGGAGCCGCGGTTCCGGAGGTCGCGGGCCCGGGGGCCGCCGCTCCGGGGGCACGGGGCGGGCCCTCCTGCCAGGTGCCCCTGATCTCCTGCTCGCCCTTGGACCTGGCGGGCACGTGATCGTCGAGCAGGTCCGTCATGAACCGGTCGGGGTTGAACTCGACCGGGGAGAAGGTGACGTCGGGCAGCTTCCCGGAGCCGACGGCGTAGTCGAGGTCCGCGCCGATGCCGAACTGGCCGGGCAGCGGGTACTCGAGCTGCGCCAGCGGCCACGTCCAGCGCTTGTCGGGGGCGGGCGACCACCAGGGGCTGTCGAGCTCGACGAACAGGTCGCCGCCCAGACCCAGGAAGGGCTGCGCGGCCAGCTCCAGATGGCCTTTCAGGAAGAACTCGCCCTTCCTGCCCGCCGCGGGGTCGCCCACCTCGCGGTAGCCGATGGTCGGCGTGGCCTCCACGTAGCCGCGCACGCCCGCCAGCGCGCTCAGGCCGACGCCCGCCTTGATGTCGTGGTCGAGGATCTCGACGCCCGCCCCGCCCTCGCCGCGCAGCCGCAGCCCGGCGAAGGCCGAGATGGTGAGGGTGCCCGTGATGCTGAAGTCCTTGCCCACCTCGGGGTCGGTGGAGTACTGGCCGAGGACGCGGATGTCGCTCAGCGTGCCCGGCCCCAGCTTGGCCAGTGCCTCCAGCCGCACGCCGACGAAGACGAACACGTTGCCGACCAGCGGCACGCCGTACATGGCCCGGGCTTCGAGCGGGGGCAGCGACCGGACGAGGTCGCGCTGCGGGAACAGCTCGACGGTCTTCTGGGGGGTGATCTCGCCGACGACGGTGACGTCGGGCTTGTCGTCCACGACGACCTTGGCCTTGCCGGTCAGCCACTCGGTGAAGCGGAAGTCCAGCTCGCCCCAGCCCGCGAGGACGCGCGGCCCGGGTTTCGGCCTGGCCGCCGGGGCCTGCTCGCCCGGCGCGGCCCCGGAGCCGGCAGAACCGGCGGCGGCACCGGTGGCGGCACCGGTGGCGGCGGGCTCGCCGAGGCCGAGTCGCTCGCGGGCGAGCCCCCGCGCCGTCTCCGCGTCGGTGGCGACCATGGTGAGCTCGCCGCTGAGCTTCTCGGTGGTGTACCGGACGGTGCCGGTCACGTCCACGGCGCCGCCCGCGAACGCGGCGAGCATCTCACCGGCGAACCTGGGCAGCGACACCGTGACCCGGGCCGACCCGGCCAGCACGCCGTCGGGCCCGCGCCGGATCGGCAGCTCGATCGCGCCGATGCCGCGTACCGTGCCCCTGGCAGCGGCCTCGAAGGTGACCTGCTCGCCGACGAAGCCGAAGCGGCCGGACCCGTCGAGGAACCCTCCCACGCTGAAGGTGAGCTCGGGCACCTCGAACGTCAGCACGCCGCCTTCCAGCTTGTTGACCGGCCGCGGCAGCCGGAGGCGGTCGAGCCCGAACCAGCCGAGGGCGGCGCTGTGCTCGCCGATGGCCTCGCGCAGCGCGTCGACGCGCGGCAGGGCCTCGCCGCCCGGGTGCACCGAGGCGTACCCGCCGACCGCGCCGTCGCTGATCCGGACGGCGAGTACGGGGTCGAGCCCGGCCGTCCGCAGCGGCTCCAGCACGGGGACGGTGAGGTCGAGCGGCTGGTGGGACGGGCCCGACGAGTAGCCGCCCGGGGTCTTGCGTACGTGCAGGCGGCCACGGGCGAGGGTGCCCAGTCGCACCTTGATCAGCCCGCCCTTGTCCCCCTGGCCGTCGAGGTAGGCGGCCACGGGCTCCGGCGGCTCGAAGGTGCCCGACCCGGCGAGATCGACCTCCTCGGTGGGGGCGGCCTGTTCAGCGGGGACGGCCTGTTCAGCGGGGGCGGCCTGCGCCGGTTCGCCGGGGAGGGTGCGGGCGAGCTCGCGCGCCAGGCCGCCCGGCGCGGCCTGCGGCGCCGCGTTGCCGCGGGCGGCACGGGCGGCCTGTGAGGCCCTCGCCAGGGCGGCGGGTGCCGGGGAGGACTTCGGGGTGGCCGCTTCCGGAGGCGACTTCGAGGTGGCGGCTTCCGGAGGCGACGTCCGGGCGGCCGGTGCCGGTTTCGCCGGGGCCCGGCGCGGGCGCGGGGTCGCGTGCTCGGGCGTCACGATGTCTCCCCCGTCCGGCAGATCGGGTCGGGCGGCTTGTCCAGCGGGGGCGGCGAGATGAGGGGCGGCGCGGTGTCGCGGTGCAGGGAGGTGACCAGCTCCTGCGAGCGCCCGCTGTCGCCCGTCACGTCGGGCAGCGCGGCGACCACCAGGTCGGTGGCGCCTTCCCCGCCGAGCACCTCGTCCATCGCGTCGCGCGTGCCGCCGGACGTGCTCGCGATCGTGCCGCCGGCCTTGAGGTGCCCCATGACCGTGGTCAGCGCGTCCGACGCCGACGGCCAGCAGAACCGCAGGAGGAGCAGCCACCACAGGCCGAAGACGAACGTCACGACGGGCAGGAACACGCTGAAGACGAAGAACGCCACGATCGACAGCAGCTCGATGGCGTAGGTGCAGTGCTGGACGCCCTCGCCGGTCTGGACGCCGGTGTCGGGCAGGGTCTTGCCCTTGCGGAAGGACAGCCGCGACCGGGGTGGCTGCACGAACTCGACGCCGCCCGGTCCGTACGGCCGGCCGGCCTGGGCGGCGGTGGCGCGGAAGTCGGGGGTGGTGATGGAGACCCTCCGGTTCCTGGTGCCCTGCGGGTCGTAGAAGGCGGCCAGCCGGTGGGGGTCGGTGGCCTCGCTCCAGCGGTACAGGGGCGGGCAGGGGGCGGGGCGCGGGATCCGGACGAAGCAGCGCAGCAGGTAGAGCGACTGGTCGTCGAGTTTGGGCGCCCCCGTCCCGTCCAGGTCGGCCGACAGCGTGGGCACCACGCCGAACCACAACGACCTGGCCCGGCCGGCCGCGCAGCCCTCCTCCGACGGCGGCAGCCGCCACATCCGGTGTTCCTGCTCGCCGGGCAGCAGCGCCCGCGGGTCGGCGACGGGCGTCCAGGCGCCGCGCCCGCCGGCGGCCGTGACCCACGCCTGCTCCGCCGTGGTCAGATCCGCCCGGTCGAGCAGCCGCCGCTCGTCGGGCGACAGGTCGCGCCGGCGGGCCCGCCAGGCGAGCTGATCGAGGTCGGCGTCCTCGGCGGCGAACGACCCAGCGAGCCGACCCGGACCGGCGTCCCCGGCGGCGGACGGCCCGGCGAGCCGACCCAGACCGGCGTCCCCGTTGGCGGACGGCCCGGCGGGCCGGTTCCGGCCGGCGCCGCCGGGGCGGGGGCGACCGGCGAGGGCGCGAGCCAGGCGGCGCAGGGCACGTGCGTCGCCGACGGTCGTGCTGAGGCGGCGTACCACGAAGCCGACCTCGACGCCGGGCGGCCCGGCCCCCGGCAGCGGCAGGCCCGGCCGGTCGCAGAACAGCTCGACGACCAGGGCGTAGAAGCGGTCGTGGCTGGGCTGGTAGAGCTTGCGCGTGCCGGTGCCCTCCATACGGTGACCGGTGCCGGACGACCTCAGCGCGGGCACCGGCACGCTGAACTCGTCGGCCTCGCCCATCGCGAGCGAGTCGCGCGGGTCGCGGGTCAGGCGCTCGACGAAGCCCGGGGTGTCGTACATCTGGACGAGCGGCACGCCGGAGTCCGGGCCGAGCGGGTCACGGCGCCGGCGTGCCAGCTCGTACCAGGGGGTGCGCAGGACGTAGGTCATGGCCGGTCACCAGATGTTGCCCGCGCCGGGCGTGTACGCGGGCGACATGACCATGGTGTCGGCGATCAGGGTCGTGCACTTCACCATGCCGCTGAAGGTGGAGACCGCCGCGTTCACGTTGACCATGGCCGCCTCGACGGTGACGTCGGTGGTGCCGGTGATCTCGACGGAGGTGGCGGTGAGCTTGATGACGCAGCCCAGACCGTGCCGGACGGTGACCTCCTGGGCCGCGGCGTCGAGGACGACCTGGTGCCCGGCCTCCATGGTGATGCGTACCTTGGGCCGGGGGCCGTCGTCGAACTCCAGCACCGAGCCCGCGCGCGAGCGCAGCAGGCGCAGGTCGTTGGCGCGGGCGGGCGGCTCGGGGGTGTCGGCGCGGCCGTTCCAGGCCGAGCCCAGCACGTACGGGCGCCGCGCGTTGCCCGCCTCGAAGCCGACCACCACCTGGCTGCCGACCTCCGGCATGATCTGCAGCCCCTGCCGGTCGTCGGCGTAGGGGCTGCACAGGGTGGCCCAGGCACGCACGTCGCGGTCGCCGTCGTCGCCGAGCCAGGGGAAGCGCACCTCGACGCGGCCGAGCCGGTCGGGATCGACCAGGTCGGTGACGATCGCCGGGTAGACGCCGAAGTAGGACGGCGCCGAACCGTCGGGCACTGCCATCAGCTCACCTCGTTGAGTGTGGCCCGCTCCGCCTCGAAGCGGGTGCGCAGGCCGTGGACGTTGTCGAAGGCATGGGTGACGCGGGTGACGTAGTAGCCCTGGCCTTCGAAGGGGGCGCCGACCCGCCGCAGGGTGAGGCGGCTGCCGACGACCATGTCGGGCGAGCCCCGGGTGAGGCCGGCGACGGTCACGAAGCGGCGCGCGCGGCGCAGCATCTCGGCGCGGGCCCAGGACGCGGCCTCCTCGCTGGTCAGCGCGGCCTCGCGGACCCGGTAGGAGACGCTGCCGCCGAGCGCGCGGGCGACGAGGCGGGGGCCGGTGCGCCCGCCGGTGACCTCGGCCTCGACGGCTTCGGGGCCGGCCCGCTCCTGGAGGCCGCCTTCGCGCGCGGCGTCGTAGCCGGTGACGACGACGGAGTCACGCTGGTGGGCGAGGTCGGCGCACAGGCGGGCCGACAGCAGGTGGTCGCCGTACACGAGGGTGAGCGAGGTGCCCTCGCGGCGGGCGCGGGTGCGGAAGTGCAGCTCGTCGCCGGTGCACCACAGCTCGGCCTGGACGAGGCGGGCGCGCTCGCGCAGGAAGGCCAGGTCGCTCTGGTTGAGCTGCTGGACGACGTCGTAGCGGGGGCCCTCGGCGGCCACGTCGGCCTTCAGGCCGTGCGCGTCGGCGACCTCCCTGGCGAGGTCGGCGTCGGTCATGTCGCGATAAGTACGCATCCGGCGGGTCATCCGCAGCCGCATCAGGGCGTCCTCGGCGTGGAGCACGACCAGGGGCGGCTCACCGTCGCCCAGCTCCACCTCGATGGCCGAGACGACGCCGTCGAAGACGTAGCGCTGCACCCCCGGCGCCCCGACGCTGACGCGCAGCCGCCGGCCGAAGTCGGCGCGGTCGCCGTCGAGGTAGAGCAGCTCCCCCGGCGGGCCGGTGGCCGGGCCGCCGACGGCGGTGAAGTGGCCGCGCAGCGTCCGCAGGCCGCGGACGTCCTCGCTGATCTCCAGCCGCACGCAGTCGCGGGCGAGCTCACGCACGAGGCCGTCGTCCACGGTGAAGACGGGTGAGGCGGTGGCGAACAGCGGCTCGGTCATCGGCGGGTCAGTCCGTGAAGTCCGTGGCGCGCACGCGCTCGGCCAGGCGCTCGGCCCGCCCGCGCAGCTCGCGCCAGCGTTCCTCGGCCGCCCACGGGCTCTCCGGCGGCCCTCCCCCGGCCTGCGCGCGCTCCACCGGCACGATGTCGGAGTGCAGCTCCTCGATGTGCACGCTCATGACGCGCCTCCTCTCGTCTCCTGACGCGATTCCTGACGCGATGCTGCCCGGCCGGGCGTCACGCGGGCGTTGCTCCCCGGGCGCGCCGCCCGCAGGCGCACGGCGCGCCCGGGCAGCGGGACGCGCCTGGGTGGCAGGACGCGTCCGGTTCGGCGGGCACAGGGGTGCGCACGCGGGCCCGCAGCGGCACGGCGAGCCCGTACGTCAGCGCCCTCGGATCGGGCAGCGAATCAGACAGCGACCCGGGTGACGCGCCGAACCGCGAGCTCCCACCCGGACCGGCGCCACCCGGACCGGCGCCACCCGAACCGGCCCCGCCCGGACCGACGCCACCCGAACCGACGCCACCCGAACCAGCGCCACCCGAACCGGCGCTACTCGGGCCGCCTCCACCCGGGCCGACGCCACCCGCACCGGAGCCACCCGGGCCGACCGCCGGGGGCCGGGGGCGGGCGACGCCGAAAGCGGCGCGGGCCGCGTCGGCCGCCTGCTCGGCGCGGTCCCGGGCGTTTCTGGCGGCGGCGCGGCCGAGCCCGCCCGCTTGTGTGAGCGCGAACCCGGCGGCCTCGGCGGCGTCGGCCGGCACCGGCCCGGCGAGGGCGTCGGGCGGAGCCGCCGCGAAGCCGGTCGCCCGCCCCGGCGACCCGTTCGCGTGCAGCTCGGGCCCGAGCTGCACGGCGGTCCCCGCGCGCAGGCCGAGCGGCGAGGCCAGGCCGTTCATCACCGACCGCCAGGCGGCGGGGTCCCCGCCGGCCCGGGCGGCGAGCTGCTGGGCGCTCTCGCCGTCCAGGGCCTCGATCACGGAGTCGGGGGCCGCGCTGCCGCTGCGGCCGGGGGCCGCCCCCGTGCCGCCGGGCGGGGTGGCGCCCCGCTGGGTCCGGCGGGCGGGGCCGTTGGCGCCGGCCTCGAAGTCGAGGTTCTGCTCGGTGATCGCCAGGGTGAGCTTGGCCCGCAGCGGCACGCCCTGGGCGTCGAAGAAGTCGATCTCCTCGGTGATCTGCGTGACGATGCCGCTGAACTCGAAGGTGCCCCACACGAACGACATCGGCGGCGGCGAGTTGCCGCTCTTGTCGGGGCGGGCGAAGGCCAGGACCGGCATGGTGAGCTCGCGCACGCCGTCGGGGCCGCCGCCGTCGGCCAGCTCGGCGGTGTCGAACTCCAGGGAGAAGCCGAGCGTCGCCGGGTTGACGGACGGGTGCTGCCGCTTCTGCGTGCCGGTGGTCCTGCCGCCCTCGTCCTTGCTGTTGGGGTGCTGAAGGGTCAGCGTGGCCGGGTTGAACTGCACGGTGACGGACCCGGCCTCCTCGCGGCGGTAGACGGGCCGGCCGCCGGGGCCCTCGCCCTTCTTGGTCAGCGGGTAGAGCCTGGCCTTGGCGGGTTCGGTCACCGGGTCACCAGCCGTAGTCCCTCGTGCGCGATGTGCATCTCCTCGATGGCGATCTCGCCGGTCCTGGCGTGCAGCGCGGGCCCGAGCACCTTGAGCGGCAGGCCGCGCTCGAACGTCCAGACCGCCTGGACGGGCCTGCCGTACCCGGCGCGGACCTCGATGCGCCCGTTGTAGCGGGGCACCGGGCGCACGCCCGCGACCATGCCCTGCAACCAGTCCCACAGCTCGGACCGGACCTGGCCGTCGCCGTTCCTGGTGAACATGCCGCGCTTGAACACGATCGGCTGCAGCTTGACCCGGCCGACCCGCTGGACCACGCCGTCGTTGCGGCCGCCCTCGGCGTACTCCTTGATCTCGGCGGCCAGCTCCAGGCCGGAGCACTCCTGGAAGGCGCCGTCGCACAGCCGGTCGGCGGTGCCGCCCGGCCCGTCCGCGGCGCTGCGGTAGAGGGCGACGTCGAACCAGAAGGCCCGCACGACCCCGGCGTGGAACGGGTCAGGCGCCGGCATCGGGGACCTCCTCCACGCGGACGCCGCCGTCGCCGTCGCGCGACAGGCGCAGCACCAGGAACTCCATCGGCTCGGCCGGCGCGACCCCGATCTCGGTCACCAGCCGCCCCAGCTCCACCGACTGCCGGGGGTTGAGCTCGTCGCCCGAGCGGACGAAGTACGACTCCCGCTCGGTCGGACCGGCGAACGCCCCGGCCCTGAACAGCCCGCGCAGGAACGTGTCGAGCACGTCGCCGAGCAGGGCCCGCAGCTCGGCCGTGTTGGGCTCGAAGACCAGGAACTGGGCCTGGCGCTCGATCGACAGCCGCAGCATGGTGAGCAGCCTGCGCACGCTGAGCTGGCGGTACTCGTGGCCGGTGTCGAGGGTGCGGGCGGAGGTGAGCCGGAAGCCGTCGCGTTCCTGCCTGAACACGTTGACGCCCTGCTCGAACAGCAGGTCGTGCTCGGCGTCCGTCACCTGGTCCAGCCCCAGCACGGCCCCCAGGGCGAGCTCGTTGGCCGGGCCCCACAGCAGGCCGCGGCGGCGTTCGCGGGCGGCGATGATGCCGGCGGCGAACGCCGAGGGCGGCACGGGCACGCCGCGCCCTTCCTGGCCCCGGACCATGAGCCACGGATGGTAGGCGGCGGCGAAGGCGGAGCCGTACGCGGCCCGCCAGCGAACGATGGCACGCGCGTCGAGGCCCGGCGGGACGTCCAGGAGCGCGGTGCAGCGCCGGTGCCGCTCGGCCAGCGCCACCAGCCGGGACTGCCGCTCGCCGACCTCGGGGTCGGCGGGATCCAGCAGCGGCGCCGGCCGCCGGGGCCGTCGCTGGGCGGTCAGCACCGGGTCGGCGCACCCGCCGGAGCCGGAGGTCAGCTCGATCTCCGTCGTCTCGTCGGTGTGGGACCAGAGCAGGTCGGGCACCGCCAGCAGCCCCAGCTCGGCCACGGCGGCCAGCCGGGCGACGCCCCGGTGCTCCTGCGGGTCGGCCGGCCCGAAGCCGCCGGCCTCGCCGCCGTCGAAGGCCCCGTCGAAGGCCCCGTCGTCGAAGAAGGACGCGCGGCCGATCTCCGCGTAGCGGTCGGCGCCCGGCGTGACGAGCCGCGCGACGCGGGGTTCGAGCAGCGGCCCGGCGGGAGCCGTCGGGTGGTCGTGCCACGTCCCCACCGGGACGATCAGCAGCGACTCCGCCTCGGCGACCCCCGCGACGTCCCGGCCGCCTTCGGGGGTCAGGGCGAGGCCGGTGAAGCGCTCGGAGCGCGGGAAGCCGTGGTCGCCGTCGTCCACGGCGAGCGTGGCCGTCACGACCTCGGCCTGGACGGGTCCGGGCAGTGGCCGGTCGAGCACCGCCGTGCGCCGGTCGATCTCGCGTACCCAGCGCAGCTCCCCGTACGGGCCGAGCCCGGGGCCGCGCACCCGCAGCAGGGTCCCCCGGCGCAGCGGCACGCCCGCCTCGACGGGGACGCGCTCGCCCCGCGCGGCGGCCAGGAACCGCGCGCCGGGCACGTACTCCAGGCGCACCGACAGGTGGTCGCCCCACGTGCCCCAGTCGCGCGCGGTGAACCGGGCGCCGCCGTCCAGCTCGAACAGCGCCCGCCCGGCGGGGTCGCGCGGGCCGGCGCGCAGCACGTAGGCGCGCTCGCCGCCCTGCTCGAAGAAGGCGGACACCGCGTACGGCAGCAGCCCCGGCCCCTCGAACCCGCCGAACCGCAGGCGGTAGGCGGTCCAGCTCGTGACGGGCACCGGCTCGTCGACCGGGCCCCGGGGCGCGATGCCGGCGAACCCGGCGATGTCCATGCGCACGCCGGCCGGCGCCGGGCGGGACGGCTCCGCCGCGCGGTACAGGCCGGGCGCGCCCAGCCGCAGCCCGATCGTCACGGTGACCTGAACTCGATGCTCTCGGCCACCAGGTGCAGCTCCTCCATGACGACCTCGCCGCCGCCCTTGGCGACGAGGGTGGGCCCGACCCACTTCTTGGGCTGCGCGCTCTCCAGCACCCATTGGCACACGGTGCCGGTGCGGGCCTCGTCCTGCAGGGCGATGGTCACGGTACGCGGGTCGAAGCTGCCGTTGCGGGTCTCGCGCAGCCAGTCGAACAGCCGGGTGTCGCCGATGAGGCCGCGTTTGAGCGTGACGTCGTCGGTGGAGTTGACGTTGGCCACCTTCCTGACGTGGTTGGCGGCGTCGTTGCCGGAGCGGTACTCGGAGAACTTCACCTCGTTGCCGAGGCCGCTCACGTCGGAGAAGCCGCCGGAGATCTGGGTCTCGTCCCAGGCGTCGCCGAGCTTCACCAGGAAGTTGAACGCGCCGTAGGGGTTGTCGCGCTGGGCCATGCTCCGCCTCCGTATCGATCAGCTGCATTGATCAGCTGCGCTGGGCATCGGCGGTCCACTGGCCGATGCGGAAGATGACGAACTCGGCGGGGTAGGTGGGCGCCACCCCGATCAGGCAGACGAGCCGGCCGTTGTCCAGGTCGTTCTGCGTCATGGTGGTGCGGTCGCAGCGCACGAAGTAGGCCTCCTCGGGACGGGTGCCCAGCAGCGCGCCCGTGCGCCAGGTGACCAGCAGGAAGTCCTCGATGGTCTGGCGGACCGAGGCCCACAGCCGCTCGTTGTTCGGCTCGAACACCGCCCACTGGGTGGCCTTGTCGATGGAGTGCTCCAGGTAGATGAACAGCCGCCGGACGTTGACGTACTTCCACTCGGGGTCGGAGCTCATCGTCCGCGCGCCCCACACGCGGTTGCCGCGCCCGTCGAAGAAGCGCATGACGTTGACGCCCTCGGGGTTGAGCACCGACTGCTGGCCGTCGGTGACGTTGCGCTCGAACCGCGCGAGGCCGCGCAGCACCTCGTTGGCGGGGGCCTTGTGCACGCCGCGCTCGATGTCGCTGCGGGCGTAGATGCCCGCGACCGTGCCGGAGGGCGGCAGCAGCAGCCGGGGCGGCGGCGCGCCGGGCTCGACCGGAGCGTCCGGGTCGACGATCTCGATCCACGGGTAGTACAGGGCACCGTACTTGCTGTCGAAGCCGGCCCGGAACTGCCGCACCTCCGAGATCGACGACTCCGGGGGCGGGTCGACGACGGCCATCCGGTAGCGCAGCCGCTCGCAGTGGCCGAGCAGGCCGGAGACGGCGGTCGTCCGCTCGTCCTCGGCCAGCGTGGCGGCGTCCGGCATGGCCACGATGGCGATGTCGTCGATCTCGCCGAGCGCCTCCAGGCCGGCGGCGGGCCGGCGGGCGTCGGCGGGGTCGGCCTCCTTGCCGACGAGGTCGGCGGCCGTCAGCGCGGCGCCGTCGGAGCCGCCGGACAGGAACGCGGGACCGCCGATCAGCCGGGTCAGCAGCTGCCCGGCCGTGGGCGGCTGCCGGCCCGCCGCGGGCGGCACGGGCAGCAGGCAGACGAGCGAGAACTCGTCGGCGGGGTCGCGCGCCTGCAGCACGGTGAAGATCGAGCGGGGGTGGCTCTCGTCCAGCTCCAGCTCGTTGTAGACGTCGGCGCGGGTGCCCGCGCGGACGGTCACGGCCAGGCGGATGCGGTAGACCGCCTGCCCGGCGGCGACCGGCTCGAAGGGGCCTCCCCTGCGCGGGGTCAGGCCGAGCCGCCCGTCGCGCTCCGCCACGAGGCGCACGTTGCCCTCCACGGGCGGCGTGGCGTCGGGAGGCGGCGGGCCGGCGGGGCCGATCTCGACCAGGCAGCCGGGCCGCACGCCGGTGAGCGTGCGGTCGCGGACGATGTCGCGGCCCCGCCGGAACTCCACCTGGACGCTGATCTCCCGGCCGAAGGCGCCCGGCCAGCGGGCCCGCCAGCGGGCCAGCGCGGGGTCGCCGACGTCGAGGCGGGCGAAGCAGGACTCCTGCCCGTCGGGGTCGATCTGCCCCGAGGCGTCGCGGGGCCAGGGGAAGACGCGCGAGACGTACAGGCGCCTGCCGCCGTTGGCGAAGAAGCAGCGGGCGGCGTGGGCCGTGTAGTTGACCTGGCCACCGAGGCGGCCGAGGTCGCCGAAGGCCCGCTCGAACTCGGTGTGGCTGGTGACGAGCGGAGGCGTGACCAGCACGGCGTCGGCGACGGCCGGCAGGACGTAGGACACGGGACCGTAGCGGGTGGACCCGGCCATGCCGAACGTGCTGGTGGGGACGCCTTCGATCGATCTCGACCGGAAACTGGTCTCCTCCACGTAGACGCCGGGCGTCAGGTACTCGGGCATGCGCGGACCTCCTCGGTCACGGTCAGGCGGGGAACGGGAACGGCAGCGGTTCGGCGTGCAGCCGTGCCACGGGGATCTGCAGGGTCCGCGGCGGCGCGGCCTCGTACCCGGGAGGAGGGGTCTGCCCTCGCGACAGCGGCGTGTCGGGCGGCTCCGCGCGCGGGACGGCCTCCTCCGGCACGCCCCGCGGCGGCGGCCGGCGCGCGCGCACCGTCACGTCGATGGTGATCACCGGCAGGTTCTCGACGTTCAGGCCCGCGTCGCCCAGGCCGGCGACGACGAGCAGGAACTCGCCCCGTTCGTCGCCGTGCGCCCGGCCCGCGACGGTGGCCGTGCCGGCGACCACCGCCTCGACGCGGGCCCAGGGGACGGGCGCGCCCGCCGGGGTGCGTACGGTCCCGCGCACGGCGGTGGTGCCGCGCGGCAGCGGGTAGGCGCTGCCGGGCAGCAGCCAGGGGCGCAGCGTGCGGGCCAGGACCGGGACGGGGGTGCCCGCCGCCTCGGCGTCCTCCAGCTCGCGCCGCCGCCACAGGGAGACCGCCAGCAGGCGCGGGACGTAGCGGCGCCACGGGTCGCGCAGCAGGATCCGCAGCTCGGCCGCGCGCGGGGTGGGCCAGGGGTCGCGCTGCGCGCCGTGCCGCAGCGTGAACCGCCCGTTCCCGATCCCGTCGAGCGCCAGGACCGGCCCGTCGGGGAGGACGTCGTGGTGCCCGGCGGGAAGGTCGTCGGGGAGCGCCCCGGGGAGGCCGGCGGGAAGGTCGCCGCGGAGCCCGCCGGGGAGCCCGCCGGGGAGGCCGGCGGGCTCCGGCGGGGCGGGGAGGGGCAGGCCGGCCTGGACCGGGTGGCCGCTGGGGCGGCCGGTCACGGCGTCGACGGGCTCGACGCCGAGCGCGAGCCGGTGCGCCGTCCTCGTCTCCACGAACCTCAGCCGCATCGTCATGGCCGCGCCGCCGTCCCCTGCCGCACCCCGACGGTGCCGACCCGCCCGGCGACCGGCTCGCGACGCCCGTCGACGCGGATGACCCGCGTCACGTACGGCAGGCACAACCGGAAGTCGGCGGTCAGCGCCTGGAAGGCGTCGCTGATGGAGTCGAGGGCCAGCTCGTCGGGCACCACGTGGATGGCGTCGCCCTGGTCCCAGCCGCCGCTCGGGTGCAGCAGCGGGCCGGTGAGCGTCGGCTCGCTCTCCAGGATGCGCACCGCCAGGCCGAGCCACTCCAGCTCGAACTCCACGTTGTCGTCCCAGGCGGAGATCAGCATGTGCATGCGCAGCGGGAGCCGGGGGATGCCGTCGGCGCTGGCCACCGCCGACCAGCCGGCCCTGGTCTCCCTGTCGATGGACAGCCGGTAGCAGAACACCGAGATGGCGGGGAACTGGATCACCCCGCCCACCTTGCCCACCTCGTCGAGGTCGGTGCTGCCGACGAGCACGGCGGTCGGCCGGCGCGCGGCGCCCAGCTCCTCGCCGATGCGGAGATTGAGCAGCGTCTTGATGCTGCGGCCCGCCGCCGCGAGCGCCTGGAACCCGGCCATGAGGCGATGCTCGGCGGGCGCCGTCACCGTGCCGTCTCCGGCGGCGGGCCCGGCGACGGCGAGGTGACGCCGCGCGCCGGACACTCCTCGCGACGGCGACGACAGCAGGAGGAACGATGGCGGCCGCTTACCGCACCGAGCCGGAACCCGAGCAGGAGCAGACGACGGGCAGGCCCTGCGCCGAGTGCGGGCTCGAGGAGCTGGACGACCTCAACTGCCGCACCCAGGGCGTCATCCGCCAGGCCGAGCTGACGCAGGCGGCCGCCGAGACGTTGCAGCAGTTCCGCCAGAAGTACGACGGCGCGCGTTCCTCCTACGTCAAGGCCCGGGGCGAGGCGGCGCCGGTCGTCCAGGAGCTCACCAAGAAGGCCGCCAACCTGATCAACAAGATCCGGTGCCTGCTGGAGGAGCACGAGATCAGGCGGCTGGACCAGGCGTGGAAGCGGGTCGCCCAGGATCTCGCCGACTGCCCCGGGCTGACCGGGTGCTGCGTCCACGACCCCTGCGACTTCGACCTGGAGGTCGAGGGCGTGCCGCTGAAGGTCCTGGTCGAGCGCGAGGCCGACGTCAAGCGCCGCACCGACACGGCGGCCGAGTGCTTCAAGGAGGTCGCCGAGGAGCCCACGGCGCTGCCCCTGCGGGTGACCGGCCTGCAGACCAGGATCGCCGCCATCGAGAGCGACCTCGGCGGCGAGACCAAGACCAAGGAGGAGCTGCACCGGCTGTACGTCAGGGCCGTGGTGGCCGCCTACGAGCTGCGCGAGGCCCAGATCTGGCGGGGCTTCGCGAACGTGCACGCCTTCATGGACTGCCTGTGCAAGGGGCTGACCTGCTCGCTGCGCGGGCACCGGGCGCTCGCCGTGCTCGGCGGCGCCATCGCGGCGCAGAAGTGCCGCCAGGAGGCGCACAAGGCCTACTGCAAGCGCCTGCGCGAGAACCCCGTGGACGACGTCCTGACCCACTACGCCAAGCTGGAACGCTCGGACGAGGACGGCGAGTGACGCGGCGTGCGGTCAGGAGCAGTGGTCAGTAGTGATCCGTAGTGGTCAGTGGTGATCAGTAGTGTGGCGGCATGCATCGCACTCGTGTCTACGCCCTCCTGATCGACGCGCCGGCCGCCGAGGCGGAGCGGGCCGCCGCGTTCTGGTCCTCGGCGCTCGGCGTCCCGGCCGAGCCGGACCCCGACGAGGACCAGTTCACCATCCTGCACGGGGCGCTGCCGGGCCTGGCCGCCGTGGTCCAGGCCGTGGACGACGCGCCCAGATACCACCTGGACATCGAGACCGACGACGTGGAGGCCGAGACGGCGCGGCTGCTCGCGCTCGGGGCGAGCGAGGTGGCGCGGTGGCTGGAGTGCCGGGTGCTGCGCGCTCCCGGCGGCCACCTGCTGTGCGTCGTCCCGATCCACAGCGATCCCGAGTTCTTCGCGGCGCACTCCCGCGTCTGGCCGTAGCCCCGCCACGGGCGGCCGGAACGCCGGCCGCACCGAGGTCACCAGGGGCCCGGGCTCACGAGCGGGTGGCGTCGCGTACGAACGTGTCCCATTGGCCGCCGGTGAAGCACAGCTCGGGCTTGCCGGGGTCGTCGAGCGCTCGCATGCGGTACAGCTGGTCGCTCGGGGGCACGGTACCGGCCTCGATCGGCGTGATCTCGACGACGAGCCGTGACGTGCAGCGGGACCGCGGGTCGCGAGCGGAGTGCAGGGCCTGGTTCAGCCGCCGGTAGGCCGGACGGACCTCGGCGAGGAAGAGCTCCCCCTTGGCCGTCAGGTGCACGCGGCGGCTGGTCCGTTCGAACAGAGGTGCGCCGACCCGCCGCTCCAGCGTCCGGACGAGGCCGCTGACCCGTGAGGTGGAGAGCCGCAGGCGTCGGGCGGCCCGGCCGAAGTGCAGCTCCTCGGCGACGGCGAGGAAAGCCTCGATCTCCCGCATGTCCATACTCGCTCACCTTAGTCATGGATCGTTTCGCGTGACCGCACGATCGTCCTGCGAATCGGCGTTGATCTGCGCGTTCTCCCGGTCCGAGACTGTCCGGCAGGCAGGCAGGGCGGAGGAGGACGTATGTCGGTTCGGTCGGTGTCTGACATGACAGCCGTGATCTTCGACGGTTACGGCGGCAGCGACGTGCTGCGTGTGGCGCGGGTCCCCCGGCCGGAGCCCGGGCCGGGCGAGGTCCAGGTCAGGATGGCGGTGGCCGGGGTGAACCCGGCCGACTGGAAGACCCGCCAAGGGCTGAACGCCGCCTACGTGCCGCGCTTTCCCGCGATCCTGGGGTGGGACGTGGCCGGCACGGTCACCGCGACCGGGTTCGGGGTGCACGCCTTCGCCGTCGGTGACCGGGTCTTCGGCATGCCCGCCTTCCCGCGCCTGGCCGGGGCGTACGCCGAGTACGTGACGGCGCACGTCAACGATCTCGCGGCGCTGCCGGACCGCGTCCCGTTCAGGGCCGCCGGCGGGGCGCCGCTGGCCGCGCTGACCGCCTGGCAGGCGCTGTTCACCGCCGGCTCTCTGAAAGCCGGGCAGAAGGTGCTGGTCAACGCGGCGGCGGGCGGTGTCGGGCACGTCGCCGTCCAGCTGGCCCGCTGGGCCGGCGCCGAGGTCGTCGGTGTCGCGTCCGCCGGTCATCACCCCTTCGTCGAAGGACTCGGCGCCGCGCGGGTCCTGGATCGCGCGCGAGACCTCGCCGCGCAGGCCGGCGCCGACAAGGTCGACCTAGTGGTCGACACGCACGGCGGGGCCGAGGCCGGCCTGGCGGCGCTTCTGCGGCCGCGGGGCACCTTCGTCTCGATCGTCTCCGCCCAGCTCGGACACCTGCGGGAACGGGGGTTCCGTACGCGTACGGTGCTGGTCCACCCGGAAGGCCGCCAGCTCGCGCGCATCGCGGAGCTGCTGGCCGCCGGTGACCTGACCATCGCCGTCGACAAGGGGTTCCCTCTCGGGCGGGCCGCGGCCGCGCACGCTCACGCAGAGCGGGGCCGCACCCGCGGCAAGGTCATCCTGGAGATGCCCGCCGCGGGTCCGGCAGCGTGACGCTCAGCCGGATGTCCGGCTTCGCCCCGATCTGTGGCGTCGTCAGGAATAGGTGATGGTCACGGGGGCGGTGACGGGCAGCGCGGACGTACGGACGGTGAGGGTCCTGGTGGCCGGCTCGTACGTCCAGCCGGACACGGGCCGGCCGTCGATCTGGACGCCCGCCGGTTGCGCGACGTTGCGGAAGCGCGCCGTCCAGGTCCGGGTGCTCACCGCCCCCGGGAAGGTGCCGGCCCGGGCGGCGATGGTGAGGCTGCGGCTGGACTGCTCGTAGGTGATCCGGGTGCGGGCGGCCTGCCCGTCGCGGTGGCCGTGGCCCTCGCCCTCATCCTCGTAGAGGCTGAACGACCCGGCGCCTCCTGCGGCGACCTCCAGGGTCACCTGAGCGAGGGGACGCTGCGCGTGGTGATCGACGTAGTCCGTGCGGATGGGCAGAATGCCGCCGGCGCGCAGGAGGACCGGCATGGTCGCCAGAGTGGTGCTGACGTCGTGCACAGCCGGTCCGGTCAGCGCCCGGCCCGTGAAGTAGTCGATCCAGGTGCCCGGCGGGATCCACACCTGTGTCTGCACCGTCCCCGTGCCAGGAGTGCTGACCGGGGCCACGAGCACGTCGTCACCGTAGAGGAACTGCTTGTCGTAGGTGTAGGCCTCGTTGTGCTCCGGATAGTTGAGGTACATCCCGCGGTTCATGGGCAGGCCGGTCTCGTGGGCTTCCCGCGCGAGACTGTAGGTGTAGGGAAGCAGGGCCTCACGCAGCCTGAGGAAGGCCGCCGCGGCCGAGCGGGCCGGCTCGGGGTAGTCCCAGGGCAGCCGGTACCCATGATTGGAGTGCAGCCGCAGGATCGGCTGGAAGGCACCGAGTTGCACCCACCGGGCGTACAGATCGGGGGGCAGCAGGTTCGAGGCGTCGCCGTCGTAGTTGTGCCCGCCTATGTCGTGCGACTCGTAGGGCATGCCGATGTTGCCGCGCCGGATGGTGTAGGTGGAGGCGAAGCCCAGCATGTTCCAGGTGGACGTGGTGTCCATCGAGGTGTCCACGGTGTACCGGTGCTCGGCCCACGGTCCGGCCGGGTACAGCTGGTTGCCTCCGCCGTAACCGGTGTACCCGCTGCCGCTGCGGTTCCAGGAGAAGCCGCGCCGGCCCTGGGCGTCGGCACGCCGCGCGTAGAGCGCGTTGAACAACGTGTCGGGTGAGATGCCGTCCGGCCGGGCGCGGCTGGAGTCGCAGCAGGAGTCCAGCCACCAGAGAACGGGGCCTTTCTCCAGTCCGTCGTGCAGGGCGAAGTAGGCTTCGGCCTCGGCGGGATCGCTCATGTTGAACACCCGGCAGTCCAGACCGGCGCCGAGCGGCCCGCACTCGCCTCGCGCGAGATCGCGGTTCAGCCTGGCCCGCACCTCCGCGTACCGCGGGTCCTGGGTGGTGATGCTGGGATGGATGTTGAGTGCGACCTGCATGCCCTCGCTGCGGGCCCATGACAGGAACCGCGCCGGGTCAGGGAACAGGTTCCTGTCCCAGGACCAGCCGTTCCATTTGTTCGGGGACTTGAAGTCGGTGTCGACCACCAGGACGTCCAGGGGGACCCGTTCGGAGCGGAACAGCGGGAGCAGGGTGTCACGGTAGAACGCCTCGTCGAACTCGGCGTACTCCGACCACCACACGCCGAACGCGTAGCGCGGCAGCATGACGGGCGGTCCGGTGAGGGCTCGCAGGTCCTGCAGCCCGCGCTTGTAGTCGTGTCCGTAACCGAAGAAGTACCCGTCCTGGTAGGGCGAGGTGCGCCGAGGTCGCGGTGTCGTCGTGCCGCTCTGATCGGTCACGGCGGTTTCGGTGTCGTTGAGCAGGTACCAGCCGTCCCTGCTGAGAAGGCCCTCGTGCATCATGACCGGGAGGGGCCGGCCGTCCTCGGCCTCCACCGTGTCCAGGCTGCGCCGCCAGCCGCCCAGGTTCGCGGCCTGGTGGGCCGCCGCCACATGGGTGGGGTAGCCGGCCGCGGGAGGCGTCACCGCGACGTGGTCGACGTTGAAGTGGCACTGGTCAGCGACCTCGCATCGGAGCGACAGCGTCGAGTCCCCCGCGGGCAGGTCGATCAGCGTGCTGGTGGTGGCCCACGTTCCCCAGGTCGCCGTGGCGGGCAGTCTCAGGACCTTGCGCTGGTTCCCTGCGGTCAGCGTGACGGACTGCTGCACGCCGTTGCCGGGGGCGCTCGAGTAACGGAGGTGCACCCGGTACTGGCCGGCCGCGTTGATGCCGCGCTGCGTCCACGACAGCTGCGCGCCGACGTTCCACATACCGGCGACGAAGCCGGGGCCGGCGTAGCCGGGCTCGTCGTTCATGCCCTCGGCGCCGCCGGACAACACCGCCGTCTCCGCCTCACAGACGGTGGACGGCCCGCAGTGACCGGCCAGTGGCCACGTGGGTCTCGCCGTGACGGCCTGGGTACCGGCCTGGAGGTCGACGGTGAGGTTGTCCGGGGTGAAGGGACCGGAGTTCTGCCGGTACCGGAGGGTCAGCTTGCCGGTCCGGATGACCCGCGAACCGTTCTCGACGCCGGTGGTGTAGGACGGCGGGGGGAAGTCCCGGACGACCGCGTTGAAGGTGGGGCGGTCTTCGAAGGTGCCGTCCTGGGCGTATTCGAGCCTGATGAGGGTCGGGGTGAGCACCTGGAAGCGGGCCTGGCCGTCGATGACGACTCCGGCGGCCGCTTGTGCCGGTCGGATGACGACGACCATCTCGAGGACCAGGACGAAGGCGGCTGTCATGACGGGTAAGCGTCTGAGTGAAGCACGTTTCATGCTGTCTCCTGGGGGGTGGGGATCTCAGCTCGGCGACGCTCTGCGGCGCAGTTCGTCATGGGCGAGGTCGAGTGCCAGCTCGGTCGCGCCCACGACGCTGGCTTGTGCGCCGAGTGCCGTGGTCATGATGCGTGGTGGAACGGGCAGCAGAAGGTCGACTCCTTTCGTGACCGCGGGCAGCAGGTGCGGGTTGGCTCCTATCCCGCCACCCAGCACCACGAGGTCGGGGTCGATCACCGTGCAGACGCCGGAGATCGCCATCGCGAGCAGCTTCGCCTCGCGATCTATCACTTCCTGCGCGGCGAGCACGCCGCTCGCCGCGAGCGCGAAGAGTTGTTCCACCGTCTGCGGGGGGCCGCTGGGCCAGCCGATGCGGCGTGCCGCCGCGTCGAGCATGCCGGCGGCCGACGCGTCGTCCTCCAGCGCGCCCCGCCGGCGGTGCTCCGGCGAGAAGGGATCGACGGCCAGCGGCATGTACGCGATCTCTCCGGCGGCACCGCGGCGCCCGCGCAGAAGTGTCCCCTCGTACACCACCCCCATGCCGATGCCGGCTCCCACGGAGACGAACGCGAAGGTGGGGACGTCTCGGGCGTGACCTCGGCGCTGCTCGGCCCTGGCGGCGCAGTTGACGTTGTTGTCGACCGCCGCCATGCCCGGGAAGCGGTCGGCGATCAGCGGCAGCAGGTCGAACGTGCCGTTGGCGTCGATGTTGTAGCCGAGCGTGACCCGGTGTGTCACGGGATCGACCACTCCCGGCGTGGAGATGCCCAGGGCCAGCAGCGGAAGGCCCTCCAGCGCGTGGTCGGCCAGCGTGCGGAACATCAACGCGATCGCCTGCTCGGCCACCTCCGGCGCGCCCAGCCGGCGGGTGGCTTCCGTGGCCTCGGCCAATGGATCCCCGTGCGGGTTCGCGATCCGCACCCTGATGTTCATGCCTCCCAGGTCCATCCCGACGACTGCTCCGATGTCGCTGGACAGCTCGTAGGCGACCGCCGACCGGCCCCTGTCCCCGCGCCGGGTGCCGATGGCGCGGACGATCCGCATCTGCTCGAGGCGCCGGATCGCCTCGGAGACAGCAGGCTTGGACAACTGGGTGGTCGCGGCGATCTGCGGCCTGGTCACGGCCCGATCTCGTAGCAGAGTGTCGAGCACGCGGATCTCACTGGTCATGCGCATCCCATGTAGAGGAAAGTGACTTAACTAAAGTGCGCCCCAAAATGGGCGTCTGTCTAGGTTCTCACTACATCTTGCCGGGTCATTAGTAAGGCTGCTTAACTTACGTCATACCCCCTCAGCGGAGGTGCCGATGAAGTCCAGGCTGATTTCCCTGGCGGCGTCAGCCGCGACGACCCTCGCCCTCGTCACTCCCGCGACGAGCGCGGCGCTCACCACCATCGCCCCGGCCGGAGCCTATCTGCAGGTGGTGGCCCATCAAGACGACGACATCCTGTTCATGAACCCGGACATGGCCCACTCGCTGGAGGCCGGACGGCCGGTCACCACCGTCTACCTGACGGCGGGAGAGGGCTACAAGGCTGTCGGCGGGGACCCGCACACTCCGCCCGCCTCCTGCCGGCCCGCGCAGGACCTGGGCCGCGAGCAGTACGCGGGGTGCAGGATGCTCGGCGTCCGGCGCGCCTGGGAGAAGATGCTGGGCTACCAGGAGGGTGAGCGTCCCTCATGGGACGTTCGAGCGGTAAGCGTGACCGCGCCCGGCGGCTTCGCCCGCCAGGTGGAAGTGAACACCCTGACCAGGGGTGACCGGAAAGCCGGCCTTGTCTTCGTCAACCTGCCCGACTGGGCCGACGGCAACGCGGACACCAAGTTCGACCCTCGCAACGACCCGACCGGCAACGACGCGTCGCTGTACCACATCTGGGCCGAGAACAGCACGCGTCATACGATCATCCCGGCCGGAGGGAAGGTCACCGTCCGGCAGCAGTACAACCGTGGTGACGTCCTCGCGCTGCTCAATGGCCTCTTCCGCCTGTTCCAGCCCACCGTCGTCCGCACCCAGGATCCCGAGCCCGACCCTCGGTACGAGAATCCCGACTGGCTGCACGACCACAGCGACCACGTGATCACCGCACGCCTGACCGCCGCAGCGGTGCAGGGTGGCGGATACTCGTCCCGCCTGCAGCTGGTTCACTACCGCAACTACAACACCAGCACGAGCCCCGTGAACCTGGCGGCCCCCGAGCGCGACGGCAAGCGCTCGGCCTTCGCCTCCTATGTCGCCATGGACCAGGACATCCCCCTGGACTTCGACACCCATCCCGGCTACGGGGCCTGGTCCAAGCGGCTCTACCCCCGCTTCTGGGCCGGGACCCGGTGGGCGGATCGCAACCTTCACGGGCGCCTGCAGGCCTTCGCCGTGCAGAGCGGTCGCCTGCTCACCTGGGAGCAGGACGCCGGCGGTGCCTGGCAGGGACCACATGACTGGGGCGATCCCGGCGGCCCGCTGGCCCCTGGAGTGACCACAGCCCGTAACGCCGACGGCAGGCTCGAGGTCTTCGCCACCCGCCTGGACACCTTCGAAGTCGTCACCACCTACGAGACGTCGAAGGGAGACTGGGTCGGCCACTGGGACGGCCTGGGCAATCCCAACGGCACGACCCCGGCCGCCCGGAACGTGGGACAACCCGCGGCCGCCCTCAACCAGGACAGGCGCATCCAGATCTTCGTCAGGAACGGCGGCGGTGGCGTCAGCACCGCCGTCCAGCTCAGGGTGAATGACGCCTTCTCCGGGTGGGCCGACCTGGGCGGCGGTCCCGGAGTCCAGGACGGCCTGGCGGCCACGACCACTCCCGAAGGCGAGATCGAACTGTTCGCCCACTCGGTCGCGAGCACCGGCCTCGGCTCCATCACACAGTGGTCCCAGCTCGCCCCGAACAGCTCCCGGTTCGCCGCCCCGGCGTCCCTGCCCGCGTGGGACGCCGCCGGCCCGCCCACGGTGGCCACCAACGCCGACGGACGGTTGTCGGTGTTCTACCGGCTCGCCGACGGCCGCGACGGCGACCACGCCGAGGAGATCGGGCACACCAAGCAAACGCGCGTGGGCGGCTCCTTCACCAGACTGCCTCCGATCGCGGGACACGGCGGGATCGGCCCGGTGGCCGTCGCCAACGCCCCCCATCCGCGCGACGGTGTCGCGGCCGTCTCCGATCCCCGCATCGTCATGGTCGTACGCAACCGCGCCGGAGGCGTGAGCATGACCCGACAGAGCGGGGCCGCATCCGATGTGTTCGACACCATTTGGGCAGACACCGGAGGTCTGATCGCCGACCAGCCCGCGGTGGTCAGCGCCGCGAACGGATCGATCGCGGTCCTCGCGATCTCGGGCGACGGCAGGCTCCTGGTCAAGGAGCAGACCGGTCCCGGCGGTGGCCTGCCCTTCACCGAGTGGCGCGTGGTCGGCACCTGAGCCGAGCACCATGGAAGAAAGAGGGCACTGATGCATCGAGGATGGTTGGCGGCCGCGTCCATGCTCCTGGCCTGCGCCGTGGGGTGCGGCGGCGGCACCGGCGGCGGTGCCGGCCCGGATGACGACGAGAAGACGATCGCTCTTCTCCTGCCCGAGTCCAAGACGACCCGTTACGAGTCCTTCGACAGGCCGCTGTTCGAAGCCAAGGTCAAGCAGTTGTGCGGCGAGTGCGCGGTCTTGTACGCGAACGCCGACCAGGACGCGGCCAAGCAGCAGAGCCAGATCGAGTCGGCTCTCACCCAAGGCGCCGACGTCCTGGTGCTGGACGCGGTCGACGCGGCCGCGGTCGCGGCCTCGGTTCACCAGGCCCGGCAGAAGAACGTGCCGGTGATCGCCTACGACCGGCTCATCTCGGGCATCGCGTACGACTACTTCGTCTCGTTCGACAACGTAAAGGTGGGTGAGACCCAGGGCAGGGCCCTGCTGGAGGAGCTGGACAAACGCGGGACCAGGGGCGAGGGGAAGGTCGTGATGATCAATGGATCGCCGACGGATCCCAGTGCCGGTGACTACAAGAAGGGCGCGCACCAGGCGCTCGACGGGCAGGTGACGATCGGGCGCGAGTTCGACACCCCCGACTGGAGCCCCGACAAGGCGCAGCAGCAGATGGAACAGGCCATCACCGCCCTCGGCAAGGACCAGATCGTCGGGGTCTACTCGGCGAACGACGGGATGGCCGGCGGGGTGATCGCCGCGATGAAGCGAGCCGGCTACCAGACGCTCCCGCCCGTCACCGGCCAGGACGCCGAGCTGGCCGCCGTTCAGCGCATCCTCACGGGCGAGCAGAGCATGACCGTTTACCTCGACATCCGCGCCCAGGCGGAGAAGTCCGCGGAGCTGGCGGTGGGACTGGTGCGCGGGCAGAAGCCGGCCGCGCCCACGACGGCCGACAACGGCACCGCCCAGATCCCCGCCTTCCTGCTCGAACCCGTTCCGGTGGGCAGGGACCGGATCAAGGACACCATCGTCAAGGACGGCTTCTACACGGTGGAGCAGATCTGCACGTCCGACTTCGAGAAGGCGTGCGAAGAGGCGGGCCTGCGGTGAACAGCCGTCCGATGGTGTCGGCGCGCGACATCACCAAGCGCTACGGCGCGGTGCAGGCGCTGAGCGACGCCCGCATCGACCTGAACGCCGGCGAGATCGTCGCCCTGATGGGCGACAACGGAGCCGGCAAGTCGACCCTCGTCAAGATCCTTTCCGGGGCCGTCCAGGCCGATCAGGGGACGATCGAAGTGGCCGGGCGGCCCGCGCGCATCAGCCGGCCCAACGACGCGCGCTCGCTCGGGATCACGACGGTGTTCCAGGACCTGGCCCTGGCGGAGAACCTCGACGTGGTCGCCAACCTGTACCTCGGCACCGAGATCCGCCGCAGGAGCGTGCTGGACGAGGTGGCGATGGAGCGGTCGGCCCTCGACCTGCTCGCCTCCCTGGGCGTGCGGATCCGTGACCTGCGGGCCCCCGTGGCCGCGCTGTCCGGCGGGCAACGCCAGTCGGTCGCCATCGCACGGGCCCTGCTCGGGGACCCGCGCGTGGTGATCCTCGACGAGCCGACCGCGGCGCTGGGCGTGGAACAGACCGCGCAGGTGCTCGCCCTGGTCAAGCGGCTCCGCGACCGCGGGCTGGCCGTCGTGCTCGTCTCGCACAATCTGTCCGACGTACGCGCGGTGAGCGACCGCGTGGTGGTGCTCCGCAGAGGCCGCAACGCGGGCGAGTTCGTCACCGCCGACTCCACGCAGGACGCCATCGTGGCCTCGATCACGGGAGCCGATCAATGACCGCATGGCCGATCAGGAGCACCCTCGGCGCGCTGGGAGCGACCCGGGAACGGCTACGTCACGGCGACATGGGCCAGGCACCGGTGGCGATCGGGCTGGTGCTGATCGCCGTGGTGTTCCAGTCCATGAACGCGCACTTCCTGACCGCAGAGAACCTCACCAACCTGGCCTTGCAGATGGTCTCCACCGGGACCATCGCCCTCGGCCTGGTGCTGGTCCTGCTCCTGGGTGAGATCGACCTGTCGGCCGGTTCGATCAGCGGCCTGGCCGCCGTCGTGACGACCACGCTCTACGTCCGCCAGGACTGGCATCCGCTCGTCGCCGTAGCGGTCGCCATCGGGGTCGCGGCGGCCATCGGCGCCCTGCACGGCTTGTTGTCAGCCCTCCTGCACATGCCGAGCTTCGTGGTGACGCTCGCCGGCCTCATCGGCTGGCTGGGGCTGATGTTGTACCTGCTCAAGCCGGACGGCACGCTCAACCTTCCCTTCGAACACGGGCTGGCCGTGCTCAGCGGCGTGTGGCTGCCGGCGTGGCTGAGCTGGCTTCTCGCGGCAGGACTCGTCGTGGCTCACCTGTCGGCCGCCCTGAGCCGGCGGTGGCGGCGCCTCCAGGCGGGCCTGGAGGCGCCCTCGATCGCCCGGGTCGCGAGCCGAGCCGTCGCGCTCGCGGGACTGCTGGCGGCGGCGGTCGCCGTCTTGAGCGCGGACCGGGGCGTGCCGCTGCCGTTCCTGATCTTCTGCGCCCTGGTCATCGGATGCGATCTGCTGCTGCGCCGCACGGTGTTCGGCCGCCGCGTGTACGCGGTCGGCGGCAACGCCGAAGCGGCGCGCCGGGCGGGGATCAACGTCACGAGGATCCGTGTCGCGGTGTTCGCCGTCGCCTCGGCGCTGGCCGCCACCGGAGGCGTCCTGGCCGCTTCCCGGCTGGCCGCCGTCAACCAGAGCAGTGGCGGCAGTGACATCCTGCTGAACGCGATCGCCGCGGCCGTCATCGGCGGCACCAGCTTGTTCGGCGGGCGGGGGCGTGCCTATGCCGCGCTGTTCGGCATCCTGGTGATCCAGTCGGTGGCCAACGGCATGTTGCTTCTCAACGTCGACTCGTCCGTCCGGCTCATGGTGACAGGTGCCGTCCTGGCTGTCGCCGTCGCCGTTGACGCCACGGCCCGCCGCGGGCGGCCCGGCTGACGCGCGCCACTCCGCAAGAAGCCGAAAAATGGCAGGAAATCGCCCTTTACAGGGTCGGCACGGCGCGACACGATGACGCGGTATCGTCCGATTTCCTCACGAGGACAGTCAAGGCGACGGTCGCCGTCCGGACGGCGACCGCCTGGCGAGTCCGATGGTCGCGAGCGGCGGGAGCCCCGGGGCACGAGCTCGACGACGTCAAAGGGCCACGTCACGTGCCCCTTCGCGGATCCCGTCCGCGCTCCTGCCGCCGGGCCCCTTCGGGCCTTCGGCCTGATCCCATCACCAGAATTCGATTCGTTCAGGGAATCACCATGAAATCCTCCCTCCCTTCCTGCTTATCGCGAACCCTGACGCTTCTGGCGGTCATCGTGGCCGGCGTACTCGTCACCAGCACCAGCGCCAGCGCCGCCGTCCCGCCGTTCCAGCTCCCCGTGCCCTGCGGCCAGCGCTGGACGACCTCCACCCATTCCGGGCACGCCAGCCAGTACATGGTGGACATGGTCTCGACCAGCGGTGCCACCTACGGAACCCCGGCTCTGGCCTCCGCCGCCGGCACCGTGGTGACCTCGACCTACTTCAGCGACGCGGGCAACACCATCGTGGTCGACCACGGAGGCGGCTGGGTGACGCGCTACCTCCATCTGGCCGAACGCGCGGTCGGCGTCGGGGCCTTCGTCGCCCAGGGCCAGCAGATCGGCGCCGTCGGCAACACGGGCAGCGCCACGACCGGCGCGCACCTGCACTACGAGCAGCGGCTGAACGGCGCCGTCGTGCAGGCCACCATCGACGGGCACAGCGTCCCCGTGACCTGGTCCTACAACCAGCACTTCGAGACCAGCAACAACTGCGGCGGAAGCACGCCCGGCAGGTACTGGGTCGACACCTTCGCCGACGCGCCGGGCTACAGCACCCCTGGCGGCACCCGTACCGGGACGCTCAACCGGGGCACGAACTACGTCTACTGCCGGGTCTGGGGTCCCGTCGTCGAGTCCGGAGGCTCCTACAACCACTGGTGGCTGAAGACCGACCTGGACTCGGGCAGCCCCTGGCAGAACCAGTGGGTGTCGGCCTACTACCTGTCGCGCTGGGGCGACGACGAGGCCAAGGACAACAACGGCAACGACATCCCGGCGTGCTCGTGACGCCGCTCGCCGTGCGGCCGGCCTTCACGTGGTCCCGGCAACGGCGCCGGGCGCCCGCGCCCAGGTGGAGAACGAGGACGCCGCGGCCGGAAATACGCCGGGCCCTTCTCCTGTTTCCCCACGCACCGACGCCGACGGGGTCGGGCACTGTGGACAAGGAGCCGGCATGAACGTTCTGATCATCGGGGTCACCGGGTACATCGGCCGCGCCGTCGCCGCCGCCGCTCGGCGTGCGGGTCACGAGGTCGCCGGCCTGCGCCATCCCGGCGGCCACCCCTTGCCGGAAGGCGTGCGGGCCGTGGACGGCGACCTGGCCGACCCGGCGTCCCTGACGGCCGTCGCCAAGGGGTTCGACCGGGTGGTCCACGTCGGGCCGCCGCTCGGCGAGGAGACCGACCTGGCAGGCGTGGACGCCCTGACGGCGGCCGGCGTCCCGGTCGTCTACACGACCGGCGCGGCCGTCCTGGGCAGCGAGCCGTCGGACGAGGACAGCGACCCCGACCCGCACCCGCTGATCCGCTGGCGGGCGGAGGCCGAGCGACGCGTCCTCGCCGCGGGCGGCCAGGTGGTCAGGCCAGGCATGGTGTACGGCAACGGCGGAGGGCTCGTCGCCGGCCTGCTGGCGCCCAAGGCCGCCGAGCGAGGCGCCGGCGTCTACATCGGCGAGCCCGGCGTGCGCTGGCCGGTCGTGCACGCCGAGGACCTGGCCGGCCTGTACGTCGCCGTCCTCGACAGGACCGGCCCAGGGATCTGGCACGGCATGAGCGAGACCGTCCGCCTGGACGAACTCGCGGCGGTCCTCGGCGACGGCCGTACCGTCTCCTGGCCGCTGGAGGAGGCACGGGCCGAGATCGGCGGCATCGCCGACCTGTTCGTCCTGGACCAGCAGATCTCCGCCACCAAGACGAGGAACCGGCTCGGCTGGAACCCCGCCCACACCTCCCTCCTCGACTGGCTGCGCGCGCGAAGCTGACCTGGGCGGGCGTTCAACCCCGTCCGGCGGGCGAGGCCGCCGCCGCGTCGTCCGTGAAGCCGGGGCTGGTGGCGACATAGCCCAGCCGGCCTTCCCGTGCCCCGCCCTGCACCCCTTCGCAGTCCGCCTCCGTGGACAGGAAGTGGTCGTGGTTGGCGGGCCAGAAACAGCGGTAGAGCGGCCGGTAGTCGCTCGACGGCGGCTGCGTGTGGAGGTAGCCCTCCTTGCGCACCCGCGTCAGTCCCTCGCAGTCGGCGGTCACCGAGACGAAGTGGTTGATCCCCCGCGGCACGGCGTAGGAGCACCCGTACAGCGGGATCGTGCCGGGACGCTCGGCGTTCTCCAGGTACCAGGTCTGCTTCTCGCGCTTGTAGGAGGAGGTCACGCTGTCGGTGGTCTCGCGGTGCTCCCAGCCGTTGTAGTAGCGCACGAAGGGGGTCCGGGTGGTGGACAGGGCGTATCCCAGCAGGCCCTCGGGGGTGCCGTCGCCCTCGCAGTCGGCGGTGATGGAGACGAAATGGTGGCCCTTGCCGGGTTGGTCGCACCTGTACAGCGGTGTCGAAGGCGCGGCGGGCCTGGCGGTGTGGATCCAGCCCAGCGTCTGGACGATGGCGTTGCCCGGGGCGTCACAGGCCGCGTCCTTGGAGACGAAGAAGTCGTGTGCGCCGGCGCGGCACTCGTACAACGGCCGGGTGCCGGGACGTCGCGCGGACAGCAGCCCCCAGATGCCGCCGAACTGCGGGTAGGTGCCGGCCTCGGCGAGCAGGCTGGTGGTGACGCGGTGATGACCGGCGTTCAGGTGCCGGATCAGCGGCACGGCCTCGGCGGCCAGGGTGGCGGTGCAGCGGACATGCCTGCGGACGAGCTGGGCCCTGGTCCAGTCGGGGTTCGGGCTCAGCCACTGCGTGTAGTAGACGTAGAAGCTGCGTCCGACGGTCGCGGGGTCGGCACCGGTGCCGACGACCGACACGTAGGCGACGTGGCGGTCCTCGGCCTCGCGGAACAGCGGCACGCGGGCCGACCAGTCGCGCACCCCGTCCGGCGAGGTGGAGATGACGATCTCGCGCGTACTGACCGCGGCCGCCATGAGCACGCCGCCGGAGGCAAGGCGGGCCACGTGCGGGGCCCATGCCATGGACAGGCCCGGCTGCAGGTCGGTGGAGGGGCCCGCGCCGGTGGCGGCGTCCCCGTAGGCCGGTGAGTCCCAGCCGCCGTCGTGGTACTTGTTCCACGTCGTGGCCTTGCCCGCGGCGGCGGCGGCCAGCACCTCGGCGACGGGAGCCCGCGCCACGGAGAGCGCGGTGCTGGCCGGACGCCCCCGCGAGTCCACGGTGAAGTCGGGGAAGTACACGTACAGGTGGTCGCCGCGGCGGGTGAGGCTGGACATCCCCATGTCGGCGATCTGGTTCAGCCCGAACGCGGTCCGGAGGTCGTTGTCGGGCCTGGCCACCGGCCCCAGGTAGGTGGTGACGCCGGTCGCGGGGTCGTGCCTGCCCAGGTGCAGCTCCGCGTAGAAGAGGTTTCCGGCCGCGTTGTACTTCTCCAGGTGCAGGACCTTCAACACCGTGCCGTCCGGCGCCTTCCAGATCGGGCCGCCGCCGATCCATGCGTAGCCGTCCGGCGCGTTCCGCACGGGTGCCGCCTTGACGATCCCTCCCGAGACCGGATCCTCCAGGTCGCCGGCGGTGACCACGTTCCGCTGCGCCGGCCCGCCCGCGGGGCCGCCGAACGCGTCCGGGGCGTGGAAGAGCAAGCGGCCGTCGGACGTTCGCTCCGCGCTGATGGCGCTGTCCGGCCAGCCCTTCAGCCCGAGGCGGTCCCGGGTCGCGGCGGAGACGACGACCTCCTCCGGCCCGACGGCCACCCCGTCACAGCCGGCCGCAGCCGCCGCCATCGTCGTCACCGTCGCCGCCTCCGCCGCCGCCGCTGGTGCGGGCCGGGCGGCGGCGTCCGCGACGGACGTCGCCGTCAGCGCCAGCAGCGAGAGCACCACGATGCTCGAACGAATCCCCACGTCACTCCAACCCATTCGATCGTTCCGGCCCCGGCCCGGCACGGCCAGGCGAGCATTCTGGCCAAGCGCAGTCCGATCGATCCAGCTCTCTTGCGGCCAATCACCACCGGATTCCGGCAAGGCCGAGGCCGAGACGCCGCGCTCATGGCGGCGCAGGGGCCTCGGTTCAGGGGCTCGAACCAGGTCAGGCGCGGCCCACAGGACGGGCCGGCCGGGCGGCCGGGCGGCCGTACGATCTCGACATGACATCGGTGACGCCGGAGCTCCGGCACGGCACGGTCGCGCTCGACGGCGTGACGATCGCCTACCGCGAAGCCGGCGCGCCCGGCGGCCTGCCGGTCATGCTGCTGCACGCGCTGGGGAGCGATGCCGGCACCTGGGAGCGCTTCGCGATCCGGCTGGCGGGCCGGGGGCGTCACGTGCTCGCCCCGGACCTGCGGGGGCACGGCGGTAGCACGTGGACCGGGACGTATTCGATGGAGCTGATGCGCGACGACGTGATCGGATTCCTCGACGCCTGCGGCATCGGTCACG
The DNA here is from genome assembly GCF_040802095.1 of Nonomuraea sp. NPDC050783. Lineage (NCBI taxonomy): Bacteria > Bacillati > Actinomycetota > Actinomycetes > Streptosporangiales > Streptosporangiaceae > Nonomuraea > Nonomuraea sp. NPDC050783. The sequence continues at coordinate 231,919 of NZ_JBFAHK010000015.1, forward strand.
TCGACCTGGTCGGGCACTCGATGGGCGGCGCGGTCGCCGTCCTGGTGGCGCAACGTCAGCCGGAACGCGTTCGGCGTCTGGTCGTCGAGGACACTCCCCCGCCGCCGCGGGAGCCGGTGAGCGTGGAGGCCGCGCCGGTGGCCGAACCGTCCGAGCCGTTGCCGTTCGACTGGCGCTCGCTCGAACCGATCATCACGGAGTTCCGGACTCCGCGACCGGACTGGTGGGAACGTCTGAGGACGATCAGCGCCCGTACGCTGCTCGTCAGCGGCGGGCCGACCAGCCACGTATCACTGGACGCCCTGACCCGCATGAACCAGATCATCGCGGATTGCCGGCTCGTGACGGTTCCGGACGCCGGGCATCGCGTCCATTCCCAGAGGCCCGAGGAGTTCTGGCGCGTGACCAGCGCCTTTCTCGACGACCACCCCGGGGCGCCGGACTCCTGATGCCCGTTCGGCCGACCGTGCCCCTGATTCGTCAGTCGGCCGCCGTGACCGGCCCTTGTCCACGGGGCAGGCCGAGGTCCGCCCAGCCCGTCACCTCGTCATCCTCGCGGGTCAGAGGAACGCCCAGGGCGGTGAGGACGCGTTGCGCGGCGAGATTGCCGGCTGTCGTGCCGACCACGATGGCGTACGTGGTTTCCTGAGGCGTCGCAGTGTCACGTCAGCGCGCACGCACGACATCCTGTCCGCGCCGGCCGTGCCCTATCAACACGATATTCCTCTTCCGAGATGCCTTCGCGGTCCTGGATTCGGCCGGGCGATCAACCGGACAGGTTTTCGCCGTACAATCTCGCCAACGCGTCCCAGTGTCGCCGTTCAGCGTCGGCATCGTGCGGCGGAATGTCCGGAACGGCGAATCCATGCGCGGCCGCGTAGGTTTCCAGGGTATATCGCACCCCGGCGCCGGAGAGGGCCGATCGCAGCCGTTCGTGCTGGTCGGCGGGGAAGACTTTGTCGTCCTGGGCCGCCGCGACGTAAATCGTGCCCCGCATGAGATGCGCCAGCAGGTGCGGGCTGTCCGGGTCGCCGGCCGCGGCGAGCTCGCCACCGTGAAACGACGCCGCGGCCGCGATGCGATCCGCGTGATGCGCGGCCGCCGTGAGCGACATACGTCCTCCCATGCAGTAACCCACCGTGCCCACCCTGGTTCCGGCGACCGCGGGATGACGCGCCAGATACGCGAGAAAAGCCCCTGCGTCGCGGACCACCATATCCGCGTCGACGCTCACCGAGAGCGCGGCCAGCCTCTCACGCTCCGAGGGGTCGTCGAATACGGTGGCGATGTCGAAGGGAGCCCATTCGGTCCGGTAGTAGACATCGGGCAGCAACACGGAATATCCCATGCCGGCCAGCCGGTCGGCCATCGCGGCGAAGGTCCCGCGTACTCCGCCGGCATCGGGATAGAGGATGACTCCCGGCCAGGCCCCCACGTCCGAAGGGGTGTGCAGGGTGGCCGCGCACACTCCATCGTGAGTGTCGACGGACACTTGTACGTGCGGCATAGAAGCTCCCGGTTCAGTCGAATGGGGTGTCGGCGCCGATCCCTGTGATGACCGTATCGGAGGCGACACAGATTTCGGTTGTCCATATGCATGCAGCAATCCAGTGAAGAACGAGCCCGCAGGTCCGCGCGAGCCCTTCTTGAAAGACCACGGATATCGCGCGTGAAAGAGTTCGATGCGCTGCCGCGCCCCGATGCCGCTCGTAGCGCCACAGGTCACGATCGGGCGATCCATAGATTGAGGCTTCCCTCAAGTTAGCTACACTGGCGGGCATGCGCAAGGACGCCATGCGGAACCGTGAGCGGCTTCTGCACGCGGCACGGCGACTGTTCGCGGATCAGGGGCTCGACGTGCCGCTCGAAGAGATCGCACGTGCGGCCGGGGTGAGCATCGGGACGCTCTACAACCGCTTCCCCACGAGGGAGGCCCTGGTGGAGGCGGTTTTCGAGGACCGGGTCGCCGCGGTGACCGCGCTGGCCGAGCAGTCCTTGGCCATGAACGACGCCTGGGAGGGGTTCGTCACGTTCCTCACCAGCGTGTGCGAGCTCCAGGCGGCCGACCACGGTTACAACGACCTGGCCGCGCGAACGGCTCCCGTGGGCGAGGACCGCGGATACGGCCTGATGGGAGAGCTTCTCGAACGCGCCCAGCGATCGGGACAGTTGCGGCCCGATGTCAGCCTCGCCGACATGGCCTTCGTCGTCTGGGGGGTGGCGGCGACCGTCAGAGCCACTCGCGGGTCGGCGCCCGGCGCCTGGCGCCGGCACCTGGCCCTGACCCTGGACGGCCTGCGTGCCGTCGCAGCCCACCCCTTGCCGGTGCCGCCCATGTCGATCCCGCAGACCCGCGCCGCGATGCGGGACTGCTGACGGGAGATCTCAGGAGGCGCAGCCGAGCAGGCGGACCCGTCGAGGCCCGGTCGTCCACCGGTTCACGGGGCGGGCGGGTCGGCACGGCGGTGCCACTGGAACGCCACGGGACGCCACGGGACGCCGCAGGACGCCACGGGTCGGGATGAGGTCGTGGCGGCGCCGGGGGATGAGTCACCGTCCTGTTCGTGCTCACTCGGAAGAGTCCGGCACGCGGGGCGGAGCCGCTGCCGGCAGGGAGCTGATCACCCGGGCGAGTTGTTCGGCGTAGTGCTCGACCAGCTCGGGCGAGATCGTGTCGGTGCCGAACAGGCCGCGGGCCAGGTGCGGGTAGACCGCGAGGGCGTTGCCCGCGCTCAGGCCGATGAGGATCAGCGCGGCCGGGTCGAAACGATCGTCGAGCTCACCGGCGCGCTGCCGCTCGCGCAGCGCCCGCACCTCGCGCTGGAGCTGGGCGTTGCGTTCCCGCGTCTCCTCGTCGCCCTCGTCGTCCTCGCCGGTGTCGTAGAGGCCGTCCCAGGCGAGCAGGCGCCCGCCGAAGCGGGGGTCGACGCTCGCCCGCACGCCGCGCTTGATCTGTTCGGCGAACTCCAGCCCCTCGGGGATCGCCTCGGCCTCGTAGGCCCGCCAGCGGCGGCCGATCTCCCGGTACAGCCCTCGCTTGCTGCCGAAGTAGTAGGAGATGAGCTGCTGGTTCACGCCGGCACGTGCGGCGATGTCGGCGACCCTGGCACGGTCGAAGCCCTTGGCGGAGAAGACCTCCACGGCGGCATCGAGGATGCGTGCCTTGGTGCGCTCAGCGTCGCGCAGCCGCTCGTGCGGGGCGGGCGATCGCCTGGTCCGCTGCCGCCCGGCCGGTTCCCGGTCCGGGGACGGGTGCTGTGAGGTCATGCCCTTGATCCTGTCACACGGCCGCAGGAGCTAATCAAATACTCGTTTGACTATTCCAGTTTGCGAATTGATACTGCCTTACGGGCAACTGGTTCGGCGCTGTCGCCCGAGAGCCGGGCGTGGTCTCCAGAAGGAGTGGTCATGTCCCCTGCGCGTGACCGAGGGGCCGAGCCCGCCGCCGCCTCCTCCGGCCCGGGTCGGTTGATCTCCGCCCGCGCGGTGCGGAGAGTGGCCGGCAACCTGATCCTCGCGCCGTGCCTGATGGCGATCGTGCTGCCGCTGGTGGAGGGCCACTCGATCGCCCACGCGGTTCCCCGGGTGATCGGCGCCTTCCTCGCCTGTGCCGCGCTCCGCCTGGGCCCGCCCGGCAGGGATCCCGCCCTCCATATCGGGCGGCCCGACCCTCGTCGTCAAGGAGATCCGTCATGGCCCACCTCGCCTTCATGAGCCTCGCCGAGGCCGGTCACCTCAACCCCCTCCTGCCGATCGCCCAGGAGCTGGTCGAGCGCGGCCACCGTGTCACCTTTCCCGCCGACGCGTGGATGGCCGAACGCATCGGCCCGACCGGAGCCGAGATCATCTCCTACGAGCCCCGCCCCGTCGAGGCCATCGTGATCGACAGCATGGACGCCGCCGCACGCGCCACCCTCGCCGTGCTCCGGCAACTGGAGCACGTCCTGCCGCAGATCGAGACCGGATACGCCGGCGACCGGCCGGATCTGATCGTCAACGACTGGCTCGCCTGGGCCGGCCCCATGCTCGCCGCCAAATGGCGCCTGCCCAGGATCCAGTCCTGGTCCGCCCACGCCGCCGGCGAAGGCTACGACTTCGGGGAGTTCATCGCCGGCATGTTCGCCGCCGCCGGCTCCGTCAAGGCCGAGTTCGACACCCTGTTCGCCGCCGTCCTCAGCCGGCACGGCATCCCCCCGCTCCGGCTGCACGATTTCTACAGGCCCGCCGAGTTCAACCTCGTCTACCAGCCCAGGTCCTTCCACGTGCACAACGAGACCTTCGACGACCGCTACGCGTTCGTCGGCCCCACCCGGCTGCCCGCCGCGCAGGACTGGACGCCCCCGGCACGCCCGCTGGTCCTGGTGTCGCTGGGCACGATCATCAGCCGCCCGGACTTCTTCCGCGCCTGCGTCCAGGCGTTCGCCGGCGAGCCGTACCACGTCGTGATGTCCGTGGGCCGCGGCGTCGACCCCGCCGAGCTCGGGCCGCTGCCCGCGAACATCGAGGCCCACCAGCACGTCCCGCAGCCCGCCGTGCTCGCGCACGCCGACGCCTTCGTCACCCACGCCGGCATGAACTCCACGATGGAGGCCCTGGCGGCGGCCGTGCCGATGGTGGCCGTCCCCCACACCCCCGAGCAGCGGACCACCGCCGACCGCCTCGCCGCCCTCGGCCTCGGCTCGGTCCTCGTTCCCACCGACGTGACCGCCGAGCGCCTGCGCGAAGCCGTCCGCGGCCTGCTCGGCGAGCCCGCCGTGCGGCGGCGGCTCCGCGCCATGCAGGACGACGTGCGCGCGGCGGGCGGCGCGCTCCGCGCCGCCGACGCGATCGAGGCCCGCCTGCCCAGGGGGCTCCGGTAGCGCCGGCGGCCCAGCCGGTCACCGGAGTCCCCATCGGGGTTTGAACACCGAGAGCACGGTCGCGATCAGCAGCATGGCGATCTGTGCGCCCAGCACCGCGACCTGGCCCCGCCGGCGAGCCGCGACGGCCCGCCCGGCGCCCGCGGTGGCGGCCATTCCCTCGGGGCCGGACAGGAACATGCCCACGCAGATGACGGCCACGAGCAGGACCCAGTTTGACCGCCACCCAGTAATGGCGGAGCGGCCCCCAGTGGCTCCCCAGGCCGGGTGGGCCAGGCCGAGGTCCCTGGTCAGGGTGGCGGCCGTGTCCGCGCGCGACGTCCGCCCGCGGCCGAGCCGCGGGCCGGTGCCGGTGTGCCGGGCTGTCAGCTCGGGAGGGGGCTGCCTTCGCAGCCGCGGTCGATCCGGCCGGTGGTGAAGTACCCGACCACGTCGGCGGCGCACTGCGGCACGCGGGTGACGGAGCCGTGGACGTCGTCGCGGACGGTGTAGACGGTGCCGCCGATGGCGCGCTGCGTCTGCAGCGTCCACTCGTACGCCGACATGTACTCGTACAGGTGCCCGGACAGCACCAGCGAGCCCTTGGCGCGCTTGACCGGGCTTTCCTGTACGGGCAGCGGCCAGCCGGGACACTCCGCTCCCAGGCCCCAGGCCCGGCCGGTGACCGGATGGCGCCTGATCCGCTCCTGGTAGGCGTTCCAGGCGGCGGCGAAGGTGGGCCGGCTGGCGTCCTCGTTGCACTTGACCGCGCGGTTCATGGTCAGGTTCAGCGTCTCGGGCATGCCGGGCACGGGTGCTCCCCCGGGCGGGCCGAAGAGCTCCTTGACGGTGGGCGGGGCGGTGGTGCCGGTCGCGTCCCGCAGCTCGGCCAGGGCCTTGCCCGCTCGCGCCCATTCGGTGGAGTTGCGGCGGGCCAGGTCGGCCACGGCCGCGCCGTCGATGGGCCGCTGAAGGTCGGTGAACGTCCTGGGTGTCTTGTCGTGGTCGCGCACCAGCTTCAGCACCGTGTCACGGACCTGCCGCGCGGTGGATCCCAGGCCGTAGATCCCGTCGTTGCGGGCCAGCCAGGTCGCCATGCGGCCGAAGTCGCGCTCGGCGGCGGCGGCGCTGCCTGCGAGATGGTCGTCCTGGCGGGTCCACGGCGGCGCGGTGCTGTCCAGGAAGACCCGGCCGGTGTTGCGGGGGTAGTTTCCGCGGTACACCATGCCGAGGTGGGTGCCCCAGGACACGCCGAGCAGGTTGAGGCGGCGCTCGCCGAGCGCCGTCCTGATCAGGTCGAGGTCCGCGGCGACGTTCTCGGTGGTGAGCGCGCCGAGGAAGGACGGGTCGGAGCGCCCGCAGGCGTCGTTGGCGGCCGCCTGGGCTTGGTACAGCTCGCGGGCCGTCTCCTGGGTGAGCGGTCCGGGCTCCGGCCGGGGGCCCTGCTCGGGCGGGCAGGCGACCTTGGTGCTGGCGCCCACCCCGCGGGGGTCGAAGCCGATGACGTCGTAGCGCTGGTTGAGCTTGGCGATCTCCTCGTTCCTGAGCCTGACGCGCAGGACGGGATCGAGGTATCCGCTGTTGCCGGGCCCGCCGGGCAGGATCACGGTGGCGCCGAGCCGCCGTCCCGTGTCGGTGGCGGGCAGGCGGGTCACCGCGATGCTGATCTTCCGCCCGTCGGGGCGGTCATGGTCCAGCGGGACGCTGACCGTCCCGCACTGGAGCCGCTCCATGTGAGCGCGAAAGGCCGGCAGTTGCTCGGCGGTCACGCCCATGCCGCGGGCCACCTCGTCGCTGTAGGCGGGACAGGGCTTCCACTCGACGACGGGAGCGGAACGGCCCGCGGCGGTGGCGGCCACGGCGGGTGACGGGCCCGCGGGCCCCGCCGCCGCGAGGAACGTCAGGCACGCCAGGGCGGTCAGCCGGCGTAGCGGTGTCTCGGAGAAGGTCATGACCGTCATCCCTACACCGGCGAATGTTTCCTCCCGGTTTGCTCCGAGGCGCGGAGCGAACGCGGAAACAGGCAGGAAACCTCGCCTGGTCTAGGCATGACCTTGAACGTCGTGGCCGGCGGAACCCGCCGGTCGTGATGACTGCCTGAAGGAAGGATTCTTTTCGTGAATCGTGCGACAGTAGCCGGCGTCACCGGACTGGCATGCGTCGTGCTGGCGCTGAGCAGCCTGCCCGCCGCGGCCGCGTCCACCGCCGCGCCCACCGCGAGCCGGCCCCGTCCGGGGGACGTGCAGAGGGCGCTGGAGGAGTTGGCCAAGACGCCCGAGGTGGTGGGCGCCATCGGCGAGGTCTACGTGGACGGCAAGCGCGTCGGCAAGGGCTCGGCCGGCACCCGCCTGTTGAACGGCAAGGGTGGCAGGATCCCGACCGGCGCGCGCTTCCGGGTCGGCTCCCAGACCAAACAGATGACCGGCGTCGTGGTGCTGCAACTGGTCAAGGAGGGCAAGCTCAAGCTCGACGACAAGCTCAGCGACCTGCTCCCGGAGGTCGCCGAGAAGGACCTGGTGGAGCGGGCCGGCGAGATCACCCTGCAGCAGCTCATCCAGCACACCTCCGGCGTCCCCAACTTCTTCGACGACAAGCTGGTCGACACCTTCGACTTCACCACCTACTACCCGCCGATGGAGCTGGTGAAGAAGTCCCGCACCCTGCCCCGGACCCAGGAGCCGGGAGAGAAGTTCTCCTACTCCAACACCAACTACCTGCTGCTGGGCCTGATCATCGAGAGGTACACCAAGCACACCCTGGCCGACGAGTTCGAGCGGCGCGTCTTCGATCCCGTCGGCATGGACGACTCCTACCTGCCCACCAAGTTCCCCGGCGGCATCAAGGGCCCGCACGGCCACGGCTACTTCCCCGACAGCACGGGCAAGCTGCGCGATGTGGACCGGCTCAACATGAGCTACGGCTACGCGGCCGGCGGCGTCATCTCCACCGCGCACGACATCAGCGCCTTCCAGCGGGCCTTCGCCCAGAACCGGCTGCTGCCAGAAGAGCTGAAGAGGGTGCTCATGGGACCGCCGAGAAGCGCGCCGCAGCCCTCGGGGCAGCCGTCGGGGCAGCCCTCAGGACAGCCGTCGGGACAGCCGTCCGAGGGCGGGGGCGGCCAGCAGCAGCCGCCCGCGCAGCCGTGCGGGGGCCAGCCGGCGATCATGTCGCTCAAGGGCAGCGCCCCCGGCTTCAACGCGGTCACCTTCGTCTCGCCCGACGGCCGGACGCAGTTCGCCCTGTCGGCCACCCTGGCCATCTCCAACACCGACCCGTCGCTGGATGCGCTCCTGGTGAAGGCCGCCGAAGCGGTCTTCTGCCCGAAGGGCGGATGAGACGGCGGGGGACAACGGCTCCGCCGCCTCAGGTGGTGAGCGGTGTCGCGCTCGGCTTCTTCTCCCGGACCCCTGGGAGCTGGGCTCCGGGATCCTCCGCCACCGGGACGACGGAGGTGCTCAGGCCGTCCAGGGTCAGCTTGAGTGCCGGGGCGATGGTGCCGCCGAAGCCGGCCCGCGCCTGCGCGGCCTGCGCGTACCGGAGGTCCAGGCCCTGGGGTGATCGGTAGTTGGCGAAGCTGACCACGTGCAGATCCGGCAGCACCAGCCAGGCATAGGCCTGGTCGGGCCGGCCGGAGGGGTTCGCGATCACGAGCCCGGAGCCGTTGAGCGGCTCGTACGGTCCGGTCAGGGCGGGCGCGGCGAAGCCGTACAGGCCGGTGGGCGCGCGGCCGGCCGGGTGGAAGGCGTGGCGCTGGGTGCAGAAGAACAGGTAGTACCAGGAGTCGTGGACGATGACGTGCGGGCGTTCGAGCTCGTGGTTGACGCCTTCGGCGACGAGCAGCGGCGGCAGCAGGGACCAGGCGCCGTCCCGCGGCTCGGCGAGGGCGACGGCGCCGGTGAAGGTGTCCTTCCAGGCGGTGGACGCGGCGACGAGCAGGTGGTCACCGCCGCCGGCCGGATCGCGGAACCAGCCCGGGTCGCGGAAGGCCCTGATGCGGCCCGGCGCCCCGTCGTCCTCGTCGGCCGGCAGGTAGATCCGCCCGTCGGAGCGCAGGACCTCGCGGTGCGGGACGTCCTGGCACAGCCCGATCCGGTCCCCGTCGGAGATCACCGTGGTACGGGCCTCGATGACGCTCTGCCGGTACGTCGGACGCGCCTCGCCGCGCCGCCCGGCGGCCGTGTAGTACACCGACACGGTCCCGTCGGGGCGGCGGATCGCCGATCCGGACCATTCGCGGCTGCCGGGCGAGGCGCCGTCGGGGAAGGCGTTCCCCAGGTCCGCCCACTCGTCCCCCTTCCTGCCGAGCAGGCGGATCCTGGCCCGGTCGTGGCGCTCCTCGGGATGGCCGAGCGCGGGAGCCGACAGGGCCATCCACAACTCGCGGCCGCCCGCCGTGCTCGTCGAGCCGTCCTCCTCCTGGATCGGCCACAGATCCCAGAGGTCGTGGCCGGGCAGGATCCGCGGCGGCGCGGCGGGATCGATGACGGGCGCCGTGGTCGCGTCGTCCTCGGTGAGCAGGTCGAGGTGCCGGCGGGTCCAGCGCGCCGGCCGGTCACCGCTCACGTGGTGCCCTGCCCGTGGTGGCGGCGGGCGGCCGTTCCCCGAGGCGTGCGGGGCTCGGTCGCCGCTTGTCGCGCGACCTGTGGTCCTCTTCGCGGGAGCATGGACGACCTCTGCTTTCGCTCGTGGGATGTGTGCCGGGGCAGACGGCGGGGAGGGGCGGTGCCCGGCTCGCCGTCAGCCCTTCAGGGAGCCCTGGAGCAGGGCCTTGACGAAATGGCGCTGGAAGATGAGGAAGATCACGAGTGTGGGGGTCAGGATGAGCAGCGATCCCGCGCACAGCAGCGGGATGTCCGTCCCCCATTGGCCCTGGAAGGCGCCCAGGGCGCCGGACATCGTACGCTTGGCGGGGTCGTCCACCAGGACGATGGCCAGCAGGAACTGGTTCCACGTCCAGAGGAACAGCAGGATGCCCAGCGACGAGATCGCCGGCATGGCCAAGGGGACGTGGATGCGCCGGAACAGCTGCCACACGTTGGCGCCGTCCATGCGCGCGCTCTCCGAGAGCTCGCCGGGCATGTTGACGAAGTGGGCGCGCATCCAGAAGACGCTGAACGGCATGAACAGCCCGATGAGCGGCAGGATGATGGCCCAGCGGGTGTTCAGCAGCCCCATGTCGCGGATCTGGTAGTAGAGCGGCGTGATGATGCCCTCGAAGGGGAGGGTCAGGCCGAGCACGAACAGCAGGAAGACCACCCGGCCGCCGATGACGCGCAGGTGGCCGATGGCGAAGCCGGCCATCGTGCCGAGCAGGATCGAGATCGGCACCACGCCCAGCACGATGAGGACGCTCGACCACAGCAGCGCGCCCATGTTCGCGGCCTCGAAGGCACGCAGGAAGTTGCCCCACTGCGGGTCGCCGGGCCAGGCCAGCCCGGCCGGGTAGGTGCCGGAGGGGTGCAGGGCGGTGACGAACAGGCTGAGGAACGGCAGGAGCGTGACCGCCATCATGAGGATGAGCAGCACCCTGCCGGTCCAGGCCTCCCGCCAAGCGGTGATCATTTGTTGCCGTCCTTCGCGAACCACTGGATGGGAAGGGCGCAGGCGATCACGAGGAGCATGAGGACCACGGCCAGAGCCGAGGCCGTACCCACCTCGCGTTCGGAGAAGGCCAGGTAGAAGATCTGCAGCCCGGGCACCATCGTGGTGTTGCCGGGGCCGCCCTGGGTGGCGATGTAGACGATGTCGAAGCTGGCCAGGGCCGCGATGACGGTCACGGTGACGCAGACCGCGATCTCCTGCCGGAGGCTCGGGACCGTGATGGAGACGAACTCCCGCCACGGGCCGGCGCCGTCGAGCCGGGCGGCCTCGTACAGCGCCGGATCGATCTTGCTCATGCCGGCGAGGAGCAGCAGCGTGCAGAGCCCGAGGAGCACCCACGCGCCGATCATGCCGACCGCCGGCAGGGCGGTGGCGAACTCGCCCAGCCAGGCGCGGGTCACCCCGCCGAGGCCGACGAGCGAGAGCAGCTGGTTGACCATGCCGGTGGAGGCCAGCAGCCAGCTCCACGCGATGCCGGCGGCGACCAGCGGGATCACCTGGGGGAGGAAGAGCACGGTGCGCGCCACGAGGGCGAGCCGGCTGGCGGCGATGCGCCTGATCGTCGCCGCGACGGCCAGGCCGAGCACGACCGGGACGGCGCTGAAGAAGACGATGAGCTGGAAGGCGTTGACCAGCGAGTCGAACAGGTCGCGGTCGGTGAAGACCTTGCCGTAGTTGGCCAGCCCCACCCAGGTGGAGGCGCCGATGCCGTTCCAGTCGTAGAGCGAGTACTGGAACGTCAGGGCGATCGGACGCAGGACGAACACCGCGTAGAAGGCGAGCGCCGGGAGCACGAACAGCCAGCCGGCCAGGCCGCGCGCGCCGAGCGGCCTGGCCGTCCTGGCCGGTCGCCGGTGCGGGGACCGGCCGGCGGCGGGTCGGGTCGTCACCTGCCTCAGTTCCCTTCGAGCTGGCCGGCGTAGTCGGACTGGACCGCCTTCAGCAACCCCTGCGGCGTCTGCTGGCCGGCCACCAGCTTCTGCAGGTTGGGCGTCCAGCTCTTGGCGTAGATGGCGCCGGTGGCGTTGGCGATGAAGTCCATCGCGCCGTCGTTCTCGGCGATGTCCGCCCCGGCCGCCAGGGTGCTCGCGGTGACCTTGTCCGAGCTGACGGCCGGCATGTACGCGTCCGCCGGTCCCATCGGACGCGACCCGCCGATCTCGACGCCGATCTCCCTGGCCCGCTTGTCGGTGGCCACCCAGTTGAGGAAGAAGGCGGCGCAGTCGGCGTTCCTGGCCTTCGCGGCGATGCCGAAGGTGAGGGGCGCCGACATGGCGGCGAGCTTGCCCCCTCGCTCGGCGGGCGGCATCAGGGTGAAGCCGACGTTGCCCGCCATCTGCTTGTCGAGGTTGCCCGACTCCCAGTCGCCGTTGAACATGAACAGGCCCTGGCCGTCGATGAAGCGGCTCATCATGGTCGCGTAGTCGACCGCGTTGACGTCCTTCTGGAAGTAGCCGGCCTTGATCCACTTCTCCAGGTGCTGGGCGGCCCGCAGGTTCGCCGGGGTGTCGATGGTGGCGCCGGGCTTCTGGAAGATCCAGTCGTTGATGGGCGCGGCGGGGCCGTAGGAGGCCATGAGGTTCTGCAGCGGGAAGGCCAGGCCGCCGGTGGCTCCGCCGTTGAACTGCAGGATGGGCGTGAGACCCGCCTTCTTGGCCTTGTCCAGGGCCTGGTCGAGCTCGGCCAGCGTGGCGGGCGGCGCCGACATGCCGATCTGCGCCGCGAGCTTCTTGTTGTAGAACAGGCCGGTCATGCTCATGTTGAGGCCCAGGGCGTAGAGGGAGCCCTCGCCGCGCGGGCGGCCGCCCTGGCCCAGGCGCAGCTGCTCCAGCTGGGAGGCCGGCCACTTGTCCCAGCCGAAGGCCGTCGCGTAGCCGTCGAGGTTCTTCAGCAGATTGTCCTTGACCAGCTCGGAGACCTGGGGCAGGCGCATGAGGTCGGGCGGGTTGTCCGCCAGCACGCGGGGGGCGTTCTGCGTGATGACCGCGAACTGGTCCTCGCGGATGTTCCACGTCACGTTCGGGTGCTGCTTGGTGAACTCGGTGGTCAGCGCCTTGGGCAGCGGGAAGCCGGTCTCGAAGTAGCCGCTCATCGTGACCGGCGCCGAGCCGCAGGCAGGCGCCGCCGACACCGGGGACGCGCCGGTCGCCTGCGGCTGCGGGCTGTCGCTGCCGGGGGCCGCGCAGGCGGCGGCCAGCGTCCCCAGGGCGATCACCAGCGCGGCCCCGGACCTGCCGGAGCGGACTCGACGAGTCATGTGGATCTCCTCTGCTGCTGGGGACGATCAGCGCGCGGCAGATGTCCCGAACTCGTTGCTAAATCGGGTTAGCGCCCGATAGTCTCACCACGCGCGTCGTACGATGTCAACCCCCCGTAACACACTCTTGACGATGGGAGATCGGGTGAGCCCACGACGGGTCACGCTGGCCGATGTGGCCAAGGCCGCAGGCGTCTCCCGCACCACCGCCTCGCTCGTGCTGTCGGGCCGTGGCCGCGAGCTGCGGATCTCTCAGGACGTCGAGCAGCGGGTGGTGAAAACCGCCGAGGAGTTGCAGTACCGGCCGAACATCGTCTCCAGGGGCCTGCGTACGGGCAGCAGCCGGACCATCGGCTTCGTCTCCGACACCGTCGCCACCTCGCGGCTGGCCGGCGACATGATCAAGGGCGCGCTCGAGGCCGCCAGGGACCGCGGCTTCATGTTGTTCATCGGCGAGACCGAAGGCGACGCCGAGCTGGAGCGCCTCCTGCTGCAGGCCATGCACGACCGCCAGGTCGACGGGCTCATCCTGGCCTCGATGTTCACCCGTACCATCAAGGTGCCCAAGGCGGTCATGGCCGCGCCCGCCGTGCTGCTCAACGCCCTGCCCAAGCAGCCCGCTCCCCTGCCCGCCATCCTGCCCGGCGAGGTCGAGGCCGGCCGCCGCGCGGCCCGCGTCCTGGTCGACGCCGGACACCGCGACGGCATCTACCTCATCGGCGCCGGGCCGCGCCTGCGCGACGTGCCCCCGGAGAGCCTCGCGGCGGTGGAACGGCTCATCGGCATCCGCGAGGCGCTCGGCGAGGCGGGGGTCAAGGTGGCCGGCGCCCGCACCTGCCCGGACTGGCAGCCGGAGTACGGCCTCGCGGCGACGCGGGACCTGCTGCGGACCGTCCGGCCGCGTGCGCTGATCTGCTTCAACGACCGCATCGCCATGGGCGCCTACCAGGCGCTGGACGACTTCGGGCTCAAGGTGCCCGCCGATGTCTCCATCGTCTCCTTCGACGACCACCCGATCGCCTCATGGATGCGGCCCCGGCTGACCACCGTGGCGCTGCCCCACTACGAGCTGGGCCGCAAGGCCGTGGACGTGCTGTTCACGGAGATCGGCCGCGACCGCTCGGCCGGCGAGCGGGCGGGCGAGGCGCACCGGGCGGGCGAGGTGCACCGGGCGGGCGAGGTGCACCGGGTGCCGATGCCCGTCCGCCACCGCGAGTCCGTCGCGGTGGCGGACGGTGCGGTGGCGGACGGTGCCGGTTCTACGTGAAGCGGCGTAGCCGCAGGCTGTTGCTGACCACGAAGACGCTGGAGAACGCCATCGCCGCGCCGGCGATCATCGGGTTGAGCAGGCCCAGGGCGGCCAGCGGCAGGGCGGCCACGTTGTAGGCGAAGGCCCAGAACAGGTTGCTCCTGATGGTCGACAGCGTGCGGCGGGACAGCCGGATGGCGTCGGCCGCCACCCGCAGGTCGCCGCGCACCAGGGTCAGGTCGCTCGCCTCGATGGCGGCGTCGGTGCCCGTGCCCATCGCCAGCCCCAGATCGGCCTGGGCCAGGGCGGCGGCGTCGTTGACCCCGTCGCCCACCATGGCCACGACCTTGCCCTCGGCCTGCAACCGCTTGACCACGTCCACCTTCTCGGCGGGCAGCACCTCGGCGATGACCTCGTCGATGCCCACCTCGGCGGCGACCGTGCGGGCGACGGCCTCGTTGTCGCCGGTCAGCAGCACCGGCGTGAGACCGAGGGCGCGGAGCCGGGCGATGGCCTCCTCGCTGGTCGGCTTGACCACGTCCGCCACCACCAGCACGGCGCGGGCCTCGCCGTCCCAGCCCACCGCGACCGCGGTACGGCCGGCGGCCTGGGCCTCGCGCAGATCCCGTTCCAGGCCGGCGGGCAGGTGCTGGGACCACTCCTCCAGCAGCCTGGGACGGCCGACCAGCACGGCGTGGCCCTCCACCATGCCCTGCACGCCGAGGCCCTCGACGTTGGCGAACTCCTCGGGAGCCGGCAGCTCGCCGACGCGGGCGGCGGCGCCCTTGGCGACGGCCTGGGCGATGGGGTGCTCGGAGGCGTGCTCCAGCGCGCCGGCCAGGCGCAGCACCTCCTCCTCCTCGCTCTCGCCCTCGGCCAGGTGCACGCCGACCAGCGTCATCCGGCCCTCGGTGACGGTGCCGGTCTTGTCCAGGACGACCGTGTCC
>NZ_JBFAHK010000016.1:0-232006 GCF_040802095.1 Nonomuraea sp. NPDC050783
CGAGTACCCCGAAGGGCCTTTCCGCTCGACTTGCATGTGTTAAGCACGCCGCCAGCGTTCGTCCTGAGCCAGGATCAAACTCTCCAAACAATGCCATGCAGGCTTGTCGGACAGATTCGTCCAAGCAAGAAATTTCCGTCAATCAAATGACGGGGTGATACATGTGTTGCACATGCACTGGCTTTTAACACACTGTTGAGTTCTCAAGAAACGGACGCGTCCATCCTCACCGCGACCCCGACCAGGGGGGTCTCGCCTCGGAGGCGTTTCGTTTCGTCTTTCGTTGTGTCTTAATTCTTTCAGCCGTTCCGTTTCCTGTCAAATTGACCGGGCCGGTACGACCTGCTGGAATTAATCCACACCCCGTTTCCGGGGCAACCCCTCTAACTTACCAGCCCGCCCAGAGTGGATGGTCCGGTGAAGGAAGTGGGATTCGCGGGGGCGGCTCCGGAAGCTCGATGAGCTCCTCGGGCGCCCTGCGCGAAGCAACTCTAGCAGCCCGCCGCCCGTGCTTCGCGCATCTCAGGTAATCACAACGTCCTTCCCTCCCCTTCTCATTCCCAAACCTGGCCGATGTCCGCCGGCCGGACAGCCAGGGGCAAGTGCGCGGCAAGTCATCCGCAATCGCAGCTCGGTACGAAGTACCCCACGAGCAGATTGCGCTCTCGGAGGTGCCCGCCATGACCCGCTCGGAGTTCGACGACATCCGTGCCTTCCTCGCCGACGAGGAAACCAGCGCCGAAGACCTGGTGCGGGTGGCCAGGACGCTCATCGACGACCTCGAACACGCCCGCCTGCACGAGGCCGTCCTGCGTACCCGCTACCTGCGCCTGCTGACGGCCGCCCGGGCCGGCGCGGCGGCCGAGCTGGCGGACGTACCGGATCCCCTGTCGTTCGTCAGGGACGAGCTGGCCCAGCAGGGCATGTTGCCGGAGACCGGCGAGGAGGCGGGACGCGTCCTGGACGATGCCCGCACGGCGGAAGCCCTGCTCGCCCACCTGCAGGACGGCGGCGGCCCCCGGCACCCGCGCGGCTCGCGGTCGCGGCGCTGCCCCGGCAGCCACCGCAGCCTGCGGCGTTAGGCGCGGCGAGATGCGGCGGGGCAGGGCGAAGTGACCGTTCGACGCCCTTGCCGCGTGGTGACCTGATGAGGACGGCGGACATACCCGCTCTTTCCTCCCCAACTGCGAGACTGCACATATGTGGCAACGGGGGCTGAACTGGGCAGCGACCCTCCTGGTCGGGACATTCGGCCTTCTGTGGGTCGGTGTCGTCGTCTTCGCCGACGACTCCCCGCCCTGGATGCGTGTCACGCAGATCGTCTTCGGGATCCTGCTCGTCGGCTGGGCCGTTCAGAAGGCGGTCACGTTGATCCTCGATCACGCCTGAGCGGTCGCACCCCGGGACCGCCGGCGATCGTCACGGCCTTCGTAGCCCGGCCCCCACGGCCACTGCCCGGGATCAGCGGGCGCACATCGTGGCGACGAAGGCGTCGATCAGGTGCTGCCGGTTCTCGGGAACGCCTGTGGTGTAGACGGTGGCGGCGCGCCCGGCCCGGTCGCGGCCGCTGAACACGGCGGCTCCCGGCATGTCACCAGCGGCGAAGTAGGCGTCGCCGCAGCTCGTCCTCATCCGGACCACGCCGTAGCCGTAGCGGGCGCCCTTGGGCCAGCCTTCCTGCTCGACCTTCACCGTCCGGGCCATCATCGTGCTCAGCGGGGCCCGGCTCCAGAACCGGTTGAGGTCTTCGGGGGTGGAGACCAGGCCGCCGCTGGCCCCGAACGCGTAGGTGGGCAGCCGGTCGGTCAGGTCCACCTCGCCGTCCTGCGGACGGGCGGGGTGCACCCCGTAGGTGTGGGCGTGCGGGCCGCGGATGCCCTCGTCGCCCTTGGCCGGCCAGTACGTGTCCCGCATCCCGTACGGCTTGAGGATCAGCTCCCGGCTCGCCTGCCGGAAGTCCTTGCCGGTCACCCTGGTCACGATCATGCCGAGGACCAGGTAGTTGGTGTTGGCGTAGGAGAAGGAGCCGCGGGGCGTGGGCTTGAGCCCCAGCGCCACTTGCAGGAAGTCGGGGAAGGGCTTCTTCCAGTCGATCGCGTTGAGGTACTCGGGCAGGCCGCTGGTCTGCTGCAGCAACATCCGGACGGTGATCTTCCGGCCGTCGATCCCGGCGCCGTCGCCGGTGCCGCGCAGCACCCCGGGCAGGTAACGCTCCACCGGCGCGGCCAGGTCGACCTTCTTCTGATCGGCCAGCCGCAGCACGGTGGCGGCGATGATCGGCTTGCTCACGCTGGCGATCCTGAACCGGCCCTCGGGCCCGATCATCGGCGTCCCGCTCCCCCGCCGCGCGGTACCGGAGCGCCGGGTCACGCTCGCCTCGCCGGGACTGCGCACCCGGCTCAAGGCACCCGCCATACCGTCCGCGGTGGTGAGCACGTCGAGGCGGGACTGCGGGGAGGGCGCCGTGGCGGCGTGGGCGGGAGTCACAGGGGCGAGTACGAGGCAGCCGGCGGCGAGAGAACCAGCGACAGCGGCAGCGAGCAATTTTGTCACGCGTCCAATGTCGCGGGAATCCCACTCAAGATCAGTCACGCCTGCACGCCTGTCGGGGTAGGGCCTTCCCCACCATCGAGGTGATCGCCGAGCGGCGCGTCCGCCCACGCCAGGCGAACGTACGGCGATGAGGTGTTCCCGTCAGGCGCGGGCCGGAAACGACGAAGTCCCCGGCCTGCTGGCCGGGGACTTCGGATGAGTAGCGGGGACAGGATTTGAACCTGCGACCTCTGGGTTATGAGCCCAGCGAGCTACCGAACTGCTCCACCCCGCGTCGGTGTGTCACTGATAACTATACAGGCCCGCGGAGAGTGCTTCGCACCGGATCGCGGGATCCGCCGGTGAAACGACAAGAGGCCCGGTCTCCCGGGCCTCTTGTGACGCTTGGTAGCGGGGGCAGGATTTGAACCTGCGACCTCTGGGTTATGAGCCCAGCGAGCTACCGAACTGCTCCACCCCGCGTCGCTGTGTTGCTCTTCCACACTAGACCGCGACGTGGGGTGGACGCAAACCGAATGGCTAGGACGTGCCTCCTGTCGCGGAGGCAGACGGCGACGGCGCGGCCGGCGGTGAGGTCGTCGGCGACGCCGAGGGCGCGGCCGACGGGGCGGCCGAGGTCGAGGCCGAGGGGCTGGGCGAGGCGGACGGCTGCGGCTGCTGCTGCCGGTTCGCGTTCTCCAGCGCCTTCAGCGCCTCCTCCAGCCGCTTCTGTGCCGCGCCGTACGCGTCCCAGTCCGGCGGGCTGGCCTGCAGCGCCTTCTGGGCGTCGTCGTAGGCCTTCCTGGCGTTGGCGATCGCCGAGTTGACCGCCGTGTTGGACTGGTTCGGCTGGGCCTGGTTCTCCTGGTTGTTCTGCTCCTGCTGGGGTTGTTGCTGCTGCTCCTCGCCGAAGACCTCCTGCAGCGCCTCGTCCAGCGTGCGCCCCACACCGATCTTGCTGCCGAACGACACCAGGACCCGCTGCAGGATCGGGTACGGCTCCTGCCCGCCTCCCGCGGTCACCTGGATGTACACCGGCTCGATGTAGACCAGGCCGCCCGCGTACGGCAGCGTCAGCAGGTTGCCGTAACGGACCGACGAGGCGCCGACGCCGAGCAGGTTGAGCTCACCGGCGAAGCGGCTCTGGAAGGAGTTCTGGGCCTGGCCTGGGCCGGGGATCGGGGTGCTGGACGGCATGCGCAGGATACGGATGCGCCCGTAGCCGGACTCGGCCGAGGAGTCGACCGCCATGAACGCCGCCAGGTTGGGCCCCTGCCGTGGCACGAACGTCGTGGTGAGCGAGAACGTCGGCTGCTCGCCCGGCATCGTCGTGGTCAGGTAGTAGGGCGGCTGCTTGTTGTTGGTGTTGCCCTGCGTCGGGTCGCCCGGGACGTTCCAGAAGTCCTGGCCGCTGTAGAAGGCGGACGGGTCGGTGATGTGGTAGCGCGACAGGGTGTAGCGCTGCACCTTGAACAGGTCTTCGGGGTAGCGGACGTGGGAGCGCAGGTCGGCGCTCATCTCCGAGGCCGGGCGGATGACACCGGGGAAGGCGGAGCTCCAGGTGCGCAGCACCGGGTCGTTGGCGTCCCAGGCGTACAGCTTGACCGTGCCGTTGTAGGCGTCGACGGTGGCCTTGACCGAGTTGCGGATGTAGTTGATCCGGTCGGTCGGCTGCTGGGCGATGACGCGGCGGTCGCTGGAGGCGTCGCGCGTCATGTCGCCCAGGCTCTCGCTCTGCGAGTACGGGTAGTCGTTGGACGTCGTGTAGCCGTCCACGATCCACACGATGCGGCCGTCCACGATCGCCGGGTACGGGTTGCCGTCGAGCGTCAGGAACGGCGCGACCTTCTGGACGCGGTCGCGCGGGTGGCGCTCGTAGAGGATCTTGGAGTTGGCGTTGACGTCGCCGGACAGCAGGATGTTGGCCTCGCTGTACTTGGCGGCGTACAGCAGGCGGTTGAAGAACGAGCCGAGCGAGACGCCGCCGCCGGTGTAGGTGGTGTTCTTCTGGCCGGTGCCGCTGGTCTGCGGGTAGTCGAGCTCCTGCGGCCGGTTGGGGTTGCCGCCGGCGATGACGTACTCGGCGGAGTTGGGCTCCTCGCCGAAGTAGACGCGCGGCTCCTTCAGGCCGGTGCTGGTGACCAGCGGGCCGGTGACCGGCATGTCCTTGGCGTCGTAGTCGGGCAGGCCCTGGGCGTCGACCTTGTTGCCGGGCGCGGCGACGAAGCCGTAGCCGTGGGTGTAGACGAGGTGGCGGTTGATCCAGTTGTTCTGGCCGGCGTCGGGGCCGGTCAGCTCGCGGACGCCGACGACGTGGTCGATCGGCTTGCCGGTGCTGTCGGGGTAGCGGTCGACGTCGAGCGGCTCGGCGAAGTTGTAGAAACCGCGGATGCGCTGGGTCTGCTCGTACGTCGAGGAGACCAGCGCCGGGTCGAGCAGCCGCACGCCGGAGACGGAGGTGTCGCCGGCGGCCTGGACCTTCGTCGGGTCGGCCTGGGCGTTGTACGTCTCCACCTCGGTCTTGTCGACGTTGTACGCCTTGCGCGTGGCGTCGATGTTGCGCTGGATGTAGAGCGCTTCCTTGCCCTGCTGGTTGGGCTTGACCTGGAACTGCTCGACGAGCGCCGGGTAGACGCCGCCGATCAGGATGGCCGAGAGCACCAGCAGGCCGAAGGAGACCCCGGGCAGCATGCCGCCGGGCCGGACCACGCCGGCGAAGAACAGCACGGCGCAGATCAGCGCGATGATCGCGAGGATGGTCTTGGCGGGCAGGACGGCGTTGACGTCGGTGTAGGACGCGCCGTGCACGAAGCCGCGGTCGGAGAAGACCAGGTCGAAGCGGTCGATCCAGTAGGCGATGGCCTTGAGCAGGACGAAGACGCCCAGCAGCACCGACAGGTGGACCCGCGCGGCCCGGGAGGCGTGCAGGCCGGGCGACTGCAGGCGGAAGCCGCCGTAGAGGTAGTGCGTGATCGCCGCCAGCACGATCGAGATGATCACCGCGGTGAACAGGAAGTTCAGGATCATCCGGATGAACGGCAGGTCGAACATGAAGAACGAGATGTCGTAGCCGAACAGCTCGTCCTTCTGGCCGAACGCCTTGCCGTTGACGAACTTCAGCCACGTCTGCCACTGACCGGCGAAGGACGAGCCGGAGAACAGCGCGAGCAGCCCCATCCCGATGATGAAGATCAGCTTGCGGTGGGGGTCGAGTGCCATGCGGTAGCGGTCGGCACCGCTGGCGCCGCCGAACATCGCCGGGCCGAACATCGGCCGGGTGCGGAAGGCCAGCAGCATGTTGCCGCCCGCGACGGCGATCATCAGCAACGCGCCGACCAGGAACAACACGATCTGGGTCAGCACCACGCCGGTGAACACCGACGTGTAGTCAACCGCGTCGAACCACAGGTAATCCGTATAAATGCCACTAAACAGGAAGAACAATGCCACGATCGCTATGAGCGCGATCGCCACAGGCAGAAGCAGTCGCGGTCGGCGGGGCAAGCGCATCGCCCTGCCGGCTCCTGGGGTCCGGAAGCTCAAGGCCAACCCCTCGTCGTAATGAAGAAACGGTCCGTGTCTGGCAACCTACACCGCTAGGCCAGCCGTACGGCTAACGCACGGCGGTCACGGGAAGTTTCATCCACAGCCGGTTCACAGGCACCTCTCAGGAGGAACAGGCGGGGACGTCGCCCTTGCCGGTGCGCAGCGCGTCCAGCGCCTGCACCGCGCCGTGCAACGTGTCGGCGCGCACCAGCCGCATCCCGTCGGGCGCCGCCTTCACCGCCTCGGCGCAGTTGTCGGCCGGGGTCAGGAAGACCGTGGCGCCCGCCTTCCTCGCGCCGATCATCTTCTGCTGGATGCCGCCGATGGGGCCGACCTCGCCCGTGGGCTCGATGGTGCCGGTGCCGGCGATCTTCTTGCCGCCGGTGAGCTCGCCGGGCGTGAGCTTGTCGAGGATGCCGAGCGAGAACATCAGCCCGGCGCTCGGCCCGCCCACGTCGCCGACGTTGATGTCGACGTCGAACGGGAACTTGTACTTGGTCTGCATGAGCACACCGACCTGCGGCTGGCCCTGCGACCCCGCGACCGTGCGCAGCGGGACCTCGGCCTTCTTGCCGCCGCGCAGCACGCCGAAGACGACCTCCTCGCCGGACTTGTGCGCCTTGACCGCGGCGCCCACGGCCTCGACGTCCTTGGTCTCCTTGCCGTCGATCGAGACGATCTCGTCGTCCTTCAGCAGCTTGCCGTCGGCGGGCTTGCCCTTCTCCGTGGAGTTGACCGACACGACGATGCTGTAAGGGATCTTGAGCTCGTGGAGCGCGGCGGCGGTGGCGGAGTCCTGGGAGTTGGTCATCTCGACCGTGTTCTCCTCCTCGACCTCCTTGGCGGAGCGGTCGGGGGCGAAGATGGTCTCCTGCGGGACCACGGCCACGTCGGGATCGATCCAGCCGCGCAGCGCCGTCAGCAGGTCGATCTGGGCCGCGGGGCCGCCCTGGTAGGCGACGGTCACCAGACTGAGCGCGCCGCTGGTGGGGTAGGTCTGCCGGCCGGTGATCGAGATGACCGGCTTCTTCTCGACCTCGCCGAGGGTGTTCTCGGTCGGGCCGGGGCTCAGCACGACATAGGGGACCGGACGGAACGCGCCCACCACCCCGAACGCGAGCACGAGGAATCCCGCGAGCAACAGCGTCAGGGCGCGTCGAGACATGGTGAAGAGCTTATTCGCCGGCGCCGACCCACTCGGTCGCGCCGTCGGTGAACTCCTGGTGCTTCCAGATCGGGACCTGCGCCTTCAGGTCGTCGATCAGCCTGCGCGAGGCTCTGAACGCCTCGTCACGGTGGGGCGCGGCCACCGCCACGACCACGGCGATGTCGCCCAGCCCCAGGTCGCCCACCCTGTGGACGGCGGCCAGCGCCGTCACGGGGAAGTCGGCGGCGACCTTCTCCGCCACCGCGCGCAGCTCGGCCTCTGCGGTGGGGTGGGCCGAGTAGGAGAGGCGGGTCACGGGCTTGCCTTGGTCCTGCTCGCGCACGGTGCCCACGAACAGGGTGGTGCCGCCCGCGGCGTGGTCGCCCACGGCGGCCAGCACCTCGTCGACGGACAGCGGGGTGTCGCGAATGGCGAGCAACCGGATGACGTCCACGCCGCAAGACTACCTTTCCGCCGCGGGCGTCGGCCTCGCCGCTCCCGCCGGGCCGCCGGGCCGCGCTACGTGCGGCGCTTCTTGCGTACCTGGCGGACGATCGCGGCGGTGCCGATGACCGCGACGGTCGCGCCGGCCGCGGTGAGCGTCGCCTCCTTGACCGGCAGCCGCCTGCCGACCACGGTCGTGGCGTTCTCGCGCAGCTCCAGGAGCTGCTTGAGCGCCGCCTCGTTCGTCCAGGAGGGCTTCCAGCCCGCCTCGCGCAGCGCCGTGCACTCGACCACCCACGGGTAGACGACGTAGTGCAGGTCGGTGGCCGGGGCCGGGGTGATGCCGAGGCGGTGCAGGCGCTGCGCGGTGCCGAACGTCAGCCCCGCGGGCAGCTCGAACCTGCGGATGCCGGACAGCTCCTCGACCTGCTCCTGCTCCAGCCAGCCGTCGGAGCCGACGGCCACCACCCCGCTGACGACCCCGCGCGCGGCCAGCTCCAGCGCCGAGATCAGGTCGTCGAGGTGGCAGAACTGCCAGCGCGGCGTGCAGCCCTTGACGGTCAGCAGCCGCGGCGACTCGAAGTGGCGGGTGATCACGGTGTCCATGCCGGGGCCGACGACCGCGGCCGGGCGCAGCACGGTCACCTCCAGCCCGGGATGGCTGCGCAGCGAGCGGCGGACCAGGGACTCGATCTCCAGGAAGTCGCCCACGACCCCGGTGTCGGGCTCGGCCGCCACCGGGGCGTCCTCGGCCAGGGGGACCTCGTTGTCGGGCGCGGCGCCGTACACCATCGCGCTCGTGACCAGCACCACCCGCCGCACGCGCGCCGCGGCGCAGGCGGTGAGCACGGTCTGGGCGGCTCTCAGGTTGTACGCGCGCCGCTCCACCGGGTCGGAGTCGAGCGCGTAGTCGCCGGCCAGATGGACCAGGACGTCGATGTCGGAGATCCGGTTCGCCAAGAGCGGATCTCGTACGTCGATCACTCTCCAGGTGGCCTCCCGGATGTCGCCGCGTTCCTCGTCGATGGCCACCACCCTGCGGAAATCCGCGGAGGACACGAGCTTCGCGAGCAGTTCCCGGCCTATGCCGGAGGCCGCTCCCGTGACGGCGACGACGGGTTGGCGCGGGCGTTTCGAGGTAGGCACCAGGTCCTCACTTTGCACTGATCCGCCGCAGGACGACTAACGTGGCGGATGTGGACTCCTCCATCCTGCACGAGGTAGAGCGGTGACTGACCTGCCAGGTCGCGAAAACGACCCCAACGACAACCCGTTCGCCATGTTCGGCAACCCTGAGCAGATGGCTCAGGCGATGCGCCAGTTCGCCGACATGCTGTCGGCGCCGCAGGGCTCCGGCCCCGTCAACTGGGACATGGCGAAGACCATCGCCCGCCACGCCGTGGTCGCCCAGGGCGATCCGAGCGTCATGGAAGGCGAGCGCCGCCAGATCGTCGAGGCGCTGAGCCTGGCCGACCTCTGGCTGAACGAGGCGACCACGCTGCCCAGCGGCGTGACGAACCCGCAGGCCTGGAGCCGGTCCGAGTGGATCGAGAACACCGTCCCGGTCTGGCGCAAGCTGTGCGAGCCGATCGCCGAGCGCATGGTCCAGACCATGGGCGGCGCGCTCGGCGGCGCCGGCCTGCCGCCCGAGGCCCAGCAGATGGCCGGCCCCCTCATGGGCATGCTCAAGCAGATGGGCGGCATGATGGTCGGCCAGCAGATCGGGCAGGCCATCTCCTCCCTGGCCCGCGAGGTGGTCGGCACGACCGACATCGGCCTGCCGCTGTCCGACACGGCCGCGCTGCTGCCGGGCGGCATCGCCCACTTCAGCGAGGGCCTGGAGATCCCCTCCGAGGAGATCCGGATCTACCTGGCGCTGCGCGAGGCCGCGCACCACCGGCTGTTCCAGCACGTGCCGTGGCTGCGCTCGCACCTGCTGGGCGCGGTCGAGGAGTACGCCAGGGGCATCACGGTCGACACCTCCAAGCTGGAGGAGCAGATCCGCGGGCTCGACATCAACAACCCCGAGGCCATCCAGGAGGCGCTGAGCGGGGGCAACCTGCTCAAGCCCGAGGAGACCGAGCGGCAGAAGGCCGCCCTGTCACGCCTGGAGACGGCGCTCGCGCTGGTCGAGGGCTGGGTCGCCACCGTGGTCGACCACAGTGCCGTGGGCAAGCTGCCCTCCGCCGTCGCGCTGGCCGAGACCCTGCGCCGGCGCCGGGCCACCGGCGGGCCCGCCGAGCTGACGTTCGGCACCCTGGTGGGGCTGGAACTGCGGCCCAGGCGGCTGCGCGAGGCGGCCGCGCTGTGGCGGGCCCTGGAGGAGGCGCGCGGCGTGGACGGCCGCGACGCGCTGTGGGCCCATCCCGACCTCATGCCGACGGCCGACGACCTCGACGACCCCGACGCGTTCGTCCGCGGCGAGCAGGCGTGGGACCTGTCCGAGCTGGAGCGCAAGCCCGACGGCGAGAGCGAGGGCGAGGACAAGCACGAGGGCGGGGACGAGCGGAGTTGACCCTGCACGGCGACGCGGTCTCGGTGCTGTCGTCCTGGACCGCGCCCACGCCCGGGGAAGAGGCGTTGCGCGTGGAGTTCCTCGACCACCTGCGGGCCCACGACGACGCCATGCTGCGCGCCTGCGTTCCCGGGCACCTGACGGCGACCACGGCGGTGCTCTCGCACGACGGCGCCCGGGTGCTGCTCACGCTGCACCCGAAGGCCGGCATGTGGCTGCCCATGGGCGGCCACTGCGAGCCCGGCGACGCCTCGCTGGCCGAGGTGGCCCTGCGGGAGGCCCGGGAGGAGTCCGGCATCCCGGATCTGGAGCTGCTGCCCGGGCCGCTGGCGCTGGACAAGCACGAGGTGTGGTGCCATCCGCCGACGAGCTGGCACCTCGACGTCGAGTACGCCGCCGTGGCCCCGCCCGGCGCCGAGGCGGTCATCAGCGAGGAGTCGCTGGACCTGCGCTGGTTCCCGGTCGAGGAGATCCCCGAGCTGTCCGACGAGGCGACGCGGCGGCTGGCCGGACGTGGACGGAGGGCCCTCGGCCTGCGCTCGCGCCCGGTTGGCTAGAGTCGTCTGCATCGTTCCAAAAGGGGGTTCGGTGAGCGCTCCGGCTGAGTCGCCCATAGGCGGCACGATCGTTACGCCTGTTCGCAGAGGGCGGCGCACCACCGGGTCCGTGCTGACCTGGATGGCGGTCACCCCGTTCGCGGCGTGGGCCGCCGTCCGGATCGCGGGGCTGGAGCGCGGGTCGCTGCCGACCCAGATCATGACGGCGACCCCGTACGCGGCGGCCGGATCGCTGGTCCCCCTACTGATCGCCGCGCTCGGCCGGCGGCGCGCGGCCACCGCCGTGGCGCTGCTGGCCACGACCGCGCTCGGCTTCGCGGTGCTGCCCAGGGCGCTCGGCACCGCGGAGGCCACCGCCGAGGCCACCGCCGGGCGGCCGTTCCGGATCATGACGATCAACATGCTGTTCGGGCGGGCCGACGCCGGGACGATCGTGCGGCTGGTCCGCGAGTTCGGCCCCGACGTGCTGAGCACGCAGGAGCTGACCCCCGGGGCGGTGGCCGGCCTGGACGCGGCCGGGCTCAAGGAGCTGATGCCCCACCGCGTGCTGCACGCCGAGTGGAGCGCGGCCGGGAGCGGGATCTACTCCAGGCACGAGCTGCGCGAGCTGCCGGACACGATGCCGGACGTCGGCCACAAGATGCCCACGGCGGCCGTGTCGCTGCCGGGCGGCGAGCCGGTCGAGGTCGTGGCCGTCCACCCGTACCCGCCGCTGGGCCCCAATGTCGTCAACTGGAACGAGGCGCTGGCCGCGCTGCCGTCCGCCACGCCCGGGCGGGTGCGGATCCTGGCCGGCGACTTCAACGCCTCGCTCGACCACGCGCCGCTGCGCGAGCTGCTGTCGCGGGGCTACAAGGACGCGGCCGACCAGGTGGGGGCCGGGCTGATCCCGACGTGGCCGGCCAACAAGAAGATCCCGCCGATCATCACCATCGACCACGTGCTGGTGGACCAGCGGGCGGGGGTGCGCGCCGTCGACGTGCGGACCGTTCCCCGCACCGACCACCGGGCCGTGCTGGCGGAGCTCATCCTTCCTTGAGCAGGGCTTTCAGGGTGTCCCAGCCTTCGAGGCCGGGGTCCAGGCGGTGGACGTCCCGCGGGGTGCGCAGGCGGTGCCAGCCCGGAGTGGTGGCGACCCTCCGGGGGCCGGGCGCTTGAGCGCGCAACGCGGCCACGACGTCCGGGGCGTCGAGGTCGGGGTCGGCCCAGGAGGGAGCGGGCAGGGCGCAGGCCAGGGCCACGGCGCCACCGCCCTCCGCCGGGCAGACCGTGATCTCGGCCCGGCCCAGCTCGCGGAACAACTTGCCCACCAGCAGGGGCGGCAGGTCGGGCGCGTCGGCGCCGATGACGGCGGCCTGGTCGGCGTCGAGCCGGGCGAGCACGGACGCGAGCGGCTCGCCCTCCTCGACCGTGATGATCTCGGTGCCGGGCCAGACGATCTCGTCCAGGCCGGGGACGCTGGTGATGAGGACCGGGGTGACCAGGTCGAGGCCGGCGACCATCTCGTAGGTGTCCTCGGCCACCGCCTCCAGGAACCTGCGCGGATCGACGCCCGGGGGCGCCGCGTTCGCCATGCGGTGGCGTACCAGGACCGCGGCGATGCGCGTCAACACTCCTCCGGAGGCAGGTGGGCCGCGGCGGAGAATCCCTCCAGGAACCCGCGGGCCCGCTCCGCCTTGGGATACTGTTCTACCAGGGCCCAGAACGCGGGGCCGTGGCTGGGCACCAGCAGGTGCACGAGCTCGTGGATGATCACGTAGTTGATGACCCACTCCGGCAGGCCCTTGAGCCGGGTGGAGATGCGGATCGTGCCGTTCTCCGGAGTGCAGGAGCCCCAGCGGTGCTGCTGGTTGTCGACCCAGCGGACGCTCGCGGGCTGGGGCTTGCCGCCGAGGTACTTCGCCGACAGCTCCCTCGCCCTTTCCAGCAGCACCTCGTCGGTCGGCCTCCGGCGGCGCTCCTTGGCGGCCAGCCGATCCAGCATGCGGCTCACCCATTCATCCGCGTCTTCGCCGCTCAGCCAGGCGGGCAGGAGCACGATGGTCTTGTCGCCGTCGCGGTATGCGGAGACCGTACGCCGGCGACGAGAACTGCGACGAACCTCGACTGTCTCGGGGGGCACATATGCACGTTAGCCGAGTTGGACGAAATTCCACAGAGGGTGGACGCTGTTTCTGCTGGTCAGATGATTAAGAGCCGGTGAATTTGGGCATGCGCCTTTCCCGATGCGCGGCCAGGCCCTCGAGCAGGTCCGTCGTGGCCATGGTCACCGGCTGGGCCAAGGATTCCCACCTCAGCGCGGCTTCCAGGTCTTGATGGTCTTGGCTCAGGGCTAGTTTGGTGAGCCTTGTGGCGACGGGAGCGTTCCGCGCGATCTTCTGGGCAATGGATCTCACTTCGGGAAGCAGGTCATTGTTCGAGAAAGATCCATTTACCAATCCTTTATCCGCCGCCTCGGCTCCGGTCAGCGTGCGGCCCGCGAGGAGCATCTCGCGGGCCAGTCCGACGCCCGCCCTGCGGGGCAGCAGGTAGGTCGCCGCCATTCCCGGATGCAGGCCCAGCGAGGTGAACGGCGCCAGGAGCTTGGCGTCGTCGGCGGCGTAGACGAGGTCGCAGGCCAGGGCCACGCACAGGCCCGCGCCCACGGCCGGCCCGTTGACGGCGGCGATCGTGGGGATCTCCAGCCGGTTGACCAGCAACCAGGTGCGGTAGAAGGCGAGCATGCGCTCGCGCAGCGCCGGCACGGCCTCGGCGCCCCGCTCCCCCAGCCAGGACAGGTCGCCGCCGGCGGAGAAGGCGGTGCCCGCGCCGGTCACGACCACGCAGCGGGCGTCGGGGTCGGTGGCGAGGGCGGTCATGGTGTCGCGCCAGCGGTCGGTCATGGCGTCGGTCATGGCGTTGCGGCGGTCGGGGACGTTGAGGGTGATGAGCACCACGCCGTCGTCGTCGCGATCAACCAAGAGCTCGGTCATGCGGAGAGCGTACTCGGGCGGCATCCGCGTACCGGGCGGCATCCGCGTACCGGGCGGCATCCGCGCGCCGGGCGGCATCCGCGTCCCTTCCTGGCGGATGGCCGGGATGGTCTGGTGACCGCCTGGGTGACCGCCCGCCTGCTGCGCGCTTGTGCCCTGCCCGGCTGTCTCCGTCGCCCTCCGATCCGGTCGTCCGGACCTGGGTTTATGGACGCTCCGAAGCCGGAAAACCGGTGGTCGGGACGCTCCGGTGACCGGTTGTCCACAGGCGGGGCCGAACCGTCTCGGGATCATGCTCCGACGTGCGAACCTTCCCGCCATGAGGCCACGTGTGAAGCCCGCCCTGCGGCGCGTCCTGCGCGACGAGCAGACCCTCCAATACGGCGTGCACCCCCTTCGCGCCGTCCTGGTGTCCGGCCTGACCCGGCCGATCCGCCAGTGGCTGGAGTGCCTCGACGGCACCCGCGACCTGGATCGCGTCCTCGGCGCCGCGGCCGCCGCCGGTCTTGACGAACATCGTGCCCGCGCCCTGATCGACCAGCTCAGCGCCCAGGGCGCGCTGCACGACGCCGCCATCAGCCCGTCGGTCCTGCGCGACCTCACGCTGGCCGAGCGCGACCGGCTCAGACCCGACCTCGACGTCCTG
This sequence comes from Nonomuraea sp. NPDC050783, assembly GCF_040802095.1. Classification (NCBI taxonomy): domain Bacteria; kingdom Bacillati; phylum Actinomycetota; class Actinomycetes; order Streptosporangiales; family Streptosporangiaceae; genus Nonomuraea; species Nonomuraea sp. NPDC050783. Next base: position 14,360 of record NZ_JBFAHK010000016.1, read on the forward strand.
GATCTCTCCTCCACCTCGCCCGACGGCGGCATGGAGCTGCTGGCCAGGCGGCGCGCCGCGCGGGTGCGGGTCTACGGCGCGGGCCGGGTGGGCGCCCAGGTCGTCGCCCTGCTCGCCGCCGCCGGCGTGGGGCACATCCGGGTGATCGATCCCGGCATGGTCCGTCCCGGTCACATCACGCCGGGCGGCCTGTCGTGGGCGGAGGTGGGGATGACGCGCGAGGAGGGCGCGGCGGCCGTGGCCCGCCGGCTCACCTCGGGCGGCCGTCCACCCCACCCCGCGCCGGACGACCCCACCGCCCCCGGTGACCCTGACCCGTCCGCCCCCACCGACCCCGGCAACCCATGCGACGCCACCACGTCCAGCACCGCTTCCAGCACCGCTTCCAGCACCACTGGTTTCAGCACCACCGGTTCCAGCACCACTGCTTCCGGCACCGCCACTTCCAGCACCGCTCTCGGCCCCGCCCGTCCTCAGCGCGCGAACGCCGCCGATCCTCAGCGGGCGAACGCCACCGGCCCTCAGCGCGTGAACGCCACCGATCGCCAGCGCGCGAGCACCGCCGGTCGCGCGGCTTCCCCCGCTCTGCCGCAACCGGTCCCTCCACGACGGGACGCCCCCGCATCCGGCCGCCATCGCACCACGGCCGATGACCAGCCGCCGGGTCCCCGGCGCGCACCGCAGGCAGCCGCTCCAGGCACCACTCCACCCGTCGAGCCCGGTGCCGCTGCTCCCTCGCGTCCGAGACCAGGCCCCCCGCCCGCCACGGCACCCGGGTCCGGGGCTGGGACAGGCGCCCGTACCGGTGCTGGAGCTGGGGGCGGTCGTTCTGGCATGCCGCCTGGCCCCGGGTCGCGGCAGGGGCGTCCCCTTCCGCCGCCGCCGAACAGTCGTCAGCCCTTCAGGCGCGGCCGGTCCGACATGGGGCAGGGCACGGACATGCGGTATCTCGGCAGGCCGCCGAGCCAGCGGGCCGCCGAGCTGGCCGCCAGGCAGGAGGCGCTCGCCCCGCCCAGGAAGCGGCGCCGGGGCCGGGACATCGACGGCCACGACCTCGTCAGGCCGACGGTCGAGGTACTTGCCGGGGGGACGTATCTTGGGGATCAATCCGATCGGCCGGATCTGGTGGTCATCGCGCCGGTCACGCCTCTGGACGGGGTGCTGGCCAACGAGTTGACCGCCCTGGGCATCCCTCACCTTCTGGCGGCCGCCTTCGAGGGGCACGGGATGGTCGGGCCGCTGGTCCTGCCCGGCAGGACCGCCTGCCTGCACTGTCTCGACCTCGCGCGGCGCGACCGCGACCCCACCTGGCCGATCGTGACCGCGAAGGTGGGCGGCTACCCACCGGGCGAGATCGCCTGTGATGTCGTCATGGCCGCTCTGGTCGCGGCCGAGGCGACCGGACACGTGCTTGCCCATCTCGATGGCAAGGAGTCCGCTGTGACCAACAGCACAATCGATGTAACACCTGATCGGTGTTGGCAACGAAGCTCGTGGCAGCTACATCCGCAATGTCGTTGTATGCGAAACAATCCTTATTCGCTAACAATGGACATGTCGCCCCACCGCGACTGACGTGCTCAGAGAACGACCACGAAGGGGGGAAGCGGCATCTCCGAGGAGGTTCCGCGCATCAGTGTGAGCGATCTTCCGCGCCGTGCAGTCACACGCTCCGCCAAGCTGGCCACGCTTCCCCTCGGGTTCGCCGGGCGCACCGCTCTCGGGCTGGGCAAGCGGCTGGGCGGCAAGTCCGCCGAGATCGTGGCGCAGGAAGTCCAGCAGCGTACCGCCGACCAGGTCTTCAAGGTGCTCGGCGAGCTCAAGGGCGGCGCCATGAAGCTCGGGCAGGCGTTGTCGATCTTCGAGGCCGCGTTGCCGCCGGAGATCGTCGGCCCTTACCGCGCCACGCTGACCAAGCTCCAGGACGCCGCTCCCCCGCTGCCGGTCGCCACCGTGCACAAGGTGCTGGCCGAGCAGCTCGGCGACGACTGGCGGGAGAACTTCCTCTCCTTCGACGACCAGCCGACCGCCGCCGCCTCGATCGGCCAGGTGCACAAGGCCGTGTGGCACGACGGGCGCGAGGTGGCCGTCAAGATCCAGTACCCGGGGGCGGGCAAGGCCCTGCTCGGCGACTTCGCGCAGCTCGCGCGGCTGGGCAAGCTGTTCGGGGTGCTGCTGCCCGGCCTCGACATGAAGTCCCTGCTGTCGGAGCTGCGCGAACGGATCGCGGAGGAGCTCGACTACCTCCGCGAGGCCCACGCGCAGCACGCCTTCGCCGGCGAGTTCGCCGGTGACCCCGACTTCCTCGTCCCCGACGTGATCGCGGCCAACGAGATGGTCCTGGTCACCGAGTGGATGGACGGCGTCCCGCTGTCGCGCGTCATCGCCGGGGGCACCAAGGAGGAGCGCGACCGGGCGGGGCTGCTCTTCGTGCGCTTCCTGTTCTGCTCGCCGGCGCGGGTGGGGATGCTGCACGCCGATCCGCATCCGGGCAACTTCCGCATGTTGCCCGACGGGCGGCTGGGCGTGCTCGACTTCGGCGCGGTCAACCGGATGCCCGACGGGTACCCGAGGGTGTTCGGGCAGCTCATGCGAATCTTCAACCAGGGTGACATGGAAGCCGTCGTGGCCGGGTTGCGCCAGGAGGGCTTCATCCGGCCCGAGATCGAGATCGACCCCGACGCGCTGCGGGCCTTTCTGGCGCCGTACGTGGAGCCGACGGCGGTGGAGGAGTTCACCTTCAGCCGGGAGTGGCTGCAGACCCAGGCCGCCGGTGTCGCCGATCTCCGTCCCGGGAACGTGGTGCGCCAGCTCAACCTGCCGCCGTCGTACGTCCTCATCCATCGGGTGCACGCGGCGGGCGTGGGCGTCCTCTGCCAGCTCAACACCACGGCCCGCTTCCGGGACGAGGTGATCCGCTGGGTCCCCGGCTTCGCCGACGACCCCGACGACGAGACCGACCAAGCCCTCGCTCTCAGCTGACCCGGGCATCTCCGGGCCTCTCTGCCGCCAGCCGGCTGGTTGATCGATCGACCGGCCGGTGGCCGGTTCTCCGGCGCCCGTGTCGCCTTGGTGACCTGCATAAATGGAGGAGGGGAATTCGTAGGACGGACTGTAACCGATGATGACTGTATGTAATCATGTGAGTGCGGTTCGTTGCCCTTACGAAAGGAAGACCATGCGTCGATCCACGCGTCTGCTCGTCGCCGCCACGTTGACGAGCGCAGGGATGTTCGCCGTCGCTCCCGCCGCCCAGGCCGCCGTCGATCCCGCCATCATCGCCGAGTGCCTGAGCTCCAGCGCCGGCGGTGTGACCCATCTCATGAGCCCGGCGGCGCCGGGCGGCCCGGTCGAACTGCCCACCATGCATTGTCTGACCCCCTGAGAGTCTCCTCTCACCTCGTGAGCCGCACGTACGGGCCTGCCGGCCGGAGCGGGTGAGTGATGGTTCACGGGGGTGAGGATCACGAGTGCGGCGGGTCGCCCGGCCTGGTCGATCGGGTGGCCCGCCGTTGTCGTGCACCGCGTCTCCGGGACGGCGAGTGGTGTCCGGGGGTGGCTGTCGTGAGTTCTTTCGGGGTGCTTACGTCTTCGGGCGGGCTCTCTGCCCGCCGGGCGATCGGGCGCATCATGGCGAGCGTTGTCGCCAAGAAGAAGGGCTTACCGGGATGGGATTTCATCGGGTCGCCGCGGTGGCGGGGTTGGTCTGCGCCCTGCTGCTCGTGGTCAACGCAGCCCGGCGGGGCGGGCTGGTGGCGGAGACCGCCCTCACGCACGCCATCGCGCCGTTCGCGGCTCTGGCGGGGTTGCTCGCCGTCACAGGTATCTACCTGGTCATCCGGGGTTCGGCCGGTGTCCTCGGGCTGGTCGGGTACGTGCTCAACTCGGCCGGGCTGGCCGGGGCGTTCGCGGTCGAGTACATCCTGCACTTCGTCTTTCCGTACCTGGGCGGGGGCACGGTGGCCGCGCTGGTGGCCGGAGGGACGGGGAGGGCGTTCCTCGTCACGTCGGTCGTGCTGGTGATGGGTGTGGTGGTCTTCGGGGTGGCCGCCGTCAGGAGCGGGACGATGCCGGTCGTGGCGGTGGGGCTGTACGTGGTGGGAATGCTGCCGGGGTCGTTGCGGAATCTGGTGCCGGAGCCCGTCTATCTGGGCGGACTGCTGATGGCGGCGCTGGGGGTCGCGGGGATGGCCCTTCGGCTCTGGTCCATAGGAGAGGAGACAGCCGCCCGAACCGCCGCCGGATCGGGCGTGAAGGTAGGCAGGGCGGCCGGAGGACCGATGGTCCGTGGTGGCATCGTGGCCGGTGGCGTACCCGGTGGTGTGGCCGGTGGCGTCCCCGGGGCGGAGCGAGGCCCCATCAAGGAGTGAGGCCCGCCAAGGAGTGAGGTCTGTCCAGGAGTGAGGCCCCGCACCGGTCTGCGGTACCGAGACAGGGCTGAGCACCGGAACGGAGTGAGAAACCCAGGACAGGGCCCGGCGCCGGAACAGGGGCCCGGCGCCGAGACGGGGGCCCGGCGTCGAGACGGGGCCCGGCGCCGGCTGAGGCAGCGGTCCGGCGCTGAGGCAGCGATCCGGCGTCGAAACGGGGTCTGGCTCCGGTACAGCGGTCTGGCGCCGGAACAAGAGCCTGGTGCCGGGTCAAAGCCGAGCACTGGGACAGGTCCAGGCGCCGGGACAAAGCCGGGCGCCGGGACAAGGCCGGGCACTGGAGCTGGGTGAGAAGCCCGGGACGGGCGGGGCTGGAACGCGGTGAAAGGCCCGAGCCGGGGCGGGCGTCGCGACCGCGGGAAAAGGTCCGCACGGGTCCGGGTGCCGGGGCTAGGTGTGGAGCCCGGGCGGGGTGGGTGTTGGGCCGGGCCGTTGGTTGGTTGGTCAAAGGAGGGGAGAACGGCGGAGCCGGGCGCGGAGTCGCGCCCGGCTCTGCTGCTGGTCGGCCGATCTGGCGGGGAAAGCGGTCACCACTGCCGGAGCAGGGCCTCCCGGAGGCGGGTGTTGGCCTTCTGGACCTGGCGTCGCGCCCGCTGCACCCGGCGGATGCTCAGCGCGAGACGCTCCTCCTCCGCCTCACGGTGGAGGGTTTGTATTCGGTCGTACACGAGGTCATGGATGAGATGGGACATGGTGTTGCTCCTCGTCGGTCGAGTGCTCATCGGTTGTCGCTTTCTGCTTGAAGTGGTGCGGAACGTACGGTGTGGGTCACGCCGCGACCGGGTGCTTGCGGGGACGCCCGCGCGGACGCTTGCGGGGAACGACCGTCCCGCGGAGGATCAGCTCGCCGCCCCAGACGCCCCACGGCTCCTCGCGCTCCAGCGCGCGGTCCAGGCAGGCCTTCTGGATCGGGCAGCCGCCGCAGAGCGCCTTCGCGAACTCCACGTCCTCCGGCGACTCGGCGAACCACAGGTCAGGGTCGGTACGACAGGGGATCTTGGCTTCGTCGATCAGGTCCGTGATCGTCTTCGCCCCCATCTTTCTTCTCCTTCGATCGATCTTTTTGATCTTTGTTGGACACCTCTTAGGTGGTCGGGATCTCGGGGCAACAAAAGGGCCGCGGATCCGTGTCTGTGGATCCGCGGCCTGGAGGCTACTGTGCCGGTCAGGTTATGACCGGTATGTCCCTCCAGGGATGCGGACCGCACAGTCCACCCTTGGTGAGCTGGTTGGCCGGCAGTTCGATACGTGCTGCGTAGACAGGGGCCCCCTGCGGAGCGGCAGCGCCGATGCGCACATGCGCACGGAAGGCGGCGGCCTGGCTACGGGCAGACTTCTCCTGCCGCAGCTTGGCCGGCCCATCGACGAGCCTCACCAAGTCACGGCATGCGGAAGCGAGCCACTGCGTGGCGGACATCTGAGTGCTCATCACGGGGCTCACCTCCACTCTCTGGATCGTCGGAGACAGGTGTCTCCGACTCGCTTGACCATGACCCTAAACCGGGAAGCCCGGAACGGGCAACATATTTTCTACCTGCGATTTCGCTACTTCATGGGGCGGATCATGGCCTCTTGGACGACGGAGACCACGAGCTGACCCGACGCGGTGAACATCTCACCGCGCGCCAGCCCCCGCGCCCCCGCCGACCACGGTGACTCCTGAGCATAGAGCAGCCAGTCGTCGGCCCTGAAGGGGCGGTGGAACCACATGGCGTGGTCCAGCGAGGCGCCCATGACGTTGGACATGCCCCACGCCATGCCGTGGGCCAGCAGGATCGTGTCGACCAGGGTGAAGTCGGAGGCGTAGGCGGCCAGCACGACGTGCAGCAGCGGATCGTCGGGCAGGTCGGCGTCGTAGCGGAACCAGACGTTGGTCTTGGCGCTGCGCAGCGACGGGTCGTGGTAGGCCTCCCAGGTCAGCGGCGAGGCGTACCGGGAGTCGACGGGCCGGGGGCGGGCGACGAAGTCGCGGAACTCGGGGTGGTCGCCGACGAGGGCGTACATGCGCTCCTGGAACGTGGGCAGCGTCTCGGGCGCCGGCACGTCCGGCATCATCGACGCCTGGTGCTCCGCGCCCTCCTCCGCGATGTGGAACGACACCGACATCGTGAAGATCGCCTTGCCGTGCTGCACGGCCTGGACCCGGCGGGTGCTGAACGAGCGCCCGTCGCGCACCCGCTCCACGTTGTACACGATCGGGATGGACGGGTCGCCGGGCCGGATGAAGTAGGCGTGCAGGGAGTGGACGAAGCGGTCCTTGGCCACGGTACGCCCGGCCGCGACGAGGGCCTGCGCCGCCACCTGGCCGCCGAAGACGCGTTGGATGCGCTCCTCGGGGCTGCGGCCCCGGAAGATGTCGAGCTCGATCTGCTCCAGGTCGAGCAGGTCGAGCAGCTCCTTGAGCGCCTCGTTCACGTGTCGGTCCCCCTCGTGCGTCCCGGCCGGAGCCCGATTTCCGGCCCTGGACCAAGTCGTCGATCCCGGACAGGTCTCCGGTTCTGCCATAAGTGTGACGTGCCGCCGGATTCGGTCCGCATCCGGCCCGGCATGTCCGATGATTACCGGCTCTGGTCTTCCGCTCGTCACGCCCCCGTGCCGCGGCACAACGACAGGACGGCCTCGCCGTACCGGTCGATCTTGACGCGGCCGATGCCCGCGATCGACAGCAGCTCCTGCTCGGTCGCCGGGGCGCGTTCGGCGATGGCCTGCAGCGTCACGTCGGTGAACACGACGTACGGCGGGATCTTGGCCTCCTTGGCCGTGGCCGTCCGCCACGCCTTGAGCCGCTCCAGCAGCCCCTCGTCGTAGTCGGCGTGGCAGGTGGCGCAGCGGCCCAGCTTCTGCTCGGCGGCGGCGACCAGCGTCTTGGCGCAGACGCGGCAGCTCACCGGCGCGGCCACGGTGCGGCGCTCCCGGCCGGCACCGGCAACGGCGGGGGCGGGACGCGGCGGGGCGGCGCGGCCGGTGAGCCCCTCGATGAAGCGGGAGGGGCGGCGGCTCTTGCGCCCGCCGGGCGCGCGGGCCAGCGACCAGGAGAGCGTCAGGTGCTCGCGGGCCCGGGTGATGCCGACGTAGAGGAGGCGGCGCTCCTCCTCGATCTGCTCGGGCGTCTCGGCGTAGATGATGGGCAGCATGCCGTCGGTGAGGCCGACGAGGAACACCGCGTCCCACTCCAGGCCCTTGGCGGCGTGCAGGGAGGCCAGCGTGACGCCCTCGACGGGCGGGGCGTGCTGCTCGGTGGCGCGGCGCTCCAGCTCGGCGACGTAGGCGGGCAGGTCGGCGCCCTCGGCGGCCATGTCCTCGGCCAGATCGGCCAGGGCCTTCAGCGACTCCCAGCGCTCCCTGGCCTTGCCGCCGCCGGGCGGCGACGGGGTGAGGCCGACGCCCGCGAGGATGTGGTGCACCTCCGAGGCCAGCGGCTCGCCGGCCGCCGAGCGGGCCGCGCCGCGCAGCAGCACGACGGCCTGGCGCACCTCGGGGCGCTCGAAGAAGCGCTCCGCGCCGCGCAGCATGTAGGGGATCTCGGCCTTGGCCAGGGCCTCCTCGTACGCCTCGGACTGCGAGTTGACCCGGAACAGCACCGCGATCTCGCGGGCCGGCACGCCCTTGTCGAGCAGCTTCCTGATGGCCCTGGCCACCCCGGCGGCCTCGGCCGGCTCGTCGTCGTAGTCGGCGAAGACCGGTTTGGGGCCGCCGGGCCGCTGGGCGACCAGCTCCAGCCGGTGGGGCGACTTGCCGCGGGCGATGACCAAGTTGGCCAGATCGACCACCTGCGGGGTCGAGCGGTAGTCGCGCACCAGCTTGATGACGGCGGCCTGCGGGTGCTCGACGGCGAAGCCGGTGAGGTAGCGCGGGCTGGCGCCGGTGAAGGAGTAGATGGTCTGGTTGGGGTCGCCGACGACGCAGATGTCGTCGCGGCCGCCGAGCCAGGTGTCGAGCAGGAGCTTCTGCAGCGGGTTGACGTCTTGGTACTCGTCCACGACGAAGTAGCGGTACTGCTGGCGGATCTGCGCCGCGACCTCCTGGTGCTCGGTCATCACGGCGGCGGTCAGCTCCAGGATGGTCTCGAAGTCGACCAGGTGGCGCTCGCGCCGGAGCTGCTCGTACGCCTCGTACAGCCGGGCGACCTCGTCGGCGGCCACCGGTGGCGTGCGGTGGTGCTTGGCCGCAGCGGCGGAGTAGTCCTCCGGGCCGACCTGGACGACCTTGGCCCACTCGATCTCGGCGGCGATGTCGCGCAGCTCGGACCGCTCGGTGCTGCGCCGGGCCAGGCGGCACGCCTCGGCGAGCACCGGCAGCTTCGACTCGATGACCGACGGCGCCTGGCCGCCGATCACCCGCGGCCAGAAGTAGGTGAGCTGGCGCAGCGCCGCGGCGTGGAAGGTGCGGGCCTGCACGCCGGGCGCGCCGAGCGCGCGCAGCCGCTGGCGCAGCTCGCCCGCCGCCCGCGTGGTGAATGTCACAGCCAGCACGCTCTGCGCGTCGACGACCCCGCTGCGCACGGCGTACGCGATCCTGTGGGTGATCGCCCTGGTCTTGCCCGTGCCGGCCCCGGCCAGCACGCACACCGGGCCCCGCACGGCCTCGGCGACCGCGCGCTGCTCGGGGTCGAGGCCGCTCAGGACGTCGTCCACATGTGTCACCCTTCCATCTTCCCAGCACTGGCGTCCTACGGCTTTATTCTGGCAACATGCCGGCCGTCGTATGTTCTTGGTCAACGAGATGCAAAGAACTGGTCTCTTCCCCCACAATGGGGCCGACCATTGAGCAGCATGGGGGAAAGGAAGGCCGTGCGGATAGCGGTTCACGTGGGCGCTCTCGCGCTCGCCGCCGTTGCGCTCACACCCGTCAGCGCGAGCGCGACGGCGCAGGAGCCCACCCCCTCGCCCACCGTCGCCGTCCCGGCGACCTCGGACGACGTGTACGGCCTGAGCACGGAGACGATCGCCTACGGCCCGCACCGGCGCCAGCAGATGGACGTCTGGTGGACCCCCGACGGCCAGCAACGGCCCGGCGTGTTCCTCATCCACGGCGGCTGGTGGTCCAGCGGTGACAAGCGGTACATGAAGGAGATCACCCGCGGTTACGCCGAGCTCGGCTACACCGTCTTCAACGTCAACTACCGCCTGTCCGGCGACGCGCCCTGGCCCGCGCAGCGCACCGACGCGCTGGCCGCGATCGCGGCGGCGCGCAAGCACGCCGAGCGGTGGTCGTTCGACCCGGGCAACTACGTGGTGGTCGGCTTCTCGGCGGGCGGGCACATCGCGGCCGCGGTGGGCACGTACGGCGACGGCGTCAGCGGCCTGAAGGGCGTGGTCGGCCTGTCGCCGATCATCTCCCCGCTCCAGGCCTTCACCGACGGCGACAGCAGGAAGACCACCGACCGCGGCAGGCGCAAGCTCCGCCATGCCGCGATCAAGCTGGCCGGTGGCTGCGCGCCCAAGGGCAAGTGCTCGCGGGTGTGGGCCAGCATGGAGGTGGCCTGGCACGCCAGCCGCCACGACGCGCCGGTGCTGACCATCCACTCGCAGGACGAGTTCGTGCCGCCGGAGCAGAGCATCCTGCTCAGGGACCAGCTCGCCAAGGTGGGCGTGCCGGTCACCGTGCTCACCCAGCCGGGCGCCAACCACGCCACGGCGCTCTACCGGGAGCCGGGCGTGGCCGAGCGCGTCCAGACCTGGATCTCCGAGCGCATCGGCTAGCTCTCCCGGGGAAGTAAGGGGATTAACCCAGGCATGTCGTGTTGTTGCACGGGACGCCTGATTTCCTGACCTGGGAGGGATTCACCCGACATGGCGCTCACGGTCTACAGCACCACCTGGTGCGGCCCCTGCAAGCGGCTCAAGGCGCAGCTCACCCGTGAGGGCATCAGCTTCGACGAGGTGGACATCGAACGCGACCCGTCCGCGGCGGAGTTCGTGATGAGCGTCAACAACGGTAACCAGACGGTGCCGACCGTGGTGATCGACACCCCCAAAGGCCGCGTGGTGCGGACGAACCCGTCGGCGCTGGAGGTCAAGGCCCTGCTCGGCCGCTGACCGGCCGCTGACGGGCACCGGCCGCAGGCCCGGGTCATAAGCCCGGGTGTCAGGCCCGGGTCGTAAGCCGGGGTCGCAGGCCCGGGTCGCAGGAGCCGGGCTCACCCGCCGGACGACAGGCGCCGGGCTCACTCGTCGGCGAGCGGCCCGCCGTACCACGTCTCGATGAGGCGGCGGGCGATCGACACCGCCGGCGGCAGGCGCAGCTCGCCGGACTCCAGCGCGGCGGCCAGCTCCTCGCGGGAGTACCAGTGCGCCTCGGCGATCTCCTCGGTGTCCGGCCGGAGCTCGGTGGTGACCGCCTCGGCGAAGAAGCCCAGCATGAGGCTGCGCGGGAACGGCCACGGCTGGCTGCCCAGGTAGCGCGGGTTGACGACGGTGACGCCGACCTCCTCGGCGACCTCGCGGACCACCGCGTGCTCCAGCGACTCGCCCGGCTCGACGAACCCGGCCAGGATCGACAGCCGCCCCTTGGGCCACTGGGGGCCGCGGGCCAGCAGGCAGCGGTCGGCCTCGTCGCGGATCAGCATGATCACGGCGGGGTCGACGCGCGGGAAGTGCTGGCTGCCGTCGCGCGGGCAGACCCGGACGTGGCCGCCGGCCTGGATGGCGGTGCGGCTGCCGCAGCGCGGGCAGAACTCGTGGGTGGCGTGCCAGGCCTCCAGCGCGACGGCGTAGACCAGCAGGCCCGCCTCGCGGTCGCCGAGCAGCCCGCCCACCTGGCGCAGCCCGGCCGCCACCGGAACGCCCTCGGGGGTGTCGCCCAGCCGCATGGCGAACGTCACCCGGCCGTTGGCCTCGGTCTTCGCCACGCCGGGCAGCGGCGCGGTCACCGCGAAGTAGGCGACGCCGCCCTCGACCCCCAGCAGGAAACGCGGCCCCTCCGGCGCCTCCTCCGGGCCGAACAACACCGCGTGCACCTCGTCGCCCGTGCGGCGCACCAGCGTGTGACCGTCGTCGACGACCAGGACCCTGGTCGCCGGGTCGGACCAGGCCCGCTCCAGCCAGCGCTCGTCGGCGCGCAGCGCCGCGGACCGGTCGATGGTGCCGCGCGCGAGGAGCAGGGGTCCGACGAGTTGTTCTCCTGTGGTGGTCTCCACTGGTGCGCCCCCTCTTGAGTCCGGTGTCATCCTATGACCTCGCACGCGGCCGCTGACCGGGCAGCCCCCGTGCTCCGGGCGCTCACCCCTTCGGGCCCGGCGCGCGGCTGCGGCCCTCGGCGCTCCCTTCGCCCCCCTCGCTCCCGTCGCCGGCGCTCTCGACCCTGACGCTCTCGACCCTGACGCTCTCGACGAGCGCGACCAGCCCGGCCTCGTCCAGCAGGTCCACCGGGCGCACGGTGCGGTTGGCGCGTACGTAGTGGAAGGCCGCCGTCACCTGCTCCAGCGGCACCCCGGCCAGGTGCGACCAGGCCATCCGGTAGGCCGCGAGCTGCACCGTGGCCACCTTGGCGGCCTTGCCGCGCGGCGGCTGCCCGGTCTTCCAGTCGACCACCTCGTAGCCGCCGCCCGGCCGCTCGAAGACGGCGTCCATGCGCCCGCGCACCAGCCGGTCGCCGATCATCGTCTCGAACGGCACCTCCAGGTCCACCGGCCGCCGGTCGGCCCACTCGCTCCGCTCGAACCGCTCCTGCAGCTCGGCCAGGCGCACGTCGGCCTCCTCCGGCTCCAGCTCGTCGTAGAGCTCGAAGTCGTCGATGAGCCGCTGCTGCTCCCAGCGCGTCTCCAGCCACTTGTGGAACGACGTGCCGCGCCGGGCCAGCGGCGCGGGCTTGACCGGCACCGGGCGGCGGATCCTGCGGGCCAGCTCGCGCGGATCGGCGGCCAGCGTGACCAGCGAGGAGACGGTCAGCTTGGCGGGCAGCTCGACGATCGTGGCCGGGCGGCGCAGGTGCAGCTCGCGCTCGCGCAGCAACAGGTCGGTGTCGCGGTCCCAGGCCCGCATGCGCTCCTCCTCGTAGGCGCGTACCGGCTCGTCGTCGTCCTCCTCGTCGTCCGCGCCAAGCGCGCCGGACAGGACGTCCTCGACCAGGCGGGCGCCGTCCAGTACGGACTCGTAGCGCAGGCCCTCGGGCGTGACCGGCCAGACGGCCTCGGGCGGCTCGGCGAGCAGCGGGTTCGTCGCGTCCTCGGCCAGGTCGCCGGCCCAGACCGAGACCCGGTCGGCGGTGTCGCGGATCTCTAGCAGGAACTCCGACGGCTCCAGCGGCTTGGTGGCGCTGCCCCAGCGGTAGCCGGAGGCGATGAGGTGGTAGTGGGCACGGGTGACGGCCACGTACGCGAGCCGGCGCTCCTCCAGCAGGTCGCGCTCGCGGCACAGCTCCTCGAAGACCGCCAGCTCCTCCTTGCTCAGCCCGGACAGGCGCGGCAGGTCGGCGGCGTCGCCGCGCAGCGGGTACGGCAGCTTGCGCGGGTTCTCCGTCCACCGGCTGTTCATGACCGGCGAGGACGGGAAGACGCTGCCGGTCGCGAGCGTCCCCTTGGAGCTGATGAGCTGCGACAGCCCCGGCACCACCACGACCGGCCACTCCAGGCCCTTGGAGGCGTGCACGGTCATGAGCTTGACGCTGTTGCTCTCGCCGACCCGCCCGGCCTCCAGCCCGAACTCCTCGCTCTCGGCCGCCTGGAGGTAGGCCAGGAACGCCCCGAGCGTCGGGTCCTCGGCGTCGCCGGCGAAGCGGGAGGCCGAGTCGATGAAGGCGTCGAGGTCGGCCCGCGCCGCGAACGCGCCCGCCGTGCCGCTGCGCGCGGCCACCTCGATGTCCAGGCCGAGTCTGCGCTCCACCTCGGTGATCAGGTCGGGCAGCGGCTGCGCGGCGTGCGCGCGAAGCTGGCGCAGCTCGTGGGCGAACGCGACCAGCCGGGTGCGGGCCAGCGGCGAGAACAGCTCCAGCCACTCCTCGCGATCGGGCAGCTCGTCCAGGGCGTCCACCAGGCTGCCGCGCTCCTCGGCGAGGTCGGCCACCACCTGGTCGAGCGGGTCGGCGACGTGCGCGCTCTCGCCCAGCTCACGGGCGAGCTGCCTGGCGCACTCGCCGAGCACCCGCAGGTCGGCGGGGCCGATCCGCCAGCGCGGCCCGGCCAGCAGGCGGGCCAGGGCGTCACCGGCCGTGGCGTCGTACAGGACGCGGAGGGTGGCGACGATGTCGTTGACCTCGGGCACGGTCAGCAGGCCGCCGAGGCCCACCACCTCGACCGGGATGTCGCGCTCCTCCAGCGCCCGGCGCAGCGCCGGGAACTGCGAGCGGCGGCGGGCCAGGATCGCGACGTCCTGCGGCTGGAGGGCGAGGGTCTTCTTGCGCTCCCGCTCGCCCCAGGGCAGGCCGTCGGGGGCGACCTCCTGGCCGAGGATCTTCGCGATGCCGTCGGCGATCCACTGGGCCTCGTCCTCGGCGGTCTCGTGGAAGGCGCAGGTGACCCGGCCACGCTCGACCCGGTTGGGGCCGGGGACGAGCACCGGCACCTCGCGGGCCTCCATGCGCAGCGGGAGCTGGACGCGGGCGGCCACGTCGAGCACCCGGTCGCCGTTGCGGAAGCTGACGCTGAGCTGGCGGACCGGGGCCGGGTCGCCCGCGCCGGTGCGGAAGTCGCGGGAGAAGCGGCGCAGGTTGCCCGCGGACGCGCCGCGCCAGCCGTAGATCGACTGGCAGGGGTCGCCGACGGCCGTCACCGGGTGGCCACCGCCGAACAACGAGCGCAGCAGGACGAGCTGGGCGTGGCTGGTGTCCTGGTACTCGTCGAGCAGGACGACCGCGTAGCGCTCGCGCTCGATCTCGCCGACCTCCTTGTGGGCGGCGGCGATGCGGGCGGCCAGGGCCATCTGGTCGCCGTAGTCGATGACCTCGCGGGCGCGCTTCAGCCTCTCGTACGCCTCCACCAGCGGCAGCAACTGCTCCCTGGCCGCCTGGACGTCGAGCGGCCGGCGCTGGGCGAGCGTGACGCGGCCGGGGGCGCGGGCCAGCCGCTCGTGCAGCCACTCCCCCAGGCGGCGCACGTCGGCAGGGCTGCGCAGGTGCTCCGACAGCTCGCCGGCCAGCTCCAGCAGGGCCGCGGTGACCGAGGGCGGGCCCAGCTCGACGCGGTCCATCGGCCCGTCGTAGGAGGCCACCACGCGCGAGGCGAGCTGCCACGACACCGCCGGGCTGACCAGGCGCATGGTGGGCTCCAGGCCCTCGCGCAGCGCGTGGTCGGTGACCAGGCGGGCGGCGTAGGCGTGGTAGGTGGAGACGGTCGGCTCGTTGTCGAGCGCGCCCGGCTCGACCAGGCCCGCCTCGGCCAGACCGGTCAGCCGCTCGCGCACGCGGGTGGCCAGCTCGGCGGCGGCCTTGCGGGTGAACGTCAGGCCCAGCACGTTCTCGGGCTTGACCAGGCCGTTGGCGACCAGCCAGACCACCCGGCCGGCCATCGTCTCGCTCTTGCCCGAGCCGGCGCCGGCCATGACGACCATCGGCTCCAGGGGCGCCTCGATGACGGCCGCCTGCTCGTCCGTGGGGGGAAGGACGCCGAGCTTGCCGGCGAGTTCGGCGGGGGTCAGCACACCTGCCCCCCCTTGTCGTTGACGGGGCAGCTCGACCGGGCCGCGCAGGTGCGGCAGCCGTCGTTGACCTTGGCCTGGAAGAACGGCCCCGACATGCCGGTGGCCACGGTGTCCACCAGGTCGCCGGCCCAGCCGGGGTCGCGGTCGTCGCCCAGCGCGCCCTGCTGCTGCTCCAGGGCGTCGTTCTTGCCGCCCGCCTTGCCGAGCTGCACCAGCGCGGCCCCGCCGGGCTCGGTCATGCCGTGCCGGGCGAAGGCGCCGAGCAGCGCGGCGAGCTGGTAGACGCCGAGCTGCGGGTGCCGGTCCAGCTCGCCGGCCCTGGGCTTGGAGCCGCCGGTCTTGAGGTCGATGATCACCGCGCGGTTGTCGGAGTCGCGCTCGACCCGGTCGACCCGGCCCTTGATCTGCACGCCCTCGGAGACCATCGCGGTGAACGACTCCTCCAGCGCGACCAGCTCGCGCGGGTTCTCCTTGTGCCAGCGCAGGAACTTGCCGATCATCTGCTCGGCGACCTGGCGCTGCTTGCGGTTGTACCAGGTGCCGCCGAAGTCCAGCTCGTGCCACACCTGGTCGAGGCGCTCGCCGAGCAGGTCCTCGCTGGGCAGGTCGGTGGCGGCCAGCACGGCCAGGGCGTGGATGACGTTGCCGAGGCCCTGGGCGGTGCTGGTGCCGGCCGCGCCGACGGCGGTCTCCAGCAGCCAGCGCAGGCCGCACTTGGTGAAGCTCTCCACCGCCGACGGGGAGATGCTGACCACGCCGTCGGGCCAGCTCAGCGGGCGGTCGTCGGAGATGGGGGTGAGGGCGTACCAGTCGTTGGGGTGGGCGCCCTGGACGCCGGCGGCGGCCAGGCGGGCGAGCTGGCGGGCGGCCTTCCTGCGGACCTTCGCCGGTTTCGTCGGGTCGGTCACCGCGCCGCGCAGGTCGGCCACCAGCGCGGACATGGTCAGCCAGCGGGCCCGGTCGTCCACGGTGGCCGTCTCCACCTCGCCGGGGGCCAGCTCGGACAGGAAGCGCGAGGGCCGCTCGTCGGTGTCCTCGCCGCCGACGGCGGTGACCACCAGCCGGCGCCTGGCCCGGGTGGCGGCCACGTAGAACAGCCGGCGCTCCTCGGCCAGCAGCTTGGAGACCAGGGAGGCGGCGTTGGGCTCGGCGCCCTCGACGGTCTCGATCAGGTCCTCCACGCCCAGCAGCGAGCCGCGCAGCCGCAGGTCCGGCCAGACGCCCTCCTGGACGCCCGCCACCACCACGACGTCCCACTCCAGGCCCTTGGAGCGGTGGGCGGTCAGCACGCGCACGGCGTCGCCGTCGGGGGCCCGGTCGGCCAGGGTGTCGCCGGGGATCTCCTGGGCGGCCAGGTCGTCGATGAAGACCTCGGGGCCCGCCTTCGGCATGCGGTCCACGAACTTGGCGGCCTGGTCGAACAGGGCCACCACGGCGTCGAGGTCGCGGTCGGCCTGCGCGCCCCGGGGGCCGCCGGACATGCTGAGGTCGGTCCAGCGGGCGGCCAGGCCGGTGGCGTCCCAGACGGCCCACAGCAGGTCCTCGGCGGTGCCGCCGTCGCGGACGGACTCCCTGGCGATCCGCAGGAGCTTGGCCACGCGCTCGGCGGGCAGGGCGACGTGCGGCTCGATCCTGGTCAGCTCGCGGGCGTCCTGGACCGCCGCGACCAGCAGCTCGCCGGAGGAGCGGACCTGCTCGCCCGGCTCCGCCGCCTCGTTCTCGGCGATCTTGAGTGCCCGGCGCAGGCGGCGCACGCCGATCATGTCGGTGCCGCCGAGCGGGCCGACCAGCAGCTCCTCGGCCACGTTCTCGTCGAGCAGCGACGGGTCGAGCGCGACCTTGAGCATGGTGAGCAGCGGGCGCACGCCCGGCTCCTGGGCGATCGGCACCTCGTCGCCGGCGATCATGGTGGGCACGCCGGCGTTGGTCAGCGCGCGGCGCAGCAGCGGCACCTGCCGCTTGGCCGAGCGGACCAGGATCGCCATCCGGTGCCACGGGACGCCCTCGATGAGGTGGGCGCGGCGCAGCGTGTCGGCCACGATCGCGGCCTCCTGGCTGGTGCTGTCGGCCAGCAGCACCCGCACCTCGCCCTCCGGCAGGCCGGGCAGCGGCACCAGGTCGCGGTGGTCGTGCCGGTGGTCGAAGCCGGGGGCCACGGGCAGCTTGGCGGCCACACGGCGGCCGGCCCTGAGCAGCTCGGCGCCGCTGCGGCGGCACACCCGCAGGGCCAGCACGGGCGCGTCGCGGCCGTCGAGGGTGGGGAAGCGCTGCGGGAAGCCCATGATGCCGTGGACGTCGGCGCCGCGGAAGCCGTAGATCGACTGGTCGGGGTCGCCCACCGCGACGAGGTCGCGGCCGTCGCCGGCGAGCTGGGACAGCAGCAGCTCCTGGGCGGGATCGGTGTCCTGGTACTCGTCCACGAAGACCGCCTCGTGCGCCGCGCGCTCCCGCTCGCGCACCTCCGGCCGGGCCAGCAGTGCCGAGGCGGCCCCGATCAGCTCGGCGTAGTCGTAGGTCTCCTCCGGGTCGAGGTCGAAGCGGTCCTGGTAGCGCTCGGCGAAGCGGCCGGCCGCCATCCAGTCGTGGCGGCCGTGGCGGCGGCCCAGCTCGACCAGGCGGGGGCCGTCCAGGCCGCGCTCGTAGGCGCGCGACAGGAAGTCACGCAGCTCCTCGGCGAAGCCGCGGGTCTTCAGCGGCTCGCGCAGGGACGGCGGCCAGTCGAGCCCGCCGTTGCTCTCCAGCTCGCCGTGGAGCAGGCGGCGGATCTCCAGCAGCTGCTCGGGGCCGGTCAGCAGCCGGGGCGGCGCCTTGCCCTCCAGGACCGACTCGCGGCGCAGCAGGGCGTAGGCGTAGGAGTGGAAGGTCATCGCCAGCGGCGTGCGGGTGGTGCGGCGCAGGCGGGCGGTCACGCGCCGGCGCAGCTCCTCGGCGGCCTTGCGGCTGAAGGTGAGGATGAGCACCCGCTCGGGGTCGAGGCCGCGCCGCTCGATGCGGTGGACGACGCTCTCGACGATCGTGGTGGTCTTGCCGGTGCCGGGGCCGGCGAGGACGAGAAGGGGCCCGCCGGGATGCTCGACCACGGCACGCTGGTGCTCGTCCAGCACAGGGGGCACATCAGGGACGGTGTTGCCACGTCGTACCAGCCGCCAGCTCTGACCACTCACAGCACTAGATTCCACCAGACCACAGGGGTAGATCGTGCCGACTTGCCCGGTCTTCTCGTACGATCCGCCTACCGTAGCGGGGTTGACCGGCGGGACCGCGGCGACACGCCGGTCTCCGCCGCGGCGGGCACGCGTGCCCGCCCTCCCCATCGACCTGCGGAAACGGGCGGCTGCTTGTAGCTTTGGGCCCATGTGCTGGGAGGTCCGCTCCGAAAGGAGCGTGTACGCCGGCGGCGGACTGGAGATCCGGATCGCGGACGTCGAGCTGCCCGGCGGGCGGCGCGAGGAGCGGCACCTGGTGCGCGTGGCGCCCTGCGCCGGGGCCGTGGTGGTGGACCGGCGCGAGCGGGTGCTGCTGGTGCGGCGGCACCGCCTCGCCACCGGGAGCCGGGCCTGGGAGATCCCGCTCGGCGAGGTCGCCGAGGGCGAGCTGCCGCAGGAGGCCGCCTGCCGGGCGGTCGAGGAGCAGGCGGGCTGGCGGCCGGGGCCGGTCGCCCCGCTGCTGGCCGTGCAGCCGGCCAACCGGATCTCGGACGGGCTGCACTACGTGTACCGGGGCGAGTCGCCGGTGTACCTGGGGCCCCCGGCCGGCCGGGGACGGGCCGAGTGGGTGCCGCTGTCACGGGTGAGGCGGCTGGCCGACGAGGGCGAGATCGTCTGCGGCACGACGTTGTCGGCCGTGCTGCGCGTGCTGCTCGACCGCCCCGCGCCGGCGCCGCCGCCGGGCGCCCGCGAGCGGCCCCTCCTGCTGCGCGACCTTCCGGGCCTGGAGACCTAGCTCCGGCCCGGAAGCCGCGCCGTCAGGAGAACAGGTGGTCGACGACGCGGACCGTGGCCTTGCCGTCGTCGCGGGGGGCGAAGGTGGCGCGGAAGGCGTCGTAGCGGTCGGCGTGGGCGGCGGCGACCGAGTCGATCGAGCGCAGCGCCTCGACGACGTCGGCCGAGGTGGACAGCACCGGCCCCGGCGCCTGCTCGGCGAGGTCGAGGTAGAGGCCGCGCTTGGCGGCGTACTTGGCCTGGTCGTAGGCGTACAGGACGATCGGGCGGCCGGTGGCGGCGAAGTCGAACATCACCGAGGAGTAGTCGGTGACCAGGACGTCCGCGATCAGCAGCAGATCGGCGATGTCGGGATAAGTGGTGACGTCGTGGGCGATGTCGGGGACGGCGGGCGCGGCCTGCATCGGATGGGCGCGGACCAGGATCTCGTGGTCGGCCCCCAGCGCCTCGCGCGCCTTGGCGAGGTCGAGCTTGACCATCGCGTTCTTGCGGTCGTAGTCGCGGTACGTGGGCGCGTACAGGACCACCCGCTTGCCCTCGGCCAACCCCAGCCGCTCGCGCACGGCCGCCGCCAGCTCCTCGCGGTCGGGCGAGTTGAGCACGTCGTTGCGCGGCAGCCCGCTCTCCAGCACCTCGCCCTTGTAGCCGAACGCCTTGCGCAGCACCGGCGTCGCCCACGGCGACTGCGACAGCAGCAGGTCCCAGCCGCGCACCTCGGCCGCCTGGCGGTGCCAGATCGGCGGCCTGGGGTCGCGCTTCATGTGCGGCTGGTCGTTGCCGATGTGCTTGGCCGGGGTGCCGTTCCAGGTCTGCACCACCACTTGGTCCTCGCGGGCGCGGAACCAGGTGGGCAGGAAGGCGTTGGTGATGATGTGCCGGGAACGCGCCAGGGCGGCGTGGTGCTCGCGGCTGCCGGCGCGCACGACCGTGGCCGGGCCCGGCGGCACGAAGGCGCCGTCCTTGACGATCCAGATGTGCTCGCGGTCGTCGCCGCGCCGCAGCCGCTCCTCGTAGATGGCGCGGACGCTGTCGGCGTACAGGCGGCCGTCGTTGACGACGTAGACGGTGGCGTCGTTGAGCGGCTCGGTGCGCTGCGCCGGGTAGAAGACGCGGCGCAGGACGTGGGTGCCCGCGACGCCGCGCTCGTCGGCGGGACGGGCCTCCTCGGCCAGGACGACCGGCACGTCGAAGCGGGTCGAGACCATGCGGTAGGTGCGGCCGTCGAGGGTGCGCGGCTTCTCGTCGAGCCCCGGCAGCGCGGCGTGGTCCATGCGCAGCGGCACGATCTCGCCGGACGGGTGGCGCAGCGACAGGTTCCAGGTGCCGGAGGCCAGCGGCACGGGCTCGCCGAAGCGGTCCATCGCGGCCGGCTCGACCCGGACGGAGAACCGCTCGTCGGAGCGCTCCATCGGCAACTGGTAGGACAGCCCGGAGCGGTGCCGCAGGGTGAGCGCGCGCGGGCCGGGCGCGTCGGGGTAGTGGCCGCTCAGCAGCAGCGCCGGGCCGTCCCAGACCGCCGAGGTGATGACCGGCCTGATGCGGTGCGCGGAGACCACGACGCGGTCGCGGCGGTCGCCGAGCACGGTGATCTCGCGGTCGCCCACGACCTTGCGGGCCTCGGCGAGGTCGGCCAGCATGACCGAGGCCGCCGGGTCGCCCTTGGGCTCGACCCAGAGCCGCCGGCCGTCCTTCTCCTGGAGCAGGGCCGGCACGGCCAGCCCGACGACGACCTCGGTGCCGCCGGCGGCGGGCGTGAAGTCGGCGGCGATGCGGTGGCCGCCCAGCCGGGCGTGGCCCTTGGTGACCGTGCGGCCGGGCAGGAAGACCTTCAGTTCGAGGCGGTCGCCGTCGAGGGTGACGCCGGTCAGCTCGGCCCGGTTGGGCTGGAGCACGACCTGGAGGGCGCGGTCGGACGTCCAGACCGGGCGCACCCACCAGCCTGGCTTGAGCTTGAGCCCGGCCGGCCGCTCGGGACGGCCCAGCGAGGAGCCGCGCAGCAGGCCGGTGGCGCGGGCGCCGCGGCTCCAGAAGACGATCTCGGCCCGCCACGTGGTGGTGTCGGGCACCGACGGCCGGTGCCGCATGCGGCGGCGCGCCGCAGAGACGACGTTGCGCACCGCGCCGCGCCAGCGCAGCGGCCACGGGCTCAGCTCCGCCGAGAAGCCGGACCAGTCGTAGTTGCACCCGGGCTCGCGCGCCCCGTGGGTGGCCTCCGGCTCGAACGTGCGCCGCGTGCGCATCCGGATCGGCGGCAGCCAGCGCGGCCCGCGCAGCACCACGCTCGCCCGGTTGAAGCGCCGGCTGCGCACCGACAGCCCCGCCAGGTAGGCGAAGCCGGTGACGCGCAGCCTGCCGCCTTCCCAGGTGATGTCGTCGATGTGCGTGACCGGCACCAGGTCGGCGCGGCGCAGCCGGTAGAGGTCGGCCGGCAGCTCGTCCTGGAAGGGCAGGTCGGCGTACCAGCGCAGGCCCTTGCGGATGCGCCTGGACGGCTCGGCCGCCGCGGTGACGACCTTGAGCAGCGTCTCGCCCTCGATCAGCTCCTCGTCCGGGCGGGTCTCGATGAGGTGGCAGATGACCCGGCGGGCGACCGGCAGGTCGTGCTTGACGCGCGCGTCGACGCCCGCGAGGTAGGGGCGCACGAGCGCCAGCATCTCGCGGCGCCGCGCGGGGCCGCGTTTCACCGCGAGGTCGATGCGGCCCCCGAGAGGACCGCTGAGCACCTCGGTGTCGAACGCCGCGTCGCGTCCGCCGGGGCCGACCGCTCGCATGACCGCTTCGAGAGGCTCGCCGCGATCGCAAAGATCTTGGACAGCCTTGAGGCGGTCGGCGAGGGGGTCGCCGCCCTGGCTCTGGGCTGTGACGCCGGTGGCCATAGGGGAGGCACCGCCTTTCGGGCCGCCATCAGTGTTCTGCCCATGGTAATGGGCGTCACCTGTCATAGATTCGCCCGATCAGGGAATCCGCAGGTCAGACCCCTTACTGAAACTTCGCTGAAGGCCGCTCGCGTTCGGCGGGGCCGCCGTCCCAGCGGGCCAGGCGCATGTCCACGCGCTCGCCGCGCAGCGGGGTGCCCTCCTCGCGCCAGTGGACCAGGCATTCGCGCAGGTGGTCGGGGGCGGCGCCGCTGCCGTCCGCGTGCACCACCCGCCACCAGGGCACGCCGCCGCCCCAGACGGACATCACCTTGCCGACCTGGCGGGGGCCGCCCTCGCCGAGGTATTCGGCGATGTCGCCGTAGGCCATCACCTTGCCGGGCGGGATGCGCTCGACCAGGTCGAGCACCTGCTCGGCGAAGGGGGTCAGGGCGTCCACGCCGCCGGGCCCGCGTCGATGGCCTCCTCGAACTTGCCGAGCTCGGTCACGCCGCCGCCCGACTCGACCTCCATGACGCCGTCGCGCAGCGTGTAGACCTCGCCGTCCTCACCCACGAGCCGGGCGCCGAGCGCGGCCGACAGCCTGAGCAGCTGCGCCACCTGCCAGTCGGAGCCGGGCTCGCCGACCACCTGGCCGTCCCAGCGGCCCACCTGGTAGGTGCCACCGGCGTGGCCGGTGACGATCTCGTCGGACGCGCGCAGCTCGAAACCGGCCGGCGCGATGGCCTTCGCCAACTCCGCGAAGGCGAGTGGCGACTCGCGCACCACTCGCAGCTCGTATCCCATGACGGGGGACCATAGCGGATCTTTCACGACTCCCTGCGCTGATTCAGCACCACGATCGCGCCGCAGAAGGTGATGAGCGCCACAAGCGTGCCCCCGCCGTACAACCACAGCCGCAGCGGGTCGGGGCCCGGCCGCTCGGGCACGGGCGCCTCGCCGGTGCCGAAGTGCTCGCCGGCGCCGGGATCGGTCACGCCGCCGCGGGCGGCGGCCATCGTGGCGGCGGCGTTGAGCGCGGCGGCGGCGTCCACCACGCCGAAGCCGATCTGGTCGTCGTAGCCGGCGGCGGGCCGGCCGCGCGCGCCGGCCGCCAGCGCCTGGGACACCTGCTCGGGCCGCAACCCGGGATGGCGGGACTTGACCAGCGCGGCCACCCCCGACACCAGCGCGGCCGCCGAGCTGGTGCCCTCCGACAGCTCGTAGCCGCCCTTGCGCTTGACGACCGGCACGCCGACGCCGGGCGCGGCCACCAGCACCGACAGGTTGTCGCTGCTGAAGGCGGCCCGGCGGCCCTGCTTGTCGGTGGCCGCCACGCCGATGACGCCCGGGTAGCCGGCCGGGAAGCTCCAGTAGGAGGTGCCCTTCTCCTTGGCGTACTGGGTCTGGCCGTCGTTGCCCACGGCGGCGACCAGCACGACGCCCTTGCCCAGCGCGTACGAGACCGCCTCCCGCTCGGACTTGAGCGGCCCGTAGGAGCCGATCGACATGCTGACGACCTGCGCGCCGTGGTTGGCCGCGTACCGCAGGGCGCGGGCCAGCGGGCTCTCCGCGGCGATCGCCGCCTCCGGCTCGGGCGGCACGCCGATCACCGGCTCGTCGTCCACCGCCATCGGCAGCGACAGGATGCGGGCCTCGGGCGCCACGCCGACCAGGCCGTCACCGGCGCCGGAGCCGGCGATCAGCGCCGCCATCGCGGTGCCGTGCCGGCCGGGCGGCACGGCGCGCGTGGTGGTGCCGGAGGTCATGTCGGGGCCCACGGTGACGCGCCCCTTCAGCTCCTTGATCCCGGTGTCCACGCCGCTGTCCACGACGGCGACGGTGACGCCGGCGCCCTTGGTGACGGTCCAGGCCTGCTCGACGTTGAGCGCGTCCAGCACCCACTGCTGCTGGTCCCTGACCGGCGGCGCGGCGGCGCTCTGGCCGGACAGCGCCACCGTGACGGCCGCGAGCGCGCGGACGGCGACGGTCAGCACACGTTCCCCTGGGTGCAGGGCGGAACCTTGGGGGGATCCGCGAGGAAGTAGGCGATCTGGTTGCCGATGGACTTGCCCGCCGGCCACAGCTCGGGGTGCAGGATCTCCTCGGGCGGGATCGCGGCCCTGGTGCGCCCGTCGGCGTAGCCGCCGGTGGAGAAGACGATGTACGGCCCCGCGGCGACCCAGCTCGTACGCTGCCGCTGCTCGGGGCCGAAGCGCTCGCTCACCGTGCCGGGGAAGGCCACGGGCAGCACACCCACGCGGTCGTCCTGGGTCAGCTCCTCGGCGGCCGACACCCGGGCGGTCTCGTCCTTGAGCACGGCCACGCCGACCGTGAAGACGAACGAGGCGGTCTGGTCCATGTACGTGGCCCGCAGCATGGTGACGCAGCCGTGGCTGCGCAGCACGTCGGCGACGGCGGCGTCCACGCCCTTGGCGCACTCGGTCTCGGGGGCGATGCCGACGCGCCTGGCGTACTGCTGGGCGCGGTCGAGGCCGAGGTACTTGACCTCGTCGGGGAAGACGCCGGTCATCGGCCACGCCTGCCAGCGCCGGGCGATCTCCTCCTGCTTGTACTGGTTCTGCTCGGCAGGGGTGAGCGGGCGGGAGCGGGTCTCGTTGAACAGGCCGATGGTGCCGAGGAGCACGACGGCCACGGACACGGCGATGATGACGCCGAGCAGCGCCACGAAGATGCGCCGGTACCGGATGCCCTGCTGGAGCGCCAGCAGCTCGGCGCGCTGCCTGGCGGCGTCCGCCCGCCTGCGGCCGTCGGCGGCCGGCCAGGAGCGCACCCGCGATCTGCGGCCGGTGGTGGCGCCCAGCGGGTTCTTGCGTCCCGGTGCGGCGTCCCCTCCGGCGCGCGGCAGCCCTGACGTGGTCCTACGTGCCTTCACCACCGCCTCGTTCCCAGGTTCGCTTCGTGTCTATTTCGTCCCCGTAAGTGGGGAGATCATGCGTGTTGGGGGCCGGGGTGCCCGGCGTACCCGTCTGACCAGGAGCAATATGGCGCTCAGGGACACGATCGCACCCGCGCCCGCCGCCGCCGCGACGGCCGCGTACGCGGCGACGCGGCGCTCGTCCCGCACCACCACCCTGATGGGCCCGGCCCGGCCGCCGGACAGGGGGCGGGCCGGGTCCTGGACCGCGGCGCCGGTGGCGACCTCGGTGTGCCCGGCCAGGCGGGCGGCCGCGGACAGGGCCCGGGCGGCGTTGACGACGCCGAAGCCGGTGGAGGTGTCGTAGCCACCGGGCGGGCGGTCGCGGGCGCTCGCGGTGAGGGCCTGCGCGACCAGCGGCGGCGACATGCCCGGATGTCTCGACCTGATGAGGGCGGCGATGCCGGACACCAGCGCGGCCGCCTGCGAGGTGCCCTTGCCCACCCAGTACGCGCCGCCGGGGCCGGCGCCCATGATGTCCACGCCGGGCGCGGCCACCTGCACCGAGGAGTTCCAGTTCGAGAACGCCGCCCGGCGCAGCCGCCGGTCGGTGGCCCCCACCGCGACCACGCCGGGGAAGGCCGCCGGGTAGGAGTAGGGGGCGTAGTCGCCGCGGCTCTTCCGGTCGCCGTCGTTGCCGGCCGCGGCCACGAGCACGACGCCCTTGGAGATCGCGTAGCGCACGGCCGCGCGCTCCGCCGGGGTCGCCAGCTCCTTGGAGATCGACATGTTGATCACGTCCGCCCCCTCGTCGACCGCGTACCTGATGCCGCGGGCCACCACGTCCTCGAAGCGCTCGGCGGTGTTGAACTCCCGGAAGCCCGGCTCCTCCTCCTCCAGGATCACCCTTACCGACAGTACGTCCGCCTCGGGCGCGACACCGATGATCCCCCGTTTCCCGTCCGGCCCGTGGCCGTGCCCGGCGATCAGCGAGGCCATGTACGTGCCGTGCAGCCTGCGCGGGGGCACGCCGGGCGGGTTGGCGCCCGCGGTGAAGTCGCGGCCCACCCGCACCGAGCCGGTCAGGTCGCGGTGGGCGGGGTCCACGCCGGAGTCGAGCACGGCCACGGTGACCCCGGCGCCCTTGCTGGTCCGCCACGCCCGCGGCAGCTCCAGCGTCGTGATGACCTGCCGCTGCCCGCCGCGCACGTCGTCGGCGCCCGCGGGCGGCGCCGCCAGCAGCACCATGCCGGCGGCGACGACCGCTCTCAGCACCGCCATCGCTCACCCCCGCAGTCGGGCACGGCGGGCGTGCTCAGCGCGAGGAGGACCTGCTCGGCCAGCTCGGCGGCGAAGGCGAACACGGCCGGGCGGGGCTCGGCGACCGCGCTCCCCGGCCGCCCGTCCACCTCGCCGGCCGTGGTCAGCACCAGGTACGGCCCCGCCTGGCGGACCGATCCCGCCTGGCGGACGGCAGGCGTGAAGCGCTCGGCGACGGTGCCGGGGAAGGCCAGCGGGCGCAGCCCCGGCACGGGCTTGCCGCCCTCGGGGAAGGCCGCCCTGGCGCGGACGGCGCGCGGCTCGTCGGGCAGGGCCGCCACGCCGACGGTGACGAGCACGCCCCGCAGGGCGTCGATGTAGGTGGCGCGCAGCAGCGCGCGGCAGCCGGCCCGGCGCAGGGCCTCGGCCGCCCCGGGGTCCACGTGCTCGCAGGAGGTGTCGGGCGAGATGCCGACGCGGCCGGCGCGCTCCCTGCCGCCCTGCTCGGCGGCGTACGGCAGCGTGGCCGGGAAGATCCACCCGGCGGGCCAGGAACGCCAGCGCTCGGCGACCTCCCGCGCGGCGGCGGCGCGCAGCTCGGCGGCCGTGGGGCCGCGCGTCAGCTCGGTGGCCGCCGCGCTGCCCGCGATCCCGGCGGCCACCGCGCAGACCAGGGTCAGCGCGGAGGCCGCCACGAGGACGGGCCAGGGTCGGGACGCGTTCACGCCATCGACCTTAACCAGGCGTCACGGGAACACCCCGCAGAAATGCCTAATAGCTGGGCAGGCTGGGGTCGATCGTCTTGACCCAGCTCAGCACGCCGCCGCCGACGTGCACGGCGTCGGAGAAGCCGGCGTTCTTGACGATCGCCAGTGCCTCGGCCGAGCGCGCGCCCGACTTGCAGTGCAGCACGATGCGCTTGTCCTGCGGCAGCTTCTCCAGGGCCGAGCCGTTGAGGAACTCGCCCTTGGGGATCAGCGTGGCGCCGGGGATGGAGACGATCTCGTACTCGTTGGGCTCGCGGACGTCCACGAGGAAGATGTTGTCCCCGCGGTCCTGCATGTCCTTGAGCTCCTGGGCGGTGATGGTGGAGCCGCTGGCGGCCTCGGCGGCCTCGTCGGAGATCGCGCCGCAGAACGCCTCGTAGTCGTCGAGGAGCTGCGTGACCGACGGGTTCTTGCCGCACAGGACGCACTCGGGGTCCTTGCGGACCTTGACGTCGCGGTACTTCATCTCCAGGGCGTCGTAGATCATCAGCCGGCCGACCAGCGGCTCGCCGATGCCGGTCAGCAGCTTGATGGCCTCGTTGACCTGGATGGAGCCGATCGACGCGCACAGCACGCCGAGCACGCCGCCCTCGGCGCACGACGGCACCATGCCGGGAGGCGGGGGCTCGGGGTAGAGGCAGCGGTAGCACGGCCCGTGCTCGGCCCAGAAGACGCTCGCCTGGCCGTCGAAGCGGTAGATCGAGCCCCAGACGTACGGCTTGCCGAGCAGCACCGCGGCGTCGTTCACCATGTAGCGCGTGGCGAAGTTGTCGGTGCCGTCGACGATGAGGTCGTAGCCGGAGAAGATCTCCATCACGTTCTCGGTGGTCAGCGCCGTGTTGTGGATCACGACGTTGACGAGGGGGTTGATCTCGCGGACCGAGGCGGCGGCGCTCTCGGCCTTGGGCCGGCCCACGTCGGACTGGCCGTGGATGACCTGGCGCTGCAGGTTGGACTCATCGACCACGTCGAAGTCGATGATGCCGAGGGTGCCGACGCCCGCCGCCGCGAGGTACAGCAGCGCGGGCGAGCCCAGGCCCCCGGCGCCGACACACAGCACCTTGGCGTTCTTCAGCCGCTTCTGCCCGGCCATGCCCACATCGGGAATGATCAGGTGGCGCGAGTAGCGGCGCACTTCGTCGACGGTCAGCTCGTCGGCCGGCTCGACCAGCGGTGGCAACGACACTTCATACGCTCCCGTTTTCAGGGGGTCTCATCTCACTGTGAAACCTAGCCGGGCAGTGGGGCATTCCCCAATCGAGTCTCACCGATCAGACGGCGTGCTTCGGCCGCCACGACCTGCGGCATCTCCATCATCGCGACATGGCCCGCCGTCGGCAGCAGCACGATCCTGACGTTGCGGAACGTGTGCCACGCCTTGCGCGCCATGGCCGGGCGGACCAGCCGGTCGTGCCGGCCGTGCAGGATCAGCGTGGGCGCCCGGACCTCGGCGGCCTGGCGCCAGAGGTTGTCCTGGCCGCGGCGGAAGTACTCGGCCACGATGCCGCGGGCCGAGCCGATCATGGCCGGGCCGGCGTGCGGGAGGTCGTCGCGGCGGCGCAGCTCGTCGATGGCGTCGCGCAGGCGCAGCGGGTGGACCGCGTTCATGTCGGCCCAGACCATGGCCATGGAGGCGGTGATGCGCTGCTCGGCGGGGAGCAGTTGCAGCTTGCTCGCCACCCACTCCCCCAGCACGGGGATCGCGGCGGCGGCCACCCGGACGGGGCCGTAGCGCGGGAACAGGTCGGGCAGGGCCGGCGAGATCAGCGTGAGCGTGCGCACCAGGTCGGGGCGGCTCGCGGCGACCCGTACGGCGACCGCGCCGCCCAGCGAGTTGCCGAACAGGTGGGCCGGGCCGGTCTCCTCCAGCAGGCCGATGACGGCTCTGGCGTGCGCCGCCACCGTGTAGTCGCCGTCGGCGGGGGCCGGCGAGTAGCCCGCGCCCGGCAGGTCCAGGGCGTGGCCCCGGACGGTGTCCTTGAGCTCGTCCATCAGGTCGGTCCAGTTCGTGGCCGAGCCGGCCAGGCCGTGCACGAAGACCGCCTGCCCGGCCGGCCCCTCGGGGGTGGACCGGACGTGCACCGAGCCGATCATGCGTCCCGGCCAGTGCGGGGTCGGCTCCGCAACCATGCGTCCTCCTCGTCCCTTCTCGAACGCCGCGGTGCGTTCCCTCAACGATAACCATCCCGCCTAGAAGGGGCCTGGAATGGGTCAGAACGGTTTTTACCCGGCCTTCCAGGACACAGCGTGCGTATGTCTCAAGCAGTGACAGGGGGCTACCTCATGGTTACCAGGCGCATCCTCGCGGTCGTGGTGGCCGCACTCCTCGCGGGAAGCACGCTCGCCGCCACCGGCCCGGCCGAGCCGGCGAGCGCGGTCGCCGCCCCGATCGCCGCCCCGGTCGCCGCCGCCCCGGTCGCCGCAGTGGCCGCGGCCGGGCGGGCGCGCTGCAAGTACCGGGTCAGGCACGTCAGGACCAGGCTGAACGTCCGGGCCGCGCCAGGAGGGCGGATCAGGGACAAGCTGTACCCGGGGGACGTCACGTGGGGAAGCTGCCGGAAGTTCGGCCAGTGGCGCAGGGTCCGCGGGGTGGACGCCGACCGTCGGGGGTTCGCCTTCGCGCGCTACCTGAGGAAGGTCGGCCGGCGCTAGCGGCCCGAGTCATCCGGACTTGTCCAAGAGATCGGTAAAAAGCCGATGAACGTCGTTTATGCGGCTCGCGAGCGGAAACATGACAGCCAGTGCCACAGACAGTGACAGGACCGCTACCTATGGTCACAGGGCGGACTGAGCTTATTGTCGGGCGCGCGCATTCACGTCTTCGCGGTTAATGGAGAAGACGATGCCGCCATAAAGGAATGGGACCATTTCCGCACCGGCGCCCGCCGGTGCGGAATTCTGTTCATCCCCATTGGCGGCAGGGGCACAATTCCACGGCCGGTCGGCCCGCGGAACCCGCGTTCTCTCGCACCACCCGCCTCGCAGCGCAGGTGCAAATCGGACATTTCATGTCATTTCGTGGGATAAATGTTTAATCCAAGCAATAGGATTGTTAATACACAGCAAAATAGGGCGATTCCTGTTTGCCCGCCCGCACCCCCGGAAATGACTTTCACCGGATGACTCGTCTGCAGCCGTCCAAAGACATTTTTCAGGTACCCGGAAACGTCTAGAACGGGGCACTCGATCCTTTAGGGGGAAAACGCAATGCCCAAGCTCAAGAGCCTTATGGCGGGTCTCGCCATCAGCACGGCGATGACCGGCGCCGCGGTCACCATGGGGACCACGGCCGCCAGCGCCACCCCGGTCACCTCCCGCCCTTCCGTCTCCACCGGCGACAACTGGGACGGCGACTGGGGTAACGGCTGGGGCGGTCACCACCGCCGCCACCACAGCTGCCGCCGTGGCCACCACGGCTGGGGCGGCGGCTGGGGCTGGGGCGGCTGGGGCCGCCGCCACCGCCACCACCGCGGGGAGATCTGCATCGTCATCCGCAACCACAACCGCAACATCAACGGTGACAGCGCCAACGGCAGCGACGACTAACGACATCGCTGTGAACTGATGGCGCAAGGGGCGAGGCTCGTCATTCACATCCGGCCGGGAAAGCCGCTCATGGCGGCGGACGGCGGTGGCGGGATCACGGGTTCTCGGGGGCGGTCCGCGCGTGAACGCGCGGACCGGTCCTGAGGGAAATCCCTCTCTCTTCGTCTCTACGGCAATTCACCCGAGGGCCCCGCCGGCCGACAGCCGGCGGGGCCCTCGTCGTTTTCCTGGACCACTTCGTCACGATCGGGCAAAAGCGGACAATTCCGGTTTGTAGCGGTTAGAGCCGGTTATATGAAGAGTGCGGATGACCGGGTTCATCCCGGTCATCTCCCGCCTTATTCCGAAGCTTTCCGAAAAGGCCGAAAGGATACGGCGGAACGGGGCAATCGATCCTTAGGGGGGAACGCAATGCCCAAGCTCAGAA
This sequence comes from Nonomuraea sp. NPDC050783, assembly GCF_040802095.1. Taxonomy (NCBI): domain Bacteria; kingdom Bacillati; phylum Actinomycetota; class Actinomycetes; order Streptosporangiales; family Streptosporangiaceae; genus Nonomuraea; species Nonomuraea sp. NPDC050783. Next base: position 45,038 of record NZ_JBFAHK010000016.1, read on the forward strand.
GTATCTTCGCGGGTCTCGCCATCGGCACGGCGATGACCGGGGGCGTCGTCGCCGCGGGCGCGGCCACCACGACGGCCAGTGCCAGTGCCGCCACCCAGGCCGGCGCCCAGACCTCCGTCCTGACCGGATGGGGCTGCCACGCCCGCCGTCGTTGCGGCGGCTGGGGCTGGGGCGGCGGCTGGGGCTGGCACCGGCACCGTCACGGCTGGGGCGGCTGGCACCGCCACGGCTGGGGCGGCTGGCGGCACGGCCACGGCCACGGCGACGGGGTCCGGATCGTCATCGTCAACAGGAACGTCAACGTCAACGGCGAGAGCAAGTGACCGCGACGCGGCGATGACCGGGACGCGGCCAGGGGCTGAACCACCCCGCAGGAGTTCCGCCAGACGATGAACTCCGGGCCGCACCCGCGGGTGCCCGTGCTCACGAGGTGAGCACGGGCACTTCCGCGTGCGCGGCGTCCCCGCGTGCGCAAAAGGAGAGGGCTCCCTGGCCGGTTGCCAGCGGAGCCCTCGGAAGGATCGCCGTGGAGACGGGAAGTAAGGGGCCCGCCGTCAACGGGCGTTCATCCTTCTGCCGTCAGCACGCGACCGGATCAGTCCGTGGTCTCGACGTCGTCCTTGTCGTAGCCGTAGTTACGGTTGTAGTTGTAGTTGTGGACCTTGACCTTGACCCGCAGCCTGTGGTGACGGCCCCAGCCCCCGCAGCGGTACCGGTGGCAGCCCCAGCCGGCCACGACGGAGGTCCCCACACCGGCCTGGGTGCCGGCGCCGGCGCTGGCGGCCGTGGCCCCCATGGTGACCGCGGCGCCGGTCATCGCCGTGCTGATGGCGAGACCCGCCATGAGGCTCTTGAGCTTGGGCATAGCGTTTTCCCCCTAAAGGATCGATTGCCCCGTACGCCATTCTTCCTAGCTTTCCGGAGGAATGACTTGGATGGCCGTCGATGAGCCATCCGGTAAATGTCATTTCCGACACCGGGGCATACAAACAGCAATCACCCCATTTTGCTTCGCTCTAGGAGGAGAATTACTTGCATTACAGGCTTATGATTTGAAATCACATGAACTATCCCGATATGCCCCATTTCGGCAGCCTTGCGGCACCAGGATGCCCCGGGCAGGGGTGGGAGCCGGGAGGGGCCGGGCGGGTCAGGCGGACTTGCGCGGGCCGCGCTTGGTGGCCGGCTTGCGTTCCTTCCGCTCCTTGGCGGTGCCCGCTTTGGTGTCCTTCGTCCCCGTGGAGGCGGTCTTCCTCGACGTGGCCGAGGCGCTCTCGCGCTCGCGCTTGGCCGCCTCGACGCTGGCCCGCAGCGCCGCCATCAGGTCCACGGCCGGGCCAGCCTCCTCCTTCTCGGGCGCGGCGACGACCTCCTTGCCCTCGACCTTCGCCTCGATGACCTGCTGGAGCGCCTCGCGGTAGGCGTCGTGGTACTCGCTCGGGTCGAAGTCCGCCACCATCGTGTTGATCAGGGACTCGGCCATCTTGAGCTCCTGGGGGCGCACCTCGATGTCCTCGTCCAGGAACTCGAAGTCGGGCGTGCGGATCTCGTCCGGCCAGAGCATGGTCTCCAGGACGAAGACGCCCTCGCGCACGCGTAGCGTGGCCAGCGACTCGCGCTGGCGCAGCGCCACCTTCACCACGGCCACCTGGCCCGAGCTCTCCAGGGCGTCGCGCAGCAGCACGTACGGCTTCGCCCCCTCCTCGTCGGGCTCCAGGTAGTACGCCTTGGAGAAGTAGATGGGGTCGATCTGGTCGGCCGGGCTGAACTGCAGGACGTCGATCCGGTGGGACGTGCTCAGCGGCAGGTCCTCGAAGTCCTCGTCGGTGAGGACGACCATCTCGCCGGAGTCCAGCTCGTAGCCCTTGGCGACGTCGGTGTAGGGGATCTCCTCGCCGTCCGTCTGGCACACGCGCTTGTAGCGGATGCGCCCGCCGTCCTCGCGGTGCACCTGGTGGAACGAGACGTCCTTCTGCTCCGTGGCGGAGTAGAGCTTGATGGGGACCGTGACCAGGCCGAAGGAGATCGCACCCTTCCAGATGCTGCGCATGCACCACTCCTCAAGCTCTCAACCGTTCGCCGATGGGCACATACCCGGCATGGGGCAACCAATGCCATACCCGATCGAACCCATGCTTGCCGTACCTGGGGCACTCCCTTCCGATCGCGAGAGTTACGGCCTGGAGGTCAAGTGGGATGGCATCCGGGCCGTCGTCCACCTCGGTGACGGCGGGCCGCGGGTGACGGGCCGGCACGGAGTGGACTACACGCGGCGCTATCCGGAGATCTCCGGATTCGGGGTCAAGAACGCGGTCCTCGACGGCGAGATCGTGGCGCTCGACGCGCGCGGGCGGCCGAGCTTCGTGCGGTTGCAGCACCGGATGCACCTGAGCGATCCCGACCCGCTCGCGCTGAGGCTGTACCCCGTCGCGTACATGCCGTTCGACCTGCTCCACCTGGACGGGATCCCGCTGCTCGACCTGCCGTACCGGGACCGGCGGGCGCTGCTCGACGAGCTGGACGTGGGGGCGCCGCCGTACTTCCCCGGTGACTCCGACCTGCTGGCGGCCACGTCCGAGCAGGGGCTGGAAGGCGTGATCGCCAAGCGGCTGGACTCCCCCTACCGGCCGGGCACGCGGGCGCCGTGGTGGATCAAGGTCAAGAACGTCGCCACCACGGAGGTCGTCATCGGCGGCTGGAAGCCGGGCAAGGGCCGCAGGGAGGGCGGGATCGGGTCGCTGGTGATGGGGATGTTCACCGAGGCGGGGCTGACGTACGTGGGCCACGTCGGCACCGGCTTCACCGACGTCCTGCTCGACGACCTCTACCGGATGTTGCGGCCGATGGAGATCCCGCGCAGCCCGTTCGCCAACCAGGTGCCGTGGCGAAATCGGTGGGTTAGGCCGGATCTGGTCGGGGAGGTGGCCTACACGATGTGGACGGACGACCGGCGGCTGCGCCATCCGGTGTGGCGCGGCCTGCGGGCGGACAAGCTCCCTTCGGAGGTGACCCTGTGAGCGTGGCGGAGGGAAGGGAGGTGCCGCCGTGGCCAAGAAGGTCGCCGTCAAGGTGGACGAGCGCGAGCTGCTAGTGAGCAACCTGGACAAGGAGCTCTATCCGGACTACGGCTTCACCAAGGCCGAGGTCATCGACTACTACAGCCGGATCGCCCCCGTCCTGCTGCCGCACCTGACGGGCCGTCCGCTCACCGTCAAGCGTTATCCCCACGGCGTGGACGGCCATTTCTTCTTCGAGAAGAGCGTCTCCAGGCGCGCCCCCGAGTGGATCAGGCGGATCAACCTGCCCGTCCCCGGCAGCACCAAGAACCGCGAGAGCATCGACTTCGCCGTCGTGGACAACCTGCCCACCCTCGTCTACTACGCCAACCTCGCCGCGCTGGAGCTGCACGTCCCCCAGTGGCGCGTGGACGACGACGGCCGGGTGCTGCCGCCGGACCTGATCGTGTTCGACCTGGACCCCGGGCCGCCGGCCACGATCGTCGAGTGCTGCGAGATCGCGCTGGCCCTGCGCGAGGTGCTGAGGTCCGAGGGGCTCGACTCCTGGGCGAAGACCAGCGGCAGCAAGGGCATGCAGCTCTACGCGCACTGGGACGGCCGCGAGGAGCCCTCCGAGTACGCCAGGAGGCTGGCCAGGCTCCTGGAGAAACACCACCCGAAGCGGGTCGTCAGCGTCATGACCAAGACCGCCAGACCTGGGAAGATCTTCATCGACTGGGACCAGAACAGCCCGGCGAAGACCACCGTGGCCCCGTACTCGCTGCGGGCCCGGGCGCGGCCGACGGTGTCGACACCGCTCACCTGGAAAGAGGTGGAGTCCTGTGAGCGCCCGCAGGACCTGGTGTTCACCGCGCCCGACGTGCTCTCCAGAGTGGAGAAGCGCGGCGACCTTTTCGGCCGGGCGTAGTCTGGATCCGTCCACACCTAGAGGGGGACCAAAAGATGTCGGAAATGGACATTCGCGGGGACGAGGACTCCTACGAGGACGACACCACCGAGCTGTCGATCGAGGCGCCCGAGGCCGACGCGGCCGAGCAGCAGCGCGACGTCCACCACGGCACCACCGTGCCGCGGCGCGAGCTGCCGCTGGACGTCAACCCCGCCGACGCGGCCGAGCAGGACCGCATCGTGGACCTCGACGACGACGAATACCGGTGACGAGCGCCGGCGAGGGCCGGCGCCCGCGCCGGAGGCACCGCGGGCGCGGCCCTTTCCCGCGTGCTGCCTGCTCGCAGGCAGGACGACTCGCCTACTCGCCCGTAGGATGTCCGAACGACCCGCTGAGAGACCAATGGAGATCCGCGTGACCGCAACCCCGGACGCCAAGCCCCGGGGCACCCGGCTGCCCCGACTCGCCCGCCGCCGGCAGCTTCTGAGCGCCGCGCAGGAAGTCTTCGTGGAGAACGGCTACCACGCGGCCGCCATGGACGAGATCGCCGACCGGGCAGGGGTCAGCAAGCCCGTGCTCTATCAGCACTTCCCGGGCAAGCTGGAGCTCTATCTGGCGCTGCTCGACCTGCACGTCGACGACATGGTCAACCGTTGCCGCGAGGCGCTGGCCTCCACCAACGAGAACAAACTACGCGTGCAGGCCACCTTCCAGGCGTTCTTCGACTTCGTCTCCACCCAGGGCGAGGCCTTCCGCCTCGTCTTCGAGTCCGACCTGCGCAACGTCGCCCCGGTGCGGCAGCGCGTCGAGCGGTCCCTGCGCGAGTGCGCCGAGATGGTCAGCGCCCTCATCCAGGAGGACACCGGCTGCACCAGCGACGAGGCCCACCTGCTGGGCGTCGGGCTGGTCGGCATGGCCGAGGTGAGCGCCCGCTACTGGGTGACCACGCACGGCTCGATCCCCAAGGACGCAGCCGAGCAACTCATGGCGCGGCTCGCGTGGCGCGGCATCAGCGGTTTTCCGCGTACGGCATAACCCGTTCGCTCGGCGCGATCATTCACGTTTCCGGTGGTCCCCAGCGGCCACGATGGAGATGAGCCAGCCCGTCGACTAGGGAGCCACGATGGAAGTCAAGATCGGCGTACGGTCCGTACACCGCGAACTCGTTGTCGAGACCGACCTCTCCGCCGAGCAGGTCGAGGAGGAGATCAGGAAGGCACTGTCCGTCGATCGTGGCGTCTTCGCGATCACCGACGTGAAGGGGCGGCGCGTGGTGGTGCCGATGGCCTCGCTCGGGTTCGTCGAGATCGGCGAGGACGAGGCGAGGCCGGTGGGCTTCGGCGGCACCCTCTAGGGCGTCCAGGGCCTCAGGGCCTCGCTCCGGGGTGCCGGGCGGGGGTACGGCTCGCCGCCGTACCCCTCCCGGGTCCGCCCCGGGCCTGGCCGGGTCCGTCCCGGGCCTGGCCGGCCTGCCTGCTGGGCGGGTCAGAGGTGGCGGGTGGTGAAGTGGCAGCCCGGCGGCGGGCGGTGACGGGAGGGTGCCTGGTGCCCGGGCTGGGTGGTGGCCGGGCAGCGGAGGCTTTCCCGCCGTAGTACGGCACGTGAGGTCCAGCGATTCGGCCCACATCTGGTCAAGGAACCGCGGTAGCGGCGCGAGGCCCTCATGCTGGCACGGTACAACCGTTGGCCGCCCCCGCGCCGCCCAACCGCGCACTCAGATGCCCAGGGCGGCCATCCGCTTGTTGTGCTCCTCCGTCAACGTGGCGAACAGGCGGGAGAGGCCGGCCTGCCCGCCCCCCGCCTCGACCAGCGACAGCGCCAGCTCCGGCCGCGCCGTCGCCACCTGCTGGGCCTGGCTCAGCGCCTCGCCCACGAGCCGCCGCGCCCACAGCGCCAGCCGCGCCGCGGCCGTCGGGTCCGCCTCGATCCCGGCCCGCACCCGCTCGACCGCGAACCGCGAGCGGACCTCGTCCACCAGCACCTCGTCCACCAGCTTGGCCACCGACGGGTCGAGGTGCCGGGCCGCCTCGCGGTAGAAGTCGTTCGCGATGCCGTCGCCCACGTACGTCTTGACCAGCGCCTGCAGCCAGTCGGCCGGGCGGGTCTGGGCGTGCCAGGCGTCCAGCGCCGCCACGAACGGGGCCATCGCCGCGTCCGGGTCGGCGCCCAGCTCGGTGAGGCGGTCGCGCAGCAGGCGGAAGTGGGCGTACTCGGTGACGGCCAGCTCGCTCAGGGCCGCGCGGTCGGCCAGCGAGGGCGCCAGCGTGGCCGCGTCCTCGGTCATCCTGGCGAAGGCGCTGAGTTCCGCGTACGCCAGCACACCGAGCAGGTCGACGACTCCTGGAGACTGCTTCATGGAGGCAGCGTACTTCGGAGAAACTTCGGGAACATACGTAAGCTCGGCCAACGTTGTGGTATCGAGTACACTGCTCTGTGAAAGTGCGACCGCAGTGTGTATCTTCGGGGGTTTCCTCCTCCGGATGCCTCCACTCCCAGGAGGCCGCGGTCGCTGATGACGCGAGAGGGCTGGCTCTACCGCGAGGACCCACGACACGGGGTGACCATCCGCCCGTCGGTCCCGGCAGGCCCGCCTTCATTTGAGACTGAGGCAGGCCACGCTGACGACTTTCCGAGACCTCGGAGTCACACCAGAAATCGCCGACGCCCTCGAGACCGAGGGCATCGTGTCGCCATTCCCCATCCAGGAGATGGCGCTCCCGCTCGCGCTGGGCGGCCAGGACCTCATCGGTCAGGCACGCACCGGCACGGGCAAGACCTACGCGTTCGGCATCGCCATGCTGCAGAGCATCGGCAAGCCGCGCAAGAACCGCAAGAAGCCCCGCGGGCTGGTCGTCGTACCGACCCGCGAGCTGGCCGTGCAGGTCAGCGAGGACCTCGTGACCGCCGCGGGCAAACTCGGCTCCCGGGTGCTGACCGTTTACGGCGGCCGGGCGTACGAGCCGCAGGTCGAGGCGCTCAAGGCGGGCGTCGACGTCATCGTCGGCACGCCCGGCCGGCTCCTCGACCTGGTCAAGCAGAAGTACCTCGACCTGAGCCAGGTCACCTCGCTCGTGCTGGACGAGGCCGACCGCATGCTCGACCTGGGCTTCCTGCCCGACGTGGAACGGATCTTCAGCCTGATCCCCGCGCAGCGGCAGACGATGTTGTTCTCGGCGACGATGCCGGGCGAGATCGTCGCGCTGTCGCGCAAGTACCTGAACCGTCCCACACACATCCGCGCCGAGCACGAGAGCGGCGAGGGCGAGACCACGCCGCAGGTCCGCCAGCTCGTCTGGCGCGTCCACCGCATGGACAAGATCGAGATCGTGGCGCGGCTGCTCCAGGCCAGGGGCCGCGGGCTCACGATGGTCTTCTGCGAGACCAAGCGGGCCTGCGACATGGTCGCCGAGCAGCTCGACACGCGCGGCTTCGCGGTCGCGGCCGTGCACGGCGACCTCGGCCAGGGCCAGCGCGAGCAGGCGCTGCGGGCGTTCCGCAACGGCAAGATCGACGTGCTCGTGGCCACCGACGTGGCGGCCCGCGGCATCGACATCGACGACGTCACCCACGTGGTCAACTACGACTGCCCCACGGAGGACAAGGCGTACGTGCACCGCATCGGCCGTACCGGCCGGGCCGGGCGCACGGGCATCGCCGTCACCTTCGTGGAGTGGGAAGAGCTGACCCGCTGGAAGATGATCAACAACATGCTCGGGCTCGCCTTCGCCGAGCCGGAGGAGACCTACTCCACCTCACCGCACGTCTACGCCGAGCTCGACATCCCCGAGGGCACCAAGGGCGTCCTGCCGCACGCGAGCCGCTCGCGTGCCGGGCTGTCCGCGGAGCACCTGGAGGATCTCGGCGAGACCGGCAGGACCCGCGGGCGCGGCGGCCGCCGCCGCGAGGATCGCGACCACGACCGTGACCGCGACCGCGACCGCGAGCAGCGTCCTGCCCGTACGTCGCGCCAGCGCCGCCGTACCCGTGGTGGCAAGGAGCTGGCCGAGACCACCGCACCCGTCGAGACCTCGGAGGTCGAGCTCGTGGATGCCCAGGCGGAGGAGACTTCCGCGATCGTCTCTCCGGACGAGATCAAGGCCGCTGCCGCGGCCGCGGAGCCGCGGCGGGTCCGTACGCGGAGGGGGGCGGCCTCGACGGCGATCGAGCAGGCCCTCGCCGGAGCGCCGGAGTCCCCGGCCGTTCCGGAGTCCCGGACGGTTCGTGAGTCTGCCGTGGCCGGTGAGTCCCCGGTCGTCCAGGAGCTCCCGATCGTGACGGAGTCCCCGGCCGCCCAGGAGTCCCCGGCCGCGCCGGCGGCTCCCGCGAGGAGGACCCGCTCCCGCAAGGCCGCCGTCTCCTCCCCCGCCGACGTCAACGGCGATCTCGCCGCCGACGTCTCCGGTGACATCGCCGGCGGAACCTCGGTGGAGGCCCCGGCGACGCAGCGGCAGGCGCCGATCGCTGAGCGGCGGGCGCCAGTGACCGAGCGGGAGACGCCGGTGGCGCAGGCCGTGCCGGAGCCGAGCTTCCTCGCCTCGCCGCCTCCCGCCCCGGTGCGCAGGGAGCCCGAGCGGATCATCCCGCCGAACCCGTTCACGGTGATCTTCCAGTCGCCGGACCTGGCTTCGGACGACGACGACATCGCGCCGTCCGCCGCCAGCGAGCGCAAGCAGCAGCGCCGCCAGCCCCGTGGCGGTGGCAGCGGTGGCGGCGGTGGCAACCGCCGTCGCGCCGGCTGACACCACCCGCGCCTCACCGCAGCAAGGCGCGCGCCCCGCACCCGCGAGGCGCGCGCCTTCCGCATTCCCGAGCCTCCGCCCCCTGGGCCCTCCGCACCCCCCGTGGACCTCACGTCCCGCAGGCTTCGCGCCCTCGTGCACTTTGCTTCCCCACGGCCTCCCCTCCCCGCCGCCTCCCGTGCTCACGGCCTCCCGTCCTCGCGGCTTCGCACCCTCGTGGCTTCGCGTTCTCGTGCCTTGGGCGTCTCTAGTGCCTTGCTGGGGGGTGTGACCTCCGCGTCCCCGCAGGACTTGGCGTTTCCACGGCCTCCGCCCCACGGGCTTCACGCCCCGCGGGCTTCACGTTCCTGCGCCTTGCGCGTCCCTGGTGCCTTGCTGGGGTGCGGTCGTCGCGGGGGGGAGGGGGCGGGTTGTCACATGCGCCGGGAGTGGGGTGCGTGGGTGGGTTTCGGGGTGGTTGGGGGTGGGAGCGGGCAAGGGGGTGGGGTGTTTGTCGGCGGAGTGTGGGTGGGCATTTGCCGCATCTCCTTCTAACTCGCACCAGCGTAACGGCCATGCCGGTGTCGAGGCGCTGACCTCTGGGTATTGTTGCCCCACGTGAGTACGCCGCGATTCCTCGACCTGCCTCCTGGCGTCACACCACAGAAGATCGAGACGCCACAGGGCACGTTCGCGGTCCTGGAGGCGCTTCCCGGCAGTGGTGTGGTTGAGCGCTGGCCCGCGCTCCTCGTCCCCGGCCTGACGGGCAGCAAGGAGGACTTCATCGCGGTCCTGATGACCCTCGCCCAGTCCGGCCGCCGGGTGGTGGCGGTGGACCTGCGCGGCCAGTACGAGACCCCCGGCCCCGACGACCCCGAGGCGTACACGTGCGCGGCGCTCGGCGCCGATCTCGACCTGCTCGCCCAGGTGATCGGCGGCGGTGGCGATCCGGTGCACCTGGTCGGCCACTCCTTCGGCGGCCTGGTGGCGCGCGAGGCGGTCATCGACGGCCGCACGAGGTTCGCCTCGTTCACCCTCATGGGGTCAGGCCCGGCGGCCATCGAGGGCCGGCGGGCGCACCACGGCCGGAAGATCATGGAGGAGGTGCCCGCGCTCGGGCTGGAGCACGTGTGGCACCACCGCTTCGAGCCGGAGGCGCTGGCGGCCGACGTCCCCGACGACATCGTGGCGTTCCTGCGCGAGCGCCTGCTGGCCAACTCGCCGACCGGCCTGTCGCGCATGGCCGAGCAGGTGCTGACCATGCGTGACCGCACCGACGAGCTGCGCCAGGTCGAGGTGCCCACGCTCGTCCTGTACGGCGAGGACGACGACGGCTGGTCCCCCGAGACGCAGTCGGAGATGGCCGCCCGGCTGGGCGCCGAGTGCGTGGTCGTGCCGGGCGCCGTGCACTCCCCTGCGGTCGAGGCGCCGGAGACGACGGCGGCGGCGCTGGTCAGGTTCTGGAACGAGGCCGAGAAGCACTATTTGGACACGTACTCCAGCAGCATGTGATCATCCTCAACTATGACGGGCATCGAAGACATCGTCGTCCAGACGCCCCGCAGCGCGACCTGGCGGGTGCACACCGACCGCTCGATGTGGGTGGGCGGCGTCCGCGGCCTCATGTTGCAGGCGCTGCACCCGCTGGCCATGCGCGGCGTCTGGCAGAACTCGAACTTCCAGCAGGACCCGTTCGGGCGGCTGCGGCGCACCGCCGACTTCGTGGGGCGGGTGACGTTCGGCAGCCCGGAGGAGGCCGCCGAGGCCGGGCGGCGGGTACGGGCCATCCACAAGGCCCTGCGCGTGCGCGACCCCGACACCGGCCGGACCCACCGGGTGGACGATCCCGAGCTGCTGCTGTGGGTGCACTGCGCGGAGGTGTCGTCGTACCTGGAGGTGGTCAGGCGCGGCGGGCTGGGGCTGAGCGAGCGCCAGGCCGACCGCTACCTGGCCGAGCAGCGCAGGAGCGCGTCCTACGTCGGCCTGCACCCCGAGGACGTGCCGGGCACGTGCGCCGAGATGGCGGCGTACTTCAAGCGGGTACGGCCCGCGCTGCGCGTGACCCCGGAGGCGGCCTCGACCGTGCGCTTCCTGCTGTGGCCGCGGCTGCCGGACGGGCTCGGTGCGCTGGCGGCGGGCAAGCCGGCCTACTTCCCGTTCGGCGCGCTGTGCTACTACAGCCTGCCGGGCTGGGCCAGGCGCATGTACGGGGTGCTGCCCGAGGTGCCCGACGGCGTGGTCACGGCGGCGCTGCGGGCGTTCCGGCTGGCGATGAACTCCCTGCCCGAGCCCGTCCACGACCGTGCCTTCATGCCGGCCACCCGCGCGATGCTGCGGGCGTCCAGGAAACGGCTGGGCGCGGCCGGCTACGACGTGAGCAAGGGGCACAAGGGCTTGACGGATCCCCGCCGCTGGCCCTCCCCCGCCGGGCGGCCGAGCGGCGGCAAGGGCCGGTCGGAGAGCCCGTGACCGCCGCAAGGGGTCACTCGGCGAGGCCGTCCCAGGGGTTGCGGTCGGGGGCGGCGATCTGGCCCTCGGGGCAGTGGCGGCGGAAGTCGCACCACGAGCAGATCGGGCCGGGGTCGGGCGGGAACAGCTCGTCGATCTCGGGCGGCACCGCCGCCGGCCCCACGGACGGCCGCGCACCCGCCGTGGAGCCCGCCGTGGACGAGCCCGCCCTCCTGGCCGCCCGGCCGGTGGCGGGGCCGGCGACGGCGGCGCGGTAACGCTCGTCGGCCTCGGCGGCCTCGGTCGCCATCTCCTCGGCCCGCCGCAGGTGACGGGCCAGGGACTCGTCGGTGTGCCGCCACTGGACGATCTCACCGGTGGGCAGGTGGTGCAGCTCGACCGTGTGGCATGGGGTACGCAGCATGCTGGAGGCGGCCACGGCGTAGACGGCCAGCGCGAGAGAGCCGCGGGCGTCGTCCTGGGTGAGCGGGCGGCGGCCGGTCTTGTAGTCGACCACGACCAGCTCGTCGCCGCGCCGGTCGAGCCGGTCGATGCGGCCGGACACGGCGATGACCTTGGTGCGGGTGGCGACCGTGCGCTCGACGCCGACCGGCTCGTCAGCCGGATCCAAAGTCGCGACATATCCGGACACGAGGTCGCGGGCCCGCGACAGCCAGCGCTCCGACTGCTCGGCGTCCCTGAACCCCTCGCCGATCCACCCGTTGGTGAGCAGGATCGCCGCCGTCAGCGGCGTGCGCCGCTCGTACGGCTCCCGCCACCAACCCGCCAGCGCGTTGTGCACGCTCGCCCCGACGCTGTTGTGCGCCCAGGCGGGCCCCTTGGACGGCTGGGGCCGGTCGAGGTAGGTGAACCGGTAGCGGCGCCGGCAGTCGAGCCAGGTGTTCAGCCGCGACGGCGTGCACGAGTAGAGCCGCCGCGGCATGTCCTCCAGCGGGAGCTGCCCCTGCACTATTCGTCGCCCGGGCCGAGCTTGATCCCGGAGATCCTGGTGCCGTCGGTGAGCGAGCCCTCGCCCTCCTCGCCGCCGCCGGTGTCGGCCCTGGTCAGCGAGCCGGACACCCAGTCGTCGAAGTGCGGCTCCAGGTCGCCGACCGTGACCTCGTCGCCGTGGGCGGCCAGCACCCGCGTCTGCGGCGGCAGCGTGAACAGCCGCCCGCCGATCGAGGTGAGCTGGTCGGCCAGCGCCGGGTATTCGCCGCCCAGCTTGCCGGGGCCGTCGGCCTGCAGGGCCTTGCCGGTGAACACGGCCCCGAGCGCCTCGCAGTAGAGCGACACGCCGCCGGGGGTGACGCCCGGCGTCTCCATGACGTCGAGCTGGACGTCGGCCACCTCGAAGATGCCGTCGTCCTCCATGTCGATGTCGGGCCAGGTCTCGGACCAGGTCTCCCGCCACAGGGGCTTGTCCTTGGGGTGCAGGGCGACGACGGCCTCGTCCCGGCTGGCCACCTCGATGGCCGCGGTGACGTGGTCGGGCAGGCCCGCCGTGCAGATGACGGCCAGCACCTCCCGCTCGCCCACCTGCTCCATGATCTTCTCGGCGTCGCGGGCCGGATCGATGACGATCACCTCGTCGTCGTCGCCTATGACCCAGGTGTTGTTCTCGACCTTGTGCTCGGTGCCGTCGAGGTCGACGACGCCCTCGGTCACCACTCGCTCGATACGCGCTGTCACGCCTCCGAACTCTAGCCCGTCTGCCTGGCAGCGCGAATCGCGTTCGCGCGACGATCGGTCACGACCCTGCCCGCGACCCGCCCGCGACCCGCCCGCGACCCGCCCCCGTCAGTCGTCGAGCCTGGGCGAGAACGCCCCGAAGGGCACGTCCAGGTCGTGGTCGCGGACGTCGATCAGCGACAGCTCGGCGAGCGCGATCATGCATCCGGCGTCGGCCGGCCAGCAGATCGTCCACAGCCAGTTGCCCAGGGCCTCGCCCGCGTAGACCGCGCGGTCGCTCTCGCCGGGCACGCACCACAGCGGGCAGGGATGGCCGACCACCTCGATCTTGGCGTTCGGCGGGCCCGCGTCGAACCCCGTGCCGGGATCGGAGCCGCCCAGCCCGGCGAACGCCGCGCCGAGCCCGACGCCCGGCTCCTCGGCGATCACCAGCATGTCGGCGGGCCCTTCCGTCAACGACGGCCCGCTGAGCGCCACCACGCTGGCGCGGGCGCCGGTGCGCTGGTCGCCCACCTCGCCGAAGCCGGTCACCAGCCATCCGGCGGGCAACGGCCAGGGCAGCCACACGGGCACGACCGAGCCCTTCCGCATCGCCTCCAGCGCCTCGCCGGTCGGCGGCCGCGGAGGCTGATAGGGCAGGACGTCACCGTGCGTGTCACATCGGTACGCGCTGGACCAGGCGTTCGGCCCGTGAAGCGGGCCAAAACACCGTGGGCAGGTCGGAGCCGCTCTCACACCTACCCACGGTGCTTTCTCGGGTACGGCCCCGTCAAGGCCGCTGCCCGTTATCCCGTCGTAATCTTGGTCAGGTGCGGGTAAATTGTGTCGGCGCGATCATCCTCGACCCCTCCGGGCGCATCCTGCTGATCAAGCGGGGGCACCCGCCGGGCGAGGGCCTGTGGTCGATCCCCGGCGGCCGGCTGGAGCCCGGCGAGAGCGACGAGGCGGCCCTGCGGCGCGAGGTCCTGGAGGAGACCGGCCTGCGCGTCGAGCCGGGCCCGCTGGCGGGCATCGTGGAGCGGCCGGGCCCCGGCGGCGCCACGTACGTCATCCGCGACTATCTGGCCACGGTCACCGGCGGGCGGGCGGCGGCCGGTGACGACGCCGCCGAGGTGCGCTGGTGCGCGCCCGGCGACCTGGCCCGGCTGCCGCTCGTCGAGGGCCTGCTCGGCTGCCTCACCGGCTGGGGCGTGCTACCGGTTTGAGGTGAGGCTGGAGGTCCACAGGATCAGGTGGTCGGCGTTGTACGTCGTGGACCGGCCGAGCGCCACCACCTCCGGTCCCGACACCGCCACCGCCGTGAGCCACTGCGCCCCCGGCCCGGCCAGCCGGTCCTTGGTGAGCGTCATGCGGTTCCAGGACAGGCCGTCCTGCGAGATCCAGGCCGCGCTGTCACCCTCGCCGGGCACGCCGTGCCAGCCGACCGCCACCAGGCCGTCGGCCGCCGCCGCCAGGTCGTACACCGCCGCCGCCCGGTCGGCCGGCAGCCAGGACGTCTCCCAGCTCTCGCCGTCGTCGCCGGAGACGGCGGCGAAGGCGCGGCGGGAGCCGCCGGTCAGCGCGGTGCCCATGGCCACCAGCTTGTCCTGGTAGACGACGATCCGGCGGAGCCCGGCCGACGTGGCGTCCGGCGGTGCCACCCGGGGCCGGGCGGCCCAGTTGAGGCCGTCCTCGGAGTACCAGACGAGGCTGCTCTCCCTGTCGGCCGCCCCGGAGCCGCCCACCGCCACGAAACCGTCCGCGGTCGCGGCCACGTCGTGCACGCGGGCGCCCGGGCCGCTCTGCGGCAGCTTCCTCGACCGGGTGAACTTGCGCAGGTCGGAGGTGAACCACACGGCCGCGCCCGCGGCGCCCGCCTGGTCGACGTCCTGGCCGGCCAGCACGTAGCCCTTCTTGCCGGCGGCGACCACCTGGGGCTCCAGCGCTTGGTGGTCGGGGCCGCGGGTCAGGTCGCCGGAGACGTTCACCCGCTTCCAGCTCTCGCCGTCGCCGGAGGTCACCAGCAAGGGGTCGGTGACGCCCACGTTGGTCTCGGTGCCGCCGACCGCCAGCCAGCCCCGGGAGCCGTGGGCCACGTCGTCCAGGCGCTGGCGGCCGGGGCCGCCGAGGCTCATGGACTTCCAGCTCTGCCAGTTCCTGATCGTCCACAGGCCGGCGTCGCCGGAGGCCGAGCCGACGGCCACGTACCGGCCGGCGAAGCCGGTGATGGCACTGGTCTCGCGGGCGATGCGGGTCAGACCCTCGACGTCGCCGAGCGGCACGCGGGCGGCCTGCCCGCGCGGCGGCGCCGACAGCAGCACGATCTGGTTGTCCACGTCGGAGGCCGCCTGGTCGCCGCCCGCGAACAGGGTGCCGCCGTCGGAGATCGTGAACCCGCGCAGCGTGGCGTTGCGCAGGTCGCCGAGGTCGGTCCGCTTGGCCCAGCCCTTGCCGTCGGTCGTGGTCAGCACGGAGTAGCGGCCGAGGCCGGCCTGCGCGACGGCGGCCACGCCCGACTGGTAGGAGACCAGCGACTCCACGCCGACGCTCTCGCCGCTCAGGCCGCTGATCGAGCCGCACTGCGACCAGTCGCCCCCCGTCGGGGAGCAGTAGACGCGCACGTCGCCCTCGATCGTCCGGTGCCGCGTCGGCACCAGTACGAACCGCTTGGGCAGCACCCCCAGCGTCCCGGCGCGCGGCACGGCCTCGGGGAGCTGGAAGTCCGTGGCCTGCCAGGTGCGGCCGCCGTCGGCCGACCGGACGACCCGCGAACCCTCGCCCTCCGCGGGTCGCCCGACCGCCACGACGGTGTCGCCGCCGGCGACCACGGCCGCGAACTCCCGGATCCGCAGCTCCGCCGTCCCGACCCGCTCCCAGGAGCGGCCGTCGGCCGAGTGCCAGGCCGCCGGGCCTGGCGCGCCGTCGTCGCCGGTGGTGGCGCCGACCGCGACGAAGCCCGAGGACGTCCTGGCGATGTCGGTGATCTGGTCGCCGGCGCGGAACGCGGTCAGCTCGGCGGCCGGGACGGCGTCCCAGCTGTAGCCGTCGGTGCTGGTCCACAGGCCGCGCTCGCCCGTCCTGGCGTCGTCTCCGCTGGCCAGCCAGCGTCCGCCGCCGCCCACCACGCGCTGGACGGTGGGGCTGGAGGCGCCGTTGACCTGGCCGAGCTGCCAGGTCTTGCCGCTGTCCGGGGAGAACAGGAACAGCGGGCGCGGGGTCGGGTCGGTGGTGTCACTGCCCACGGCGACCACGGCGCGGCCGGCCGAGGCCATGTCGTTGAGCACCTGGTTGACGCCGTCGCCGGCGGCGGGGACGGTGAACAGCTCGTCACCCGAGCGGCCGGTGCCGGCCTCCAGGCGCAGGCCCTGGGGCTCCTCGCCGGCCCACCGCCAGACGAGCACGCCGGTGGCGACCAGGAGGGCGGCGGCGACGGTGAGGACGACGGGGGTGGCGCGGCTGCCCCGGCGCACGGGGCTGGACCTGCGGACGGCGGCGGGCGCGGGGCCCCGGTGGTGCCGCCCGCCCGCTCCCTGGGGGCGCGCGGAGTCGCCGGCCACCAGCAGGTCGGGGCGGGTGGGCCGGCCGGCGGGGGGCCGGCCGACGCGCCGTACCTCGTCCTCGTCCTCGCCCTCGCGTTCGTCCCCGGGCTCGCGATCGTCCCCGCGCTCGTTCCCGGGCCCGCGCTCGTTCCCGGGCCCGCGCTCCGGCTCCTCGGCCGCCGCGCGGCCGTCGGCGGGGACCACCAGCCGGTACGGGGCCGTCCGCGCGTCCCGGCGCGGTTCCTCGCGACCGGGTTCCTCGCGACCGGGCTCCTGGCGACCGGGTTCCTCGCGTCCCGGCTCCTCGCGTCCCGGCTTCCCGGCGGGCGGGCGCAGCTCCTGGGCCGGTTCCCGCGCGGGCTCCCCTGCGGACGTCCGCGGCTCCGGCGCGGGCTCCTGGACCGGCTTCCCGGACCCCTGCGCGGGCTCCCGGGTGGGCTCCCGGGCCGGCTCCCGGGTGGGCCCCTGGGCGGGCTCCTGGGGCGGCTGGGCGGGCGCCGGGGGCCGCCGGGCACCCGGGGCTCCGGCGGGCGGCTCCTGGCCGCCCGGCGTCCTCCTCGGCGGGCCGCTGGCGACGAGCTTGTCCGGCCGGTTGACGATGCGGCGCGGCCGGCGGCGCGGCTCGGCCTCGGGCTCGGCCGTGGGCGAGCTGTAGGGACGGCGCCCCTTGGGCGGCTCCTGCGGCTCCTCGCCCGGGACGGGCGCCGCGAAGGGCGGCATCCCCCACGGGGAGGTCAGGGGTAAGCCCCTGGCCCGGTCGTCGGTGGGGCCGGGCGGCGAGTGGCTGATTCTGGGTTCCTGAGAGGGTCGCGGAGAAGATTGCGGCTCGGACGCGCCCTCGGATCTGGGGTCGTCACCGGGCGGTCGCCGTGGCGGTTCGCTGGGGCCGGAGGCCACGCGCCGTACCTCCTAGTTCGAGCTAGTCGTACGGGAACGGTCACTGTCCGGGACCGTTCCAGGAACAGGAAGGCTGTCCGTTTTCATGCGCTTATTTCGAACTTTTCTGTCCTCACCCGACGAAGTATCACACGCGCCCATCCTTACCCCGCCGAGCCGAAACGATCACCTCCGGAAGACCTTCACCACTCCACAGCATCCAGAGCAGCACGGATGAGCGCCGATGGCGAGACCTCTCTAGTGAGATTCCTCAAACCCTAAGCCTGATTTATCCAGAAATTGTGGCTATTGACCGCTTTTTGGCCAGGTACAAAACGCCGAACCCGTACACCAGGAACTGCACGGCCGTCCCTATCAACCCCTGCCACGGCACCGCCACCTCGCTCTGGTTCAGCGACTGCTCCATGTCCCCCGCCGCCGCGCTCAGCCCGAACGCCAGCACGTTGTTGAGCACGTGCAGCGCGATCGCCGCCTCCAGCCCCCCGGTACGCACCGACAGCCAGCCCATCACCACCCCGAAGGCGAACACGTCGGCCAGCCCGAGCCACGAGTAACCGTGCAGCGAGGCGAACAGCGCCGCCCCGATCACGATCCCCCACACGGGGTTGCGCACGTGCGCCCCCACGGCCTGGAGGAACCAGCCGCGGAAGACGTACTCCTCGGCGGCGGCCTGGAACGGCACCAGCAGCAGGACCACCACGAACAGGGGCAGGAAGACGTCCCAGCCGACCCAGTCCACCATGTCGGAGTCCGCCCCCGACACCGACAGCGCCAGCCACTGGGCGGCCTGCCCGAGCACCAGCGCCAGCACCGACAACCCGGCGCACCGCGCCATCCAGCCCCAGCGCAGCCGACCGGCCACGGACGACAGCGTCCCGGGCCGCCGCCGCTGCACCAGCACGGCCGTGCCCACCACGAGCAGCAGCATCGGCGCGATGGACATCAGCGTCATGCCCAGCCCGAACGGGGTGCCCTCCGACAGCCCGGTGCTCGGGTCCACCGGCGAGGGCAGGCCGAACAGGGCGGCGAGCACCATGCACCCGGTGACGACCACGAACCCGATGAGGAAGAATCCGGCCGCGATCAGCAGCGTGCCGACGATCGAGCGCCACGGCCGGGCGGCCTCGTTCCTGGCCAGATGGTCGAAGCGAGCGCCCCTCGGCATCGGCAGGAACCAAGATCGCTGCGGTGGCACGGGCGGGTACGGGTACTGCGGTTGCGGGTACGGCGCCCCGTACGGAAGACGCGGTGGTCCAGGGTTCTCCTGCATCCCCCCATTCTGTCCACCTCATGAGCAATAGTTCACAGACGGATCGCCGTTTTGGGCGGATGCTCTCAGTCGTAGGCACTTCGACCCTGGGAGCAGTCCATGTCAAGGCTGGGACCTGTCATCACCCTCGCGGCGGGAGCCCTGCTCGCCGCGGGGCTCGGTGTCGCCAGCGTCAACGCGGCACCGGCGGCGAACACCGCCGCGACCGGCGGTGGCGGCGCCGTCTCCGAGACGCCCGCCCCCGAAGCCGAGCCCACGCGCGCCGGGAAGAACACCGGGACGAGCACCGAGGAGCCGGCTCCTCAGAAGACCGAGGACGCCGAGAAGATCGCCAAGGCCGACTACGGCGGCTACGTCAAGGGCAACGGCGGCCTCATCGCCATCTCCATCAGGAACGGCAAGGCGGTCGGCTACTTCTGCGACGGCCGCTCCGAGGCCTGGTTCAAGGGCAGCCAGTCGGGCGGCTCGGTCAACCTGACCGGCGTCAGGTCCGGGCCGAAGGCCGGCGAGGTGACGGCCGAGCTGGCCGGCGGGCGGGCCAGCGGCCGGCTCACGCTCGGCGGCAGGAAGTGGACCTTCGTCGCCTCCGCCGTGCGCAAGCCGTCGGGCCTGTACCGGGCCACCGGGCTCGTGCGCGGCGCGCAGTACCGCGCCGGCTGGATCCGGCTGAGGAACCCGGACGGCGGCTACACCTCGGTCGGCGCCGCCGTGGCGGGCGACACGCAGGTGAAGGTCCCCGCGCTGGACCCCGACGAGCCGACCACCCCGCTGACGGTGGACGGCACCACGATCTACCCCAAGGACGTCGACGGCTTCATCGAGGAGATGTCATGACCACCGTCCACCGGCGGCCCTCGCGCAGCCTGACTCCGTTGCTGGTGCCGCTGCTGGCCGGCGGCCTCGTGGTGCTCGCGCTCGGCGTCTACGGCCGCGTCCACACCCCCACCGGTTACGCCGTGAGCGTGGCCGGCTTCTCCGCCGCGCTGCCGATGAAGGTCTGGCTGACCACGGGCGCGCTGGTGCTGGCGGCCGTGCAGGTCGTCTCGGCCCTGTCGATGTGGGGCAAGCTCGGGATCGCCGTCCCGCCCGCCGTGCACCGCTGGTCGGGGCGGCTGGCGTTCCTGCTGACGATCCCGGTCGCCTTCCACTGCCTCTACGCGCTCGGCCTGCAGTACGACGTGCCCCGCGTGCTCGCGCACTCCCTGCTCGGCTGCTTCTTCTACGGCGTGTTCACCGCGAAGATGCTGGCCCTGCCCAAGCGGGACACGCCGGGCTGGACGCTGCCGGTGGTCGGCGGGCTGGCGTTCACCGCGCTGGTGGGGATCTGGCTGACCTCGGCGTTCTGGTTCTTCACCGCCGTCGGCGTCAAGGTGTGAAGCTCTTGGTCCTGCTCAGCCCGGCCGCCCGGCCCTTGGCGGCCACGACGAGCGCCATCTTCCGCGACGCCTCGTCGATCATCTCGTCGCCCAGCATGACCGCGCCGCGCTCCTCCACGGTGGTGTAGTACTCGTACGCCTCCAGGATCAGCTCGGCGCGGTCGTAGTCCTCCTGCGACGGCGAGAACACCTCGTTGGCCGCGTCCACCTGGGAGGGGTGCAGCACCCACTTGCCGTCGAAGCCCAGCGCCGCCGACCTGCGCGCCACCCGCCGGAAGCCCTCGACGTCCCTGACGTGCAGGTAGGGGCCGTCGATCACCTGGAGGTCGTGGCTGCGGGCCGCCATGAGCAGGCGCATGAGGATGTAGTGGTAGGCGTCGCCCTCGGTGTAGCCGGGCGGCTGCTCGCCGACGACGAGCGTGCGCATGTTGATCGAGGCCATGAAGTCCGCCGGCCCGAACACCAGCGTCTCCAGCCGCCTCGACGAGCCGGCGATGGCATCGACGTTGACCAGGCCACGGGCGCTCTCGATCTGCGCCTCGATGCCGATGCGGCCGACGTCGTAGCCCATGGCCCGCTCGATCTGCGTCAGCAACGTGTCGAGCCAGACCACCTCGGTCGAGTCCTGGACCTTGGGCAGCATCAGGCAGTCGAGGAACTCCCCCGCCCCCTCGACGACCTCGATCACGTCCCGGTACGTCCACCGCGTCGCCAGATCGTTGACCCGCACCACCCGCGTCCTGCCCGCCCAGTCGCCCTCGCGCAGCGCGGACACCACGTTGCGTCGCGCCTGCTCC
Source organism: Nonomuraea sp. NPDC050783 (assembly GCF_040802095.1). Lineage (NCBI taxonomy): Bacteria > Bacillati > Actinomycetota > Actinomycetes > Streptosporangiales > Streptosporangiaceae > Nonomuraea > Nonomuraea sp. NPDC050783. Next base: position 65,660 of record NZ_JBFAHK010000016.1, read on the forward strand.
TTGGCCGACGGCGCGACGGAGTCCTCCAGGTCGAGGAAGACCTCGTCCACAGGCAGGGTCTGGGCCTTCTCCAGGAAACGCGGGTTGCTCCCCGGCACCGCGAGAACCGAACGACGTGATCGCATGCGCCCACGCTACTGGTGGCGCCGCCACCGCGGGGCGGCGGCGCCGGAACGGGCACCGGGAGGACCGGCGCCGGAAGGTCAGCGGCGGGGGGCTAGGCCGAGCTGGAGGCCCTTCAGGCTGCTGGTGCGCTTGCTCAGCGTGCCGGCGATCTGGCGCAGCTCGGCGGCGGCGGGCGAGTCGGGGTCGGTCAGGACCAGCGGCTTGCCCTCGTCGCCGCCCTCGCGCAGGCGCATGTCGATCGGGACCTGCCCGAGCAGCGGCACCCGCGCGCCCAGGATGCGGGTCAGCGCGTCGGCCACGCTCTGGCCGCCGCCCTCGCCGAACACCGGGATGCGCTCGTCGCAGTGGGGGCAGGGCAGCCAGGACATGTTCTCGATGACGCCGGCGATCTGCTGGTGGGTCTGGGCGGCGATGGAGCCGGCGCGCTCGGCCACCTCGGCGGCGGCCATCTGCGGCGTGGTCACGACCAGGATCTCGGCGCCCGGCAGACGCTGCGCCACGGAGATGGCGATGTCGCCGGTGCCCGGCGGCAGGTCCAGCAGCAGGACGTCGAGGTCGCCCCAGTAGACGTCGGCCAGGAACTGGTGGAGCGCCCGGTCGAGCATCGGCCCGCGCCAGACGACCGGCGTGTTGCCCTCGGGCTTGAACATGCCGACCGAGATGACCTTGATGTCATGGGCCACCGGCGGCATGATCATGTCTTCGACCTTGGTCGGCCGTTCGGCGGCGCCCAGCATGCGCGGGACGCTGTGGCCGTAGATGTCGGCGTCCACGATGCCGACCTTGAGGCCGCTCGCGGCCATGGCGGCGGCCAGGTTGACCGTCACGGAGGACTTGCCCACCCCGCCCTTGCCGCTGGCCACCGCGAAGACGCGGGTCAGCGAGCCCGGCTGGTTGAACGGGATCTCCTTCTCCGGGCCGCGGTCGCCGCGCAGCTTGGTCTGGAGGCTCTTGCGCTGCTCGGCGCTCATGACGTCGAGCTCGATCTGGACGCCGGTCACGCCCTCGACCTTGGAGACGGCGGTGGTGACGTCGCGCGTGATGGTGTCGCGCATCGGGCACCCGGCCACGGTGAGGTAGACGCCCACGCGCACCGCGCCGCCGGGAGCGATATCGATGCTCTTGACCATGCCGAGATCCGTGATCGGGCGGCGGATCTCGGGGTCGATGACGGTGGACAGAGCCGCCGTCACCAGTTCCTGGGTAGGTGCCATCGAAGTCTCGGCACGCGGGAGTGCCGGCCCTCCTTTGTCGGTATATGTGTGACAGGCGCTGGACGCCAGCGAGGATGCCCCTCCATGGTATGAACCGGGGACCGCGCTGAGTTAATCCGTGCTGTTAGATGTCCGTGCAACAACGTCCTAAGGTTACTCCGTGACTCTTCTGCGCGACGAGGGCCTGACCGCCGAGGAGCTGGCGGTGTGGCGGATGTTGCAGCGCGCCCAGGTGCGCATCACCCGCCGCCTGGAGGCGGAGCTGCTGGTCGCCCACGACCTGCCGCTGGCCTCGTACGAGGTGCTCGCGCAGCTCGCCGAGGCGGCCGGGCGGCGGCTGCGCATGAACGACCTGGCCGACCGCGTGCTGCTGTCCCGCAGCGGCCTGACCCGCCTGATCGACCGGCTCCAGCGCGACGGGCTGGTGACCCGCGAGGCGTGCGCCGACGACGCCCGCGGCCTGTACGCGGTGCTCACCGACGGCGGCGCGGCCCGCCTGGCCGAGGCCACGCCCACCTACCTGCGCGGCATCAGGACCCAGTTCCTCGACATGCTGGGCAGCGGCGAGATCTCCCGGATCAGGACGATGCTCGCCAGGCTCGACCCGCCCAGCGGCCTGCCCGATGGTCTGCCCGACGGTCTGCCCGATGGTCTGGCCGGCAGCCTGCCTAGTGACCCGTCTGGCGGGCCTGGCGGCGCTCCTTGACCTCGCGGCTCCTGGCGTCGGGGTCGCCGGCGCCGGCGCCTGCGCCGGGGGCCTGTAGCTCCTCCAGCAGCCTGCTCAGCTCCGCGCGCAGGTAGTCGCGGGTGGCGACCTCGTTGACGGCCATGCGCAGCCCGGCGATCTCGCGGGTGAGGTATTCGATCTCGGCCTGGTTGCGCTCGGCGGCCTCGCGGTCGTTGCGGTACTGGACGCGGTCGCGGTCGTCCTGCCGGTTCTGGGCCAGCAGGATGAGCGGCGCGGCGTAGCTGGCCTGCAACGACAGCATGAGCGTCAGGAAGATGAACGGGTACGGGTCGAACGTGAGACCGGCCGGCGCGGCCACGTTCCAGATCACCCAGACCGCCACGAACACCGTCATGTAGACGATGAACCGGGCCGTGCCGAGGAAGCGCGCGATGCGCTCGGACAGCCGGCCGAACGCCTCGGGGTCGTAGTGCGGCCGGAGCGTGCGGCGCAGCTCGCGCGGCTGGTCCAGTCGTTCAGCGGTCACGGTCGGCCCCCTCGCGCCAGTCCTCGGGTAGCAGGTGGTCAAGGACGTCGTCCACGGTCACCGCCCCGACGAGCCTGCACAGCTCGTCCACGACGGGCGCCGCGACGAGGTTGTACGTCGCCAGGTAGGAAGTGACGTCGATCAGCGTGAACTCGGGCCGGATCGGGTCGATCGACGGGTCCAGCACCGCGCCGAGCAGCGTGGAGGGCGGCTCGCGCAGCAGCCGCTGGAAGTGCGCCACCCCGAGGTAGGTGCCCGTCGGCGTCTCGGTCGGCGGCCGGGCCACGTAGACCTGGGCCGCGACGGCGGGCGTGAGGTCCTGCTGCCGGACGTGCGCCAGCGCCTCGGCCACCGTGGCCGTGGGCGGCAGGATGACCGGCTCGCTGGTCATGACGCCGCCCGCGCTGTTCTCCGGATAGGTCAGCAGCCGCCGCACCGGCGCCGCCTCCCTGGGCTCCATCAGCGCCAGCAGCTCGGCCGCCTGCTCGTCGGGCAGGTCGTGCAGCAGGTCGGCGGCGTCGTCGGGGCCCATCTCCTCCAGGACGTCGGCCGCCCGCTCGGGGTCCAGCCGGCCGAGGATGCCGATCTGGTCGTCGGGCGGCAGCTCCTCCAGCACGTCGGCGAGCCGGTCGTCGTCGAGCGCGCGGGCGATCTCCAGGCGCCGCTTGGCGGGCAGGTGGTGCAGGGTGCTGGCCACGTCGGCGGCGCGCATCGACGCGAACGACTCGATCAGCCCGGCCGCGCCCTGGTCGCTCTGAAGGGCGTCGATGCCGGCCACCTCGCTCCAGTCGACCACCCGGGGGTCGCGCCGCCTGCGCCGGTAGACGGCGACCTTGGTGATCTCCCAGGTGGACGGCTTGACCTCCTCCATCGCCGCGTCGTAGACGGTGACGGGCTCGCCGTCGACCCGTACGTTCATGTCCAGCATCTCGCCGACGACCAGCGTCTCCCCGGGTCGCTGCTCGAACCTGCGCAGGTTGATGCGGCCGGTGAAGACCACGGCCCCCGCCTCGATGCCGCGGATCCGGGTAATGGGGAGGAAGACCCGGCGGCGCGGCTGCATCTCCACGACCATGCCGTGGACGTCGGGACGCCGGGCGACGCGCAGGCCGACCACGACGTCCCTGACCCGGCCGAGCTGGTCGCCGGCCGGGTCGAACACCGGGGTGCCGGGCAACCGGGCCACGAAGATCCTCACGTGGCCAGGCTAACAGCGCTGTGGCGTTGCGCCGGGCGAGGCCGACATGTCAGTATCAAACCTACTAAACGGTAATTACCCCGGCGGGTGGTGGGCGATGAGGTATGCGGGGCTGGCTCTCGCGTTCGTGTCCTCGTGGTGTTTCGCGTTCTCCGGCCCCATGGCCAAATACCTCAACACGGCCGGGCTGGCCCCCGTCGAGGCGGTCTGGACCCGGATGGCGGGCGCGGGGCTGCTGCTGCTCGCCGTGCTGGCCGTGGTGCGCCCCCGGGCGCTGCGCGTCCCGCGTTCCCGGCTGCCGTTCCTCGGGCTGTACGCGATCGTCGCGGTGGCCGGCGTGCAGTCGTTGTACTTCGTGGCCATCACCCGGCTGCCGGTGGGCATCGCGCTGCTGCTGGAGTTCATGGCGCCGGTGATGGTGGTGGCCTGGGTGCGGCTGGTCCGCCGGGTCCGGCTGGCCCCGGCGGCCTACATCGGGGCCGTGACGGCCGTCGTGGGGCTCGCCATCGTCGTCGAGGCGTGGCAGGGCATGCGGATCGACGCGCTCGGGCTGCTGCTGGGGCTGCTGGCCGGCGCCTGCTGCGCCGGCTACTTCCTCATGAGCGACAGCTTCGGCGAGGACGTGGACCCGCTCGGGCTCATCGCCTGGGGCATGACGGGGGCGGCCGTGGTGCTGGCGCCCTTCGCGCGGCCCTGGGACATCCCCTGGAGCGCCTTCACGGCCACGGTCACTCCCGCCGAGGGCGGGCTGAGCCTGCCGGTGCCGGTGGCGTACCTGTGGATGGTGGTGGTCGCGACCGTGGTGGCGTACATCCTGGGCGTCAACGCCGTGCGGCGGCTGTCGGCCGCGGTGGGGGCCACAGTGGCCTCGCTGGAGGTCATCGGCGGCGCGGTGGTGGCCTGGGCGCTGCTCGGCGAGACGCTGGGCGCCTTCCAGATCGTCGGCGGGCTGCTCGTCCTGGCGGGGGCGCTGCTCGCCCAGACCGCGACCTCCTCGGCCCGCCCGGTGCCGGAGCCGGCCCTGCCCGCGGAGCCGGTGGGGTCGGCGGGATCGGCGGGGTCGGCAGATCCGGCGGAGGTCAGAGCTCGGGGGTGAGCCGGACGACGGTGGACTCCCTGGCCCACCGCTCGGCCAGGTGCTCGGCGTCGCGGGCGTTGAGCCGCTCCTTGGCCAGCGCCGCCACCGCGTCGGGGGCCTCCCCCTGGCCGACCACCGACACCGCCGCGTCGAACTCCACCAGCCGCGCGCCGTTGTCCTTGCTGCGCAGCGTCACGCGTACCCGGTCGAGCGCGTCGAGCCCCGGGAGGAGCTGCTCCTCGCCGCCCGTCACGAGGTAGATCGCGCCCTCGTGCCAGACGTGCCAGGCCAGGCGGGGCCCGTCGGCCAGCGCGAGCCACAGGACGCCGGACTTCTTCGCGCCCTCCTCGACCGCCGCGCCCTTCCCCGGGGCGGCGGCCTCGGCCGCCATCAGGTCGCCTCGGAGTCGTAGGGCGGGACCTCGCCGTAGCCCAGCTCGTCCACGACCGGCTCCGGCGAGTACGGGGCCGTGGCCGGCTCCAGCTCCTGCGGCTTGTCGTTCCAGGTGTCCTCAAGGTCGTCGAGGAGGTGCTTGCGGACGAACGTGCGCGGGTTGAGGTCGGCCGGGTCGAAGTTCTGGAACTCCGGGCCCAGCCCGGCACGCAGGTCGTCGCGCGCGTTGTTGGCCATCCGGCGCAGGTTGCGCAACGTCCGGCCGGCCTGCGCGGCCGCCTGGGGCAGCTTGTCGGGGCCGAAGACCAGCAGCGCGAGGACGATCAGCGCCGCTATCTCCCCCCACCCGAGTCCGAACACCGTGAGCTCCTACCGCAGTCAACGCCTCCGAGGACAACCCCGGCCTATCCACAGACTAAGGGCTGCCGCGCGCAGTTCCACGCCCGGCCGGATCAGGACGGCGACGGCGACGGCTCGTCCTCGGCCACCACGGTCAGCGTGGCGGTGCGCTCCTGGCCGGCCCGCTGGTACTTGATGGTGATCTTGGAGCCGGGCGTCTTGCTGCGGATCAGGGCGATCAGCTCGTTGCCGTCCTGCAGCGCCAGGCCGTCCATCTCCAGGATCACGTCACCGGCCCGCAGCCCGGCCTTGGCGGCGGGACCGCCGGGGGTCACCGGGTCCTGGCCGTTCACCCTCGTGCTGGTGATCTTCACGCCCTCGCCGCGGTATTCCTTGTCCAGGACGATGCCGATCTTCGGCCGCTTGGCCCGGCCGGTGCTGATCAGCTCCTCGGCCACCCGCCGCGTCTGGTTGACCGGGATCGCGAAGCCCAGGCCGATGCTGCCGCTCTGGCTGGTGACCGACCGGCTGAGGGTGGCGATCGCCGAGTTCACGCCGACGACCTCGCCGCGGCTGTTGACCAGCGGGCCGCCCGAGTTGCCGGGGTTGATCGCGGCGTCGGTCTGGATGGCGCTGATGTAGGCCGGCTCCTCGCTGCTGGTGCCGGTGTCGTCGCCGGCGATGACCGGGCGGTTGAGCGAGCTGACGATGCCCGTCGTCACCGTGCCCGACAGGCCGAGCGGCGAGCCGATCGCGATGACCGGATCGCCCACCACCACCTGGTCGGAGTTGCCGAGGGTGATCTCCGGCGTGCCGAACGTCTCCTCCGGCTTGACCACGGCCAGGTCCGAGCCGGGGTCGCGGCCGACGATGCGGCCGGAGGTGGTCTTGCGGTTGTTGAACTGGATCTGGATCTCGCCGCCGTTCGCGGCCAGGGAGACCACGTGGTTGTTGGTCACCACGTAGCCGTTCTTGATCAGGAAGCCGGAGCCGGAGGCGCCCTCGGTGTTGGAGTCGTTGCCGACCTCCAGGGAGACCACGCTGGGCAGCACCCGCGCGGCCACGCCCGCGATCGAGTCGGGCGCCCGGCTCGCAGCGCCCGTGGGCACCGGGCCGAGGCTGTAGGACGGGTCGGTGCCGGTGGAGCTGCTGGGCCTGGTCAGCAGGTACGTGCCGACGCTGCCGAGACCCGAGGCCAGCAACGCGATGGCCAGGGCGATCGCGATCAGCCCGCCCGTGCCTGGGCCGCGGCGCCGCTCGGGGGCGGGGCCGCCGAGGGGCGGCGGCGGGGCCCAGCCGGGGCCCATGCCGAGCGCCTGCCGGGGCGGCGGAGGCGGCGGCGCGCCCCCGCCGGGACCGCCGAACACGGGACCGCCCCCGGGACCTTCAGGACCGCCGGGCGCGCCGAAGACCGGGCCACCCGCGGGTCTCTCGGGGGCGCCGAACACCGGGCCGCTCCCGGACCCCTCAGGGCCGCCGGGGGCGCCGAAGACCGGGCCGCCCGCGGGTCTCTCGGGGGCGCCGAACACCGGGCCGCCTCCAGGCCCCTCGGGGCCGCCGAACGCCGGGCCGGACGGGCCGCTGTCGGGCGGGCCGAACACCGGGCTGTCGTACTGGCGGGTTCCGTTGTCCCGGCCGCCTCCGAAGGCCGGGTCGCGGGGCGAGTCGTGGGCCGGCCCGTACGCGGGGCCGGTCATGGTCGGCTGCTCGCCGGACGACGAGGCGCGGGGGTCCCCGCCGTACGACTCGTAGGAGGGCTGGTAGGGCGGCGGCCCGGCGGGCTCGGAGCGGCCCGACGGGTCGCCCCAGGGAGTGCCGCCGAACGAGGCGGGCGGCTCGGGCCGCCGGCCCGGGGCGTCGCCCGGGTGGTCGGCGGGCAGGAACTCCGGCCGCCCCTGTGACTCGGGGTTGTCCGACGGCATGCGTCCTTCGTTGGGGCGCGTCTCGTCGGTCATCTACGTCTCACCACTCCTCGGCTCGGCCACCGCAATCGTCGCCAATGCGGCATACGAGGGCTATAAGGACCCGAACCCAGATCGTATGCCCCTAACGTGCGCGGCTACGCCAACGTCCGCCATCTCCGGCATATCAGGATGTCAGGGAGTGGCCACCGACGAGGACCCCGTCGGCGAGTGCTGGATCTTGTACAGCTCGACCGGCGGCGTCGAGGTGTCCTGGCCGGCGCCGGAGACGGCGAAGAACGTGCCGAGCGCCACGGCGGCCGAGACCACGCTCACCGCGACGTAGGCCGTGCGCCGCCTACCACCCCGGCCGGGGCCCGAACCCCCGCCAGTGGCGTCCCTGCGGGGCCGGTTGTCCAGCGGGGCGATGCTGTGCGGGCCTGGGAGGGGCACACCCCCGAACGTACGCGCGGGGAAAGGGCGCTCCCTCGGCGGCAGCGGACCACCCGGCTCCGCCATGCGGAGCAGGGACATCGTGAGGTCGGTGGGCATCGCCGGGGAATCCAGCGAGCGCAGGCGCGACTTCAGCGCGCGCACCGACTCGACCTCTGCCCGGCAGTCAGCGCAGAAGGTCAGATGTGCCAGCGCGCGTTCGCGCTCCTGGTGGCTGAGCTCCCCGTCCACGAGCGCCGAAACGCGTTCTCCAAGATGAGCCATCGTCAGATCTCCTCCCCACGGATCACGGTCGGGGGGAGTTGAGTGGTACGGGGGGCCCGATGATCGAGAGCCTCCCGCAACTGCGCCCGGCCACGGTGAATACGGCTTCGGACCGTACCCAGCTTGACGCCGAGCGTGGCCGCGATCTCCTCGTAAGACAGGCCCTCGATGTCGCACAACACGATCGCGGCCCGGAACTCGGGGGCGAGCGCGTCGAGGGCGGCCTGGATGTCGGGCTCCAGATGAGCGTCGTCGAACGCCTGCGCCGGCGACGGCTCGCGGCCGCGCAGCCGCTCGGCGGCGTCGTCGGCCAGCCCCTCGAACCTGATGCGCTGCTTGCGCCGCGCCATGTCGAGGAACAGGTTGGTCGTGATCCGGTGCAGCCATCCCTCGAACGTGCCGGGGGTGTAGCTGGACAACGACCTGAAGACCCGGACGAAGACCTCTTGCGTGAGGTCTTCGGCATCGTGGACATTGCCGGTCAACCGGTACGCGAGCCGGTACACGCGCGCGGAGTGCGTCCGCACGACTTCCTCCCACGTGGGAGGCGTCCAGTCAGACGACACGGGAGTATCCGTCTGGTGGTCGCTTTCGTCCACCAGAACTCCTCTCTCTGGGACCACCGCTACCGTCATAGTGCCTGGTTTCGTCCCTTCGTGCGCACTGGCTGCCTTCCGGACCGGCAAAGCCCGTTCAAACCTGCAACGCCTCGGGACCCTCATGAGTTCCCGTCCCGGCGTGTCTCCCCTAGGCTGCGATCGGTGCCAATCACGCGGACCAATCGCACGAAAGTGGGGGGAGGCGGCCGATGACCAGTCAGGTGGAGGCCACTCTGGCCTATGCGGAGCAGTTTCATCAGGAAGATGAGATCCTGCACGCGGCGCGGCAGCGCGGGCTGGAGATGGGGGCCACACCCATCCTTCCCGGCGCGGGGGCGGCGCTGTGCTTCCTCGCCACCGCGGTCAACGCCAAGGCCGTGGTCGAGATCGGCACGGGCTGCGGCGTCTCGGGCCTGTGGCTGCTGCGCGGCATGCGCGCCGACGGCACGCTGACCAGCGTGGACGTCGAGCCCGAGCACCAGCGGCTGGCCCGGCTGGCGTTCGCGGAGGCGGGCTTCTCCGGCGCGCGGGTGCGGCTGATCTCCGGGCGGGCGCTCGACGTGCTGCCCCGGCTGTCCGACGGCGGCTACGACATGGTCTTCGCCGACGGCGCCAAACACGAGTACGCCGACTACCTGGCCGAGGCCGTGCGCCTGCTGCGCGTGGGCGGCATCGTGGCCTTCGACAACATGTTGTGGCACAACCGCGTGGCCGACCCCGCGCAACGCGACCCCGACACGGTGGCGCTGCGCGAGCTCGGCAAGCTGGTGCAGGCGGACGAACGCCTGCGCTCGGTGCTCATGCCCCTCGGCGACGGCCTGCTGGCCGCCATCAAGGTCGCGTCATGAGGACCACCTGAGGATCAGGCGCGGCTGAGCCATTCCAGCAGCACGCGCACGCCGAACCCGGTCGCGCCCTTGGTGAGGGTGCCCTCGTCCACGGTGCTGCGGCCGACCCCGGCGATGTCGAGGTGCGCCCACGGCCGCCCGCCGGTGAACTCCCGCAGGAACAGCGCCGCCGTGATCGACCCCGCCCCGAACCGCGACCCCGCCTCGACGTTGGCCAGATCGGCGACCGACGACTCCAGCGCGGGCGTGTAGTCCTCGATCAGCGGCATCCGCCACAGCCGGTCGTCGCCGGCCTGCCCGGCCGCCACGAGCTGGTCGGCCAGCGCGTCGTCGGAGGCGTAGACGGCGCCCATGCCGCGGCCGAGCGCTACGCTGATGGCGCCGGTGAGCGTGGCGATGTCCACGACCACGTCGGGGTCGAGCGTCGCGTCGGCGTAGGCCAGGGCGTCGGCCAGCACGAGCCGCCCCTCGGCGTCGGTGTTGAGCACCTCCACCGTGCGCCCGCCGTAGTGGGTGATGACGTCGCTGGGCCGCTGGGCGCTGCCCGAGGGCATGTTCTCGGCGGCGGCGACCAGCCCGGTGACGCGCACCGGAGCCTTCAGCTCGGCCAGCGCGCGCAGCACGGCGATGACGACCGCCCCGCCCGCCATGTCGGTCTTCTGGGTCTTCATGTTCTCGGTCGGCTTGAGCGACAGGCCGCCCGAGTCGAACGTGATGCCCTTGCCCACCAGCACGACGTGCCGCTCGGCGGGCTGCTCGGGGGTGTAGGAGAGCTGGATGAGCCGGGGCGGGCGGGCCGAGCCCTGCCCGACGGCCAGGATGCCGCCGAAGCCGTCGGCGCGCAGCTCCTCCTCGTCCCACACCCGCACCGGCAGGCCGGTCTCGACCGCCCGCTCGGCGAGCCAGGCGGGGTCCTTGACCGAGGAGGGCGTGTTGGCGAGGTCGCGGGCCAGGGCCACCGCCCCGGCCGTGATCCGGGCGCGTTCCAGGGCCCGCGGGTCGGCCCCGGTGAACGCCAGCGTCCGCACGGCCCTGCGCCCGGCCTCGCCGATCCGGAACGAGTACGCCGCCAGCAGCGCGGCCTCGGCGAACGCGGCGACGTCGCCGTCCGGCGGCACCACGGTCAACGTCTCCCGGCCCTTGGCCCGGCGGACCAGCGCGGCGCCCGCCCTGCGCAGCGCGCGCGGCGAGCCGTCGCCCACGCCGTAGAGCAGCACCCGGCCGACCCCGCCTGCGCGGGCCACCGGCACCTCGACGATCTCCCCCGCCTCGCCCTTGGCCTCGTAGTGGGCCAGCAGGTCGGAGACGGGCAGGTGCAGCTCCACGGGATGGGCGGGGGCGAGGTCGGAGGCGTACGGGACGGCCAGCAGCTCGGCGTCGGCGGGCACCTCGGCGACCACCGAGGCAGTGGTCTCAATGGGCACGGGAAATCTCTCCTCGAAACGTCAGCGACCCTGGCGGTGTACGCCAGGGTCGTGGAACAAGTTTGCCTGTCCGGGAGCGCTCAGCCGACGACGTTCTTCAACGCCTCACCGAGCGCCTTGGCCTCGTCGGCGGAGATCTCCACGACGAGCCGGCCGCCACCTTCGAGCGGGACCCGCATGACAATGCCGCGCCCTTCCTTGGTGACCTCGAGCGGACCATCGCCGGTCCGCGGCTTCATCGCCGCCATGCGTGCATCCCTTCCTGCCTTGGGCTCCCGCGGCCCGCGATTTCCGACCCCCCGGAAGGGCGGTCGGCGCATTCACGTCTTCTGTGATGTCCTATTCTCCCGCATCGAGAGCGCTCATGGGTAACGATCTCCTCCCAGAATGCGTTGTCGAGGCGTGCGATGACGTCCAGACTGGACTGCGTGCACGCTCGCGCCGCTCTGTTCGATCTCTACGGGGATCACCTGCGCCCGCGCGGCGGGCAGGCGTCCGTCGCGGCGCTCGTGCGGCTGCTCAAGCCCCTGGAAATCGCGGCTCCCGCCGTGCGTACGGCGGTCTCGCGGATGGTGCGGCAGGGCTGGCTGCGGCCGGTCAGACTGCCGCAGGGGGCCGGTTACGGCCTGACGCCCAAATGCGTGCGGCGGCTCGATGAGGCCGCGCTGAGAATTTACCGAGCGGGGACGCTCCCCTGGCACGGCCGCTGGCACGTCGTCGTGCTGGAGCCGGTCAGGGAACGCTCCCGCAGGGAGCGGCTGCGGGCCGAGCTGGCCTTCCTCGGCTACGCCGCGCTGTCGGAGACCACGTGGATCGGTCCACGGGCCGCCGCCGAGCTGGACGTCCTGCTGGAGAGCGAGGGCGTGCGGGCCGACCGGTTCGACGCGGCGCTCGACGGCGACCCCCGGGAGCTGGTGGCGCGGGCCTGGGATCTGACCGCCATCGGCGAGGCGTACGAGCAGTGGCTCGCCGAGGCTGTCACGCTGATCAGCACGCTGCCCGGATCGGCCCCGGACGACCAGGTCTTCGCCGCCCGCAGCAGGCTCGTGCACGGCTGGCGCAACTTCCTGTTCCGCGACCCCGGCCTGCCGTCCGAGCTGCTGCCGGCCGGCTGGCCGGGCGAGAAGGCCAGGGCCTATTTCGAGCAGGAGGCCGCCCGGCTGCTGCCCGCAGCCGCCGCGTTCGTCGACAGGGAGCTGAATTGATCCGTTACGACGTGGCCGACGCCGTCGCCACCATCACCCTCGACCGCCCCGACGCCATGAACTCGCTGACCGTCGAGCTGAAGCAGGCGCTCCTCGACGCGCTGCGCCGCGCCGCGGCCGACCGCGCGATCCGGGCCGTGCTGCTGACCGGCTCGGGCCGGGCCTTCTGCGCGGGCCAGGACCTGCGCCAGCACGCCGACAACCTGGAGGCGGGCCGCGGCCTGGCCGACACCGTGCGCGTCCACTACAACCCCATCGTGGAGCTGCTGGCCACCATGCCCAAGCCCGTGGTGGCCGCGGTCAACGGGGTGGCCGCGGGCGCGGGGGCGTCCCTGGCCTTCGCCTGCGACCTGCGGGTGGCCTCGGAGCGGGCCAAGTTCGCGCTGGCGTTCTCGGGCATCGGCCTCGCGCCCGACTCCGGCGCGTCGTGGACGCTCCAGCGGCTCGTGGGGCTGGGCCGGGCGGCCGAGCTGATGCTGCTCGGCGAGCCCCTGGACGCCGCCCGCGCACTGGAGCTGGGGCTGGTCACGCGGGTGGTGCCCGCCGACGACGTGCTGAAGACGGCGTACGAGCTGGCGGTGCGCCTGGCGCAGGGGCCGACGCTGGCCTTCGCGGCCACCAAGCGGGCCCTGGCCCACGCCGCCACGCACGCGCTGCCCGACGCGCTCGCCCTGGAGGCAGACCTGCAGGACGAGTGCGCGGCCACCCGCGACCACCGCGACGCGACGCGGGCCTTCCTCGCGAAGGAGCGTCCGGTGTTCAACGGTGAGTGATCGTGGTATCACTCTTCGCGTGGAGCCGCTGATCCCCCTGCGCGCCGCCGCGCTCTCCCTGCTCACCGGCGGTGCCCCCGACACCTCCGACCCGGCACTCGCCGCGGCGCTGGCACGCCTGAGCCGCACCGCGGCGGGCCTGCTGGCGTCGCTGTCGTCCGATCTCACCTGGCCCGACCTGCCGCTGGAGGGCCACCCCGGCAACGTCACCGGCAGCCACGCCCGGCTGCGCGCCATCGCCACCGCCTGGGCCACGCCCGGCACCGCCCAGCACGGCGACGACGGCGTGGCGGGCACCGTCGTGGCCGCGCTCGACCTGCTCCACGAGCGCCACTACAACGCGACGCTGCCCGAGACCGGCAACTGGTGGTTCTGGGAGATCGGCACGCCGGGCGAGCTGAGCCGCACCTGCGTGCTGCTGGGCGACCGGCTCGACGCCGGCCGGCTGGCGGCCCACCTCTCGGCGATCGACCGGTTCTGCCCCGACGCCGACCGCCGCGCCGGCAACCCGCAGGCGTCCGAGAGCGGCGCCAACCGGGCCGACAAGGCCCTCGTCGTCGCCCTGCGCGGCGTGGCGGGGGGCAGCGCGGAGAAGCTGGCGCTGGCCCGCGACGGGCTGTCCGACGTGCGCGACGGCGGGCGGCACAGCGTGTTCGGCCACGTCGAGTCCGGTGACGGCTTCTACCGCGACGGGTCGTTCATCCAGCACGGGGACGTGGCCTACACCGGCTCGTACGGGCTGTCGCTGCTGATCGCCGTGGCCGGCACGCTGGCGCTGCTGGAGGGCTCGCCGTGGGCGGTGCGCGATCCCGGGCGGGTGGCGCTGCTGGAGGCGGTCGAGCGGTCGTTCGCGCCGTTCGTCCACGACGGGCTGCTCATGGACACCGTCAGGGGCCGGGCCGTCAGCCGGCAGCGCTTCTCCGACGCGGTGGCCGGGCACGGCCTGATCGGCGCGGTGCTGCTGCTGGCGCAGTGCGCGCCCGAGCCGTACCGCGACCGGCTCCGGGAGCTGGCCAAGGGATGGATCGAGCGCGGCACGCACCGGCCCTACCTGGAGCACGCGGACGTGCCCGAGACCCGGCGGGCGCTCGCCGTCCTCGGTGACAAGACGGTCGAGCCGGCTCCCGCCCCGGCCGGGCACCACGTGTTCGCCTCGATGGACCGCGTGGTGCACCGGCGGCCCGGCTGGTCGTTCGCGATCAGCATGTCGTCGCGGCGGATCGCCGCCTACGAGGCCATCAACGCCGAGAACCTGCACGGCTGGTACACCGGCGACGGCATGACCTACCTCTACACCGCCGACCTCGGCCAGTACGGCGACGACTTCTGGCCCACCGTCGACCCCCACCGGCTGCCGGGCACCACCGTGGCCGTGCGCGAGCGCGAGGACCTGTCCTTCCGCGCCCACCGGCCGCCCAACGCCTGGGCCGGCGGCGCCGTCCTCGACGGCCTGTACGGCGCCGCCGCGATGGAGCTGGTCGGCGACGGGGTGGACCTGCGGGCCCGCAAGTCGTGGTTCTGCCTGGACACCGTCGTGATCGCACTGGGCAGCGGCATCACCGCCACCGGCGGCCACGCCGTCGAGACCGTCGTGGAGAACCGCGCCACCGGCGCGCGGCCCTACCTCGGCGACGGGTGGGCGCACCTGGAGGGCGCCGGCGGGTACGTGTTCGAGGGCCGCTCCCTGGCCGAGACGCGCACCGGGCGCTGGCGCGACATCAACGCAGGCGACGACACCGCCGGCACCGCCCACCCGGTCACCCGGAGCTACGTCACGCTCTGGATCGACCACGGCGTGGACCCCGTCAACGCCTCCTACGCCTACGCCGTGCTGCCCAACGCCACCCGCGAGCGCACCCGCGGCTTCCGCGGCGGCCGGCCGGTGCGGGTGGTCGCCAACACCCCGCTGTTGCAGGCCGTGCGGGGGCGCGGGCTGGTCGCGGCCACGTTCTGGGCAGCGGGCGAGGTGGAGGGCATCGTGGCGGACGCGCCCTGCACCGTGCTCGTGCGGCGGACGGCCGACCGGACGTCCGTGGCGGTGGCCGACCCGAGCCGGAGCACGCAGAGCGTGACGGTGACCCTGGACCGCCCGGCGCGCGGCGTCGTGCGCGCCGACGACAGCGTCACGGTGCGGCCGGGCAACCGGCCCCGCCTCACCGTCGCGCTCGCCGGGTCGGGCGGGCGCACGCACACGGCCGAGCTCAGCGCGTACGGGCCACGCATTCCTCAAGGTGGTCGTTGACCAGCCCGATCGCCTGCATGAGGGCGTAGGCCGTGGTGGGGCCGACGAACCTGAAGCCGTGCTTCTTCAGCTCCTTGGCCAGGGCCTTGGAGCCGGGGGTGACGGCGGGGACGTCGGCCATCGTCCGCGGCACGGGGGCGCCGGGGTCGGCGTAGCGCCAGACCAGCTCCGACAGGCCGCCCGGCAGGTCCTGGGCGGCCCTGGCGTTGCCGATCACCGCCTCGATCTTGGCGCGGTTGCGGACGATGCCCGCGTCGCCGAGCAGCCGCTCGACGTCCCGCTCGGTGTAGGCGGCCACCTTCGGGATGGAGAAGCCGTCGAAGGCGGCGCGGAAGTTCTCCCGCTTGCGCAGGATCGTCAGCCACGACAGGCCGGACTGGAACGCCTCCAGCGCGACGCGCTCGAAGACCGCGTCGTCGCCCCGCAGCGGGCGGCCCCACTCCTCGTCGTGGTAGGCGAGGTACATCGGGTCGGACATGCCGGCCCAGGTGCAGCGGACGGGGCCCGAGGCGACGGTGGAGGAAACGGTGGAGGAATCGGTCACGCGTGCTCGTCCGTCTTGCGGTTGTCGGTGCGGCTCTCGGCTACCTTGTCGTCCTGGTCCGCCTGGTCGGCGGCGGGCTCGGCGGCGGGTTGTCCGGCTCCGGCGGCGGGTTCGTCCGGGGCGGGCTCGTTCAGGGCTGGCGCGGTGTCCCGCTCGCCGGGCTTCGTGTCCGGCTCGTCGAGCTTCGTGTCCGGCTCGTCGAGCTTCGTGTCCGACTTGTCGGACTCGGGGGCCGGCTCGCCGGACGCGGCGGCGCTCTCCTCGGCGGGCAGCCGCCACTCCGGCTCCTCGGGCAGGTGCCGCAGCTCGGCGGCGCCGTCCCAGTCGACCGACGCGCCGCTCGACGTGACCGGGTCGCCGGACTCCGGCAGCTCCCGGTCCACGGCGGGGGCCTCGGGCTCGTGGTCGGTACGCGGCCCCGCCCCCGGCGAGGCGTAGACCTCCTGCCGCGCGTACAGCCGGCTGGCCAGCAGCTCGGAGACCCGCTGCTCCAGCACCGCGATGCGGGTGTCGCGCTCGCTGATCGCGGTGGCCGCCCGGCGCAGGGTCTCGTCGACGCTCGCCGTGTGGTAGCCGACCAGGTTGACCGGTAGTTGGAGCGCCATGAAGTCGACCGCCGTGAGCTGCGCCGGCTCGGGCAGGTCGAGCGGCGGGACGTCCGGCGGGAACTCGGTCAGCTCACCGCCCCGGCCGAGGGAGACCACGACCACGCAGGCCAGGATGGCGATGGCGGCGATGGCGAGTATGACCAGCACATTGGCATCGTACTCATACCATCGGGGCATGAGGTCCGCACTTGCCGCAGCCGGTGCCGCTTCGGGCGGGAGCGCCCTGGTCAGCCGGGGTCAGGCGGTGGACTCGCCCAGCTCGGCGACGCTCGGCCGGACCGGCTGCGGCCGGGACTCCAGGCGGGCGAACGCCTCCTCGACAGTGGTGGTCCACGCCACCGCGTCGAACACCTCGGGCCGGGTGAAGCCCTCGTCGTAGAGGTGGCCCATGAGCTGCTTGAGCGGTTCGTACAGACCCCAGGGGTCGAGCACCACCAGCGGCTTGTCGTGCATGCCGAGCACCCGCGCGGTCCAGATCTCGAACAGCTCCTCCAGCGTCCCGATGCCGCCGGGCAGCACCAGGAACGCCTCGGAGCGGGCGTCCATGACGCCCTTGCGCTCGCGCATGTCACCGGTGACGATCAGCTCGTGCGACTCCTCGTCGGCCACCTCCATGTCCACCAGCACCTGGGGGATCACGCCGACCGTACGCCCGCCCGCCGCGCGGGCCGCCGACGTGACGGCCCCCATGCACGAGATCGACCCGCCGCCGCTGACCAGGGTGTGACCCCGCCGGGCCAGCTCGGTGCCGACCCTGGCGGCGAGGTCGAGGTATTTGTCGTCGATGCGGAGGCTGGAGGCGCAGAAGACGCAGATGTTCACGCGGCGTGAGCCTACTGGGGCTCGGCGTCGTGGGTCGCGGCGGCCTCGATCTCCTCCTTTCGCTGCCTGCTGCGGGCCCGGTCGGAGTCCACGATGATGCGCACGGCCTCGTCCACGTCGTCGGTGACGGTGATGAGGTCGAGGTCCTGCGGGGCGATCTTGCCGGTGCCGAGCAGGCTGCTCTTGATCCAGTCGAGGAGCCCGCCCCAGAACTCGGTGCCCATCAGCACGACGGGGAAGGAGGTGACCTTGTGGGTCTGCACCAGGGTCAGCGCCTCGAACAGCTCGTCCAGCGTGCCGAAGCCGCCGGGCAGCGTGATGAAGCCGCAGGAGTACTTCACGAACATCGTCTTGCGCACGAAGAAGTAGCGGAACTCGATGCCGAGGTCGACGTAGTCGTTCATGCGCTGCTCGAAGGGCAGCTCGATGCCCAGCCCGACCGAGATCGCGCCCTCCACGTCACGGGCGCCCCGGTTGGCGGACTCCATGACGCCGGGACCGCCGCCGGTGATCACGGCGTAGCCGGCCTCGGCCAGCGACCGGCCGAGCTTGCGCCCCATCGCGTACTCGGGGGAGTCGGCGGGCGTGCGCGCCGAGCCGAACACGGTCACCGCGGGCGGCAGCTCGGCGAGCTGGCCGAAGCCCTCCACGAACTCGGCCTGGATGCGCAGCACCCGCCACGGGTCCATGTGCACCCAGTTGGAGGAGCCCTGGCGCGCCAGCAGCCGCTGGTCGTGGGTGGAGGCGGGGACGAGGCTGCCGCGGACGACGGCCTGACCCTGACGGCGTTCCCGACGGTTCTGTTCCATGTGGCTCACGCTAGTCCTTCTCGTACATGGCCGTTCGCTTGCGCCCGCGCCCCTACCCGTGCCGGCCCCCAGCCTTCCGTCTGGGGAAGAACGCGCAGGTGGCGGGCCAGATACCAGAATCTAAAAAATCTTGAAAAACCTGGGGAACCAGATTTCGGCTCCCTCGCGTCTAACTGGCGAGGGTGCTGCTCGGGACTGAAAGTGGTCTTCCCCGCCAAATGGCCGGCGAGGAAGGCCACTTTCACATTGTGAGCCAGCTCCGCATCGCGCGCTCGCCCTCCACGATCTTCGGCAGCGACACGTATTCGCCCTGCTGGTGCGCCAGGTTGGGGTCGCCCGGCCCGTAGTTCACGGCGGGGACGCCCAGCGCGGAGAAGCGGGCGACGTCCGTCCAGCCCAGCTTGGCGCGCGGCGTGCCGCCCACGGCCGCCGCGAACGCCGCCGCCACCGGATGCGTCAGCCCCGGCCGCGCCCCCGGCGCCGCGTCGGTGAAGGTCACCTCGTAGCCGTCGAACACCTCGCGGACGTGCTGCTGCGCCTGCTCGACCGTCAGATCGGGGGCGAAGCGGTAGTTGACGGTCACCACGCACAGGTCGGGGATGACGTTGCCGGCCACGCCGCCGCGCACGCCGACCGCGTTCAGCCCCTCGTGGTACTCCAGCCCGTCCACCACCGGCCGGCGCGCCTCGTAGGCGTTGAGCCTGGCCAGCACCGGCTCGATGCCGTGGATGGCGTTGACCCCGAACCACGAGCGGGCGCTGTGGGAGCGCTTGCCGGTGACCGCGACCTCCGCGCGCAGCGTGCCCTGGCAGCCGCCCTCGATCACGCCGTCGGTCGGCTCCATCAGCACCGCGAAGTCGGCCGCCAGCCAGCCGGGATGCTCCCTGGCCACGCGGTTGAGGCCGTTGCGCTCGGCCTCGACCTCCTCGCAGTCGTAGAAGACGTAGGTGACGTCCCGGTTGGGCGCGGGCACGGTGGCGGCCAGCCGGAGCGCGACCGCCACGCCGGCCTTCATGTCGGAGGTGCCGCAGCCGTGCAGCAGGTCGCCCTCGACCCGGCTCGGCAGGTTGCCGGCGACCGGGACGGTGTCGAGGTGCCCGGCGATCAGCACGCGCTCGGCGCGGCCCAGGCCGGTGCGGGCGACGACGGTCTCGCCGGAGCGCTCCACCGTCAGGTGCGGCAGGGCGGCGAGCGCCCGCTCGACGGCGTCGGCCAGCGGCCGCTCGGCGCCGCTGACCGACTCGATGTCCACGATCGCGGCGGTCAGCTCGCGTACGTCCTGGGTCAGGTCCAGCGTCAGGTCCGGTGTCGGGTCCGGTGTCATCAGGCGTTCACCCCGTGCTCGCGCAGCACCTCGTCGAGTGCCGCCTCGTCGTGCCGCTGCCCCGGCTCCAGCCGCTTGATCACCAGCACGCACGGCAGCCCGAACGTGCCTCCGGGGTACTGCTTCTGCCGCGTGCCGCCCACGGCCACGCACCAGTCGGGGACGTGTCCCCTGGCCAGCTCCTCGCCGGTCTCGACGTCGATCACCGGCGTCGAGGCCGACAGGATCGTCCCCGCCCCCACCACCGCGCCCCTGCCGACCCGGGCACCGTCCACGATCATGGACCGGCCGCCGACGAGCACCTCGTCCTCGATCACGACCGGCACCGCGCCGGGCCGCTCCAGCACGCCGCCGATGCCGGCCCCGCCGGACAGGTGCACGTTCCTGCCGATCTGCGCGCAGGAGCCCACGGTGGCCCAGGTGCCGACCGTCGTGCCCTCGTCCACGTACGCGCCGATGTCGGTGAACGACGGCATGAGCACCACTCCGGGCGCCAGGTAGGAGCCCCAGCGGGCGATCGCGCCCGGCACCACGCGCACCCCGTCGAACGTGCTCTTCAGCGGGATCCTGTCGTGGTGCTGGAAGTCGCCGACCTGCGAGCGGGCCATGCCGAGCACCTTGGAGGCGAGCAGGATCGCCCGGCCGGCGCGCTCGTCCACCTCCACCTCGCCGCCCACCAGGCGGGCCGCGCGCGCGACCCCGGTGTCGAGCAGGTCCACCGCGCCGACCACCGCGTGGCGGGCCTCGGCGTCCCGGGGTGACAGCTCCGCGCGGCGCTCCCACAGCTCGTCCACCACCGGGGATATCGGCGAGGAGGTGCTCACGTCACTCATGGCCACGGAGCTTATCCCGACAGGTAGGTTCTTCAGCGTGCGCATGCGGTTCTCCCGTGGAGTCATCACCATCGCGATCATCGTGGTCGTCCTCGCCGTCGGCATCTCCGTGGGCCTCTACCACCTGCTGAAGCGAGCCGCCCCGCTGACCGTGCCCCCGGCCTACTGCGCCGTGCGCACCCCCGAGACCTCCGTCAGCCTCGACCCCGAGCAGGCCAGGATCGCCGCGACCATCGCCGCCGTGGCGGCCCGCAGGAAGCTGCCCGAGCGGGCCGTGGTCATCGCCTACGCCACCGCGCTGCAGGAGTCGAAGCTGCGCAACCTCGACCACGGCGACCGCGACTCGGTGGGCGTCTTCCAGCAGCGCGAGTCGCAGGGCTGGGGGACGCAGAAGCAGCTCATGGACCCGGTCTACGCCACCAACAAGTTCTTCGCCGCGCTGGTCAAGGTCAAGAACTACCGCAGGCTGCCGCTGGCGGAGGCGGCCCAGGCGGTGCAGCGCTCGGCGGGCGGGTACGCGTACGCGCCGCACGAGGAGGACGCCAAGATCCTCGCGGCGGGCTTCACCGGACGGGTGCCGCAGGCCGTGCACTGCTGGTATCCGCCCACCAGGACGCCGGCGCCCCGGCCCCGGGCCGAGGAGGCGCGCAAGCAGCTCGCCCGGGCGCTCGGCAGCACCGCGATCACCTCGCGCAAGCGGGGCTGGCTGATCGCCGCCTGGTCGGTCGCGCACGCCGAGGAGTACGGGCTGAGCCGGGTGCGGTACGCGGGGGCGGCCTGGACCAACGAGATGGAGGCCACGGGGTGGCGCACGGGCGACAAGTCGGGGACGAGCCGGGTGGAGCTGTCCTGACCCCCCCGATCCTGACTCCCCGGTCCTGACCCGCCGGTCCTGATCCGGGCCTTGAACCGGACCTTGAGCCGGGTCTTGAACCGGTCGCCTCACCCCGTTGCGCGCAACCCCCGCCCCATTGCGCCCCTCCGCGCAACCGCCGCCGGGCGGGCGCCCCCGAAGGGCCTCAGGAGGCGCGGCGGATGATGGAGATCGAGCCCGGAGGAAGGGGCTGGGCGTAGCTGGCGCTCCAGGGACGGCCCTGGATGCGGTCGAAGGAGAGCAGGCGGCCGTCGGAGGCGCGGTAGTCGGCGAAGTCGAGCAGGCCGCGGTCGGGCAGGCCGGCCTCGCCCTCGCTGCGGAAGGCGGCCGTCCCCCGCTCGATGGGGTGGAACTCCACGCCCTCCATGATGAGCATGCTCTTGGCGGGGACCATGCCCTGGGTCGGGACCTCCGTCCAGAGCAGGACCTCCAGGTGCGGCGGGTCGCCGGGGCGCATCTCGACCGACAGCCACTGCAACCGCCGGGTGCTGTCGCGCAGGAGTAACTCGGTCCATTGCTGGCCCTGCCACGAGATGTACATGGCCCCGAGCACCCGCGCGGGCGAGCCGTGCACCTCGATCCTGTCACCCACGCGGATGGTGCGGGGATCGGTGTAGTCGGCGCCGGGCACGCTCGCCGGCACGCTCACCGGGGCCGGCATCGGGCTCTCGACAGGAGCGGTCTCGACCGCCGCCCGCTGGGGCGGCGGCGCGTCCGCGCGTCCCTTCCTGTCTTGCCTCAGGGTGGCCCAGAAGGCTCCGAGCAGCAGCAGGACCAGGGCGATGCTCAGCCCGAGAACGACCATGGAGGTCATGCTCATCGATCAGCTCGCTCCACTCGCGGTCTGCCTCGGCATAAGCCCTTATCGATTTATGCGTGCCAAGCCGTACGGCTTGCTATGACGCGCGATCCTACTGGAGGCGGCGCACCGCCGCACTGATGCGTTCGTCGGTGGCGGTGAGCGCGATGCGGATGTGCCGCTCACCTGCCGATCCGTAGAACTCGCCCGGCGCGACCAGAATCCCGTTTTCGGACAGCTTCCCGACCTGATCCCAGGCGCCCTGCCCGTTCGACGCCCAGAAGTACAGCCCGGCGGTCGAGTGGTCGATCCGCCAGCCGGCCCGCTCCAGCGCCGGGCGCAGCAGGGCGCGCCGGGCGGCGTAGCGCTCGCGCTGGGCGTCGGCGTGCGCGTCGTCCTCCAGCGCGGCCGTCATCGCCGCCTGGACCGGGGCCGGCACCATCATGCCCGCGTGCTTGCGGACCTCCAGCAGCCGCTTGATCAGCGCCGGGTCGCCCGTCACGAACCCGGCCCGGTAGCCCGCCAGGTTGGAGCGCTTGGACAGGGAGTGGACGGCGAGCAGCCCCTCGTGGGAGCCGCCGCACACGTCGGGGTGGAGGACGGAGATCGGCTCCTCCTCCCAGCCGAGCTCGATGTAGCACTCGTCGGAGGCGACCACCGCGCCGCGCTCGCGCGCCCACGCCACGACCTTGCGCAGGTGCTCGGCGGGCAGCACCCGCCCGGTCGGGTTGCCCGGCGAGTTGATCCAGACGAGGTCCACCCGCTCGGGGCCGAGCGCGAGCGTGCTGTCGGAGGCGGTGCCCTCCGCCCCGGCGAGCCGGGCGCCCACGTCGTACGTGGGATAGGCCAGCTCGGGGAAGACCACCCGGCGCGCGCCCAGGTAGGTGGGCAGCCAGGCCACGAACTCCTTGGACCCCACCAGGGGCAGCACGTCCCGCTGGTCGACCAGGACGCCGTGGCGGCGGCGCAGCCAGCCCACCGCGGCCTCGCGCAGCGCCTTGGTGCCGTAGGTGAAGGGGTAGCCGGGGCTGTCGGCGGCCTCGACCAGCGCCTTCCTGATGATCTCGGGCACGGGATCGACGGGCGTGCCGACCGAGAGGTCGACGATGCCGTCGGGATGTGCGAGCGCGCGCTCCTTGTACGGCTCCAGCCGGTCCCAGGGGAAGTCAGGCAGGTTGTTCACACGGTTCTCCAGGGTGTCGCGTCGCCGTACGGCACGTGCGCCGGCACGTCACGCCGACGGGGCGCACCCATGCCGGATGCCCCCGCGCACGACGTACCGGGACTGCTCAGTGCTCCTCGCCCTGCGGCGGCAGGGCCGCCACCACCGGGTGGTCCTTGTCGATCTTGCCGACCTTCGAGGCGCCGCCCGGCGAGCCGAGCTCCTCGAAGAAGTCGACGTTGGCCTTGTAGAAGTCCTTCCACTGCTCGGGAAGGTCGTCCTCGTAGAAAATGGCCTCGACGGGGCACACAGGCTCACACGCGCCGCAGTCCACGCACTCGTCGGGGTGGATGTAAAGCATGCGCTCGCCCTCGTAGATGCAATCGACGGGGCACTCCTCGATGCACGCCTTGTCCAGGACGTCCACGCAAGGCTGCGCGATGACGTAGGTCACCTCGAGCTCCTTCTTCTCCGCACCATGGCATGACTCTGACCGCGGTTTGCTACGCCCTAGTATTGCCGTGCTTGCCAGCTGGCCGAAACGGAGGGTGGCAAACTCGTGGCCGCACGCCTCGTCATCAGGATCACAAGACAGGACATAGGCGCTCGGATCACCACGCGCAGGCGGGTTCCCGGCGGGTTCCGGGACGCGGTGGGGATCCTGGAGTCGTGGGCCGACGGCACCCTGCGCGTGCGCAAGAAGGACGGCACTCTGGTGAAGATCCCGGAGGAGACGCTGGTGGCGGCCAGGGTCGTTCCCGCCGCGCCTCCTCGACCTGAGCGCGAGTAACGTTCAGTATTCATGGTGTGACTGTACGTACTTGTGCCGCCGTGGCAGCCGTTCTTGCCGGTGCCGGATGCGGCGCGTCGTCCACGGCCCCCGTGCCGGTCAGGAACCTGCCGCCGGTCAACGTGCAGGCGGGCTCGCTGAAGACCGGCTTCGCCACGATGGAGCGGCTGGCCGAGGCGGCCAAGCGCGAGGGCGAGCTCAACGTCATCGCCCTGCCGCGCGAGTGGGTCAACTACGGCGAGGTCATCGACACCTTCGCCGACAAGTACGGCATCAAGGTCAACGAGCTGGAGCCCAACGCCAGCAGCGCCCGCCAGATCGAGGCCGCGGGCCGGCTCAAGCCCGACGTGTTCGACCTCACGCTGGACACGGCGGTCAAGGAGGCGGCCAGGTTCGCGCCGTACAAGGTGCAGGGCTGGCTGGACCTGCCCGACAACGTCAAGGACCCGGCCGGCGCCTGGTACGCCGCCTACGGCGGCTACATGTCCATCGGCTACGACCCGCGCGAGGTCAAGCCCCCGGCCGGCTTCGCCGACCTGCTGGGCCCCGGCTACCGGGTGGCGCTCGACGGCGACCCGCTGCGCTCGGCGGCGGCCTTCGACGGCGTGATGGCGGCCTCCATGCGCGCCGGCGTGCCCCGTCCCGACCAGGGCGTGAGCCTGTTCGCCAAGCTCAAGCAGGCCGGCCGGCTGACCGACCCGGCCAAGGCCAACACGATCGTGGCCTGGGACCACCTCAACGCGGCCCGCGGCGCCGCCCACCCCGACCGCTGGAAGGTCGTGATCCCGCGCGACGCCGCGCTCGGCGACTACCACGTGCAGGCCATCAGCAAGGCCGCCCCGCACCCCGCCGCCGCCCGGCTGTGGCAGGAGTTCCTGCTCTCCGACGAGGGCCAGAACCTGCTGCAGAAGGGCTGGGCGCGGCCGGCCCGCGGCGAGGCCATGGCCATGAGGGGCACCCTCGACACCGAGCAGGCCGCGAGGCTGCCCAGGGCGCCCGGTCCGCCGGTGCTCCTGACGATTCCGCAGCAGGACGCGGGTAAGTCCTATTTGAAGAAGCAATGGGCCAAGAGTGTGGGATGAGTCCAAGGTGACTTGATATGTCGTAGGGACGATCAGGCTCTAAAGTGAGCAGACAGCACGGCCACGGGGGCCCGATGTCTGACGAATGTGAGCTGATCGTCTTGCGATACGACACACCGAGCTTGGAGCGGTGGAACAGTCGCGCCTACGACAGCAGCTTCGGCTACGTCTCCACGCAGGGCGCCCCGCTGGTCGACCTGCTGGACCCGCGGCCCGGCGAGCGCGTGCTCGACCTCGGCTGCGGCACGGGCGTGCTCACCGCGCAGATCGCCTTCAGGGGCGCCGAGGTCCTCGGGATCGACGGCTCCGCGGCGATGATCGAGAAGGCGCTGGCGCAGTACCCGGGCATCAAGTTCATCGTCGGCGACGGGCACGACTTCAGCGTGGTGGACCCGTACGACGCGGTCTTCTCCAACGCGGCGCTGCACTGGATGAGCCGGGACCCCGGCGCCGTGATCGCGAACGTGCGCGAGGCGCTGACCCCCGGCGGGCGCTTCGTGGCCGAGATGGGCGGGGCCGGCAACTGCGCCGAGCTGACCGCCGCGATGCTGACGGCCTGGCGCGAGTACGGCCTGCGCGAGCCCGAGCTGCCGTGGTACTTTCCCACGCCTGCGGAGTACGCCCGCCGGCTGGAGCAGGAGGGCTTCGTCGTCCGGCTGCTGGAGTACTTCGACCGGCCCACGCCGCTCGACGAATGCCCCGGCGGGGCCGCCGACTGGGTGCGGATGTTCGCCTCGTCGGCCCTCGAAGGTCTGCCGCCGGAGATCGTGGAGCCCCTGCTTCACCGGGTCAACGAACTGGCGGCGCCCGCGCTTCGCAGGGAGACTGGCTGGATGGCCGATTACGTGCGCCTACGCTTCGCCGCCGTTCGGCGCTGATGCGTAGTGCATGATGCGTAGGGCTAATTTGCCGGACTATGGTCTGTTCCGTGGGCGGCGAGATTATGGCTGCACCGCTGCGGCGGCGTGAGGGGCTGGTGAACGGAACGGGATGAACTTCTGCCTGAGCGACCTCGTTCCACCGTTGAGGTGGAGCGACGCGTCGACGATCACGCTGTTGACCGGGCAGCCGGACCTGCCGGACGCGTGGTGGCGCAGCCTGCCCATGCCGCGCGTCCTCGCCGCGATCGGCCCCGAGGCCCTGGCCGAGCTGCTCACGGAGATCGCCCTTGAGCACTGGCCGGCGGCGGCGGTGGGCGACGTGCTGCCCGCGCTGCACGTCCTCGACCCGGAGGAGGCCGACGAGCCGCCGGTCGCCATCGCGCTGGACCGTGCCGGATCGTGGCCGGGGCTGCTCGCGCTGACCGGGCGCGAGCTGGCCGACCAGCCGTTCATCAAGGCGCGGCCGGTGCTGAGCACGCTGTTCTCGGCGGTGTTCACGCGGCTGGCGCACCCGCACGCAGGCGGGGCCGCCGAGCCCGCCGCTCCGGCGGTGCCCGCGCCCCGGATCGAGACCGCGCCGGCCGTCGCCCCGGCGGAGGCCGGCGAGCCCCTGCCGCTCCCCGCCGCCGCTCCCCCGGCGGAGATCCCGCCCGTCCAGGAGGATGTCCAGGAGCCCGTCCAGGAGGACGAGCGGCCGGAGGAGCCCGCGCCCCCGCACGCCGCCGGGCCCCCCGAGGAGGAGGCTTCCGCGGAGAGGGCCTCCGAGGACGGCACCCACGACGGAATCCCCGACGACGGGACCCCTGGCGACGGGACCCCCGACGACCACGCCGAGCCCGCCGGGTTCCGGTCCGTCGAGCCCGGAGTCGCCGAACCCGGGCCCGCCGAACCCGAGGACGCCGAGCAGGACGGGGACGTCCCCGCCGCCGCGGCAGAGGCGATTCCGGAGGTCCACGAGCCCCACGACGCCCACGAGCACTCCGACGCCCACGAGCCCTCGGACGACGAGGAGCAGGACCCGGCGCACGCGTTCGCCGAGCAGGCGGCGCCCGTCCGGGACGCCGCCGAACAGGCCCAGGAGGCCGGGGACCCCGGGGAGGGCCGGGACGTCGGGGAGGGCGACCCGGCGGACGAGCGTCCCGTGCTGGACGCCGACGCCGAGCCCGTCACCGACGAGGGCGACGGCCCCGAGCCGACCCCCGACTCGGCCGAGGAGCCCGCCCCCGAGCCCGCCGCCGAGGAGGCCGAGGCGGCTGAGAAAGCCGAGGAGGCCGAGGCGGCCGCGGCGCCGGGTGCGCTGGAGTCGGGCGAGCCCACCGCGGACGACGAGGTGGAGGAGCCGCAACCGGCCGGCGCCCCCGTGCATCACGAGCTGCCCGACCTCATCGAGGCCGCCTTCGCCGGTCTGGACGACAAGAGCTGGGCCGTGGCGCAGAACCGGGTCTTCACCGACGAGCCGTCGGCGGTGGACCAGCTCGCCAAGCTGTTCGCCGTCCCCCCGGAGGAGATCACGGCCACCGAGGAGGAGTTCCGCGTCCGGCTGGGCGAGTGGCTGACCAGCGACGAGGCGGCCCCGTACCGGGCGCATCTGGACGAGCTACGCAAGACGCTCGGCCCGGCGGCCCCCAAGGAGCAGGTGATCGGCGCGGCCGACTGGCACAAGGTCGAGATCCGCGCGCTGGAGGTCCCCGCCTGGCAGTTCGTGATGGCGACCCTCCCGCCGCAGGCCGCCACGCCGCGCGGGGAGTCCCAGCGCGGGGAGCCCCCGCACAGGGAGCCGCCGCGCAAGGAGCCGCTGCAGAAGCGGGTCCCGCAGAAGCTGACGGGGCCGCGGCCCCAGCCGGACCTGCCGCACCCGCCCCGGCTCGACCCGGTGCTGCACTTCGACCCGCCGCCCAGGCAGCAGCCGCCGATGGACATGCCGCCGCACTCGGCGTTCGGCCCAGTGCCGCTGCCGCCGTCCCCGGCGCCGGGGATGCCGCAGTTCCAGGCGTTCAGGCCGACCGCGGCCCACGAGCGCAACGGCGGCTCGGGCGAGCAGAAGCCCTACCAGCCGCTGAAGGACGTCTCGCAGACCAGGCGCTGCTTCCGGCAGCCGGACGGCCGCTGGTGGCTGCGCGTGGACGTGACCGCCGAGCAGATGGCGGGCGGCGAGTGCGCGCTGCCGACGGGCTTCGCCGCCTACCTGGGGCTGTCGCCGGGCGAGAGCCGGACGGTCCGCAGCGCCGCGGGCGAGCTGACCATGACCTGGCACGGCCGCCCGGTGCTGGAGTCCATCGAGCACCTGCTCGCGGACGTCGGCGCCCGCGAGGGCGGCCACCTGTTCCTGACGCTGTCGGACGAGGGCGTGCTGCGGGCCAGGCACCTGCCGGTGGCCGCGCAGGGCGCCGAGAAGATCACCAAGGCGCTGCGCCTGGTCGGCTACACCGCCCCCGGCGGCACCCGCGACCAGGCGGCGCGGGTGATCGCCACGAGGATCGGCATGACGGGCCCGGTCAGCCTGCCGGACCTGCTCACCAGGCTCCGCGAGCGCGGGGACCGCGACCTGCTCGCCCTGCTGGACTGAGCCGTGCCGCGGCTCGCGATCGGCCCTGGGTTCCCCAGGGAGCTCAGCGCACTGGCCACGCCGGTGCGCAGGGACGCCGTGGTCGCGCTGCGCCGGTTCCTGCTGAACGTGGCCGGGGCCCCGCATCCCGAGCGGGTGCGGGGCGCCCGGGACCCGCGGGTGGCCACGCTGCGGCTCGCCGAGGGGCGCCGCGGGGTGGTGGTGCGCCAGCGGGACGTGTACTGGCTGCGTACGCTGCTGCCCGATCCCGAGGCGTGGTCCTACGCCCGCCGCCACCGATACGGGATCAACCCGGTGCTCGGGGTGGTCGAGGAGTGGGACGAGGAGGCGCTGCGGCGGGTGGAGCCCGCGCTGCGGCGCCCGGTCGGGTCGCCCCGCCTGTTCGCCGCCATCTGCGACGGCGACCTGCTGGCGCTCGGCCTGGACGCGCGCGCCCTGCCGCTGTTCCGCCTGATCACGACCGAGGCCGACGTGGCCGCGCTCGAACCGCTGCTGCCGCCCACGCAGCACCTGCCGCTGGCGGTGCTGGCCGGCGGCGGCACGCTGGCCGAGGCGTGGCGCGAGCTGGACGCCTGGCGCGCCGTGGACGAGCCGGGCCCGGTCGATCCCGACGACCTGTACGCGGCCCTGCGCCGCACCCCCGACCAGGCCGCGTTCGCCGCCGACCAGGCGAGCCTGGGCCGGGTGCTGGACGCGCCGGAGTGGTGCACGTTCCTGCACCCGACGCAGCACCGCCTGGCCAGGGCCGCCCGCTACGACCATCCGGTGCTGGTCGTCGGCGGCGCGGGCACCGGCAAGACCGTCGTCGCCCTGCACCGCGCCGCCTACCTGGCCGCGCACGGCAGCGGCCCCGTCCTGCTGGTCACGTTCTCGCAGAGCCTGGCCGAGGAGCTGTCGGTCCGGCTGGACACGCTGGTCGAGGACGAGATCGTGCGCAAGCGGATCGAGGTGGACAACGCCGAGCGGCTGGCGCTGCGCATCGTGGCCCGCGCGGAGGGCCGCCGCCCGGCGCTGGTCGGCCCGGGGGCGCGCACGCTGGCGCAGCTCACCGACGAGGCGCTGCGGCTGCTGTCGCTGTCCACCGGCGACCTGCTGGACGACGTGGAGCCGGGGCACAAGCCGTACCGGCACGTGGTGGTGGACGAGGCGCAGGACGTCAGCCCGGCGCAGTGGCGGCTGCTGCGGGCGGCGGCGCCGCGCGCGCCGGACGACCTGTTCGCCGTGGGCGATCCGCACCAGCGGGTCACCGACACGCGGGTGACGCTGGGCGCGGTGGGGATCCCGGCCGAGCAGCACACGCTGGAGGTCTCCTACCGGCTGCCGCAGGAGCTGCTGTCGTTCGTGATCCGGCTGCGCGGCGGCGGCCCCGCGCCGGGGCTGGCGGAGGGCGTGACCGACATGCACGGCTACCGGGCCACGCGCCACGGCGAGCGGCCGCTCGTGCGGGCGTACGAGTCGGCCGGGGCGGAGCTGGCCGGGCTGCGGACCACGGTCGAGTCGTGGCTGGCCGACGGCGTGCCGCCGGGCGAGATCGCGGTCGGCGCGCGGACCGCGCGGCTGGCCGGGCAGGCCAGGCAGGCGCTGACGGGCCTGGAGGTGCGGGCCGCGACGTTCCGTCAGCTCAAGGGGCTGGAGTTCGAGCGGGTGGCGCTCGTCGGCGTGGCGGAGGGCGTGGTGCCCGAGCCGCCTCCCGACGAACCCGGCGCGCGGGCTAGGGCTCTGCAACGCGAACGGAGCATACTGTTCGTCGCCTGCACGCGCGCGCGGGCGATGCTCCATATCTCTTATTACGGAAGAGGCAGCCCCTTTTTACCACTCTGATCACATAGTCTGAACTGCGGATACTTCCCATTGCCGGTTGGACCTCAATGAACCTCAGCCTGAGCGACCTCGCGCCACCCGTGCGCTGGACCTCCCCTGGGCAGATCGCGCCCGTCATGGAGGAGCCACAGCTGCCCGAGGCCTGGTGGCAGGCGCTCCCCCTCGACCGCGCGTGCGCCGTCGTCGGCACGCAGACCGTGGCCGGCCACCTGGCCGACCTGGCCGTGTCCTGCTGGGGGCACCTGCAGCTGGGCGACATCCTGCCGCTGCTGCGTTTCTCCGACCCCGCCGAGGCCGAGCGGACGCCGGAGACGCTGGGCAAGGACGTGGTGCAGAAGCTGTTCATCGGCGTGTTCGAGCGGCTGCTCGAACCCGTCCCCGAGGCCGTGCCGGCGCCGAGCCGCCCCGACCGGCCGCTGCCCGAGGTGATCGACGAGCTGTTCGCCACGCTGGACGAGCGGCAGCGGGCCATCGCCCGCGACCGCCTGTACGCGGCGCAGCGCGCCACGCTGGACGAGCTGGCGCAGCGGTTCTCGGTGACCCGCGAGCGCATCCGGCAGATCGAGCGCGACCTGCGCGACCACGTGGAGTCCTGGCTCGCGGGCCCGGACGCGGCGCCGCTGGTGGCGCACGTGGCGTGGCTGCGCGGCCGGCTCGGCTCGGCGGCCCCCGCCGACGACCTCCAGGCCACCGTGCCCTGGCACCGCGCCGAGCTGCGCACGCTGGGCATCCCCGCCTGGCGCTTCGTGCGCACGCTGCTGACCGGCTACGAGCAGTCCGACGGCTGGCTGGTGGCGGGCGGCGCCGACGAGCTGCGGGAAAAGACCCGCCAGCTCTTCGCCGACGGCCCGCGCCCGATCGGCGAGGCCGTGTCGATGGTGTCGCAGCTCGGCGTGCGCGAGGACGTGGCCGAGCGGTGGATCCTCGACGTGCCGCAGCTCCGCGTGCTGGGCCGACACGTGGTGCCGTGGCCGCGCAGCATCAACGAGAAGGCCGAGGCGGTGCTCGCGGTGGCCGGCTCGCCGCTGTCGCCCGAGGAGATCCAGGAGCGCATCGGCGAGGACTACAGCCTGGTCGGCATCCGCAACCAGCTCACCGCCGACGACCGCTTCCTGCGGGTCGACCGCAACAAGTACGGCCTGGCCCGCTGGGGCGGCGACGAGTACCTGGGCATCAGGGAGATGATCGCCAGGGAGATCGAGCGGGCCGGCGGCGAGGCGTCGGTCTCCACGATCGTGACGAACCTGACCTCCCGCTACGACGTCAGCGAGAGCTCGGTGCGGGCCTACTCGGGCGGCCCGGGGTTCGAGCGGACGCAGCGGGGCTGGATCCGGGTGGCGGGCACCTCGCCGAGCGGGGAGTCCGAGCCCTACCAGCCGCGCAAGGACGTCTCGCTGACCCGGCGCAGCTTCCGCTCCCGCGACGGGCGCTGGTGGCACCGGGTGGACGTCAACGCCGAGCACCTGCGCGGGTCGGGCTCGCCGCTGCCGACGGGGTTCGCGGCCTACCTGGGGATGGCGCCCGGCGGGCAGCTCACGGCCTCGGCGCCGTCCGGCGACGTGGTGATCAGCTGGCACAACCAGCCCACGATGGGCTCGATCCGCAACGTGCTGGCCGAGTACAAGGCCGGCGAGGGCGACCACGTGTTCCTGACCGTCTCCGACGGCGGCGAGCTGCTGACCCGCTACCTGCCGGCCGCGCCGGTCGGGATGCCGCCGGTCAACCGGGCCCTCTACCTGCTGGGCTACACCGCGCCCGTCAGCTCCGAGGCCGAGGGCCTGCGGCTGATCGGGGCCAGGATCGGGCTGCCCGACACGGCGGGCCGCGAGGAGATCCTGGGGCGGCTGCGCGAGCGCGGTGACCGGGACATTCTCGGTTTCCTGGGGGGATGACGCCCGGCTAGGCTCGGGAGAATGCTGCGGATCCACGACACGCGCGCCCGTCAGGTCGTCCAGCTCCAGCCGGGCCGGATGGTGCGGATGTACACCTGCGGGCCGACCGTCTACCGGCACGCGCACGTCGGCAACCTGCGCACGTACGTGCTGGCCGACCTGGTCAGGCGGGTCCTGGAGCGGCGGCGGGTGCGCGTGCTGGCCTGCCGCAACGTCACCGACGTCGGCCATCTCAACGACACCGGGGTGGACAAGGTCGTGCGGGAGGCCGAGGTCGAGGGGCGCTCGGTGCGCGAGCTGGCCCGCCACTACGAGGCCACGTTCGACGCCGACACCACCGCGCTCAACGTCCGGCCGCCGGAGCACGCGCCGCGGGCGAGCGAGAGCGTGGAGCCGATGATCGAGCTGATCGCCGCGCTGGTCGAGCGGGGGCACGCGTACGCGCTGCCGGACGGCTCGGTCTTCTTCGACGTACGGACGTTCCCGACGTACGGCGAGATCTCGGGAAACCGGCTGGAGGAGCTGCAACCCGCCCACCGCATCGAGGCCGTCGATCCGCGCAAGCGCTTCCACGCCGACTGGGCGTTGTGGAAGCCCGCCGAGGGCGAGCTGACCTGGGACTCCCCCTGGGGCCGGGGCTTTCCCGGCTGGCACGTGGAGTGCTCGGCCATGGCGCTGCGCTTCCTGGGGCCGTCCGTCGACCTCCACCTCGGCGGCATCGACCTGCGCTTCCCGCACCACGAGGACGAGCGGGCGCAGTCCGACGCGGCGACCGGGCACGAGGTGGTGCGGCACTGGGTGCACGGCGAGCACCTGCTGTTCGACGGGCGCAAGATGGCCAAGTCCACGGGCAACGTGGTGCTGCTGTCGGACGTGACGGCGGCCGGGCTCGACCCGCTGGCGGTGCGGATGGCGTTCCTGGAGCACCGCTACCGGCAGCAGCTCAACCTCACCTGGGACACCCTGCGGGCCGCCGACCGCACGCTGCGGCGCTGGCGGGCGCGGGTGGCCGAGTGGGCCGAGTCGCCCAGCGCGCCGATGGCGGGCGAGCACGTGGCGCGGGCGGAGGCCGCGCTCGACGACGACCTCGACACCCCCGCGACGCTGCGCGTGCTGCGCGAGCTGGAGCGGGACGAGTCGGTGCCGCCGGGGGCCAGGCTGGAGTCGTTCCTGCACCTGGACCAGGTGCTCGGGCTCGACCTGTCGGCCGACATCGGCAGGGCGCCGGTGCTGCCCCCGGGGGCCGGGGAGCTGCTGGAGTCGCGGGCGCGGGCGCGCGCGGCCGGCGACTGGAAGGAGGCCGACCGGCTGCGCGAGGAGCTGGCGGAGCTGGGCGTGCGCGTCTCCGACACCCCCGAGGGCCAGACCTGGGCCTGAGCCGCCTCCGGTCGGCCGCGAGGACCGGCGCGGACGTCCGGAGCAGTGATCACGGGCTGCCAGACTTAGTGCCAGTTCTGCGAAGGGGAGGTGTCGGTCGGTGAGACCCTATGCGTGGATGCCGCGGCCGTTGCGGTGGTTCGCTCGGGTGGTGACCGTTCTTCTCGCGCTGGCGCTGGTGCTGGCTGGGGTGCTCGTCTACACCGTGCGGCGGTCGTTCCCGCAGGTGGACGGCTCGTTGCGGCTCCCCGGCCTGACCGGAAGTGTGGAGATTTATCGCGATAAATCAGGAATCCCGCACATCTACGCCTCCAGCGCCGCCGACCTCTTCATGGCCCAGGGCTTCGTCCACGCCCAGGACCGCTTCTACGAGATGGACTTCCGCCGGCACATGACCGCCGGCCGCCTGTCGGAGCTCTACGGCGCGTCCACGCTCGACACCGACAAGGCCCTGCGGACCATGGGCTGGCGCCGGGTCGCCGAGCAGGAGCTGCCCCTGCTGGCCGAGGACACCCGCGCCTTCCTCGACGCCTACGCCAAGGGCGTCAACGCCTGGCTCAGCGCCAACCCCAACGCCTCCGACCGCAGCCTCGAGTACTCCGTGCTCAAGATCCAGAACGGCGCCTACCACCCCGAGCCGTGGAGCCCCGCCGACTCCCTCGCCTGGCTCAAGGCGATGGCCTGGGACCTGCGCTCCAACATGGAGGACGAGATCGACCGGGCGCTGATCGCCGAGAAGCTGCCCAGGGAGCGCGTCGAGCAGCTCTACCCCGGCTACCCGTTCGAGCGCCACTCCCCCATCGTCACCACCGGCGCCGTCGAGCGTGACCGCTTCGACCAGACGGCCGAGCCGCGCCTGCGCCTCGGCACCGGCGCGGTCTTCGAGGCCGCCGCGCGCACCCTCGACGCCGTGCCGAGCACGATGGGCACCGAGGACCGCGAGGGCGTCGGCTCCAACTCCTGGGTGGTCTCCGGCGCGCACACCAAGAGCGGCAAGCCGCTGCTGGCCAACGACCCGCACCTGTCGCCGCAGCTCCCGTCCGTCTGGTACCAGGCCGGGCTGCACTGCAAGGAGGTCACCGCGCAGTGCCCCTACGACGTGACCGGGTTCACCTTCTCCGGCGTGCCCGGCGTGGTGATCGGCCACAACGCCAGGATCGCGTGGGGCTTCACGAACCTCGGCCCCGACGTGGCCGACCTGTTCCTGGAGAAGGTGGACGGCGAGACGTACCTCTACAAGGGCGAGCGGCGCAGGCTGGAGACCCGCGAGGAGCAGATCAAGGTCGCCGGGGGCTCCCCCGTCACGATCAGGGTCCGCAGCACCGTCCACGGGCCGCTGATCAACGAGGTCATGCCCGACGCCAAGCCCGGCGGCGAGGCGAACGCGGTGGCGCTGCAGTGGACGGCGCTGACGCCGGGCCACACCGCCGACGCGATCTTCGCGCTGAACAGGGCCGGCGACTGGGCGCAGTTCCGCTCGGCGGCCGCGCTGTTCGAGGTGCCCGCCCAGAACCTGGTGTACGCCGACACCTCCGGCAAGATCGGCTACCAGGCGCCGGGGCGCATCCCGATCCGCCTCAAGGGCGACGGCAGGTGGCCGGTGCCCGGCTGGACCGGCGAGTACGACTGGCGGCCCGACCCCATCCCCTTCGAGCAGCTCCCGTCCGTGGAGGACCCCTCCGAGGGCTTCGTGGTCACGGCCAACAACGCGGTCATCGACCCGGCCCGCTACGAGCCGCTGCTGACCGCCGACTGGGCCTACGGCTACCGCTCCGAGCGCATCCGCGACCTGCTCAAGGCCGCCGTCGAGAAGGGCGGGGTGGACGCGGCTACCATGTCCGCCATCCAGCGCGACACCCGCAACGGCTTCGCCGGGACGCTGGTCCCGGCGCTGGCGCGGGTGGACCTGGCCGGCCCGGCCCGGCAGGCCAGGCAGCTCCTGGCGTCATGGGACGGCACGCAGGGCCTCGACTCCGCGCCCGCCGCGTACTTCAACGCCGTCTGGCGCCAGGTGCTCATGCTGACCTTCGACGACGAGCTGCCCGCGGCGGCCGGGCCCGCCGGCGGCGACCGCTGGTACGAGGTGGTCAGGCGGCTGCTCCAGACCCCCGACGACCCCTTCTGGGACGACGTCACGACCGCCGGCATCACCGAGCGCCGCGACGACGTGCTGCGCCAGGCGATGGCCTCGGCCTACCAGGAGCTGGCCGACCGGTTCGGCCCGGACGTCTCCGCCTGGCGGTGGGGCGACCTGCACCGACTCGACCTGGTCAACGGCTCGCTCGGGACCTCGGGCATCGCGCCGGTGGAGGCGCTGTTCAACCGGGGCCCGATCCCGGTGCCGGGCGGCAAGGACGCGGTCAACGCGACCGGCTGGAACGCCCAGCGGGGCTACGGGGTGACGGCGGTGCCGTCGATGCGCATGATCGTCGATCTGGCCGACCTGGACAGGTCCCAGTGGATCAACCTGACCGGCGCGTCGGGGCACGCCTTCCACGACAACTACTGGGACCAGGCCGAGACCTGGGCCAGGGGCGGCCTGCTGCCGATGCGCTCCAGTCCGGGCGCCGTCCGCGGGGCCGCCGTCCACACCCTCAAGCTGACCCCCTGACGCTTCGACCGGCCGGCACCCCGTCGCCCCGTACCGGCTGCCGCCGCAGGTACGCCTCTGGGGCCTCGGCCGCGATCGAGGTCAGGCCCCGCCGCCGCGCCGCCGCCACCAGAGCGGGGCCCGGGGGTATCCGCCGTCGTCCAGGTCGGCCAGCCGCTCGAAGACGTTGTACGTGGCCTGGTGCCCGCAGACCAGGACCGAGGCCAGCATGGCGAGCAGGTAGAGCGGCAGCATGGGCAGCCCGACGCACCACGCCCACTGGGTGGCGTGCCGCCCCTCGTGCAGGACCAGCCGGTCGCTGAGCGAGTCGTGCCTGGTCAGGACGACGTTGCCCACGGTGAAGGCGCCCGCGACGGGGAAGCGGTAGCGGTAGCCGAAGGCGAGGATGAGCCCGTCGGGGCCGGGCCGGCGGGTCGCGCCGCCGACGACCGAGACGAGCAGGCCGAACGGGGTGGAGAGGTTGGCGTAGTTGACCGCCCGCCGGAATCGATAGCGCCTGTCCATGTCTGTCGGCCACGGCCGGT
Organism: Nonomuraea sp. NPDC050783; assembly: GCF_040802095.1. Classification (NCBI taxonomy): domain Bacteria; kingdom Bacillati; phylum Actinomycetota; class Actinomycetes; order Streptosporangiales; family Streptosporangiaceae; genus Nonomuraea; species Nonomuraea sp. NPDC050783. The sequence continues at coordinate 102,250 of NZ_JBFAHK010000016.1, forward strand.
CTTGACGGACCGGGCCCGGCCGCGGCCCCTCCCACCTCCGACTATGCCGCGATCACGCCTGCCCGTCGAGGGCGGTGGCCATGCGGTCGAGGTCGGCCAGCAGGCCGGCCAGGCGGTGGGACGGGATGGCGGCGATCATGCGTCGTTCGACGGCGTAGACGGCCGACCGGGCCGCGGCCAGGCGGCGGCGGCCCTCGCCGGTGAGGTGGACGGGCAGCGCCCGGCCGTGGTCGGCGGCGGCGGGCCGGGTGACCAGGCCGGCGTCCTGCAGGCCGCGCAGCACGACGCTGGAGGACTGCCGGGTGACGAAGGTGCCCCGGGCGAGCTCGGAGCCGGAGATGCCCGGCCGCTCGTCCAGCAGTTCCAGGCAGGCGTACTGCGGCACGGTGAGGTCGTGCTCGCGCAGGGCCTTGTCCATCGCCCCGCGCAGCGCCGCCGCGGCGCGCTTGAGCCGGTATCCCACGTGCTCCGTGACGTCCCCGGCCGCGTGGGGCGGGGCGGGCTTCTCTTCCATGTCAACATATTGACATAGGTGACGGGCCACGCGTACCGTCAGCTATGTCAAAGTCCTGACATAGAAACCGTTCAAGGAGCACGTCATGACCGCAACCGTCACCGGCCCCGACTTCCTCGCCCTCCAGGTGCGCGACGTCGAGGCCGCCGCCGCCTTCTTCGAGCGCCACCTCGGCCTGACGCGCGCGCCCCAGGCGCCCCCCGGCGCCGTGGTGTTCGCCACCCGGCCGATCCCGTTCGCGGTCCGCGAGCCGCTGCCCGGGGTCGATCTCGGCAGCGGGCGGCCCGGCCTCGGCGTGGCGCTGTGGCTGGCGACCGGCGACGCCCGTGCGCTGCACGACCGGCTGTCGGCCGCCGGCGTCACCGTTCTCGGCGCGCCGCAGGACGGCCCCTTCGGCCGGATGTTCACCTTCCTGGGCCCCGAGGGGTATCCCCTCACCGCCCACGAGGTCTGAGGCGGCGGATCACAGCCCCTTGTAGCGGCCCTCGTGGTACAGCAGCGGCGCCGCGTCCGACGGCAGCCCCAGAGACGTCACCCGGCCCACCACGATCGAGTGGTCGCCGCCGTCGTGGACCGCGCTCGTGGCCGCCTCCAGCGTGGCGATCGCCCCGTCGAACAACGCCACCCCCGACTCGCCCCGGTGGTGCGGCCACCGCGCGAGCTGCCCGTCCAGCGGCCGTCCCCGGTGGGCGAAGAAGCGCGAGGCGTCCTCCATCGAGGCGGGCAGCACCGACACCCCCCACGTCCCGGCCTCCAGCACCGCGCTGTGGAAACGGGCCACCTTCTCGGCGCAGAACAGCACGAGGAGCGGGTCGAGCGAGACGGACGTGAACGAGTTGACGGTCATCGCGTGATCGAGGTCGGCCACCCGGGTCGTCACGATCGCGACCCCGGTGGCGAAGCGGCCGACGACCTTGCGGTAGGTGTCCGGGTCCACGTGCCGCTCTATCGAATGCACGAAGTTACTTTATGCCCTTAAGTCGGGTTCTTCGGCGGGTACCCTCGCAGCAACCACGACCCCCCGCCCGACGAGGGCGAGAGCAGGTACGCCGCGACGAGCGCCACGAGCCCGCCGTACAGGTAGACGTAACCGGCCGCCCCGCTGGCGATCACCAGGTCGCCGGAGGTGAGCTGCACCGTGAACGGCATCGTCACCAGCAGCCAGCCCGCCCCCGCCGCCACGGCGCTCAGCCGCCCCCGCATGAGCCGGCCGGCCCCCAGGCACACGCCGAACAACGCCAGCACCCACAGCACGGCCGAGCCCGGCACCGGGCCCACGTTCCACACCGGATGCGTGAACCCGCCCACGACCCCCATGACGACGCCCAGCACGAACAGCATGCCGTACGCCGCTCCGCCCAGCGCCGACTCGGCCTGGCTGCGTTGCTCCATGCCGACTGAGGTTAGTGGATGCCCGCGAAGAGATCGTTCTCGCGGTTGTGCGGCTCGCCGAGCCCGCCGGCCTCGACGGGCGGCCCCGGCACCGGCGGGCCCGGCACGCCGGCGGCCAGCACGTAGTGCTCGACGCCCAGCACCTCCTGGCCGATGTTGTTGGACAGCGCGTACCACGGCTCGCGGACGGTGATCTGGGTGGCGTGCGCCCGCATGGCCGCCACCTTGGCGCCGATCCACGGGCGGGCGTCGATCTCGGTGGTGATGTCCTCGTCGCGGTCGCCGAACGGCATGTCGTCCACGTCCTCCAGGAGGAAGCCGGTGCCGGCCTCGCGCAGCGCCTCGGCCGAGCGCCGCATCACGGACCTGGGCAGGGCCGTGTGGTAGAACTTCGCGATCCGCCAGGGCTCGCCCGCGCCGAAGTCCGGCCGCGCGGCCAGCTCGAACGCCCGGCGCGCGACCCGGTGGGCCTGGATGTGGTCGGGGTGGCCGTAGAAGCCGTTGGCGTCGTAGGTGACCAGGACCTGGGGGCGTACCTCGCGGATGGCCCCGACCAGCTCGCCCGCCGCCTCGTCGAGGTCGGCCCGCCAGAACGCCTTCGGGTGCTCGTTGGTGGCCGCGCCCATCATCCCGGAGTCGCGCCAGCGCCCCGGCCCGCCCAGGAAGCGGTGGTCCTCGACGCCGAGCGCCCGGCAGGCGGCGTCGAGCTCGCCGATCCGGTAGGGGCCGAGGGTGTCCTCCCGGTCGGCGGCCAGGTGGGCGAGGTGCTCGGGGATGACCTCGCCCTCCTCGCCGAGCGTGCAGGTGACCAGCGTGACGTGGGCGCCCTCGGCGGCGTACCTGGCCATGGTCGCGCCGGTGCCGATCGACTCGTCGTCCGGGTGGGCGTGCACGAGCAGGAGGCGGCGGTCAGTCATGGTCATGAGCGTAACAAGGGCTCGTTCCTGGCAGGATTGGCCCCATGAGTGAGAGCTTCCCGCGCCTGTCTGCCCGGACCCGCCGGTTCACCCTCGGGGTGCCCCGAGGCTTCACGATCTCCCCGGACGGCGGGCGGGTGGTCTTCCTGCGCACGCGTTCGGGCACCGATCCGGTGACCTGCCTGTGGGAGCTCGACACCGACACCCACGTCGAGCGGCTGGTCGTCGATCCGCGCCTGCTGCGCGGCGACGACGAGGAGAGCCTGCCGCCGGAGGAGCGGGCCAGGCGCGAGCGCAGCAGGGAGGCGGCGGGCGGCATCGTGGCCTACGCCACCGACGCGGCGGTGACGCGGGCCTGCTTCGCGCTGTCCGGCGGCCTGTACGTGACCGAGCTGGCCGGCGGCGAGGCCCGCAGGCTGGAGACGCCGGGCGCGGTCATCGACCCCCGCCTGTCCCCCGACGGGCGGCACGTCGCGTACGTCACGGGCGGCGCCCTGCGCGTCCAGGACCTCGCCTCGGGCGCGGACCGCGCGCTGGCCGAGCCGGAGTCGGAGACGGTGACGTACGGGCTGGCCGAGTTCATCGCCGCCGAGGAGATGGACCGCCTGCGCGGCTACTGGTGGGCGCCGTCGGGCGAGGTGCTGCTGGTCGAGCGGGCCGACGAGGCACCGGTCCGCACCTGGCACATCGCCGACCCGGCCAACCCCGACCGGCCGCCGGTGGCCCAGCGCTACCCGGCCGCCGGCACCCCCAACGCCCGCACCGAGCTGTACGTGCTGGGGCTCGACGGGTCGCGGGTCGCGGTGCCGTACGACGAGGAATACCTCGTCACGGCCGCCTGGGACGCCCACGCGCTGTCGATCGTGACGCTGACCCGCGACCAGCGGACCATGCGCCTGTCCACGGTCGACCCGGCCACCGGCGCCGCCACGCTCGTGCGCGAGGACACCGACCCGGCCTGGGTCGACATCGTCGGCGGCGTGCCCGCCCACCTCGACGACGGCTCGCTGGTCTGGGTGGCGAGCGCCGACGGCGGCCACCGCCTCTACGTCGGTGACCGCGCGGTGACGCCGCCGACGCTCCAGGTCCGCGCGGTGCTCGACGTCGATCACGACAGCGTGTTGTTCAGCGCGAGCGGCGACCCGACCGAGATCCAGCTCTGGACGTGGGACGGGCACTCGCTGCTGCCGGTCTCCACCCGTTCCGGGGTGTTCTCGGGGCGGATGTCCGGCGGGGTCGGCGTGCTGACCGAGCAGAGCCTCGACACCGAGGGCGTGTCGGTGACGGTCGTGCGGCGCGACGGCATGGCGGTGCCGATCCCGTCGTACGCCGAGCGGCCCGGCCTCGACCTGCGGGTGTCGATCGGGCGGTCCGGGCGGCGCGAGCTGGCCACCGCCGTGGTGCTGCCTTCCTGGTACGAGCAGGGCTCGGGCCGGCTGCCGGTGCTGATGGACCCCTACGGCGGCCCGCACGCGCAGCGGGTGCTCAACCGGCGCGGCGCGTTCCTGGAGAGCCAGTGGTTCGCCGAGCAGGGCTTCGCCGTGGTCGTGGCCGACGGGCGCGGCACGCCGGGCCGGGGCCCGGCGTTCGAGCGGGCGGTGCTCAACGACCTGGCGGCCCCGGTGCTGGAGGACCAGATCGACGCGCTGCAGGGCGTGGCCGAGCAGTACGGCGACGACCTCGACCTGACCCGGGTGGCCATCCGGGGCTGGTCGTTCGGCGGCTTCCTGGCGGCGCTGGCGGTGCTGCGGCGGCCCGACGTGTTCCACGCGGCGGTGGCCGGCGCGCCGGTGACCGACTGGCGGCTCTACGACACCTGCTACACCGAGCGCTACCTGGGCCGTCCGGACGAGCAGCCCGAGGTCTACGAGAACTCCTCGCTCTTCGCGGACGCCGCCAAGCTGGAGCGCCCGCTCATGCTCATCCACGGCCTGGCCGACGACAACGTGGTGGCCGCGCACACCCTGCGCCTGTCCTCGGCGCTGCTCGCGGCCGGGCGCCAGCACACCGTGCTGCCGCTGTCCGGCGTCACGCACATGACGCCGCAGGAGGTCGTGGCGGAGAACCTGCTGCTGCTCCAGGTGGACTTCCTGAAGAAGGCGCTCGGGGTGACGTCCTAGCCCGGGCCCTCGACCGGCCCCCGGCCCAGGCCCAGGCCCAGGCCCAGGCTCGGGCTCGGGCTCAGGAGAGCGTGGAGGCGGGGGTGCCGTGCCAGCTCGCCCAGAGGGCGGCGTACGAACCGCCCGCCGCCACCAGCTCCTCGTGCGAGCCCAGCTCGGTGATCCGCCCGTCCTCCACGACGGCCACCCGGTCCGCGTCGTGGGCGGTGTGCAGCCGGTGGGCGATCGCGATCACCGTGCGCCCCTCCAGCACCGCGGCCAGCGAGCGCTCCAGGTGCCGGGCCGCCCGCGGGTCGATGAGGGAGGTCGCCTCGTCCAGCACCAGCGTGTGCGGATCGGCCAGCACGAGCCGGGCCAGGGCGAGCTGCTGCGCCTGGGCGGCCGAGACGGCCACGCCGCCCGAGCCCACCTGGGCCTCCAGCCCGCCGGGCAGGGCGAGCACCCAGGCGAGCGCGTCCACGGCCGTCAGCGCCTTGCGCACCGCTTCGTCGCCGGCGTCCGGCCGGGCGATGAGCAGGTTGTCGCGCACGGTGCCCTTGAAGAGGTGGTGCTCCTGGGTGACCAGGGCGACGTGCCCGCGCAGCTCGTCCAGCGGCAGGTCCACCAGCGGCACCCCGCCCACGGCCACCGACCCGGTACGCGGCCCGTGGATGCCCGCGAACAGCCGCCCGAGCGTGGACTTCCCCGCCCCGGACGGCCCCACCATGGCCAGCCGCTCGCCCGGCTGGACGGTCAGCGACACGCCGTGCAGCACGTCGTGCCCCTCCCGGTAGGCGTAGCGGACCTCGCGCGCCTCCAGCCGCTCGTCCGCGGGCCGCTCGCCGGACGGCGTCCGGTCGTCGGGGACGTTCGCCACGCCGAGCAGCCGCGCCATGGCGGCCCCGCCCACCTGGAGCTCGTCGATCCACATGAGGAACCTGTCGAGCGGGTCGATGAGCTGCTGGGCGTAGAGCGTGGCGGCGGTGACCTGGGCGAGCGTCACCCAGCCGCTGGTGTAGAACAGCCCGCCGGTCAGCAGGGCGCTCACGACGGGGATGACGTAGCCCAGCTCGACGGCCGGGTACCAGGCGACGCGCAGCCCGAGGGTGTACCGCTCGGCGGCGTAGGAGCGGGCGATGTCGGTGTCGGTACGCGCCCGGCGGCGCTCCTGCAGCCCCAGCGCCTCCACGGCCCTGGCGCCCTCGACGGTCTCGGCGAGCCCTTCGGTCATGTCCGCGTAGGCGGCGTTCTCGCGCAGGTAGCCGTCCCTGGCCCGCTTGAGGTAGCGGCGGGTGGACACGACGATGACCGGCCCGGCGAGCAGCATCGGCAGCATGAGCAGCGGGCTGACCAGCACCAGCGCGCCCACGGTGATGAGGAAGGTGACCACCGCGATGAGGGTCTCCGGCACCGCGTGCCGGACCGTGCGCGACAGCGAGTCCACGTCCCGCGACGTGCGGGTGATCAGGTCGCCGGACCCGGCCCGCTCGACGGTGGACAGCGGCAGCGCCAGCACCTGGCCCACGAACTCCTCGCGCAGCTCGGCCAGCACCCTCTCGCCCAGCTTGGCCGAGGCCAGCACGGCGTACCGGACGAGCAGGCCCTGCAGCAGCAGGAACCCGCCGATGGCGGTGGCCACGACGGCGACGTGGACCGGGGCGCCGCGCTCGACGTCCTCGACCAGCCCGCCGAGCTGCCACGGCACCGCGAGCCCGGCGACGGCGGCCAGCCCGTGCAGCACCAGCGCCGTGGCGAGCTGCCGCGGGTACTTGAGCGTCAGCCGTCTGGCGTAGGCCCGCACCTGCCGGCGGTCGGCGACCGGAAGGATCTCCCTGGCCATGATCAGCCCTCCCCGCGGGTGACGGTCGCCGCGTACTCCGGTGTGGTGTCCAGCAACTGGCGGTGCGTCCCCTCCGCCAGCACCCGGCCGTTCTCGACGTAGATCACGTGGTCGGTGCGGTCGAGCACGAGCGGGCTGGTCGTGCAGACCAGCGTCGTCCGCCCGGCGCGGCTCCTGGCCAGCCGCTCGGCGATCCGCGCCTCGCTGTGCGCGTCCACCGCGCTCGTGGGCTCGACCAGGATCAGCACCTCCGGGTCGGCCACCAGCGCCCTGGCCAGCCGCAGCCGCTGCTGCTGCCCGCCGGAGAACTCGCGGCCGGCCTCGGCCACCCAGGTGTCGAGCCCGCCGGGCAGCGCCTCGACGATGTCCTCGGCGCAGGCGACGCGCAGCGCCTCCAGGACCCGCTCCTCGCCACCGTCCCGGGCGCCGGAGCCGTCCCTGACGTCCAGCTCCTCGCGCAGCCTGCCGGTGAACAGGCGGGCGTCGTTGCCGGCGACGAGGATGCGGCGGCGTACCTCGTCCACGGGCAGGCTGCTCAGCTCGGCGGGGCCGAACGTCACGTCCCCGCCGGCGTAGCGGCCGAGGCGGTCGGCGATGGCGGCGGCGTCCTCGGGCGTGCTCGCGGCGACCGCCGTCAGGACCCCCGGCTGGACGGTCACGCCGCTGTAGGAGTCGCGCAGCACCCCGCCCCCGCTGCTGCCCTTGCCGCCCTTGATCTCGGGCTCGATGGACAGGATGCGGATCACCCGCCCGGCCGCCACGTGGCCCTTGGTGAGCTTGTCGGCGGCCTCGGTCAGCGTGCGCAGCGGGCCGATCAGGAAGACCGCGTACAGGTAGAACGCGACGAGCTGCCCCGTCGGGATCTGGCCGGCCACGGCGAAGGAGGCGCCGACGCCGGTGACGATCGCGATGAGCAGGCCCGGCAGCAGGATCTGGGCGCCTTCGAGCACCGACTCCACGCCTGCCACGCGCACGCCGGCCCGCCGCACCCGCTGCGACTCCTCCTGGTAACGCGCGGCGAACACCTGCTCGCCGCCGATCCCGCGCAGTACCCGCAGCCCCGCCACGATGTCGGCGGCCCGGGTGGACAGCTCGCCGGTCAGCTCGCGCTGCCGGGCCTGCCGCCGGTGCAGGGGCCTGAGCAGCGGCCCGACGGCCGCGGCCATGAGCGGCACGCCGAACAACACGAGCAGCCCGAGCGGCAGCGAGGTCGAGATGAGGATCACGGTGACCGTGACGATCGCCACCACGGAGCCCGTGCCGCGCAGCAGGATGTCCATGGAGCTGCCGATGTGGGCGATGTCGGAGTTGCCGACGCTGACGACCTCGCCGGTGGACAGGCGCTTCGGCAACGTCGCGCCGAGCCGGGTGGCCTGGCGCGTGGTGAGCTGCACGGTCCGGTACGCGGCGGCCAGCCAGTTGTAGACCGCCATCCGGTGCCGCATGATCCCGGTGAACGCCTGCACCAGCCCCAGCCCGAAGAGGATGGCCGACCAGGTCAGCAGCGCCCCGGTGTCCTTGGCGGTGACGGCCTCGACGCCCTGCCCGAGCACGGCGGGCATCAGTGCCTGCACGAGCCACCAGAGGGTCGCGTAGCCGATGCCGGCGAGCAGGGACGTGGCCTGCCGCCGCGCGTTCCACCACAGGTAGCGGAACGGGCTGCGGAGGTCGGGCACGCCGGGATCGGCCTCAGGAAGGGAGCGCATAGCCTGACAACCTTGACAAGCCGCCCCGCGTACCGGCAAACCATTTTCGCAAACGAGCGGTCTTTACACCCTGCACCCGGCGGTACGGATGTGGCTGGTTGTACTCTTCCCGTTCAGCCGCTTGAGGTGCAGAGTTTCCTGTCCTGATGAGGTGTTCGTCCCGTTCTTACATCGTGTATCGGAGGTGGGCGAGGTAGCGTGGCGCGGGCTCCGGGAGGGGTCGCGGTACGCCAGAATCGTCCCTTGTGAAGCACGGGTACACCAACAGCACATTCGGCGACGGCGCCCTGGTCGTGAAGTGCTACCAGGGCCCCGAGGCGGCGTTCAGGCTGAGCACCGAGAGCAGATACCTGCGCCGCCTGCGCGGCCGCGTCCCCGTCCCGCGCGTTCACAAGATCACCTCCACCAGCCTGACCACCCGCTTCGTCTCCGGCGAGCACGGCCAGGACCTCATGGACGACGGCCACGCCCTGGAGGTGCTCACCGAGTGCGGCCGCGTCCTGGGCGGCATCCACCGCCTGGGGATCGTCCACGGCGACTACGGCCCCCAGAACATGTTGTTCGACCCGGTCACCCTGAAGGTCACCGCGATCCTCGACTGGGAGTGGGCCCACCCCGGCCGGCCGGTCGAGGACCTCGCCTGGTGCGAGTGGATCATCCGCAGCCACCACCCCGAGCACGTGCCGCTGCTGACACACTTCTTCGCCGCCTACGACGGGCTCGTCCCCGAGTGGCAGGAGCGGCAGGCCGCGATGGTGGCGCGCTGCCGGGCGCTGCTCGACTTCTGCACGCGGTGGGAGCCGGGCGGCGACGGCGAGAAGTTGTGGCTGAGCCGCCTCGACGCCACCTCCGCCTGGACGGAGTGACGCCACCCGCCCGTCAGCGCCGGCGGATCAGCTTCACCGCGGCGTCGAGGCAGTCGATCTCCTCCCGGGAGAGCGTGGCGTTCCGCGACCGCAGGCGGGCCGCCTCGTCGAGCCCGTCGCCGTAGTCCATGGCCTCGCCCAGCCCGTCGAGCAGCCCCGCCAGCGCCTCGCGCGCGGGAACGGCCAGCTCCGGCGTCCCGCCCACCGCGGCCTGGGCCAGGATGACGGCCGACATGGCGCAGTCCAGGCCGGGCGGCCCCTCGCGGCTGTTGCGCCAGTCGATCACGACCGGGCCCGAGGGCGTCAGCATCACGTTGTCCGGATGCAGGTCGAGGTGGAGCATCCGGTCGCGGGGGTCCGGCGAGCGGCGGGCGGGGATGGCGTGCAGCCGCCGCAGCAGCAGCGCCCCGACCCGGCCGCCCTCCGCGGCGTCGTACGTGCCGTCCTCGATGGCCCGCAACATCGTCGGGCCGGACAGGCGGCGCATCACCAGGTCGGTGGGGCGGCCCTCGGTCAGCTCGGGATGGACGTCGGGGACCGGGTAGCCGTGCGCGGCCACGTACGCCATGACCGCCGCCTCCTCCCGGGCGTCATGGCCGTCGCGGTAGCGGCGCAGCACCCGGTCGCCGTCGAGCTCGTAGACGTCGGCGGTACGGCCCGATCCGAGCAGCCTCATACGCCCCAAACTACCCGCCGGCCCCCTTCCCCGGCCCGTCCGGCAGCCGGGCCAGCTCGGCGGTGTGCGCGCGGGCCGTGGCGGCGGCCAGCCGCCGCGCCTCCGCGGACTCGCCCGAGCGCTGCTCGCCCTCCGCCACCAGCACGAGCTGGCGGAGGTAGGCCCGCAGCAGCGGGACGAACCGCCGGTCGAAGTCCCCGCCCCGCGCCCTTTCCAGCGCCCGCAGGTCGGCGGCCGTGGGCATACCGGGCATGTCGTGCCCGGCGTGCGGGTTCGCGCCGCCGTCCACGCCGGTGCGGGCCAGCAGCGTGCGCAGCCGCCCGCGCTCCGCCTCGTGCTCCTCGGCCATCCGGCCGGCGAGGGCCGCCAGCGCCCGGTCCTCCGAGCGGTCGGCGGCGAGGGCCAGCATCGGCAGGGCGCGGCCGTGCAGCGCGTCGGCCAGTTGCAGCCAGGCCACGTCGGTCGCGTTGAACCCGGCCGCCGGCCCCTGCGCCGCCGGCCCTTGTGACGCCGGCCCTTGTGACGCCGGCCCTTGTGACGCCGTACCCTGCGGCGCCGTACCCTGCGGCGCCGTACCCTGCGACGTCCCGCCCCGTGCCGCCGCCGCGTCCTCGGGCGCGCCACCGCACCCCGCGACCAGCACCGCCACCAGGGCCGCCGTCAGGGCCGCCGCCGCCAGGGCCGGTGCCATCGCCTGCTGTCCGAACATCGAGCCCCTTCCGCGAGGCGCGCCCGGGCGGTGGCCCGGGCGCGCCGGACGAGTCACACCGGGCGGCCGTCGGCGCCGCACTTGACGATCGGCTGAATGCAGTCGCGCACCCGGCGCTCCATCTCCGCCGCCGGCCAGGCGTTGAAGAAGTCGCCGTGCATCGTGTACCCGCCGCCCGAGGCCAGCCGGAAGTGCGACGGGTCACCGCTCACCGGGTACCGGATCACCTGCCGCAGCTTCGGCACCGGCACCGGGTGCGTGCTCGGGCACTGCCCGCCCACCGGGTACGCCATGTGGCTCTTGTGGTCGGCCGAGTCCAGGTCCCGCCCGTTCCAGCACTGCGGGAAGTCCAGGTACGACTCCAGCATCGTCCCGCTCGGGCAGGTGACGAAGTCCTTGGACGGGTTCACCTGCCCGGCGTGCAGGCACGACCAGCGCGCGATCGACGACGGGTCACCGGTCCCGGTGGCCTTGGCGTTCCCCGCGACGATGCGCAGCCCCTGCGGCAGCGGCTGCGTCCTGGCGATGACGTCGTCCCTGACGCCCTCGCCGAGGTAGTAGAACGTGACGATGGCCGGCTCCACGGGGGCGCCGTCGCGGTAGAGGGTCGGCACCCAGTACGACGACTTGTCCACCGCCGGGTTGCAGTTGGTGGCGCCGTTCTGCAGGTCGGTGAGCGTGGTGTGGGCGTTGGTGACCCGGCTGCCGAAGAAGCTGTGCATGTGCGAGGCGCCGGGCAGGCCGGGGAAGACGATGGGGTCGTCCGGCAGCCGGTGGCTGAACGGGCAGTCGGCGAGGAACTCCGCCACCCTGATGACCCGCGCGCCCGCCGGCGCCGCGGGGGCGAGGGCGAACGTGCCGATCAGCACGGACAACAGGGCGAGCAGTCGCGTGGCACGCATGGGTACTCCCTTGCTGGTCACTGGTACACCCGGACGTAGTCGACGAGCATCCGGGACGGGAACGGCGTGGAGGCGTCGGGCGGTCCCGGCCAGTCGCCGCCGACCGCGAGGTTGAGGATGAGGTAGAAGGGGTGGTCGAAGACCCAGGGGCCGCGCGTCCGCTCGACCTGCTCCTTGCTGATCGTGAGCACGGTGCGGCCGTCGAGCGTGAAGACGATGCCCTTGCTGTCCCAGGCGGCGGCCCAGACGTGGAAGTCACCGGAGAAGTCGGCCCCGCCGGGCAGCGTGTACGGCGAGCCGATGCCGCCGCCGCCGTTGTACGCGGGCGCGTGGACGGTCGAGTAGGCCGTCTTCACGTCCTTTCCGAGGACCTCCATGATGTCGATCTCGCCGTTGTACGGCCACGGCCGCCCGGTCAGGAAGTCGGCCCCCATCATCCAGAACGCCGGCCAGAACCCGTTCCCCTTCGGCACCTTGATCCGGGCCTCGACCCGGCCGTAGGTGAAGTGGAACTTGGTCCCGGTGTTCAGCCGGGCCGAGGTGTACTGGCAGGTGGTGCTGCCGGTCAGCGGGTCGGGCGGGCAGGCCGAGCCGGGCGTGGCCTGCCTGCGTGCCTCCAGCACCAGGTTGCCCTGGCCGTCCGTGGCGGCGTTGTCGTGGTCGGTGTAGTACTCCAGCTCGTTGTTCGGCCCGGTGCCGGGGTCGGCCCGCCACTTGGCGGCGTCGGGCCGGCCGCCCGCCGGGCCGTTGAACTCGTCGCTCCAGACCAGGGACGGCGGGTTCGCCGGGTCCTTCGGCGGCGGGGGCGGGTCCGCCGGGCTGCCGCCGGTGCCGTACACCTGGAACTCCCACAGGCTGTAGCCGTAGGGAGTGGCGCGCTGGGTGGCGTACATGCGGACGTAGCGGCCCGTACCGGTCACGTCGAGCGTCTGCTTGAAACCGGTGCCGGACGTGGTGCTGTAGACCGTCGTCCAGGTGCTCGCGTCCGCCGACACCTGGAGCTGGTACGACCGGGCGTAGGCCGGGTCCCATTGCAGGACGACCCGGCTGATCCGGGCGGTCGCGCCGAGGTCCACCGAGATCCAGCCGGGGTCCGTCCAGCCGGTGGTGGCGCTGGTGGCCCAGCGGCTGGCGGGGTCGAGGTCGAAGGCCCTGGCCGGGGTGCACTCCCAGCAGTTGCCGTCGTGCTGGAAGGAGGAGGCCAGGCCGGGCTTGCCGTACGACAGCAGCCGCTGCTCGCCGCTCTGGCCCGTGGTGCCGTAGACCTTGAGCTCCCAGAGGCTGTAGCCGTACTGGGTGGCGCGCTGGGTGCCGAGGAGGCGGACGTACCGGCCGCTGCCTGACAGGCCGGTGAGCGTCTGGACGCCGCCGGTGCCGTCGGTGGTGGTGTGGACCGTCGTCCAGGTGCTCGCGTCCGCCGAGACCTGGAGCTGGAAGGCGGTGGCGTACGCGGCTTCCCAGGCCAGCTCCACCTGGGTGATCGACGCGGTGGTGCCGAGGTCCACCTGGAGCCACTGCGGGTCGGAGAACGCGCTGGACCAGCGGGTGCCGGGGTCGCCGTCCACGGCGGCGGAGGCCGGGAAGGCGGTGGCGTTCTCGGTGGAGGAGGCGGTGGCGGGCCTGCCCTGGGACAGGAGGGGGTCGGCGGCCAAGGCGGGCGGGGCGGCGAGGAACGACAGGGCGATCGCCAGGACGAGCAGGATCGCCGGGCGGCGGCGGAGGAGGGGTGGACTCACGGCGTCTCCGTCAGTCGGGAGGGAGGGTGAGAGGTTCGGGGAGCGCTCCCTGAGAGGGAGACTGCTCGTGTCCTTAACCGCTGTCAAGAACCGGGTTAACTCCCCAGAAACCTCCGAGACGCGTGAGAGAGCGCTCTCTCACCCACGCCCCGCCGTCCCCTCGACGCCACTCACCTGGCGTTAAGCGACCTCCTTCCGGAAAGCGCTCCCCCACCCACGCCGCCCCGCAAGAAACACGGGAAGTCGTGGCCGTCTTGACGGCGCCCGCCCCACCCCTCACCCTCGTCAGGGAGCGCTCTCTCACCCGTCCAGCCCCCTACCCCGAGGAGGGCCGTGAGCCGACCGACCCTCGAAGCCGTGGCGGCCCGCGCCGGCGTCTCCAAGTCCAGCGTCTCCCGCGTGATCAACGGCGCCCCGACGGTGGCCCCGTCCATCCGCGAGGTGGTGCTGAGAGCCGTCAGGGAGCTGGGCTACGTCCCGCACGCCGCCGCCCGCAACCTGGCCACCCGCCGCACGAACGCCGTCGCCCTCGTCGTCTCCGACCCGCCCAAGGGCCTGGTCAGCGACGACCCGATGTTCTCCGCCGTGGTCCGCCAGGCCAGCAGGAAGCTGGAGGCGGCGGGCAAGCAGGTGGTGCTCATGCTGGCCGGCTCCGACGACGGCCGCGCCCGCGTCGTGGACTACGTGGCGGCCGGCCACGTGGACGGCGTCATGCTCGTCTCGATGCACGGCGCCGACTCCCTGCCCGCCACCCTCGCCCGCCGCGGCCTGCCGGTCGTCTCCCTCGGCCGTACCAACCCGGCCGTCCCCTACGTGGACAACGACAACCCGCGCGGCGCCGACCTGGCCGTCCGCCACCTGCTGGACCGGGGCAGGCGCCGCGTCGCCACGATCACCGGCCCCCTCGACATGACCGCCGCCCAGGAACGCCTGACCGGCTACCACGCCGCCATGCGCGAGACCGGCCACCGCTCGATCGTCGCGCTCGGCGACTTCACCCGCGTCTCGGGCGCCGACGCCATGCGCCAGCTCCTCCAGGACGACCCGGCCCTGGACGCCGTCTTCGCCGCCAACGACCTCATGGCCATCGGCGCGTTGCGCACCCTGCGCGAGTCGGGCCGCCGCGTCCCGGACGACGTCGCCGTGATCGGCTTCGACGACATCGAGGCCGCCCTCTACACCAGCCCGCCCCTGACCACCGTCCACAGCCCGATGACCACCTGGGCCTCGGCCACGGTGGACCTCCTCCTCGCCCTGTTCGACGGCGCCCCGCACACCCCGTTCCGCCTCCCGGCCGAACTCGTCGTCCGCGAGTCCACCTGACGGCCCCCGCCCGGGCGCGTGGGCTCGCCGACGGTCAAGCTCCTTGCGACATGCGGAGGGCTTCCAGGACCTCCGGCCCGCCCAGGACGATGTCAGCGCCAGGAGCGGTCACGGTCCGGTACATGGCGTGCAGCACGTCGGCGAAGGGCTGCTCGCGCAGGGCGTTCAACATCTTGGTCGCGTCCCGGCTCCTTCCGGAGTCCTGGAGCCGGCGATAGTCCCGGAGCATCGCCTGGCACCGTGGGAAAGCGAGCTCTCTGCCCCTGCGCAGATCCGCGCGGTTGAGCTGGAAGACTTCGATGGTCGCCTGTCCTTTGGGCGTCCTCCAGCGATAGGCGCCGGTTACAGGACGAGCAGGCCAGCAGATGGTTCATCCAGTCGAAGGCCCGCAACGGTGACAACGCCATGGGTTCGAAGTGGTCGATGTCGGTGCCTCGGCTGTCGCCGCAGTACATGCATCGTTCCACGGCTCTCGACATCCGGCGCAGCGCCGAGCGTAGCCCGGCTTTCTCTGTGGAAGCACAGCGCCATACCCGGCGGGCGTCCTTCGCGCCGGCGCCCTCCCTCTTGAGCTGTTCCGTCCGGTCAAGCAGCCTGAGCGTCAGGTCGGCGTTCAAACTCGTACGCTGGATACGGATCAATCCCGTCTCCTCAGCCGCGAGGACACCTCGTCCACCCTGGCCGAGAGCGAGCTCTCCAGCATCTTGCTGAGCCGCCTGTAGCTCTCGATCTCCTCATTCGAGGCCGATCCGCTCAAGACCTTCTCCTCAAGGTCTCCGAGCCGTCGGCGGACGTCTTCCGCACGCGTGGAGTACGGGCTGTCGACACCGAAGAGCCCCGTCAGGATGGCGTCGTCGCCGGAGCCGAACACCACCCTCTCGTAGAGGTCCTGGTCGACCACCTGCGCCGGTCGCTGCTCGTGCGGGCCTGGCAGCGCGATGAGCCCGTTCGGGTCAGCCGCCTGGCACACGTACGGGCTGTGCGTGGTCACGATGAACTGCACGAGCGGAAAATGACTCGTCAGCCATTCGCCGATTCTCTTCTGCCAGCTGACGTGCAGGTGATTCTCGATCTCGTCGACGAGGATCACACCCGAGTACGACAGCGTCGGCGTGTCCCCCTCGTAGGTGACCCGCAGGCTGCCGTACGCGAGGTGCATCTGCCTGATGATGTCGACGACGACAGCCGTGACCGCCCGGTATCCCTCGCTCATCTGCCGGAGGGGGATCTCCAGGCCGTCGTCCCGCCGAAGCCACAACCCGTCGGAGTCGACACGTGTCACCGTATGACCGTCAGGAAGCATCCCGTCAGCCAGGAGGAGCAGCACGACCTCCAGAAGCTCCGCCGCCCCCGGGCGTCCCTCCAATTGGTAGAGATGTTGCTCGATCAGCCAGCCGACCCCCTCCGCGAGATTGACATCTTCGTCGAAGAGGGTCCGCAAGCCGGCGTACACCGCGAATCGCGACGATCCCCCATGACCGAACGCGGCCGGCGAGAGCCTGCGGAACGGCCCGTATCCCGCGAAAAACCATCCTTCACCGGAGCCGAAATGGAGGACCCTGGGGCCTTTCCCTTTCTTGTTCAGCCCGACGGACTGCTGAGTGGCGTAAGGATGGTCTTTGTCATCCCACCGCAACTCGAATACCTGCGCGCCGAAGTTCAAGCCCGCGTCGAACTCCGGATCCTGGACGACGGTTACGCCGATACGGGCTTGCTCACCCTCTCTTCTGCCGCTCCAGACGTCCCAGCCCCGGATGAAGTGGTCACCGATGACGCCCACCGCGATCGCTTGCAGGATCGTCGTTTTCCCGGACCCGTTACGACCGGCCAGAACCGTCCAGCCCGCGTAGGATCCGTCCGGCCTGCTGAAATCGAGCGCCACCTCCCGCGGTCCTGAGAACCCGCGGATTCCTTGGATGACAAGCTCTGATATGTACACCTTGATCCCTTTTCCCATGGCGCACGCACACCGTTCACGCACTCTACGGGAATGGCACCGAGGGCTTCGGCGAGGATCGGCGCGGATCGGCGCGGATCGGCGCGGTCAGCCCTTGATGGAGATGAGCTGGCGCAGGTGGGCGACGACCTGGACCAGGTCGGTCTGGGCGGCCATCACCGACTCCAGGTCCTTGTACGCCCCCGGGATCTCGTCCAGCACCCCGGCGTCCTTGCGGCACTCCACCCCGAACGTCTGCTCCTCCAGGTCCTTGAGGGTGAAGGTCCGCTTGGCCTTGTTCCGGCTCATCTTGCGCCCCGCCCCGTGCGAGGCCGAGTTGTACGCCAGCCCGTTCCCCAGCCCCTTGACGATGTACGTCCCGGTGGCCATCGAGCCCGGGATGATGCCCAGGTCGCCCGAGCCGGCCCGGATCGCGCCCTTGCGGGTGACGAGCACGTCCACACCGTCGTAGCGCTCCTCGGCCACGTAGTTGTGGTGGCAGGAGATGGGCTGGTCGAAGGTGATGCCGGGCAGGTGGCGGCGCAGGACGTCGCAGACCAGGCCCATCATGAGGGCGCGGTTGCGGCGCGCGTAGTCCTGGGCCCAGAACAGGTCGCGGCGGTAGGCGTCCATCTCCGGCGTGCCGCCGAGGAAGACGGCCAGGTCGCGGTCGACCAGGCCCTGGTTGTGGGACAGGCCGCGGGCGACGCCGATGTGGTGCTCGGCGAGCTCCTTGCCGATGTTGCGCGAGCCGGAGTGGAGGACCACCCACACCGTGCCCTCGTCGTCGGCGCAGACCTCCAGGAAGTGGTTGCCGCCGCCGAGGGTGCCCATCTGCACCTCGGCACGCTCGCGGCGCGCCTTGACGGCCGGGGCCAGGTCGTCGAAGTCCTTCCAGAACTCGGCCCAGCTGGCCGTCCGCATCCCGTGGACCTTGCCGGGGTCCACCGGGCGCTTGTGGTGCTGGAACCCGACCGGCACCGCCTGCTCCAGCTTCCCGCGCAGGTGGGCGAGGTTGTCGGGAAGCCGGGACGCCGTGTACGAGGTCTTCACCGCGGTCATCCCGCAGCCGATGTCCACCCCGACCGCGGCCGGCGAGACGGCGTCGCGCATCGCGATCACCGAGCCGACGGTCGCGCCCTTGCCGTGATGGACGTCGGGCATGACGGCGACGCCGTGCACCCACGGGAGGTTCGCGACGTTGCGGAGCTGCTGCATCGCCTCCGGATCGACGGTCTCCGGCTCGGCCCACATCCTGATCGGTTGCCTGGTCCCGGTCACCTCGTGGTACGTCATCGCGTGTCGCCTCCTCTCCTGCCGTCCAACGTGGAACGCGATCTATCAGGCCAGACATCCCATACCCGCCGCAACCGAATTAGGCGCCGCCGGCCGGAGGAACGCGGTTCCTCAACCCCGGCTCAACACGCGCTCAACGCCCGGCTGCCTACCTTCCTCTCGACCACACCGAGAGGGGAAGAGATGAACCAGCACCGGTACCTCACGAAGGCGCTGAAGGCGGCCGGCCTCGCCATCGGCGCCGCGGTCGTCGCGGGCGGCGCGCTCCCGGCGCAGGCGGCCACCGCCGGCACCGCCGACGCCGCCGGCAGCGCCGCGGTGGACGCCTACATGGCGGCGTTCCCCGGCGGAACGAAGATCAGCAACAACGAGATCGCCTGGCAGGGCGGTGACGTGCGGGTGGTGCTGTCGGCCACCGCGAGGTCCTGCCCGAGGGGCTACTACTGCGTCTACGAGCACAACTACTGGCGCGGCGCCATGGGGGCGTGGCGCGCCTCGGCCGCCAACTGCAAGAAGTTCAAGTTCACGGCCTACTGGCGGGACAAGGTCTCGTCCTTCTGGGCGCGCGGCACGTGCCCGGACGACAACTACTTCCTGAAGGACGCCAAGAAGTTCCAGCCCGACCCGTTCGAGCCGCTGGTGGGCAAGAAGCCGTACGTCCGCTTCAACGACCGCTACGACTACGCGGCCCGCGGCTACACCGACTGACTGCTCCCGGCTCGCCCTTCCGTCTCCGCCTCCACGGGGGCGGCCGCGACGGAAGGGCGTCCGGGCAGGAGCGGGACGGCGGCCAGCACGATCACGATCATGGCGGTCGACAGCCAGGCGACGCCGTGGAAACCGGCGATCGGGTCGCCCGCGGTCTGCACCACGAACGTGACGAGGGCGACGCCGAGGGCCGCGCCGAGCTGGTTGAGCATGTAGAGGACCGAGCTGCCCTGCGCCACCAGGGGCGCCGGCAGCGTCCGGTAGAGGGAGCCCATCGCCGGCGCGCTGAAGCAGCCGCTGCCCAGCCCGAACACGAACGCCGCCAGCACCGGCCACACCTCGGGCGTGTCCGCGCCCATCCGGGTGAGGGCCAGCGCGCTCAGGGCCGACGCGGCGGCGCCGCCGGCGGCCAGGCCACGGGGGTCGAGCCGGTCCGACACCCGTCCGGCCAGCGGCATGGCCAGGGAGCCGCCGAGGCCGATCGGGGTCATGAGCAGCCCGGCGGCGAGCACGCCGTGGCCGTGGGCCTGCTGGTAGTAGAGGGGCAGGGCGAACAGGGCCGCGTACAACCCGAGGCCGCCGATCCCCATGATCGCCACGCTCGCGCTGAAGCCCCGCCCGGCGAACAGCCGCAGGTCGATCAGCGGCGCGGCCTGCCGCCGGGCGTGCACCCCGTAGCCGAGCAGCAGCGCGGCCCCGAACGCGAGCGGCAGCAGCGCCTGCCAGGCCGCGAGGCCGCCCTGCTCGGCCGTCTGCGACAGCGCGAGGACGACCGCCGCGAAACCCGGCCCGAGCAGCGCCAGCCCGAGCACGTCGAGCCGCCCGGCCACCGCGCCGCCGGCCGCCTCCGCCCCGGGCCCGCCAGGGCCACCGGGCCCGCCGCCGGGGATCACGCGCCACGCCAGCACGTACGCGACCGCCGCCAGCGACACGCTGATCAGGAACATCCACCGCCACGACAGCCCGTCCAGCACCACCCCGCCCGCGATCGGCCCCAGCACGGGCCCCAGGGACAGGACCACCCCCATCAGCCCCATGACCCGCCCGGCCCGGTGCGGCCCGGCGGCGCGGGCCAGCAGGATCAGCACGAGCGGGTCGAGCAGCCCGGCGCCGAACCCCTGGAGCACGCGGAAGGCGATCAGGGCACCGACGTCCCAGGCCAGCCCGGCGCCGAGCGAGCCGGCCGCGAACAGCGCCAGCCCGGCCAGCCAGAGCCGCCGCCCGCCGAACCGGTCCACGGCCCAGGTGGTGAACGGGATCGTGGCGGTGACCGCCAGCAGGAATCCGGTGGAGGCCCAGCCGATCGTGCTCAGCGACGTACCGAAGATCTGCGCGAGGGTGTCGGTGGCGACGGCGGCCATCGTGCTGTTGAGGATGCCCAGCAGGCCGCCGAGCAGCACGACGCCGATCACGGCGAGCAGCCGCCCGTCCAGGTGGTCAGCAGAATTTGAACTCATGGGTTCAAGGTAATGATCCTATGCGTAAGCATGCAACCCTTTCGTCCACGAAGATGAACCGAGGAGTACAATCGGCGGCATGGGCAACACCACGCGGGGCCGGATCGACAAGCGGCAGGCGATCCTGGAGGGGGCGTTCACGGTGTTCGCCCGCCAGGGCTACGCGCAGGCGTGCGTCCAGGAGATCGCCAACGAGGCGGGCGTGGCCAAGCCGACGGTCTACAACCACCTGACCGACAAGGCCACGCTGTTCAGGCACGCGATGGAGGCCGGCGCCCGCACGGCGCTGGAGGAGCGGCTGGCCGCCCTGGAGCCGCTGGCCCACCCCGGCGACGACCTCGCCGCCACGCTCACGGACGTCGCCCACGCGCTGCTGCGCCTGCACACCGGCGGCCGCTGGTGCGCGCTGCGCCGCCTGCTCTACTCCGAGGTCACCAGGTTCCCCGACCTGCTGGACGTCGCCGCCGAGTACGGCACCGACCGGCTCAACCAGGCGCTGGCCGACCGGCTGGCCCGGCTCACGCTCGCCGGCCGGCTCCGCGCCGCCGATCCCGAACTGGCCGCCGAGCAGCTCACGTCCCTGCTGTTCGGGCCCCTTGAGGCGCGCACCAGGCTCGGCACCCGTACGCCGGAGGACGCCGAGCTGCGCGAGCTGGCCGGAACGGCCGTGCGGACGTTCCTCACCGCCTGGAGCTGAGGCAGGTCACCGGCCCGGCCCGGCGTCCGTCCAGCCCGCCTCCAGCACCGCGCTGGAGGAGAACACCGTGCCCGGCTCCAGGCCCGCCTGGAGGCCGCCGGGCTCGACCACGACGTTCTCGTTGGCGAGGGCGCGGCCGGTCGACTCGTCGAAGACGAGCCGGTTCTCCAGCGTGGCGCCGCCCTTGACCCGCTCCTCGACGGACACGGCGGTGCCCCGGCGGCCCTCGGCGTCGGTGACGTTCCCGGTGACCTTGACCGTGCCGAGCCCGGCCAGCATCCGGAACGCCGCCGCGCGCACCTCCGGCGTCACCGGCATGTCGGTGATCAGGCCCGCGCTGACCTTGAACAGCCACACGTCGGCGGCCATCGGGACGCTCGTCGTCTCGGTGTCGTGCCCCGCGTACGAGCGCAGCAGCCACTTCTTCAGCGCGCCCGGCCGGTCGGGGAGGCCGCGCAGGTCCTTCATCGTGACGTTGCGGCCCAGCCAGAACACCTTGTCGCCGTCCACCAG
The DNA here is from genome assembly GCF_040802095.1 of Nonomuraea sp. NPDC050783. Lineage (NCBI taxonomy): Bacteria > Bacillati > Actinomycetota > Actinomycetes > Streptosporangiales > Streptosporangiaceae > Nonomuraea > Nonomuraea sp. NPDC050783. Next base: position 123,537 of record NZ_JBFAHK010000016.1, read on the forward strand.
GCCGCTGTGGCCCGTCCGGACCTCGCCCGGGGACATCGGCATCCGCATCGCGGCCTTCTTGCCCGGGACCTCGATCCCGACCTCGGCCGGCGAGCCCGCGGCCTCCCATGCCCGGCGGTCGTCCTCGGTGACCGGGCGGGCGCCGAGCGAGCGGCTGCGGCTCCACTGCTCGCCGCCGGGGGCGCGGGGGGTCCACATCTCGTCGCGGCCCCGGGACTCGACCTGGTAGCCGCCCTCCGCCACGGTGAACAGCGTCCTGCTCACGGTCACGGTGTGCCACCAGTCGCCGGTGGTCTCGCGCTGGCGGCCGGCGTTCTCGGCGGCGGCCAGCAACACGTCCCGCGCGGACAGCCGGACCTGCGCCGTACCGGCGGGCCCGGACGTGGCGGGTGCGGACGCGGCGGGCCCGGACGCGGCGGGCCCGGACGTGGCGGGTGCGGAGGCGAGGGGCAGGGCCTCGGACGGCCGCGGTGGCGCCGGGGCCGCGCCCCCGCCCGGCAGGACGACGGCCACCGCCGCCACGGCCGCCGCCGCAGCCCCGGCCAGCCCCAGCCCCCACGCCGGCCGCACCTTGACCGCGCGCCGCCGCGCCCCGGCCTCCCGCCGCGCCCCGGCCTCCCGCCGCGCCCCGGCCTCCCGCGACGGCCGGTCTTCCCGCGACCGGTCCTCCCTTGGACGGGACATGGCGTGGGCCAGCTCGGCGGCCCTGGTGCGCTCGTCCACCGGCCGGTCGCCGAGGTGGGCGGGCCGGGCGGCCCGGAGCTCGTCGATGATGTTCATGACCACTCCTCGCTGAGGTTCCGTACGGGGGACCGGTGCGACGGCCTGGCGGGGTCCATCGCCTCCTTGAGCCGCTTGCGGGCGCGGTGCAGGCGGACCCGGAAGGCCGCCGACGAGCAGCCCACCACCCGGGCCGCCTCCTTGGGGGACAGCCCCTGCCAGGCGACCAGCAGCAGCGCCTCCCGGTCGTCCTCGCCCAGCGCGGCCAGCGCCCGCAGCACGCCCAGCCGCTCGGCCACCTGGTCGGCCGTGTCGCCGGCCGGGTCGCCCGCCGGGCCCGCCTCGGTCCAGGAGCGCAGCTCCGCCGCCAGCGCCTGCCTGCGCGCCTCTGCCCGCACGTTGTCGCGCAGGACGTTCCTGGCCACGCCGAGCAGCCACGGCAGGGCCGGCTCCGGCACGTCGCCGAGCCGCCGCCAGGCGATCGCGAAGGTCTCGCTCACCACCTCGTCGGCCACCTGCCGCCCCGCGCGGCTGACCACGTAGGCCCACACGCGTTGCCGGCATTCGTCGTACATGCTGGTGAACCGGTACGCATCATCCGCCACCGCCCAGCCCCTTCGTTCCGGATGCGTTCATCTGACACCACGAAGTGGCCGGGAAAGCCCGGGCGTTACACGCCGCTCCCCCTGAACGCGGGCGACACGACCGGCTCGCCCTCGCCCACCAGCGCGGGCAGATCGACCAGCAGCACGTCCCTCCTCCGGCGGGCGAGACGCACGAGTTCGGGCTGGAACCCCTCCGTGGAGAACAGCGCCGACACCGCCTTCCGGGTGTCGTGCCCGTGCTCGGCCAGCAGCGCCTTGAGCCGGTCGAGCCGGTCGAGGTCCGCGGTGCCGCGCCGGGTGAGCGTGGCCTTCGCCTCCCCGACGAGGGTGATTTCCGCGCGTCCCGCTCGCTTGTCCAGGGCGACGACGTCGATCTCGTGCTTGGCCTGCCCTCGCCGGTCGTTCACGACGGTCGCCGTCACGAGGCCGGCGTGCCCGCGCAACGCCGGGTCCGCCCGCGCCCTGAGCCAGGCCCGGGCGCAGCTCTCGAAGTGCGGCCCCAGGACGCGGGCGGCGAAGGCAGGCCGGGACCGCCGCCAGGCTTCCGCCGACTGCCCGGTCTCGACGAGGTCCCGCTGCGCCACCGTGATCAGATTGTGGAAGCGCACGACGGGGTCGGCCACGGTGATGACCGGCCGCCGCTCCCACAGCGGATCGCTCTCGTACCGCAGGTATCCGGCGCTCGCCAGCGCGTCGAGCGTGCACCCGCAGGGCCGCGGCCGGATCGCCGATCCCCCAGTGCCGCGCCGTGGTGGCGAGGTCGAAGGGGTGCAGGCGGAGGTCGATCGCCGCGCGGCCGCGTAGCGCCTTGGTCCCGGACAGCAGCTCGTTCATCACGGACATGGCCGATCCGCAGACGATGACCCGCCCACCCGGCACGTCCTCGCCGGACTGGGACAGGTCGTAGAGCAGTTGGAGCAGGCCGGGCAGCTCCGGCGAGTGCGCCATCCAGTACGGCAGCTCGTCGATCACCAGCACGCCGTTCCCGCGCGCGGTCAGCTCGATGGCGGTGCGCAGCAGGGACTCCCAGCCAGGGCCCGCAAGAGGAAGCTCTTGCCCACCCGCCGCCGTCCGGATACCACACCGAGCCGCAGCCGCGGATCCGGATGACGGACGAACTGGGCGAGAGCCGCCCAGAGGGAACGGCGACGGCCGCGACCTCCGGTGGGGCCGCGGCCGTCGCCGTTGGGGTCCTACTTCTTGTTCGCCTTCAGGTAGTCGGCGTTCATGCGGGCGATCGTCTCGAACGGGATGCCCTTCGGGCAGACCGCGGTGCACTCGCCGGTGTTGGTGCAGCCGCCGAAGCCCTCGGCGTCCATCTGGTCCACCATCGCCTTGGCGCGGCTCAGCCGCTCCGGCTGGCCCTGGGGCAGCAGGCTCAGGTGGGTGATCTTGGCGGCGGTGAAGAGGGAGGCCGAGCCGTTCGGGCAGGCCGCGACGCAGGCGCCGCAGGCGATGCAGGTGGCGGCGTCGAAGGCCGCGTCGGCGTCCTCCTTGCGCACCGGGACGCTGTGCGCGTCCGGCGCCGAGCCGGCCGGGACCGAGATGAAGCCGCCGGCCTGGATGATGCGGTCGAAGGCGCTGCGGTCCACGACCAGGTCCTTGATGACCGGGAACGGGGCCGCCCGCCACGGCTCGATGGTGATCTCGGCGCCGTCCTCGAAGTGGCGCATGTGCAGCTGGCACGTGGTGGTGGCGCGCTGCTCGCCGTGGGCGACGCCGTTGATGACCATGCCGCACATGCCGCAGATGCCCTCGCGGCAGTCGTGGTCGAAGGCGATCGGGTCGTCGCCTTCCAGGATCAGGCGCTCGTTGAGGACGTCGAGCATCTCCAGGAAGGACATGTCCGGGGAGATGTCCTCCACCCGGTACGTCACCATGCGTCCCTTGTCCTGGGGACCGCTCTGACGCCAGACCTTGAGGGTCAGGTTCACTTGTAGCTCCGCTGGGTCATCTTGACGTACTCGTACTCGAGCGGTTCCTTGTGCAGCACCGGGCCGTCGGGGGTGTGCTCCCAGGCCGAGACGTGCGCGAAGTTCTCGTCGTCGCGCAGGGCCTCGCCGTCGGCGTCCTGGGACTCGGCGCGGAAGTGGCCGCCGCAGGACTCGGTGCGGATCAGGGCGTCCAGGCACATCAGCTCGGCCAGGTCGAAGAAGTCGGCCACCCGGCCGGCCCGCTCCAGCACCTGGTTCAGCTCCTCGGCGGTGCCGCTGACCTTGACGTTCTCCCAGAACTCCTTACGCAGCTCGGGGATGCGGTCGAGGGCCTTGCGCAGCGACTCCTCGGTGCGCTCCATGCCGCAGTAGTCCCACATGAGCTTGCCCAGCTCGCGGTGGAAGGAGTCGGGGGTGCGGGTGCCGTTCACCGACAGCAGGCGGTCGATCTTCGAACGGACCTTGATCTCGGCCTCGGCGACGGCCGCCTCGTCCACCTCGCCGAACGGGCCGTCGGCCAGGTAGTCGCCGATGGTCGTCGGCAGCACGAAGTAGCCGTCGGCCAGGCCCTGCATGAGGGCGGAGGCGCCGAGGCGGTTCGCGCCGTGGTCGGAGAAGTTGGCCTCGCCGATGACGAACAGGCCGGGGATCGTGGACTGCAGGTCGTAGTCCACCCACAGGCCGCCCATCGTGTAGTGCACGGCGGGGTAGATGCGCATCGGCACCTCGTACGGGTTCTCGCCGGTGATGCGCTCGTACATCTCGAAGAGGTTGCCGTACTTCTTCTCGACCGCGTCGCGGCCGAGGCGGTTGATGGCGTCCCGGAAGTCCAGGTAGACGCCGAGGCCGCCGGGGCCGACGCCGCGGCCCTCGTCGCAGACGTTCTTGGCGGCCCGGGAGGCGATGTCGCGGGGCACCAGGTTGCCGAAGGCCGGGTAGATGCGCTCCAGGTAGTAGTCGCGCTCGTCCTCGGGGATGTCGCCGGGGGCGCGCTGGTCGTTCTTGCGCAGCGGCACCCACACGCGGCCGTCGTTGCGCAGCGACTCCGACATCAGGGTCAGCTTCGACTGGTGGTCGCCGGAGACCGGGATGCAGGTGGGGTGGATCTGCGTGTAGCAGGGATTGGCGAAGTACGCGCCCCGCTCGTGCGCCCGCCAGATGGCGGTGGTGTTGCAGCCCTTGGCGTTGGTGGACAGGTAGAACACGTTGCCGTAGCCGCCGGTCGCGAGCACCACGGCGTCGGCCAGGTGCCGCTCGATCTCGCCGGTCACCATGTCGCGCACGATGACGCCGCGCGCCCGCCCGTCGGAGACGATCAGGTCGAGCATCTCGTGCCGGGTGTGCATGGTGACGGTGCCGGCCGCGACCTGCCGCTCCAGCGCCTGGTACGCGCCCAGCAGCAACTGCTGCCCCGTCTGGCCGCGGGCGTAGAAGGTGCGCGAGACCTGGGCGCCGCCGAAGGAGCGGGTGTCGAGCAGGCCGCCGTACTCGCGGGCGAACGGCACGCCCTGCGCCACCGCCTGGTCGATGATGTTCACCGAGACCTGGGCGAGGCGGTAGACGTTGGACTCGCGGGCGCGGAAGTCGCCGCCCTTGACCGTGTCGTAGAAGAGCCGGTAGATCGAGTCGCCGTCGCCGCGGTAGTTCTTGGCGGCGTTGATGCCGCCCTGGGCGGCGATGGAGTGGGCGCGGCGCGGCGAGTCCTGGTAGCAGAAGGACTTGACGTTGTAGCCCAGCTCGCCCAGCGTCGCGGCGGCCGAGCCGCCGGCCAGGCCGGTGCCGACCACGATCACGTTGAGCTTGCGCTTGTTGGCCGGGTTGACCAGGCGGGCGGAGAACTTGCGCTTCTCCCACCGCTCCTCGATGGGCCCGGCAGGTGCCTTGGTGTCCCGGATCTCCGAGCCTTCGGTGTACTTCACTTCACAACTCCGAACGTGATCGCGAGGGGCGGGGCCAGGAAGCCGATCACCAGGACGACGGAGACCAGGGCGGCGGTCCCCTTGAGCACCTTGTAGCGGTCGCGGTTGGCCCAGCCGAGCGTCTGGACGGCGCTCCAGATGCCGTGCCGCAGGTGCAGGCCGACCATGACGACGGCCACGAGGTAGATGAGCGTGACCCACCAGCGCGACGGGTCGAACCCGGCGATCATGCGGTCGGCCGGGGCGGAGTCGAAGCCCTTGGGGTTGACGACGCCGAAGGTCAGGTCGAGCAGGTGCCAGACGACGAAGAGCGCGATGGTCAGGCCGCCGTACCGCATGATGTGCGTGGCGTAGCCGCCGGCCTGCGACTTCTTGGCGACGTACTTGACCGGGCGGGCCTTGCCGGCGCGGCGGGCCAGCGAGATCGCCGCCCACATGTGCGCGACGACCGAGACGACGAGCCCGATCTCCAGGATCGTCAGCACCGTCCGGTACGGCAGCAGCGGCTCGAAGAGCGTGCGCAGCGCGTCGGCGTAGTCGTTGAAGGAGTCCCTGCCGAGGAAGATCTTGAGGTTCCCCAGCATGTGCAGGACGAGGAACGCCACCATCACGGCACCCGTGACGGCCATGACGACCTTCTTGCCGTTCGACGAGCCGAGGAACCCGCCGGAACGCTTGCGCTTCGGAGTGCTGGGGGGAGCGGGAACTGGCGCGGTGGCGGCGCCGCGCTCAATCGTGGCAGTCACATTTTCGAACCGTATGTACGCAGGAACGATCCGTCCAAGTCATCAAGGATCTGGTTTCGATAGCCGTAAGCTATGATGCTGGTACGAGCGGTCTTTCCCCGGCCGCGGGCCCGGCGGGTGCGAGGAAAATCACATGCAGCTGCAACAACTCGCCTATTTCGTGGCCGTCGCCGAGACCAGACACTTCACCCAGGCCGCCGAGCGCATGCGGGTCGCCCAGCCCTCCCTCAGCAAGCAGATCAAGGCGCTGGAGAACGACCTCGGCGCCCCGCTGTTCTCCCGCGCCCGGGGCAACGTCACGCTGACCCCCGCCGGGGAGGCGCTGCTGCCGCTCGCCCGCCGCATGCTGGCCGACGCCGACACCGCGCGGCAGGAGGTGGCCCAGCTCGCGGGGCTGCGCCGGGGGCGGGTGCGGCTCGGCGCCACGCCGTCGTTGTGCGCGGGGCTGCTGGCCGACGCCCTGGCCCGCTTCCACCGGGCCTATCCGGGCATCGAGCTGCTGGTCGAGGAGGGCGGCTCGCGCGACCTGGTGCGGGCGCTGGCGCGCGGGCAGCTCGACCTGTCGCTGATCATCATGCCGTTGCAGAGCGACGACCCGGCCCTGGTGACCGAGGAGATCCTGCGGGAGAACCTCGTGGTCGTCTCGCCCTCGCACGAGCCGCCGCGGCGGCCGTACATGGAGATCGGGGAGCTGCGCGGGCAGCAGATGGTGATGTTCCGGCGCGGCTACGACCTGCGCGAGGCCACGCTGGCCGCCTGCCGGCAGGCGGGCTTCGAGCCGCGCCTCGCGGTGCAGGGCGGCGAGATGGACGCGGTGCTGCGCTTCGTGGAGGCGGGGCTGGGGGTGGCCGTGGTGCCGTCCATGGTGCTGGACGGCCGGCCGGGCCTGGCGGGCACGCCGCTCGCTCCCCCGGGGCTCAGCCGGACGATCGCGCTGGCCCACCGCAAGGACGTCGAGCCCACCACGGCCGCCCAGGCGTTCCGCGGGACCCTGCTGTCCTTCGTGGTGGAGGCCGGGCTGGAGGGCACGCTTCCGCAAGGGGTGGAACTCATCGCAGAATGAGCACCAACGATCCCGTTCGTGCGGTGAGGCGGTAGGTGACAGCACATCTCTCCGAAACGCTGACGCTGCTCCTGGTGGAGGACGACGATGGCGACGCCTTCCTCGTCGAGGAGCTCCTGTCGGAGGCCGTGGCGCCGCCCACGATCTACCGGGCACGCAGTCTCCAGGAGGCCAGGGCCAAGCTGACCCCCGAGATCCAGTGCGTGCTCGTCGATCTGTCGTTGCCCGACGCCACCCGCCTGGAGGCCCTGGAGGAGGTCCTGGCGATGGCGCCGCACACCGCCGTGCTGGTGCTCACCGGGCTGCGCGACGCGCACGTGGGGGTCGCCGCCGTCCAGTCGGGCGCCCAGGACTACCTGGTCAAGCAGGACATCGACGCGCCCCTGCTGACCCGGGCCATCCGCTACGCGATGGAGCGCAAGCGCGCCGACCAGACCCAGCTCAGGCTGGTGCAGGCGGAGCTGATCGCCAGGGAGAACGCCAGGACCCAGCGCGGCCTGCTGCCCAGCCCGCTGCTGCGCACCGACGCGGTCGAGCACATCATGCGCTACCTGCCGGGCAGCGGCAGCACCCTGGCCGGCGACTTCCTGGACGCGGTGCAGACGCCGGACGGCGCGATCCACGTCGTGGTGGGCGACGTGTGCGGGCACGGCCCGGACGAGGCCGCGCTGGGCGTGGCGCTGCGCATCGCCTGGCGCACGCTGGTGCTGGCCGGCCGGACCGACGACATGCTGCTGCACACGCTCGACACGCTGCTGCGGGCCGAGCGCAAGGCGCCGGAGATCTTCACCACCCTGTGCATGGCGACGATCGCCCCCGACCTGCGGCACGCGCGGATGCGGGTGGTCGGGCACCCGCCGCCGGTGCTGGTGCGCGACGGCGCCGTCGAGGTGGTGGAGGGCACGCCCTCCGGGCCGCCGCTCGGCATCTTCCCCGACGCCGAGTGGTCGGTGCTGGACGTCCCGCTGGGCGACAAGTGGTCGATCATGCTCTACACCGACGGGCTCATCGAGTCCGCCGTGGGCGACCGCGACGAGCTGCTGGGCGTGGACGGCCTGGTCGGCCTGGTACGCGAGCACGGCGCGGTCGACCTCGACCGGCTGATCCGGCACGCGGGCACGCTCAGCGACGACCTGGCCGTGCTCGTCATCAGCAGGAGGCCGGCATGAGCCTCATGAGCTCGCGGCGGGCACCGCGAGCCGGGGTGAGACCCGAGCTGGAGGAGGGCATGAGCATCCACCCGCTGCCGCCGGCCCCGGAGCCGACCGGGCTCGGCCGGCTGCCGCTGGCCCGCTGGTTCCTGTTCACCGGCGCGGTGGCGGCGGCGGCCTTCGGGGGCGGCGCCACGGTCATCATGGTGATGATCGACCAGACCCGGGAGCTCAACCCGCGCCCCGACGTGGCCGACCACCTCGCCCGGCTCAACGCGGCGCTGGTCGTGCTGTTCGCGGTGCTGCTGGCCTGCGGCCTGGGCCTGGCGTTCATCGTGCGCTACGCCGTGCTGAAGCCCATCGACCAGCTCGCCGAGCAGGTCCGCGCGGTGGCGGGCGGCGACTTCGACCACAGCCTGCACGTGGACCGGCCGGCCGAGCTGGCGGAGCTGTCCAGCCACGTCGACTCCATGCGCCGCCGCATCCTCTCGGCCTGGCGGGTGGCCAGCGACCAGGCCGAGGAGCTGCGCCGCTCCAACAGCGAGCTGGAGCAGTTCGCGTACGTGGCCAGCCACGACCTCCAGGAGCCGCTGCGCAAGGTGGCCAGCTTCACCCAGATGCTGGAGCAGCGCTACGGCCCGCAGCTCGACGAGCGGGCCTTGAAGTACATCCACTACGCGGTGGACGGCGCGAAACGCATGCAACTCCTGATCAACGACCTGCTGGACTTCTCCAGGGTCGGCCGGGTCAACGGCGAGACGGCCGTGGTGGACTCCGGCGCCGCCCTCGACCGGGCCCTGGACAACCTGTCGGCCGCCATCGAGGAGACCGGGGCCACGATCACCCGGGACGAGCTGCCCGCCGTCACCGCCAACCGCACCCAGCTCACCCAGCTCTTCCAGAACCTCGTCGAGAACGCGCTGAAGTTCCGCTCCGAGGAGCCGCCCCGGGTGCACATCGGGGCGGTGCGCCGCGAGGGCGGGCCGTGGGAGTTCAGCTGCTCCGACAACGGCATCGGCGTCGAGCCCAAGTACGCCGACCGCATCTTCCTGATCTTCCAGCGGCTGCACGCCCGCGACGTGTACCCGGGGACGGGCATCGGGCTCGCGCTGTGCCGCAAGATCGTCGACTACCACGGCGGCCGGCTCTGGCTGGACGACTCCGGACCCGGCCAGGGCGCCACGTTCCGCTGGACGCTCCCCCCTGCGGAGGACGGCGATGGATGAGGGGCGCCCGATCGAGGTGCTGCTGGTCGAGGACGACCAGGGCGACATCCTGCTCACCCGTGAGGCGTTCGACCTCAACAAGGTGAGCAACCGGCTGCACGTGGTCAACGACGGCGAGCAGGCGATGGCGTTCCTGCGGCGCGAGGGGGGCTACGCCGGCGTGCCGCGCCCCGACCTCGTCCTGCTCGACCTCAACCTGCCGCGGATGAGCGGCATGGAGGTGCTGAGCGAGGTCAAGGCGGACGCCGCGCTGCGCGCGATCCCGGTGGTGATCCTGACCACGTCGCGGGCGGAGGAGGACATCCTGCACAGCTACCGGCTGCACGCCAACGCGTACGTCACCAAGCCGGTGGATTTCGAGCAATTCATCCGAGTTGTCCGCCAAATAGATGATTTCTTCGTGACGGTGGTTAAGTTGCCCGCGCACGGGAAGCGACCCTGACGGGCTACGTGACAGGAATCACAGCCGGTCAACGAAAAAGTGAGTGACCCCGCTCACAAATTTCGCGGCGACCGTCGTAACGTATCCCCCACCAATGCGCGCTTGAGCGAGTACCGCCCGTACGCGCGCCCAGCGAACGAACCACGGATCCCCTGCGCGACGGGGTCCGCGGGAGGTGGAGAGGTCCGCGATGACCCAGACGACGCCCGAAGCTCCGGTCAGAAGGCAGCGTGCGCAAGTCAAGGTGCGCACCCTGCGCACGGACAGATGGTGGCTGGCCCCGCTGCTGACATTCCTCGGGCTCAGCTCGTTCCTCGTCTACGGGGTATGGGCGATCATCGACAACAGCTACTTCGTCGATCCCTACATAGCCCCGTTCTCCTCACCCTGCCTGTCGACCTCCTGCGAGGAGGGCGCGCGGCTGTTCGGGTGGGCGCCGATCGGCGACTGGTACACCCTGCCGCCCGGCCTGCTGATCCTGGGCCTGCCCGGCGGGTTCCGGTTCACCTGCTACTACTACCGAAAGTCGTACTACCGCTCGTTCTGGCTGTCGCCGCCGGCCTGCGCGGTGCAGGAGCCGCACGGCAAGTACACCGGCGAGCGGCGCTTCCCGCTGATCCTGCAGAACATCCACCGCTACTTCTTCTACGCCGCCATCGTGATCGGCCTCATCCTGGCCTACGACGCCGTCCTGGCGGTCGTCCACAAGCCCCTGGGCCTGGGCTCGTGGGTGCTGATCGCCAACGCGATCCTCATCAACACCTACACGCTGTCGTGCCACTCGTGCCGGCACATCACCGCGGGCAGGCTGAACCACTTCTCCCGTCATCCGCTGCGCTACCGGGCCTGGACGTTCGTCTCCAAGCTCAACGCCAAGCACCAGCAGCTCGCCTGGGCCTCGATGTTCTCGGTCATGATCGCCGACTTCTACGTCCGCATGGTCGCCAAGGGCATCCTCGCCTTCCCGTTCGCCTAAAAGGATCAACCACGTGGAAATCGAACGTCACGAATACGACGTCGTCGTCATCGGCGCCGGCGGAGCGGGCCTGCGCGCCGCCATCGAGGCCCGGCAGCAGGGCAAGAGGACGGCGATCGTCTGCAAGTCGCTCTTCGGCAAGGCGCACACCGTCATGGCCGAGGGCGGCGCCGCCGCCGCGATGGGCAACGTCAACTCCGACGACAACTGGATGGTGCACTTCCGCGACACCATGCGGGGCGGCAAGTTCCTCAACAACTGGCGCATGGCCGAGCTGCACGCCAAGGAGGCGCCGGACCGGGTCTGGGAGCTGGAGGCCTGGGGCGCGCTGTTCGACCGCACCAAGGACGGCAGGATCAGCCAGCGCAACTTCGGCGGGCACGAGTACCCACGGCTCGCACACGTGGGCGACCGTACCGGCCTGGAGATGATCCGCACCCTCCAGCAGCGCGTGGTGGCGCTCCAGCAGGAGGACTACGACAACCACGGCGACTACGAGGCGTACATCAAGGTCTTCGCCGAGTGCACGGTCACCCGGCTGCTCAAGGACGGCGAGCGCATCTCCGGCGCGTTCGGCTACTGGCGCGAGAGCGGCAACTTCGTGCTCCTCGACGCCCCGGCCGTGGTCCTCGCCACCGGCGGCATCGGCAAGTCGTACGTCGTCACCTCCAACTCCTGGGAGTACACCGGCGACGGCCACGCCCTGGCCCTCCTGGCCGGCGCGAAGCTGATCAACATGGAGTTCATCCAGTTCCACCCCACCGGGATGGTCTGGCCGCCGTCCGTGCGCGGCATCCTCGTCACCGAGTCCGTCCGGGGCGACGGCGGCGTGCTGCGCAACTCCGAGGGCAAGCGCTTCATGTTCGACTACATCCCCGACGTGTTCAAGGACAAGTACGCCACCAGCGAGGAGGAGGCCGACCGCTGGTACACCGACCAGGCCAACAACCGGCGCCCGCCCGAGCTGCTGCCCCGTGACGAGGTGGCCCGCGCGATCAACGCCGAGGTCAAGGCCGGCCGCGGATCGCCGCAGGGCGGCGTGTTCCTCGACGTCTCCACCCGGCTGCCCGCCGAGGAGATCAGGAGGCGGCTGCCGTCGATGCACCACCAGTTCAAGGAGCTGGCCGACGTCGACATCACCGCCGAGCCCATGCAGGTGGGCCCGACCTGCCACTACATCATGGGCGGCGTCGAGGTGGACGCCGACACCGGCGCGGCCGACGTGCCCGGCCTGTTCGCGGCGGGCGAGGTGTCCGGCGGCATGCACGGCTCCAACCGGCTGGGCGGCAACTCGCTGTCCGACCTGCTGGTGTTCGGCCGGCGGGCGGGCGCGGGCGCGGCGGCGTACGTGGACGGGCTCGCGGCCCGCCCCCAGGTCGCGCCGGAGTCCGTGGAGGCCGCCCGCGAGGAGGCGCTGGCGCCCCTGGGCCGCAGCGGCGAGAACCCCTACGAGGTCCACCACGAGCTGCAGCGGACGATGAACGAGCTGGTCGGCATCATCCGCAAGGCCGAGGAGGTCGCCGAGGCGCTGCAGACCGTGGAGAAGCTCAAGGAGCGCGTGCGCATGGTGGGCGCGGGCGGCTCCCGCGTCTACAACCCCGGCTGGCACCTCGCGCTCGACCTGCGCAACATGGTGCTGGTGTCGGAGTGCGTGGCCCGCGCCGCGCTGCTGCGCGAGGAGAGCCGCGGCGGGCACACCCGCGACGACTTCCCCGGCATGGACCCGCGGTGGCGGCGCAAGCTGCTCGTCTGCTCCAGCGAGGACGGCTCCTCCGTGCAGGTCACCGAGAAGGTCCAGCCGTCCATGCGGGACGACCTGATCACGCTGTTCGACCGGGACGAGCTGAAGAAGTACCTCACCGACGAAGAGATGGCCGAGTTCGACGGGATAGCGAAGAAGTCATGAGCTACAAGGCAAAGTTCAAGGTCTGGCGCGGTGAGGGCGGCGAGGGCAAGCTTGAGGACTTCACCGTGGAGGTCAACGAGGGCGAGGTCGTCCTCGACATCATCCACCGGCTCCAGGCCACCCAGGCGCCGGACCTCGCGGTGCGGTGGAACTGCAAGGCCGGCAAGTGCGGCTCGTGCAGCATGGAGATCAACGGCAAGCCGCGGCTCGGCTGCATGACCCGGATGTCCACCTTCGCCGAGGACGAGACCATCACGGTCACGCCGATGCGGACGTTCCCCGTCATCAAGGACCTCGTCACCGACGTGTCCTTCAACTACCAGAAGGCCAGGGAGGTCCCCTCCTTCACGCCGCCCGCCGACGTGCGGCCCGGCGAGTACCGGATGAAGCAGGTCGACGTCGAGCGGTCCCAGGAGTTCCGCAAGTGCATCGAGTGCTTCATGTGCAACAACGTCTGCCACGTGATCCGTGACCACGAGGAGAACAAGGCCAACTTCTCCGGGCCGCGCTTCCTCATGCGGATCGCCGAGCTGGACATGCACCCGTACGACGTGGCCGACCGGCAGGAGGCGGCGCAGTCCGAGCACGGGCTCGGCTACTGCAACATCACCAAGTGCTGCACCGAGGTCTGCCCCGAGCACATCAAGATCACTGACAACGCGCTGATCCCGATGAAGGAGCGCGTGGTGGACCGGAAGTACGACCCGCTGGTGTGGCTGGGCAACAAGATCTTCCGGCGCGCCAAGTCGTCGTAAGCCGGGAGACGAGCGGGGCCGGGATGGACGTCCATCCCGGCCCCTTCGCTTGCTTCCCTGCTCCTAGTCCTTGGAACGGCGGAGGAAGCGCCTGCGCTTCTCCTCCGGCATCTCCCTGGTCGGCTCCTGCCCGCTCTGCGGCGCCGCCTGCGCGGGCGGTGGCGATGGCTGCGGGAGCGGCTGGACCGCCGTGGCCTCCCCGTCGGCGGGCACGTACGGCGGCGGCTCGTACCCCTCGGCGGGCCGCTGCGGCGGCCCGAACCCCTCGGCGGGCCGCTGCGGCCCGTGCCCCGCGGCGGGCTGCTGCGGCGGCTCGTGTCCCGCGGCGGGCCGCTGCGCCGGCTGGAACAGCGAGCCGGGGGCGTGCTCCCACGGCTCGGAGTCGCCGGGCTCGGCCGCGGCGGCCGGGGCGAGCGGGCGCTCGTGGCCGTCGTCGAGCGGCGCGCCCCCGCCCGGCGGGATGTCGGCCGGCGGCGGCGCGGGCGGGACCAGCGGCTCGAACGGGTCGCGGTACTCCTTCGGCGCGGCGGGCGGCCCCTGGTCGTAGGAGTCGAACTCGTCCGGGTGCAGCACCACGGGCGGCGGCTCGGCCGGGGCCGTGGGCAGCGGCTCCTCGTCGTAGGACTGCGGCGGGTACGGGTGGCCGGGCTCCTGGTAGACCGGGGCGTACTGGACCGGGCCGCTCGGATAGGTCTGCACCGGCACGAAGCTGATGATCGGCGCGTACGCCGTGCCGCCCGGATAGCCGGGGGCGGCGAAGCCCGTCGTCGCGTACCCGGGACCGGCCGGATAGCCACCACCGGGCGGATAGCCACCGGGCGGGCCGGGGGGAGCGCCCGGCGGCGGGCCCGCCTTGCGCACGGCGGCCGCGTGGGCCATCCGGCGCAACCGGCCCTCGAAGATCAGCACCGCGAAGAGCGCCAGCAGGACCAGCACCAGCGCCGGGATGCTGAGCTTCTGCGTCAGCGTCCTCTGGTCGAACTCCGGCGCCGCGTTACGCAGCTCCAGCGGCACCTCCTCGGAGGAGGCGACCTGCGTCTCGCTGGGCGTGGAGGTGGGGGTGGTCTGCGCGACGGACGGCAGCAGGACCGAGTCCTCCGGGGTGCTGGAGGCGGTGGTGACCGCCGTCGGCGGCGGCTCGGCCGCCGGGGTGGTGGGCGGGGCCGGCGCCTGGGTGGGCTGGGCGGGCGCCTGCGTCGCCGGCGGGGCCGAGGTGGTCTTCTTCGGGGTGGGTCTGGGGGTCTTCTTCTTCGGGGACGCGGTGACCGTCTTGGTGATCGTGGTCTCCGGGTCCTCGGTGGGGGTCGGCGTGCCTAAGGTGGTGGTCACCGTGACCGTGGTCTGCGGGTCGCTCTCGCTCTGGCACGCCGTGTCGCCGGCGTCGCAGGGCTCGACCGGATCGAACGCCACCGACGCGCTGGCGCTCTGCATGATGAACGGCGTCGCCCCGGCACCGGTCAGGCCGATCGCCAGGACGATAGCGGACACGGCCGTCGCTCGCGTGCGTGCCACCGATGCCCCCCGCACAGTCCCGGAACCAAGGTCAAGGGAATACTAGTCGGGTCAAAGTAACAGTAAAGACCGTTTTACAACACCATCTTACGCTTCCGGCGCCTTTGCACCGTGACAATGGTCCACAAGGCACCCAGCAGCAGCGTAACAGCCGTGGTCACGAGCACGTGGCCGGGAAATCCCTTCAACGGATTGACCGCGGCCACCGGCCTCGGGCGCTCGCTCGGCACCCGCACCTCCAACGGCAGCGGCACCCCGTTCGCCACCACCGGCGGCCCCTGACCCACGGCCGCGGGCGGCACGACCACCCCGCCCGCAACCCCAGGCGCCGCCCCCGCCCCCGGCGGGACCGCAACCCCGGGCGGGAGAGCCCCCGGCGGGACGGCCCTGGGCAGAGGACCACCCCCAGGCGGAACGGCCCTGGGCGGAAAGCCGGCCGCAGGCGGAAGGCCGCCCCTGGGCGGAAGACCAGCCGCAGGCGGAACAGCCCTGGGCAGAAGCCCGGCCCCGGGCGGGAAACCAGCCCTGGGCGGAAGACCAGCCGCAGGCGGGACGGCGGCCCTGGGCGGAAGACCGGCCGCAGGCGGGAGGCCAGCCCTGGACGGGAGACCTGCCGCAGGCGGGACGGCGGCCGCGTGCGGGACCTTGCGCCCCGGTGGCACGACCGTCCGGGGCGACGACCCGCTCCCGGCGCCGGGCCGCCCCGAAACCCCGGGCGCCTTCCCCGGCGGCACCACCTCGGGCACCTGCCGCCCACCGGGCACCGGCCGCACCCGCACATCCGGCGCTCCCGGCAGCACCCCGCCACGCCCCTCCCGCGCGACCTGACCGACCCGGCCGGGCACCCCGCCCCCCGCACGTCCTTCCGCAGCACCGGGCACCACGACCCGCGCCCGCCCACCCGTGACGCCCGGCCCCACAGCCCGGGTCCGCCCCTCCGAAACACCAGGCACCACCGCCGGCACCCGCCCACCTGGGGCACCGGGCACCACGGCCCGCGTCCGCCCCTCTGAAACACCGGGCACCGCCGCCCGCGTCCGCCCCTCTGAAACACCAGACACCCCCGCCGGGGCCCGCCCACTTGGGGCACCGGGCACCACGGCCCGCGTCCGTCCTTCGGAAGCGCCGGGGACCGCCGCCGGCGCTCGTCCACCTGAGGTGCCGGGCACCACGGCCCGGGTCCGCCCCTCCGAAGCACCAGGCACCACCGCCGGCACCCGCCCACTTGGGGCACCGGGCACCACGGCCCGGGTCCGCCCCTCCGAAGTGCTGGGGGGCACGATGCGTGGGCGTCCTCCTGGGGCGGCGGGCGCCTGGGCGGCGGGTGCGGGCCGGGGGGTGAGCGGGCGCTGCGGAAGTGCTCGCGTCACGGGCGGTCGTGCCTCGCCGGCCGCCTCCCCCGCGCGACGCGCCCGCTCGCCCTCGCCGGCCACCACACCCTCCCGGCCCTTCCGGCCGGATCGCCCACCGGCGTTGCCCACCTGCCCGGCACCATTCGCCTGCCCGGCAGTGCCCGCCTGTCCAGCAGTGCCCTGCTGCCCGGCAGCACCCACCTGCCCGGCAGTGCCTGCATGTCCGGCAGCACCCACCTGTCCGGCAGTGCCCGGCTGTCCGGCAGTGCCCGGCTGTCCGGCAGTGCCCGGCTGTCCCGCGCCCGGCCGGTTCGGCTGGGCGGCGGTGGCGTCGTCCGGGGGCGCCGCTTCCCTCGGCCGGTCGAGCCTGCCCGTGGTGCGGCCTCCCGTGGTCGCGGACGCGCCCGACAGGTGCCGGCGACCGCCGTCCACCGCTTTGGGTCCGCTCCCGGCCGTGCCGTCCCCGGAGGACGCCGCAGCGGGCCCAGTCGCTCCGATCGGCGTGGCGACGGTCTTCTCCAGCGTCTCCGAGGCCCCGCCGGCCTCCGGACGGACCTTGGCGACGGCCGCCAGCACCACCTGGCCGGCCTCCTTGGGCGCCGTGACCGTCACGTCCACGAAGCGCGTCCCCGCCACGGTCTTCCCGAGCCGGCACACCCGCACCCCGGGCAACGCCACCGCCCCAGGCAACGCCGCTACCCCAGGCAACGCCACTGCCCCGCTCCGCTCAGCGCCACCCCGCTCAGCGCCACCCACCAGGCCGCCACCCGCCAGGCCACCGCCCGCCAGGCCGCCACCCGCCAGGCCACCGCCCATCAGGCCGCCACCCACCAGACCGCCACCCACGGGCCCGCTGCCCACCGGGCCGCCGCCCGCCAGGGTCAGCGCGCGGCCGGCGAGCCGTTGCGCGCCCGCCCCCTCGACCGGCGCCTGGCACGACACCGCCGACAGCGCCGCCGTAGGGCCGGCCGCCACGGCCACCCGGCCGCCGCCTCCGGCCATCCCGTTGACCCGCACCCGGAACCGTTCCATGTCCCCGGTACGCAGCCACTGCCCCACGCCGTCACCGGCCCCACCCAGCCGCTCCAGCACCAGCGACACCTCGCTCGCCGCCACCGGCACGGCGGGCACC
Source organism: Nonomuraea sp. NPDC050783 (assembly GCF_040802095.1). NCBI lineage: Bacteria > Bacillati > Actinomycetota > Actinomycetes > Streptosporangiales > Streptosporangiaceae > Nonomuraea > Nonomuraea sp. NPDC050783. The sequence continues at coordinate 140,976 of NZ_JBFAHK010000016.1, forward strand.
GCGGCCAGGATCACCAGCCCGGCCACCATCCAGCCCCGACGCATCACGCCTATCTCCCCCGCTGCGACAGATCACCCGCAAATCACGCCTAGTAACCATTGTGTCACAGACAGGGAAGGTTCAATCAGCCAGGAGGGCCCCTTCCACGGTCTTCATGATCGGCAGGTCCGCCCCGAGCCACTCGACGTCGTAGTACTCGCCGGGCCCCAGCCACCGCAACGCCAGGTGCTCGCGCGGCTCGGGCGTGCCGGAGGCGATCGTGGCCAGCCAGGCACGCAGCACGTACCCCTCGGACAGCGGCCAGTCCCCGCCCACGCGCTCGCCCACCGCGATCTCCACGCCCAGCTCCTCGCGGCACTCCCGGACCAGCGCCTGCTCCTCGCTCTCCCCCGGATCGACCTTGCCGCCGGGGAACTCCCAGCCGCCGGCGAGCGCCGCGGGCTCGGCCCGCTGGGCCGCCAGCACGCGGCCGTCCCCGTCGACGATCACCGCGGCCACGACCACGATCACGTTCGCGCTCATGCGGCGCGGCTCCCGAGATTGCCCATGTTCCTCATAGGGAGGGATTCTGCAGTTTCTTGAGCTGTTCGAGCACGTCGGGGTTCTGCAGGGGACGGGTGAAGCCGACCTTGTTGGTACGCGCCGCGTAGCTGGTCACCTTGATCGGCCCGCACAGCGTGCACCGGGCCTCCAGCATCCTGCCCTTGGAGACCACCAGCCCGACGTGCCCGGGGCTGTCCGCCGAGGTGCCCGGCCCGGCGTTGAAGAACACCAGGTCACCGGGCTGCTCCTGTCCTTCTAAAACACGCACGCCGAACGGCCACTGCCCGAACGTCGTGCGCGGGATCTGCAACCCAGCCGCCCGGTACGCGGCGTAGATGACCCCCGAGCAGTCGAAGGCGTCCGGCCCCGTGCCGCCCCACAGGTACGGCTTGCCGCGCTGCGCCAGTGCGTACTGCAGGATCCTGGCCACCACCGTGGTGGGCGCGGCCTCGATCATCGGCTCGTCGCACTCCGGCTCGGCCTGCGGCGGCACCTTCACGTCGCCGGACTTGGCGTACTTCCTGGCGATCGCCTCGACCTGGTCCACGTACCACCAGGCGCGGTTGTAGACGAACAGCGCCTGCCGGACGTTCTCGGGCGCGCCGTTGCGCTTGAGCATGCGTGCCGCGCCCAGGATGGCGTCGGCCGGGTTGTAGACGTCGCCGATGCCGTCGCCGTCGCCGTCGGAGGCGTACCCGGTGAACGCCGTGGACATCGTGATCCTGGCCTTGCCGCCCCAGGTGGAGATCAGGAACTGCATCGGCCCCGCCGCGCCGGCCGAGTTGGTGCCGCTCCGGACGCCGGGCAGGGTGGAGCGGCCGTGGTCGGTCTCACGCTTGCCGACCGCCGCCAGGATGTTCCACTGGACACCGATCTCCTTGCCGAACTCCTTGTAGAGCTTCAGGTAGTCGGCGGGGATGTCCGAGCCGGCCGTGTCGGAGACCTCCTCGACCTGCGCCTGGTCGTCGCAGTCGATCGAGGTGCGGCCGTCGCTGAGGAACGAGGGCATCGACATCAGCAACATCGGCGAGACGATCACCAGCACCAGCAGGAGCGCCCCGGCCAGCCCGAGCAGGAGGGCGAGGCGCGCGCGCGAGACGTTCACCCCGTGTCACCGTCCTGGCCCTGGTCGGCAGGCATGATGTCGAAGATGCGCCAGTCGCTGCCGAGCTCGCTGACGGTGACGGCGTACTCCTCGGCGAGCCGCTTGTCGCCGCTCTTCGCGGTGACCTTCCGCTCGCCGGTCACGACGAAGATGATGGAGCCCTTCTCGACCTGCCTGATCTCCTTGAGCCGGGCGGTGGCCGTGGAGACGATCTGGTCGTCGCGGTTCTGCTCGACGGTGCCCGCCGAGGTCAGCGTGCGGGTCAGCAGGTCGCCCAGCTCGGGCGTCGTGTACGCCTTCAGCCGCGCCGCGTAGGCCGCCGCGTCCTCGTCGTAGCGGAAGGTGCCGTACTCGGCGGTGAACCGCTCGGCCAGGTCCGCCGCCGCGGCGAGCTGCTCCTTCTTCATCGGCAGGTAGCTGTAGACGTCGAACGGGGCGTCGCTCGCGGTGGCCAGCGGCGTCGGCGTGACGATGGCCACGCGCGTGGGCGGAGCGGCCTGCGCCGCCTGCTCGGGCGGGTCCTCCCGGTCCGCCCACATGAGGTAGATGCCGACCGCGGCGATGACCACGACGATGACGGCGAAGGCGGCTCCCCGCCGGTCACCTGGCTGCGCCATGTTCCGTCCCTGTTCAGTCCTTGTCGGGATTGTTCGGCTTGAGCCAGAACGGCACGGACGTCTCCTCGGAGCCGCCGCCGCCCCGGCCGTTGCCGCGCAGCCACAGAGGCGGAGCCTCGGAGGCGCGCGAGGCCGGCTCGTCGGAGCCGCCGAAGATCCGCGAGCCGCCGCCGGAGGAACGCGCGGAGCCGCCGGACGGGCGCGAGCCGCCACCGGGCCGGGACCCGTTGCCCGAGCCGCCGCCGAACAGGCCGCCACCCGAGCCACCCGAGCCGCCGGAGCCGCGTGACCCGCCGCCACCGCCGAACAGGCTGCCGCCGGAGCCGCGCGACCGCGTGCTCCCCGCACCGCCGAACCTGGAGCCGCGCGCCGGCCCGCCGCCGCGCGAGCCGCCCGACGAGCCGCCCGACGAGCCGCCCGACGAGCCGCCCGACGCACCGCCGGAGCCCCCGCCGGACCCGCCGCGCGAGGCCCAGCCACCGCCCGACCTGCCGCCGAACCAGCCGCCACCGGCCCCACCGGCGGATCCCCCACCGGAGCCGCCGGAGCCGCGTGACCCGCCGCCGGACGAGCCGCCGGACGAGCCGCCGCCCGAGGCCGCCGCACCGGCCGCCCGGGAAAGCCCGCTCGCGCCGGCCGAGCCGCCCACGCGCGGCCCGCCCACCCGGGGCCCGCCGGCGCCGCCGCCCGAGCGGCCCGCGCCGCCCAGGTTGAGCGGCGGCGCGGCGCCCCGGCGCGGCTCCAGCGGCGCCCGCGCGGCCGCCTTGCCGCCCTGGGCGTCGGTGTCGAGCGGCGCGGCCGTGGCCGGGAGCCGGGTGCCCGTCGTGGCGCCGTCGCCCTCCTCGGCACGTACGCGCGCCTGCCCCGCGCTCGCCGCCACCGCCGCCGCGCCCGCACCCGCGCCACTGGCCGCACCGGCCGCGCGGATGAGGGGCTCGGCCTTGCGCAGCCCCCAGCGGCCGATCCGGGCCGAGGCGACCGGCGGCAGCATGGCCGCCGACCGCTCCAGCACCGACGAGCCGGCCGCGTCGCCGAGCATGCGGGTGGCGACCGTGTGGCCGTTGATCGAGGCGAACAGGTGCTGGAACGGGCGCCGGTAGAAGAACACCGCGATCGTCAGCAGGGCCATGAACAGCACCTGCATGCCCCACGGCATGGCGGTGGAGATGATCAGCGCGTACCCGTACACGAGCACGCTGAGCACCAGCGTCAGCACGGCCTGCCGCAGCAGCGTGCCGATCAGCATCTCCACCCAGCGCATGGCGATGATCCGGCCGCTGCCCGGGTGCACGCCGATGAGCAGGAACACCGGCCCCAGGATCAGCAGCAGCAGGAAGCCCACCTTGAGCACCAGCAGCGAGACCGCCACCAGGAAGATGAGCAGGCCCGCCACGATGGCGGCGATGAACGCGCCGACCGCCACGCCGAGCCGGTTGGACCAGTCGCGGCCGGAGAAGACCGTGTAGCGGGGGTCGTTCCTGAGCTTGTCGGCCAGCGCCGCGTACTCCTGCTGGCGAGCCTCCCTGTCGGGGGCCGCCTGCCCGGCCACGGCGGGCGGGATCGACTGCATCTCCAGGACCTTGCGGCCCCAGTCGCGCACGATCGGCTGCTGCGGGTCGGCGGTGCCGAACAGGCCCACCAGCCACGGCTTGCAGACCAGCGTGGACCACAGCGCGTCGGCGTTCTGGTCGACGCCCGGCGTGCCGACCTGGCCGTAACCGCCCGGCTTGACCTCGGCGCTCGTCTGGCCGGGCGGCGGCAGGCAGGAGGCCCCGCCCGCGCCCGGCAGGCCGGAGAAGGCCGAGTTGACGACCTCGCCGGTCTTGTCGGTGACGACCTTGCCCAGGCCGGTGAAGTCGCCGGGACGGCTGAAGAACCAGGTCGCGACGGTGACCGCGAGCACCATCCAGATGACGCCCTCGGCGGTCGTCGTGGCGCGCTTGCGGATCAGGCCGTACCAGGCCAGCCAGATCGCGCCGAGGATGACGATCGGCCGCAGGTAGGGCCAGTACATGGCGTTGGACAGGTTGACGACGATGTCGTCCACCACGTCCTTGATGGCCTGGAGCGGTCCTTCGGTGGCCGCCGCCTGGTAGGTGGTGATCGTCAGCCGGTCGATGGCCTTGGCGGCGGTGAAGATGCCGTTGGCCCACATGTTGCCCAGCACCGCGACGTAGTCGCCGCAGCCGAGCTCGTGCGTGTGCCAGAACTGGCCGCTCATGCCGAACTGGGCGTAGTTGGTGACCGGGGCCTGCGCGGGCCCGGACGGCGCCGGGGCCTGGATGAGCCCGTCGGTGCCGCCGCCCACGACCTCGGGCGTGAGCGGGCCCGACAGGTCGCAGGGCGCCGCGGCGGCCGGCGCGGACAGCCCGCCCACGACCAGCGGCACCACGAGAAAGCCGGTGACCAGCGCGAGTGCCAGCGCGAGTCGTCGGGATAGCCGGATCTTCATGACCGTACCTCCTGCGGCCTGACCACGCCCCCCTGAAGATCATCATGCCCGTCGGGATCGGGTTTGTCGTGTGTGGGGTTCGTGTCGAGCCAACGGAGAAGTTCCTCGGAGATCAGGTCTACTCCGATGCGGCCTGCCCTGCCATCCAGATCGCGGAAAATGCATTCGCCGTTGCCGAGCGAGCGCAGCACGGCCTTGTGCTCTTCCGACGGCTCCACCCCGAGCAGGGACATGACGTGGTCCACCTCCACCCGTTCGGTGGACCGGAACGCGAAGACGGACGACAGGCAGTTGGTCACCTGCTCGTTCAGCAGGTCTCCCGCGTTCTGCGAGACCAGCACGAGCGCGGTGTTGCGGGAGCGGCCCATCCGGCTGACCTCGGGCACCAGCTTGGCGCCCTCGGGCGTGGAGGTGATGGCCCACGCCTCGTCCAGGAAGATGGCCTTGGGGGCGCGGCGGTCGAGGCCGTTCATCAGCCGGCGCGCGAACTGGGACACCAGATAGAGCAGGGCCACCGAGAGCCGCTGCTCGTAGGAGTAGTCCTCCCTGGTCGTGGCCACGTCCGGCAGCGTCAGGCCGCCCAGCGTGAACACGGTCGTCCAGCCCTCGGTGTCGATCTGCTCGCCACCGGAGGGGTCGAAGCAGAGCCGGGCCAGGTGCATCTCCGACATCGAGCGCAGCACCGCGCCCAGGTTCTTCGACGCCGGGTCGTCGGCCTGCTCCAGATGGTCCACGACCTTGCCGAGCGACGGGTCCGGCTGGTTGGAGACCGCGGCGACCGCCTGGATCATCGCCGACTCGCGCTCCTCCGACATGCGCGGCAGCAGCAGCCGCAGCGTCTCGGTCGCCATGGTCTTCTTCGCCGCGATGTCGTCGCCGAACGAGAACGGGTCCAGCAGGCCCGGCGCCGCCGAGCCGAGCGGGATGACCCGGGCCTTGCGCCCGCGCTTGTCCAGCAGCCGCACCAGCGACTCGGCGTCGCCCTTCGGGTCGATCACCGCGACCGTCACGCCGCGCAACGCCATCTGGTAGATCATCAGCAGCGCGAGCGTGGTCTTGCCGCCGCCCGGCTCGCCGGTGATCGCGATGGCCGTCGGCCGGTTGCGGGTGGCCGCCACCAGCGGGTCGAAGTGCACGATGCTGCGGGCCCTGCCGACGGTCTCGCCGATGTACGGCCCCAGCCAGCCCTCGCTGCCCTCCCCCAGCCGGTCGCCGAGATCGACCGTGGCCGTGGCCATGCCGCCCGCGATCGTCCGCAGCGGCTGGCGCTGGGCGTAGGCGTTGACCCGGATCTTCTCCCCCGGCAGCGCCTCGCAGAACAGCGAGAACTGGTCGCCGGTCGAGTTGACCACGTCGATGCCCATGTCCCGGTAGTGCTCCACCACCGCCTCCACCCGCTGCACGCAGATGTCCTCGGTGGGGGCCGAGACGATCAGGCGGTGCCAGCCGTACACGAAGGGCAGGCGTTCCTTGGTGATGCCGTGCTCCAGCATGCGGGCCGCGTCGATCTGCTCGGCCAGCGCCAGCGGCGCCTCCGCGCCGGCCTCGCGGATGTGGTGGTCCATGTCGCGGGCGTGCGCCAGCTTGCGCGCCACGTCCTTGGACGCCTTGACCGGCGGGATCAGCCGCATCCTGGAGGAGATCTCCACCGGGAACGGGAGCTGGTCGGCGAAGTGCATCCACGGCTCGCCGTCCGGGAACGGCATGAGGTCGGGGAAGCGGGCGAACGACAGGTGGGCCACGTACGAGTCGCCCTGCGGCTGCACGATCCGCAGCAGGCTCCTGCCGTTGTGGATCTCGCCCTCGACCAGCGACTCGATCTCGCCCCTGCCCCAGCGCCTGCGCGGGCTCGCCGACGGCGGCGCGTCGCCCGCCGCGCCCGCCGCCGCGTGCTGGAACAGCCACGCCACCTCGACGGAGGTGGCGTGCCTGGCGTACAGGGCACTGGAGGCCAGCGCGCGGCCCAGCCGCTCGGCCGCCTCGGTCCAGCGGCCGATCTCGCTGTCGGGCACGTGGTCGTCCGCCATGCCGAGCGTCTTCTCGGTCCGCTGGTAGAGGCCGAGGAGCTGGGAGAGCACGCCGCTGCCGAGCTGCTTGCCGCGCGGGCCCAGCCGCACGCCGAGGTAGACCTCCTTGGTCCAGAAGTCCTTCGCCCAGACGTGGCGGTACATCTCCTCCAGGTAGTCGCGCCAGCCGGGGCCCTCGTCGGAGGTGGCGTTGAGCGCCATCGCCCATTCGGCCGCCGGGTACGTGCGGTGCGCCACCCTCAGGTGGACCTCGGCGTCGGGCATCCTGATCGCGGCCAGCGCGATCGTGATGTTGGTGGCCAGCGCCTCGCGCTCCTCGGGCGTGACGAACTCGTAGCTGACCGTCGGAAGGCGGAAGTACGCCCATGCGCAGGTGTCTGTGAGCAGGATGCGGTCGTCGAAATAGCGGACCGCGAGGCGCTGGTGCGCTCGGGACGCCCTGCTCATGCCGCCCCCTCGGCGCATGAACGGGCCTGGCCTGCTCGCTTGTTCACTTATCGCTCACCGATTCTCGTGCCCGGGGGGTCACTCGCCAACTCCTCATCGCTCGGTCGTGCCTGCACCGACTTTGCCGTTCGCGCCGGCGGTGCCGCGAAACCCGCGACCACCACGCCGGCCAGGGCGAGGTAGGCGCGCCGCCCGGCCGCGCGCAACTGCCCGGGATCGACGACCTCCGACCCGCCGGGGGCCAGGCCGTCCTCCCAGGGGACCCGGACGATGGCCCGGCACCTTCCCCTGGCCACCGCCTCGGCCTGCTCGACGTCGGCCATCGAACGCCTGCTCACGCCGTTCACGACCATCACCGCCCGCCTACGCAGCTCCGCGCAGCCGTGGCCGTCGAGCCACTCGTACGTCATCGCCACCGCCTCCGGCGCCTCCTCGCTCGCCGGCACCACCAGGACGAGCTGGTCGGCGTACGGCAGGAGCCGGGCCGCCAGCGCGGCCGCCGGGTCGATGACGGCCAGCTTGTAATGGCGGTCGAGCAGCCGCATCGACTCGCCCAGGCGGTGGTCGGAGAAGAACGACCGGTCGGCCAGGCGCTGCTCGGCGCCCGCGTCGGTGTCGGCACTGACCACCTCGAGGCCGGAGGACGTCCTCGTGGTGTAGCCGCGCATCGTCAGGTAGCCGCTGACCCGGTCGAGGCCGGACAGCAGCGAGGTGAGCGTCTCGGGGGTCTCGGGCTCGATCTTGCTGGTCAGGGTGCTGCCGCCGGTGTTGGCGTCGACGGCCACCACCCGGTCGTCGCGGTATTGGGCGAGGGTGTGGCCGAGCATGAGGGCCGTGGTGCTCTGGCCGGCGCCGCCCGTACAACCCAGGACGAGGACCCTGCGCCCGCCGCTGAACACCGCCCTGGCCCTGGCCTCGTCGATCTCCGAGCCGTCGGTACGGACGCCGCTGCCGCCGACCACGACCTGCGCGATCCGCCGCCACCCGCCGGAGTCACGCCCGACCACGGACTCGACCCGCCGCACCCGCCCCTCCCCAGGTCGCGGCCCGGGCACAGGCGCCACCAACTCCCCGGCCCGCCCGAGCCCCTCCCCCTTGAGGGAAGGAACCCCCTGCGCCGAGGCCGCGGGCTGCACGGGACCGACGGGTTGCACGGGGCCGGCGGGCTGCGCGGGCCTCGCGGGCCATCCGGGCCGGACCACACCGCCATCGGACGACGCCGAGCCACCACCCGACGAAGCCGCACCGCCGCCGGACGAAGCCACACTGCCGCCGGACGAAGCCGCGTCGTCATCGGACGAAGCCACGTCGTCATCGGACGAAGCCACACCCTCACCGGACGAAGCCACGCCCTCACCGGCCAGAACCCCGCCCTCATCCGCCGGCGCCACGCCCTCGGTGGCCGGAGCCACGCCCTCGGTGGACGGAGCCACGCCCTCGGTGGACGGGAGCGTGGCGCCCTCGGTGGACGGGAGCGTGGCGCCCTTGGTGGACGGCACCACACCTTCGCCGGCCAGGCCCCTGCCCTTGCCCGACTGCGCCACGTCATCACCCGACGGCACTACGCCTTCGCTGGACGGAGCCGCGCCCTCGTTGGACGGGAGCGTGGCGTCCTCGGACTGCGCCTCGGGGCCGTGCGGCCGGGTTGCGGCGCCGTGCGGACGGGTGGCGCCGTCGTCCGATCGGGTTGCGCCGTCGTCCGATCGGGTTGCGCCGTCGTCGGATCGGGTTGCGGGGGCGTCCGATCGGGTTGCGGGGGCGTCCGACGGAACTGCGGTCAGGTGCGGGCGCGCCGTGCCGGGCCGCCCGCGCTCCGTGCTGCCCGCATCACCCGTCGCGGCGACCTGTTGCTGGTCCTCCTGCTCGTGCCCATCATCCGGTGCGCCGCCCTCGCCCACCGCAACACCATCCGCCGGTACGTCGCCCGCCGGGTCCGACGCGACGTTGCCCGAGCGTGGGCCGTTCGAGGCGGGGCCTGCGGGGCGCTCGTCCGACAGGGGTTCCTCGGGCGAAGGGACGTGACCCGGGTCGAGCGGGCCGGAAGCGGCGGCGCTACGTACCGAACGGGGGGCGTCGGTGGCCGTCGCGGGTGTGACGCCGCCCCCGGCCTCGGTCTCGGTCCCGGTCCCGCTCCCAGCCCCGGTCCCAGCCCCGGCTCCGCTCCCGGTCTCGGTGACGGGTGGCGGTGCGGGTGTGCTGCGGTCGTCCGCCGGGGATCGGGCCGGGGCGCCGGTGGCTTCGGAGGCCGGGCGCGGGGCGGGCTGGCGGGGCAGGGGCTTGGCGTCGGGGTCGAGCGGGGGCCAGGACCGGTGCGGGCCCGAGACCCCCGGGACCGTGCCGAGCCTCGGGGGCTGACCCTTCCTGTGCTGGTCGCGGGCGAGCTCGTCCTCGTGCCGGCCGCGTTCGGCCCGGTCGGCGGCCTCCGTACGGGTGGCCGCGTCGGCCGGGGCGTCGGCGCTCGCCGCGAGTCTCCGCAGCCGCCGCAGGGCCTCCGTGTCGATGGGCTTGGCGGCGGCGGGCTTGCGACCCTGCACCGCTCGGGCCGGCACGATGACTCCTTGGTCGTCCCGCGCCTCTTGGTCGTCCCGCGTCTCTTGGTCGTCCCGCACCTCATCCGGCCCGGAGGACACCTGGCCCAAGGGCACCCGGCCCGAGGAGGCCCGGCCCGAGGGGATCCGGCCCGAGGGAACCTGCTCCTGGGGGAGCCGGCCCTGGGGAGCCTGCTCGTAGGCAATCTGCTCGTGGGCGGTCTGCTCATGAGCGGTCTGCTCATGAGCGGTCTGCTCATGGGCGGTCTGCTCGTGGGCGGCCGGGGCGTCGTCGGCTCGCTCAGGGGTTCGCTGCTCGGCTCCCAGCTCCTGGTCGGCGGGCTCCGGCGCGTCGGAGAGCCCGTTCGCCGCCGCCTTCCGGGGCTCGGGTCGCGTGGCGTCGTGGCCGTCGCCCAGCCGGAGAGCGGGCCGGCCGCTGGTGTCCGGGGCGGTCTCCCGCACGATCTCCCGCGCAGCCTCCCGCACGGTCTCCCGCGCGACCTCCCGCACGGCCTCCCGAGCGGTGTCATGGGTGGTGGGCTCGCCGGCGGCGGGCTCCCGGTCGAGGGTTTCGCGTGCCGCTTCGCGGAGGGCGGCCTGCTGGGTGGCGGCCTCGCGGACGGCGTCGTCGCGGGCGAAGAGCTTGCGACCGCCGGTGCGCTTGCCGCCCTTGCGGTGACCGTCGGCCCCGTGTCCGGTGTCCTCGCCGACGGTGATCGTCAGCGGGTGGCTCTGGCGGCGTCCTGAGCCCTCGGGAAGCGCTTCGGGGGCGCCCTGCCGGACGCGGCCCTCCAGCGCGGGCGCGGCGGCGGCGCCGCGGCGCGTGCCCCACCCCTTACGGCCGGCCGCAGGCTCGGCGGCGACCGGAGCCTGACCGGCCGCACCGGCAGCCGCGGCGGCAGCGGCCGCGACGGCCGGGCGGACCTGGCGGGGGCCGGTGACCGGCTGGGCCTCTCGCCGCCGCTGCGCCTGCCGGGCCTTGGCGGGACGCCGGGCCTTGGCGCGGGCGGGCGTGGTGCGCCACACGCGCGCGGAGAAGGTGATCGTCTCGGGCTCGGCCCCGGGGGCGAGGCGGTACCAGGCTTTGGGCTCGCCCAGATAGCGGATCTGGGACTCCAGAAGCTCGGTGAGCCGCTTGCCCTCGATGACGGGACGGGTGGACAACCACGTCACGATCCCCGGCGGCACCAGGAACAACACGTGCCAGGGCATCGCCACCGGCACGCCCACCAGGATCAGCAGGAGGGACCACGGGACGAACACCCCGACGAAGACGCCGATCCAGACGATGGGAAGCGGCATCGGCAGGCGCAGGTCGTACAGCTTGTAGAGCCGCTTCTCGATGCGCCAGATGTTCGTGTACGTGGGCAGGTCCACCCGGTCCTCCTCTCGCCACCCGCTGCTGTATGACCGCCGCCGGACGGTCTCAACCCTTTACTTGATGCCCAGTGCGCCGGCGATTGCCTTCGCCGTCACCTCGATGATGTTGGGAACGTAGAAGATCACTCCGATGGCCACGGCCAGGATCAGGAACTGCACGAACCGGGTGATCTCCCGGGTGAAGAGGAAGAAGAGCGCGACCACCGACACCACCACGAGGAACAAGGGGGCGAAGAACGCCCGCAGGAAGTCGGCGAGGCCTCCGGTGTCGATGCCGGTCGACGTGGGGGTCGGCGTCATCTGGATCACGGAGAGCACTATGGTCTTCAAGGTCACTTCTCGTCCTCCCGGGGGGTACCGTGCAGCGGCGCGGGCGTGCCTTTAGTCAACGACCCGCCCGGCGCCGCGTATGTCGGCGACGAACCACTTGTCGCCCTGCTTCTCGACGGTGAGCCGGTAGGCCTGCTCCAGACGCGCGCCGGCCGCCGCGGGGTCGGTGGCGTTCGGGGTGGGCGGGGTGTCGCCGTTCGGGCCGACGACCCACACGACCACCGCCTGAATCTCTCGTGTGGCACCCCCCACAGGCACCACGACCTTCTTGAGATCGGCGAACGTGAACGCGCCGCCGAAGCTGGGCAGGCTCCTGCCCGCGGCGACGTAGCGCTGCAACCCGGCGGTGTCGCCGGAGGCGTAGTCCTTGAAGAACCCTTCGAGCTGCGGCTTCAGCTCGGCGGCGGCCGCGTCGTCGGTCTCCGGCGGCGCGACCTGGGGCAGCTCGGCGGGCGCGGGCGCGGGCAGGATCGCCGGTCGCCCGGAGACGACGAAGCGCTTCCCGGCGTCGTCGCCGGAGTAGTAGACCGGCACCGAGAGCATCATGCGGCGCGGCCCGGACTGGAAGGCCACGCTGACCACCGCGTTCTGGGCGTCGGCGACCTCGATGTCGTACGGCTGGATGGCGACCGCGGCGAGCTTGCCGAAGCCGTCCCAGCCCAGCTGGGGGTCGGAGGCGTCGGGCAGGAACGCGGCCAGCTTGCTCGACCTGCTCTCGGCGTCGTCGGGGCTGAAATTGAGATAGACACCGGCGAACTGGGCGGCGAAGGCCATGCCTCGGCCGGCGGGGAATCCCTTCTCCGCCACCGGGGCCTCACCATTGGGCGTCCCTGCACCTTGCTGGGTAAACCGCTCAAATGGGGCACGAATCCCATTCACCACGATAACCACAATAAGCGCCCAGAGAATGACGCGGCCCACCCAGACGAGCCACCGGCCGCCGCCACCGGACCAGCCACCGCGGCGCGGCCTGCGGGGCGGTGGCACGTCGTAGTCGTCAGGATCAAGGGTCGCGGAAAGCCCGGGCCCGTCAGCGATCCGAGGATCGTGCTGGACGGTAGACCTACGAGCCATCATGCCTCCGCTCGCGCCGATCCCCCCGGCTGGCGCGGTGTCGTCCGTTGCCGATCCCCATCATCCGCGCTGAAGTAGTCACCCTATCCGGTCTCCGCCATTGTTCCAGGAAAGCCACGCCCATGCTGCAGGCACGACCGCCCTCACGGCAAACTGGAGCCTGCGGGCAGGCTCCAGTACCGATTCCTGTCATTTCCTGGGTAAAACGGCTTTGACCAGGCCAAACACCTGCAATCGCCTAGCGCGGTGGTCACTGATTCCTGACCAAAATAGGCATGGACCTCTTCCGACCTGCGCATTCGGCCGAAGCCCCGACGGGCGGGCCGACGAGCGGGCCGTCAGGCGGGCTCCGGGTCCTGGCCGGGACGTGCCTGGCGCCGGCTCTGGAGATCGACCACGCCGGTGCGGCTCGGCAGCTCGACGACGCCGGTGCGGCCCTGGAGATCACCGGCGCGGCCCTGAAGATCGCCGGTGCGGCTCTGGAGATCGACGACCGTGGGCCGCACCGTCCGCTCCAGCGAGCCGCGCAGGTCGGCCAGCATGCCCGCGGCGTCGCGCTCGCGCATGCGGCTGGCCATCTCGTTGCGCTCGTCCACCTTCCTGCGCAGGTAGGCCTCCCGGTTGACGCGCAGGCCGTACATGAGCTCAACCCTGATCAGGGCCAGCTCCTCCTCGAGGCTGATGCCCGCGAGCGTGGGCGCGGGGCGTCGTTTCCGGATGATGCGACGGATCATGAGGGGCCTCCCGAGTCAGCGTGAACGCCGTGACGATTCGACGCGCGGAGGCCCGAGGTGGTTGACGCTTAACTTGTCCCGGGATCAGACATCAGAGCGATCCCGGGAGTCAGACGCGCGGACGGGCGGCCCGTCATCCCATCGTCGGCGACCCAGCGTAGCGAACCGTCACGGTGAGTGACCGGAGGCGCGCGGGCCCGCCAGGCGCGGAGCCCGTCAGACGTTGAAGCGGAACTCCACGACGTCGCCGTCGCGCATCACGTAGTCCTTGCCCTCGACGCGGGCCTTGCCCGCCGCGCGGGCGTTGGCGATCGAGCCGGCCTCGACCAGGTCGTCGTACGAGACCACCTCGGCCTTGATGAAGCCCCGCTGGAAGTCAGTGTGGATCACGCCCGCCGCCTCGGGGGCGGTGGCGCCCTTGCGGATGGTCCAGGCCCTGGTCTCCTTCGGGCCGGCCGTGAGGTAGGTCTGCAGGCCGAGCGTCTCGAAGCCGACCCGGGCGAGCTGGCGCAGGCCGGACTCCTCCTGGCCGACCGACTGCAGCAGCTCCAGCGCCTCCTCCTCGTCGAGCTCGACCAGCTCGGACTCGATCTTGGCGTCGAGGAAGACGGCCTCGGCCGGGGCCACCAGCGACGAGAGCTGCTCCCTGAGCGCGGCGTCGGTCAGCTCGTCGGCGTCGAGGTTGAACACGTAGAGGAACGGCTTGGCCGTCAGCAGGTGGAGCTCGCGCAGCCCCTCGCGGTCGAGGCCGCTCTCGAAGATGGTCCGGCCGGTCTCCAGGACGGCCAGCGCGGCCTCGGCGGCCTCCAGCGCGGCCTTCTTGTCCTTGTTGTTGCGCGCCTCCTTCTGCAGGCGCGGGATCGCCTTCTCCACCGTCTGCAGGTCGGCCATGATCAGCTCGGTGTTGATCGTCTCGATGTCCCGCTTGGGGGAGATCTCGCCGTCGACGTGCGTGACGTCGGGGTCGCTGAAGACCCGGATGACCTGGCAGATCGCGTCGGTGTCGCGGATGTTGGCGAGGAACTGGTTGCCCCGGCCCTGCCCCTCCGACGCCCCCTTGACCAGGCCCGCGATGTCGACGAACTCCACCTTGGCGGGCAGGACGCGCGCCGAGTCGAAGATCTTCGCCAGCACCGGGAGACGGTCGTCCGGCACGCCCACGATGCCCACGTTGGGCTCGATGGTGGCGAACGGGTAGTTCGCGGCGAGCGCGTTGCCGGTCTTGGTCAGCGCGTTGAACAGCGTGGACTTACCGACGTTGGGCAGGCCGACGATGCCGATGGAGAGACTCACGGACGTCGAGTCTACTTGGCGCGGCAGCCGGGCGGTTCGTCCGTCGCGTGTCGGGAAGATCCGGACGCGGATGTCCTGCCATCATCGAGAGGATGGACGTGATCGCGCTTGTCATCGGCCTGGCCGTCGGGCTGCTCGTCGGCTTCCTCGTGGCGCGCACCCGCGCGGCGGTCCGGGTGGCCGAGGCCGACGCCCGCGCCAGGGCCGCGGCCGACAAGCTGGTCTACGTCGAGGAGCAGCTCGCCGAGCGCTTCCAGGCGCTGTCCACGCGCGCGCTCGACGTCAACAACCTCAGGTTCCTGGAGCTGGCCGAGACCCGGCTCGCGGCCACCAGGGCGGAGGCCGCCGGCGACCTGGAGCAGCGCAGGCAGGCCGTCGAGCACCTGGTCGAGCCGCTGAAGGACGCCCTGGCCCGGGTGGAGACGCAGCTCCGCGACAGCGAGTCCGGCCAGCGCGCGGCGCGGGCGGAGCTGGCCAAGCAGATGGAGTTCGTCCGCGAGAGCAGCGAGCGGCTCCGCTCCCAGACCACAGCCCTGGTCCGGGCCCTCCAGCGGCCGGAGGCCCGGGGCCGGTGGGGCGAGCTGCAACTGCGCAGGGTCGCCGAGATCGCGGGCATGCAGCGCTACTGCGACTTCGACGAGCAGGTCGCCGAGGGCTCCGTACGGCCCGACATGGTCGTGCGGCTGACCGGCGGCAAGAACATCGTGGTCGACTCCAAGGTCTCGCTGGCGGCCTATCTGGAGGCCGCCGAGGCGTCGGACGAGTCGCTGGCCACGGTCCGGCTCGACGCGCACGCCCGGCACGTGCGCGAGCACGTCGACCGGCTGGCCGCCAAGTCCTACTGGCAGGCGTTCAACCCGTCGCCGGAGTTCGTGGTGCTGTTCATCCCCGGGGAGGCGTTCCTCGCCCCCGCGCTCGAACGCGACCCGGGCCTGCTGGAGTACGCGATGACCCGCCGGGTGCACATCGCCACGCCCACGACGCTGATCACGATGCTGCGCACCGCGCACTACGCCTGGCAGCAGGCCGCGCTGAGCGAGAACGCGCGAGCGGTCTTCGAGCTGGGCAAGGAGCTGTACGAGCGGCTGTCGTCCCTCGGCAGGAACGTCGACGCGCTGGGCCGGGCGCTGACCCGGGCGGTGGAGGCGTACAACAAGTCGGTCGGATCGCTGGAGAGCCGCGTCCTGGTCACCGCGCGCAAGCTCAACGAGCTGGGCGTCGTGGACGGCGAGCTGGAGACCCCGGCGGCGCTCGACGGCCTGCCGCGGCCCCTCGCCTCCCCCGAACTGCTCGAAACCCCGTCACTCTTCTCCCACGCGAACGGTAAGTTGGCCAACGGAACGTAGTGAACGGGGGTGACGGGTGGTGGAGAAGGGCAAGCAGCCCGCCGTCAGGCTGACCGCTCGGGGCGCCGTCGCGCTCATCCTGGTCGCCACCCTCGCCGGCTACGTGCTGACCTCGCTGCTCGGCGTCCAGCAGCTCGTCGGCGCGGCGTTCGTGGTCGCCGCGCTGCTGGGCGTGCTCCTGGTCAACCGGCGCGAGCTGCTGTCGCTGGTGGTGTCGCCGCCGCTGGTGTTCTTCTGCGCCACGCTCTTCGTCGAGCTGGGGCGGGCGTTCGGCTCGGTGTCGATCGTGCAGTCGCTGGCGCTCGGCCTCTACACGTCGCTGACCCGCGGCGCGCCCTGGCTGTTCGCGGGCTCGGCCCTCGTGCTCGGCGTGGCGTGGCGGCGCGGCCTGTGGGACAACGTCCGCGACCTGCGGGCGGAGCTGAAGGCGGGCGCGGAGGTGCCGCGCCCGCGGCAGCCGACGTTCGTGCCCGAGCCGGAGGGCTACTTCGAGCCCAAGGTGTACGGATCCCCGCGCGGCGACGACTGACCCTGGCCCGCCACTGACCCTGGCCAGCCGCGCCGCGGGTCAGGAGCCGACGCGGAGGTCCCTGCGCAGCTCGTGCGGCAGGGCGAAGCGCATGCTCTCCTGCACCGGCTGCACCTCGGTGACGTCGCCGAAGCCGTGCCCCGCCAGGCGGGCCAGCACCTCCTCCACCAGCTCCTCCGGCACCGACGCGCCGCTGGTGACGCCGACCGTGGTGACGCCCTCCAGCCACTCCTCGCGGATGAAGTCGGCGTTGTCCACGAGGTAGGCGGCGTCGGCGCCGTAGTCCTTGGCCACCTCGACCAGGCGCTTGGAGTTGGAGGAGTTCTCGGAGCCGACCACGATGACGAGCTGCGCCTCGGCGGCGATCTCCTTGACCGCGATCTGCCGGTTCTGGGTGGCGTAGCAGATGTCGTCGCTCGGCGGGTCGATCAGGTTGGGGAAGCGCTGCTTGAGCCGGGTCACGGTCTCGGTGGTCTCGTCGACCGAGAGGGTGGTCTGCGACAGCCACACCAGCCGGCTCGGGTCCTTGACCTCGACCTGCTCGACCGCGTCGAGCCCGTCCACGAGCCGGATGTGCTCGGGTGCCTCGCCGGAGGTGCCCTCGACCTCCTCGTGGCCCTCGTGCCCGATGAGCAGGATCTCGTAGTCCTGGCCGGCGAACCGCTTGGCCTCGTTGTGCACCTTGGTCACCAGCGGGCAGGTGGCGTCGATGGTGCGCAGGCCGCGCTGCCGGGCCTCCTCGTGCACCGCGGGCGAGACGCCGTGGGCCGAGAAGACGACGATCGACCCCTCGGGGACCTCCTCGGTCTCCTCGACGAAGATGGCGCCCCTGGCTTCAAGCGTCTTGACGACGTGCGTGTTGTGGACGATCTGCTTGCGGACGTAGATCGGGGCGCCGTACTGCTCCAGCGCCTTCTCGACCGCGACCACGGCTCGATCGACTCCGGCGCAGTAACCCCGCGGCTTGGCTACGAGGACACGGCGGGAAGAGGGGGTCTGGGGCTCCATACTTCTTATGCTACGTGGAGCGGCCATCTGGCCCGCCCGTGCGTGGCCGCCCGCGGTTTGCCAGACTGGCCGTCCAATACAGACCTCCCAGGGAGACGTCATGTCCCTCAGCGACGTGATACGCAACATCGCCAAAACCGTCACCAACAAGGACGAGCTGAAGGAGAAGGCGAAGGACCTTCCCCTGTTCGTCATCCAGAGCACGCTGAGCGCGGCCGGGCAGGCCCTGCTGGTCGTCGATCGGGTGAAGAACTCGATCAAGGGGCTGGGCAACAAGGAGGAGCGCGAGGAGGAGCACGGGGCGCGCCCGTCCGCCGCCGACCAGGTGGCCACGGCGCCGGCCGTCAGCGAGGACGCGCCGGCGCGCGAGGAGAGCGAGAAGAGCGAGAAGAGCGAGGACAAGCCGGCGCGCAGGGAGCCGGTCATCTTCGCGCCGCGTCCCGGCACCACCGAGCCGAACGGCGCCGCCAGGACCAAGCCGGACCCGGTCATCTTCGCCCCGTCCAAGCCCGCCGCCACCGCCACGTCCCCCGCGGAGGCCCCGGAGAAGGATGTCGCAGGGAAGGACGTCGCCGGGAAGGACGTCGCTGAGGACGTCGCAGGGAAGGACGTCGCAGGGAAGGACGTCGCAGGGAAGGACGTCGCGGACGAGCCCGTGCGGGCTCCCGAGCCGGCGCGCGCGCCGGAGCCGGCCGCCGCGCCCGAGCCCGTCACCGGTGCCGAGCCCCCGACCGGCAACGAGCCCGTCACCTCCGAGCCGGTGTCCATCACCCCGGTCGAGCCCGAGCCCGAGCCGGAGCCGCAGGCGGAGCCCGGTCCCAAGGCCGAGCAGGCCGAGCAGGCCGAGCAGGCCGAGCAGGCCGAGCAGGCGCCCGAGCCCGCGGCCGGGCTGGTGGAGCCGCTGGCCGGCTACGACGAGCTGACCGTCGCCTCCCTCCGCGCCCGCATGCGCGGCAAGACCGCCGAGCAGATCGGCGACTTCCTCGCCTACGAGCGCGCGACCCAGAACCGCCCCGAGGTGGTGCGGATGTTCGAGAACCGCCTCGCCAAGCTGCAGGCCGCCGAATAGCCGGTAATAGCCCGTAGTCTTCCGCCATGACCTCGAAGACCACGCCGGAGTCCCCCCTGCCGATCCGCACGGTCCTGCAGATGGTGGGGGGCTGGATCGGCCGGCTCGGCACGGTGTGGGTCGAGGGCCAGATCACCGATCTGAGCGCGCGCGGCGGCACGGTGTTCCTGACCCTGCGCGACCCGGTCGCCAACGTCTCCGCCAGGGTCACCGCCCCGCGCGGCGTCTACGAGGCGGCCACGCCGCGACCGGCCGACGGCGCCAGGGTCGTGCTGCAGGTGAAGCCGGACTTCTGGGTCAACAAGGGCACGTTCGCGTTCACCGCGCTGGAGATCCGCCCGATCGGCGTGGGCGAGCTGCTGGTACGGCTGGAGCGGCTGAGGCAGCTCCTGTCGGCCGAGGGGCTGTTCAACGCCGACAGGAAACGGCGGCTGCCGTTCCTGCCCGGCGTGATCGGGCTCATCTGCGGCCGTGACTCGGCGGCCGAGCGCGACGTGCTGGAGAACGCCCGCCGGCGCTGGCCGGCCGTGCGGTTCAAGGTCGAGGAGGTGGCCGTCCAGGGCCCGTACGCGGTGGGCGAGGTCACCGAGGCGCTGCGCAAGCTGGACGCGGACCCCGAGATCGACGTCATCGTGGTCGCCCGGGGCGGCGGCTCGCTGGAGGACCTGCTGCCGTTCTCCGACGAGACGCTGGTGCGCGCGGTGGCCGCGTGCCGCACCCCGGTCGTGAGCGCGATCGGCCACGAGCAGGACAGCCCGCTGCTGGACCTGGTGGCCGACGTGCGCGCGTCCACTCCCACGGACGCCGCCAAGAAGGTCGTCCCCGACGTCGGCGAGCAGCTCGCGCTGATCCGGCAGTTGCGCGACCGGGGCCGCCGGGTGCTGAGCGGCTGGCTGGACCGGGAGATGTCGTGGCTGGCGTCGGCGCGCTCGCGCCCCTCGCTGGCCGATCCGGTACGCGAGCTGGAGCGCCACGCCGAGCAGGTGGACGCGCTGCGCGAGCGGGCCAGGCGCTCGCTGTCGGGCTCGCTCGACCGCGCCGCCGACGACCTGGTCCACCTGCGGGCCCGGCTGGTCGCGCTGTCGCCCGCGGCCACGCTGGAGCGCGGCTACGCCATCGTGCAGCACCCGTCGGGCGAGGTGGTCCGCCTGGCCAAGGACGTGCCGCCCGGCAGCCCGCTGACGATCCGCCTGTCCGACGACCGCCTGCGGGCCCGCACCGAGTGACGCCCCGCCGAGTGACGCCCCGCCGAGTGACGCCCCGCCGGAGGGCGTCCTGCTGAAGGGCGTTCTATCGGAAGGCGTCCTACTGGAAAGCGTCCTGCCGGAGGGCGGCGTCCCGCTGAAGGGACTGCCCGGCGCGCAGGGCCGCCGCGGCCAGCCCGGTCAGCCCCGCCTTGATCTGCTCGACGCTCATCCCGCGCTCGTCCCGCTGGAGCGCGATCAGCCCGGCGTTGGCCGGCGCGAGCAGCGCGTCGGCCAGGTAGGCCGCGTCCGCGTCGGGCCTGGCCTGGCCGATGAGGCTCGCCAGGTGGATGTGGTGGATCCGATAGGGCCCGCTGAACGTCCCCGCCCTGCCCCGCTCCAGCAGCAGGAACAGCTCGTGCTGCGCCAGGACGCGATCGACCAGCGCGCGCAGGAACGCCGCGATCCGCTCCATCGCCGGCGCGCCGGGCCCGAGCGGCGGCGGCCCGGAGAAGAACGCCGTCTGGAAGCGCCGCTCCCGCTCGTCGAGCAGCGCGAAGATCAGCCCGCTGCGGTCGCCGAAGCGGCGGTAGACAGTGCCCACGCCGACGCCCGCGGCCCGCGCCACCTCGTCGAGCGACAGGCCGGCGGCGCCGTGCTCGGCGATCATCCGGGCGGCCACGTCGATGATCTTCTGCCGGTTGCGGGCGGCGTCGGCCCGTTCGGGCTGGGGTTGCCCGAGGACGGGAAGAGATCGGCGTCCGCGCACGGTTGGAGCATACAGGTTGTAACCGGAGAGTTCTCCGGTTACTCTCCGACCATCAACCGGAGAACTCTCCGATTAAAGGAGCCGAGAATGCCGAACGACTTCAACCAGCAGATCATCGACGAGTTCCGCGCCAACGAGGGACGTGTCGGCGGCATGTTCGAGGGTGCGCCGCTGCTGTTGGTCACCACCACCGGCGCCAAGAGCGGCCGGCCGGCCACCACGCCGGTCATGTACCTGGCCGACGGCGAACGCTACGTGATCATCGCGTCGAACGCCGGCGCGGACAACCACCCGGCCTGGTACCACAACCTCCGGGCCAACCCGGCGGCCACGATCGAGGTCGGCACCGACACGTTCCAGGTCAAAGCCGTCATCATCGAGGGCGAGGAGCGCGACCGGCTCTACGCCCGCATGGTGGAGCAGGCCCCGGGCTTCGCCGACTACGAGAAGAAGACCAGCCGCCGCATCCCGGTCGTGGCGCTGCTCCCCGAGGCCGCCTAGCAGCCGTGGCCGCCTGAAGGGCGCCGCTCAGAAGGGCGTGTCGTCGCCGTGGCCGGGGTCGGCACGGCGGGCCATGGCGGCGGCCAGCTTGACCCTGGCGCCCTGGAGCCATTCCTCGCAGACCGCCGCCAGCCGCTCGCCGCGCTCCCAGAGCTCGATCGACTGCTCCAGGGTCAGCCCGCCGTTCTCCAGGCGGCGGACCACCTCGGTCAGCTCCTCGCGGGCCTGCTCGTACGAGGGCGTCTTGTCGTTCGCTGCTGCCACGGGCACCACCCTAGAGGAGGCCGCTAGCCCTTGGGCCGCTGCTGGAGCAGGCCCGCCAGCTCGGCCAGCTCGGGCCAGTCGGCCGTGCCGGTGACCACGAGCGTCACCTCCGGCAGGACGCGGACCAGCGTGCGCTGCTTCTTGTCCTCGCGGAAGCGCCGCTCCCAGGTGACGCCGCCGATCTGCTGGGTGCCGATGGCCTTGTCGGTGTTGGCCATGCGGTTGGCGAACTCGGCCGCGGGCCGCTCGTCGCTCTGGACGAACATCGCGTGCTCGCGCTTGGCGGTGGCGTAGCCGAGGTAGAGGACCTGGGCGCCGTTGGCGCCCTTGGCGATGCGGTTGCTGTTGGGCACCCAGCCCTGCGGGTCCTGCCTGGGGGCCCACACGGCGTACGGGACGGCGTGGCCGAAGTTGGCGACGGTGATGGAGTATTCGCGCCGCGGGATGTGCTCGGACTCGCCGTGCGGGGTCACCAGCAGGAACACCCCCGCCCCCAGCAGGCAGACGAAGAGCGCGACCGCGTAGCCGTAGAAACCCTGTGTGAACCCTCGCACAACCGCCGAGGTTACCCGCTGGAGGAGGCGGTCGCCGAAGTGGCCGGTCGGATCTGGCCGATGATGCCCAGCACCTCCTCGGCCAGCGCCCGGTCGCCGGTGCGCACGACCTCCGAGACCGCGGCCGCCAGCGCGCCGGTGATGACCACGACCAGTGCGGCCTCGTCCTCGAACAGCGCCGCGTTGAGCTGCGCCCACTTGCGCAGCCGGTCGCGCATGACCACCTCGAAGCCGGGCGGGCCGTCGCCGCGCAGGAACAGCGCGGCCAGCTCGCGCTCCTCCAGGCAGCCGTCGAGGTAGGCGCGGGCGGCGCTGACGAACACCCGCATGGGGTCGCTCTCGCCGGCGGCGCGGGCCGCCCTGGCGGCCTGCTTGGTGCGCTGCATCTGGCGGGACTGCCACTCCTCGAAGAGGGTGAGGTAGAGGTCGGCCTTGCCGGAGAAGTGGTGGTAGAGGCTGCCCACGCTGGCGTCGGCGCGGGCCACCACGTCGGTCACGCCCGCCTCGGCGAAGCCCCGGGAGACGAAGACCTCCCTGGCGGCGGCGAGCAGCGAGCTGCGTGTCGCCGCGCCCCGCTCGGACGTGCGCGGCTGGGTCACGACGGGTTCCACTTCGCTCATACGCTCTCCTCCACGGGCGGCGCCCCGCGGGCGCACGTCGAAGCTTACCGACTGCCCGCCGCTCGCGCCGTGGAGCGACCGCCTGGTGGCGGGCAGGCCGCGTCATCCCCCTCAGGGCGGGAAAGGGACGGCGTCTACCATCAAGGCAGACGTCTTCGAGGAGGCCAATGATGTCCGATTCGGTTCCGCCGCCGCTCGCCACCAGCGAGCACGCCCCTGATCGCAACCTGGCGCTGGAGCTCGTCCGCGTCACCGAGGCCGCCGCCATGGCGGCCGCCCGCTGGGTCGGCCGGGGCGACAAGAACGGCGCCGACGGCGCGGCCGTGAACGCCATGCGCCAGCTCATCAACACCGTCTCGATGAACGGCGTGGTGGTCATCGGCGAGGGCGAGAAGGACCACGCCCCGATGTTGTTCAACGGCGAGCACGTGGGCGACGGCAGCGGCCCCGACTGCGACGTGGCCGTGGACCCGATCGACGGCACCAGGCTCACCGCGCTGGGCATGCCCGACGCGGTGTCGGTGATCGCGGTGAGCGAGCGCGGCTCGATGTACGACCCCTCGGCCGTGTTCTACATGGAGAAGCTGGTCACCGGCCCCGAGGCGGCCGACGTCGTGGACATCGAGGCCCCGGTGTCGGCCAACGTCCAGGCCGTGGCCCGCGCCAAGCACTGCTCGCCGTCCGACGTGACGGTGGTCGTGCTCGACCGGCCCCGGCACGAGCGGCTGGTCAAGGAGATCAGGGAGACCGGGGCGCGGATCAAGTTCATCACCGACGGCGACGTGGCCGGTGCCATCATGGCGGCCCGCACCGGCACCGCCATCGACCTGATGCTGGGCATCGGCGGCACGCCGGAGGGCATCGTGGCGGCCTGCGCGCTCAAGTGCCTGGGCGGCGTCATCCAGGGCAAGCTGTGGCCGCGCGACGACGCCGAGCGGCAGCGGGCGCTGGACGCCGGCCACGACCTGGACCAGGTGCTCACCACCCACGACCTGGTCCGCTCCGACGACGTCTTCTTCGCCGCGACCGGCATCACCCAGGGCGAGCTGATGCAGGGCGTACGGTTCCGCGCCGGTTCGGCGGTGACGCAGTCGCTGGTGATGCGCGGGCGGTCGGGCACCATCCGCAAGATCGAGAGCGAGCACCAGCTCTGGAAGCTGCGGGCCTACAGCGCGATCAACTTCGACACGGCGGGCTAGAAGCGGGCGCGAGCGCGGGCGCCGCCGCCCGGACCGGCCACCGGAAATCCGCCCGGACCGGCCGGGGTCAGCGGCGGCGCCTGCGGCGCGGCGGCTCCTTGACCTTGACCTCGCCGGCGAAGTTCGTGGTGCGGACCTCGACCACGGGCGCGCCGGGCTCGGTCGGCTGCTTGGTGAGGCGGACCGTGCTGCCCTTGGCGACCCTGATGACCTCAAGGTCCTCCGGCACCTGGATCTCCAGGCCGCCGAAGACCAGCGTGGCGTTGATGATCACCCGCTGGTTCTGCAGGATCGCGTCCCGCAGGTCGAGCTTGGTGGTGCCGAACATGGCCGTCACCGCCAGCTCGGCGGGCACGACCCAGCGCCCGCCGCGCCGCTCCTGCTTGAAGATGGCCGAGACGGGCCGGCCGTCGAGGTTGAGCGGCTGCTGGTCGGCGGGCAGCAGGTCGGCCGTGAGCCCGGCCAGCTCGCCCAGCGTGCGCGCGGAGTAGAGCACGCCGAGCCGCTCCTCCAGCTCCTCCAGCGTGATCCGGCCGTCGGCGTGCGCCTCCTGGAGCACCTGGGCGATGCGTTCGCGGTCGGCGTCGGAGGCACGCAGCTCGTGCGGCGCCGGCAGGCCGCCCGCGGCGGGCGGGCGCCGGGCGGCGACGAACTCCTCGGCCAGCCGCTCGCCGACCTCCTGCAGCTTCGGCAACCAGGACCCCGCGCGCTCGTTCACACATCTGACGATATCCCCCGCCGGGACGTTTCGCTCGTCCCGAATCGCCCGTCGTCACCGAATTCGCCCGAGCAGCCCGGCGATCTCCTCGGCCAGCGCGACGTTCACCTCGGCGTGGCGGTTGAGCAGGCGGTACCACATGACGCCGAAGATGACGTCCACGGCCAGCTCCAGGTCCACGTCGGCGGGCAGGGCGCCGCGCGCCAGCACCTCGCGCAGGGCGGCCCGGCGCGGCCCGATGACCTTCGCGCGCAGTTCGGCGGCGACCGCGGCGTCGGCCTGGGCGTCGGCCATCAGCCCCACCACGACCTGCCCCGCGACGCCCTGCGCCATCGCGAACGTCTGCTCCAGGAACGCCACGAGGTCGGCGCGCGGGTCGCCGCTGCCGGGGATGGGCGGCATGCTCTCGGCCATGATCTCGGTGACGGCCTCCAGCATCACCTGGGCCCTGGTCTGCCACCAGCGGTAGACGGTCTGCCGCCCGCTGCCGGCGGCCTCGGCGATGCCCTTCATGGTGACGTTCTGGTAGCCGTCGCGGGCGCACAGGTCGAGGGCGGCCTGAAGGATCGCCCTCCTGGCCACTTCGCTGCGCGGTCTGCCCACCATGCGGCCACTTTACAAGACACTGTGCCTCGTATTAGATTCGAGGCACAGTGTCTCGTATTTAGAGGAGTCAGACATGCGAGTCGTGATCGTGGGCGGTACGTCGGGCATCGGGCTGGCGGCCGCCGCCCGGCTGGCGGGCGAGGGCGCCGAAGTGCTGGTGACCGGCCGCTCCGAGGAGCGGGTGCGGGCGGCGGTGAAACACCTCGGCGACCAGGCGCGGGGCGAGGCTGTGGACGCCCGCGACACCGGGGCGATGCGGGAGCTGTTCGCCCGGTTCGGCGCGTTCGACCACTTGATCATCACGGTGACCGCGCGCGGCGGGGCCGCGCCGCTGAGCGCGCTGACCCGCGAGGGGCTGCTGGCCGGCGTCGAGGGCAAGCTGCTGCCGCACCTGCTGACCGCGCAGGCGGCGCTGGGCACGCTGAGCGAGCAGGGCTCGATCACCTTCGTGACGGCGGCGTCGGCGGGAGCGGCCCTGCCGGGGACGGCCGCGCTGGCGGCGGTCAACGGCGCCATCGAGGCCGCCGTGCCCGGCCTGGCGGTCGAGCTGGCGCCGATCAGGGTGAACGCGGTCTCCCCCGGCGTGATCGACACCGAGTGGTGGTCCGTGGTCGGCGAGGAGGCGCGGGCCGCGTTCCTGGAGGGCTCGGCCGCCGCCCTGCCGGTCCGCCGGGTCGGCACGCCGGAGGACGTCGCCGCCGCCCTCGCGTACGTCGTCGGCAACGGCTACACCACCGGCACCGTGCTCACCGTGGACGGCGGCGGCCGGCTGAAGGCGTGACATCGCCGGAATCATCACGTACGCCCCTCCGTTGATCCCGGACAAAGGGAGGTGGGCGTGCATCAACCGGCACGATGGGGGCTGGGCGCGGCGGGCGCGGGCATCGCGGTGATCCTCGGCCTGGACCTGGCCGGCCTCGGCGAGACGAACCCGCTCAGGCGGACCATCAGCGAGCACGGCCTCGGCCCCAGCGGCTGGATCTTCGGCCTCGGCGTGGGCCTGCTGGCGGCCGGGTCGGCGGCCATCGCGGTGTCGCTGGCCCGCAAGCGGCTCGCCGGGGTCGTCGGCACGGTCGCGCTCCTGGGCTGGAGCGCGGGGCTGTTCCTCACGGCCTGGTTCGAGAAGCACGACTGGTCGGTGGGGCCCAGCACGAGCGGGAGCATCCACCGGGCGGGCAGCCTCATCGCGTTCCTGTGCCTGCCGCTGGCGGCCGTGGTGATCGCGCGGCCGTGGCGGCGGCGGCCGGAGCGGTCGCGGGCCACGCTGGTCGCCTTCGGGCTCGGCGTCTGCTCGGTGTTGTGGGTCGTCGGCATCGGGACGGTGGCGCTGATCGGCGCGCGGAACGGGATGCCGTGGTACCGGGTCATGCCGCTCGGGCTGGTGGAGCGGGGACTGGCGATCACGGAGGTCGCCGCGCTGCTCGCCCTGGGCGTGTGGGCGGCGGCCAAGGCCGGCGCGCTGGAGCCCGGCCCCGAGCCCGCTCAGGAGGCGGGCGGGCGCAGCAGCGCGACGAGGTCGTCCACGTAACCCCTGAACACGGCGGCCATGTCCACCCGCTCGGGGTCGATGAGCCACTGCGTCTGCAGGCCGTCCATCATCGCGATCAGGCGGTCGGCGTGCGCCTCGGCGTCGAGGCCGGCGCGGAGCTCGCCGCGCTCGGCGCCCCGGCGCAGCGCCGCCGCCACCTGGGCGCGCAGCCGGCGGTAGCGCCGCCTGGCCCACTCGTGCCCGGGATGGCCGGGGGTCACCGCCTCGCCGCTGATCACCGAGAAGAGCTGCACCAGGCCGGGCACCCGCGCGTTGTGCTCGACCACGTCCACCAGGGCGCGCAGCGCGGCGACGCCGCCGGTGGTCTCGCCGAGGTCGAAGCGGCGCATGTCCTGCTCGTCGCGGTAGTCGAGCACCGCGACGAGCAGGCGTTCCTTGCTGGTGAAGTGGTGGAGCAGCCCGGCCTGGGACAGCTCGACGCGCTCGGCGATGCGGGCCAGCGACGCCCCCCGGTAGCCGTTCTCGGCGAACTCCAGCAGCGCGGCGGCCAGGATGCGCTCTCTGCGTGCCTGCCCGGTCGCGTAGCCCCGTCTCACCCCGGCACCCTATCTCCCGCATCTCCCGCGCCTCCTGCTGGCGCGACGCCCGGCGGGCGGCTAACCTGACTCAGCCTCACGTTTGATCTCCCCCCAATCATGGAGGCCGCCGTGCCGTCCCCGCGTGATCGCCAGGCCCGCGTGGCCACGTACGTCGTCTACGCCGTCCAGGGCCTGTCCTTCGCGTCGCTGCTGGTCCAGGTCGCGAACCTCCAGGCCAGGCACGGCATCGACGACGGCACGCTGACGCTGCTGCTGCTCATCGTGCCGCTGTTCGCGGGCGTCGGCAGCGTGGCGGCCGGGACGTACGCCGCCCGCCACGGCAGCAGGCCGCTGCTGCGCCTGGCCCAGCCGGTGGTCGCCGTCGCCGTGGTGCTGGCCGGGCTGGCGCCCGGCGTGCCGCTGCTGATCCCGGTGCTGCTGGTCTTCGGGCTGGCGGTCGGCGCGGTGGACGCGGGCATGAACATGCAGGGCGTCGCGGTCGAGCGACGCTACGGCGTGCAGGTGCTCAACGGGTTCCACTGCGTGTGGAGCGTGTTCAGCATGGCCGCGGCGCTCTGGGCCTCCGCCGCCGCCGGGCTGCCGCTGCCGGTCGTGATGGCGGCCCCCATGGTCCTCGCGGTGGCCGGCTCGCTCTACGCCGGGCGCGGCCTGTGCGGCAAGGACGAGGAGAAGCCGGAGAGCGAGGTCTCGCCCATCGGCGGCTCGTTCCCGTGGCGGCCGCTCGTCCCGCTCTGCCTGGCCATGGCCTTCCTGTACGTCGGCGACGCCGCGGTCTCCAACTTCAACACCGTCCTGATGAAGAACGTGCTGCACGCCGACCCCAGTGTCGTGCCGCTGGCCTACGCCGCCTACCAGGCCGCCACGCTGGCCGTCCGGCTCGGTGGCGACGTCGCGGCCCGCCGCTACGGCCCGGCCGCCATCGTGCGGATCGGCGGCGTGATCGCCACGCTCGGCTTCCTCGGCGTCGTCATGGCCCCCAACCAGCCGCTCGGCATCGTCGCGTTCGGGCTGACCGGGATGGGCCTGGCGGTGGTGGCGCCGCAGTCGTTCTCGGCGGCGGGCAGGCTCGACCCGGCCGGGACCGGCGTGGCCATCGCCCGGGTCAACCTCTTCAACTACGTCGGCTTCATCGTGGGCGCGGCCCTGGTCGGCGGCATCGCGGAGGCGGCGGACTACCGGGTGGCGTTCGCCGCGCCGCTGGTGCTGGCCGCCGCGATCATCGTGCTGGCCCCCGCCTTCCAGCCCAAGGCCCCGGCGCCGGCGAGCTGACCGGCTCCCTCAGCGCCACCTCAGCGCCACCTCAGCGCCGCTTGACCACCGCTTGACCGCCGCCTCAGCGCCGCACCTCAGCGACCTCGACGGTACGGCGCTCGCGCAGCGACAGGTCGGCGGCCTCGGCGACGTACAGGGCCTCCAGCGCGTCGGCGATGGTGCAGGGGCTCGGGCCGCCGCTCAGGAAGACGTCGATCTCGTCGCGATAGGCCTGCTCGAAGCGGGTGACGAAGTCCGGCCACGGGTCGTCGGGCTCCGGCAGCCCCTCGGTGCCGCGCAGCGGGGCGCGCGGGCCCAGGCCGACGGCCTGCGTGCGGCGGGTGCCGGCCAGCTCCATGCGCACGTCGTACCCGGCGCCGTTGTAGCGGGAGCCCTGGAGGGTGGCGAGCGTGCCGTCGTCCAGGGTGAGCAGCGCGGCGCTGGTGTCCACGTCGCCGGCCTCGGCGAAGAACGCGGCCCCGCGGTTGGCCCCCAGGGCGTGGACCGAGACGACCTCGCGGTCGGTCACCCAGCGCAGGATGTCGAAGTCGTGCACGTGGCAGTCGCGGAAGATCCCGCCGGACAGCGGCAGGTACGAGGCGGGCGGCGGCGCGGGGTCGGCCGTCACCAGGTGGACGCGGTGCAGCTCGCCCAGCTCCCCCGCGCGCAGCGCCGCGGCCGCCGCCCGGTAACCGGCGTCGAACCTGCGCTGGAAGCCGATCTGCACCCGGTGCCCCTCGGCCGCCTCCAGCACCTTCAGGGTCTCGGTCACCGTGCCGGCGGCCGGCTTCTCGCAGAAGACCGGGACGCCCAGCTCGCACGCCTTGAGGATCAGCTCGGCGTGGGTGCTGGTGGGCGTGGCGATGACGACCGCGTCCGCATCGAACGGGTCACCGGGCTCGCCGTAGGGCGAGCTGCGTACGGGATCGGCCACGACCAGCTCGTCCACCAGCGGGTGCGCGGCCAGGGTGGCGGCGTGAAAGGCGCCGATCCGGCCCAGGCCCAGCAGTCCCACGCGCATGGTGCCTCCAGGAGTCGGGATGCATCCTCTTTCTAAGCGAGGCGATCAGCATCAGTCAACGTTTTGTCCTGACATATGGACCTTGAGCCGCCGGACGACCTCCACCGCCCGGTGCGCGGGCAGCCGTGCGAACCCGGCCACCACGGCGGCCGGCCCCGGCAGCTCCCGCATCGGCCCCACCGGCTCGGCCGACAGCCCGAGATCCTGCGCCGCCCGTACGAACCGCAGCTCCGGCCAGCCCTCCGGCAGCTCCAGGTACAGGTGCAGCCCCGCCTCGATCCCCCCGACCCGCACCCGGGGCAGCTCCTCCGCCAGGGCCTCGACCAGGGCGTCCCTGCGGCGGCGGTACTCCCTGCGCATCCGCCGCAGGTGCTTGTCGTAGCCGCCGGTACGCAGGAAGTGCGCCAGCGCGTACTGGTCGATGACCGGCGAGCCCAGGTCCAGCTCGCCGCGCGCCCGCCGGACCGCCTCGGCCAGCTCGGACGGCGCGGCCACCCAGCCCAGCCGCAGCCCCGGGGCCAGCGCCTTGCTCACGCTGCCGGACAGGATCACCCGGTCCGGCGCGAGGCCCTGGAGGCAGCCGACGGGGTCGCGGTCGAAGCGCAGCTCGGCGTCGTAGTCGTCCTCCAGGACGAACCGGCCGCCCGCGTGCGCCCACTCCACGAGCGCGGCGCGGCGCCCCGGCGACAGGACCACGCCGGTCGGGTACTGGTGTGCCGGGGTGACCAGGGCCGCCTCGCCGGACAGCCGCCGCACGTCCAGGCCCTCCCCGTCCACCGGCACCGGCACGAGCTGGGCGCCCGCCCGGCGCAGCAGCGGGACCTGGCGGTGGCTCGTCGGGTCCTCCACGGCCAGGCGTAACCCGCGCTGCCGGCCGCCCAGCACGTGCAGCACCAGGCTCAGGCCCTGGGCGACGCCGCCGACGATGACCAGGTTCTCCGGCCGCACGTCGGCCGCCCGGACCCGGCGCAGGTAGCCGGCCAGCTCCTCGCGCAGCTCGGGGACGCCGCCGGGGTCGCCGTAGTCGAGGGCGTCGGACGGCACGGTGGTCAGCACGTGCCGCACGGCGGCCAGCCACCGCTGCCTGGGGAAGTGGGCGAGGTCGGGCGAGGTGGGCCGGTGCCCGTAGTAGGTCCCGCACACCCCCGCCCCCGCGGGACCCGCAGCGCCTGGCGCGGCCGCCGGCCACCGGAGGCGGCGAGCGGGACCGGCTTCCGAAGGCGCCCCCCTCCGAGCGGCCGGCCCGCCTCCGGCCGGCCCTCCCCCGGCCGATGCGCCCCCGGCCGAACCTCCCTGAGCCGGACCTCCCCCGGCCGGACCTCTCACGGCCGAAGTTCCCGTGGCCGAAGCCCCCGTGGCCGATGACCCCGTGGCCGAAGCCCCCGCCGGGCGGGGGCCCGGCGACAGCGGTGGTCGCGGGGTGACCCGGGTGCCTGCGCCCACCCGCGACACCAGGAACCCCTCGGCGACGAGCTGCTCGTACGCCTCCACCACCACCCCCCTGGACACCTGGAGATCGGCGGCGAGATCGCGGGTGGCGGGCAGCCGGGTGCCCGGCGCGAGCCGCCCGCCCCGGATGGAGTCGCGCAGCTCAGCGGCGATCTGCCCGGCCATCCCCCCTTTCCCGCGGTCTATCTGTATGTGGAGGTCGGCCATATTGGTCCAGTCTTTCGCCACGCCATTGGACTGTTTACGCGAACCATCATCTTCTTAGCATCCTCCCCATGAAGAACGGCATCCTCGGCGCGTCCTCGGCCATGTTCCTGGTGGGGACCCTGGCCGGAGTCTCCGGCCTCATCGGCGCGTACCCCCTGTACGGCGGCCAGGCCGTCCGGTACCTCGTCGCGGCGGTCATCCTGCTCCTCCTCATGAGGCCGCTCGGCCTCCGGTTCGTCCGCCTGACCGGCCGCGAGACCCTGTGCCTGGCCGCCCTCACCCTGCTCGGCCTGGTCCTGTTCAACGTGTGCGTCATCGAGGCCACCCGCGCCTCAGGCCCCGCCCTGGTCGGCACCGTCCTCGGCACCGTGCCGCTGTGGCTCGCCCTGGCCGGCGGCCGGCCCGCGCCCCGCCTGCTGGCCGGCGCGGCGGTCGTGGTGGCCGGCGCCGTCCTGGCCACCGGTCTCGGCAGCGGCAACCTGCCCGGCCTCCTGTGGTCGCTCGGCGCCCTGGCCGGCGAGGTCGCCTTCTCCCTGCTGGCCATCCCGCTGCTGCCCAAGCTGGGGGCGATCCGGGTGTCGGCGTACTCGACGGCGCTGGCCGTCCCGATGCTGCTCGCCGTCGGCCTGGTGGCCGAGGGCACGGAGCTGTTCCGGATGCCGACGCTGCCGGAGGCCCTCGGCTTCGCCTACCTGTCGGTCGTCATCACGGTGGTGGCGTTCTTCCTCTGGTACAGCGCGCTCCCCCGGCTGGGGCCGGGCCGGGCGGGGCTGTTCGCCGGGCTCATCCCGGTGGGGGCGATCGTCACGGGGGCGGTGCTGGGGGTGGCCGTGCCCTCGGCGTACGACCTGCTCGGCGCGGCCCTGGTGATCACCGGCATCCTCGTCGGCCTCACCTCCCCCGCCCCGGCCCCCGAACCGGCCCCCGAACCGGCCCCCGAACCGGCCGGGGAGCCCGTACGAGCCGTCCGGGGAGCGGCGTAACCTACGAGGCGACGAAAGGATGGTCATGGGAGAGTTCGACTACACCGACCTGCTGCCGCTGGGAGCCGACGACACCGAATATCGGCTGATCACGACGGAGGGGGTGCGGAAGGTCGAGGCGGCCGGGCGGACGTTCCTGGAGGTCGAGCCGGAGGCGCTGCGGCTGCTCACCGAGACGGCCGTGCACGACATCTCCCACTACCTGCGGGCGTCCCACCTCGCCCAGCTCAGGAAGATCGTCGATGACCCCGAGTCCAGCGGCAACGACCGCTTCGTCGCCCTCGACCTGCTGAAGAACGCCTCCATCTCGGCCGGCGGCGTGCTGCCGATGTGCCAGGACACCGGCACCGCCATCGTCATGGGCAAGCGCGGCCGGCACGTGCTGACCGACGGGCGCGACGCCGAGCACGTCGCGCGCGGCGTGTACGACGCCTACACCCGCCTCAACCTGCGCTACTCCCAGATGGCCCCGCTGACCATGTGGGAGGAGAAGAACACCGGCAACAACCTGCCGGCCCAGATCGAGCTGTACGCCGAGGACCCGCACGGCCACCCCGACGAGTACAAGCTGCTGTTCATGGCCAAGGGCGGCGGCTCGGCGAACAAGTCGTTCCTCTACCA
The DNA here is from genome assembly GCF_040802095.1 of Nonomuraea sp. NPDC050783. Lineage (NCBI taxonomy): Bacteria > Bacillati > Actinomycetota > Actinomycetes > Streptosporangiales > Streptosporangiaceae > Nonomuraea > Nonomuraea sp. NPDC050783. The sequence continues at coordinate 173,493 of NZ_JBFAHK010000016.1, forward strand.
GGAGACCAAGGCCGTGCTCAACGAGAAGCGCATGATGGCCTTCCTGGAGGAGAAGATCCGCTCGCTGGGCACCGCGGCGTGCCCGCCCTACCACCTGGCGATCGTGGTGGGCGGCACCTCGGCCGAGTACGCGCTGAAGACCGCCAAGTACGCCAGCGCCCGCTACCTCGACTCGATCCCGACGGCGGGCTCGCCCTCCGGGCACGGCTTCCGTGACCTGGAGATGGAGGCGAAGGTGTTCGAGCTGACGCAGAAGCTGGGCATCGGGGCGCAGTTCGGCGGCAAGTACTTCTGCCACGACGTGCGCGTCATCCGCCTGCCGCGGCATGGGGCGTCCTGCCCGGTGGCCATCGCGGTGTCGTGCTCGGCCGACCGCCAGGCCCTCGCCAAGATCACGCCGGAGGGCGTGTTCCTGGAGCAGCTGGAGACCGACCCCGCGCGGTTCCTGCCGGACACGACCGACGAGCACCTGTCGGACGACGTGGTGCACATCAACCTCAACCGCCCGATGCCGGAGATCCTCGCCGAGCTGACCAAATACCCGGTCAAGACCCGGCTGTCGCTGACCGGCCCGCTCGTCGTGGCCCGCGACATCGCGCACGCCAAGATCGCCGAGCTGCTGGACGCCGGCGGCGAGATGCCGCAGTACATGAAGGACCACGCGGTCTACTACGCGGGCCCGGCCAAGACGCCCGAGGGCTACGCCTCCGGCTCGTTCGGCCCGACCACGGCCGGCCGGATGGACTCCTACGTCGAGCGCTTCCAGGCGGCGGGCGGCTCGATGGTGATGCTGGCCAAGGGCAACAGGTCCAGGCAGGTCACGGAGGCGTGCCAGAAGTACGGCGGCTTCTACCTGGGCTCGATCGGCGGGCCGGCGGCCCGGCTGGCCCAGGACTGCATCAAGAAGGTGGAGGTCCTGGAGTATCCCGAGCTGGGCATGGAGGCGGTGTGGAAGATCGAGGTGGTGGACTTCCCGGCCTTCATCGTCGTCGACGACAAGGGTGACGACTTCTTCACCGACCGGACGGGGCCGGTGCTGACGATCGGTCGCCGCTGAGCGGCGCTGGTGCCTCGCCGCTGAGCGGCGCTGACGCCTCGGGGTGCCGGGTGGGGGTTCGTACGCCGCTCGGCACCGGCGTCGGAGGGTCGGAGGGGGCTTCCCGGGCCGGAGGTGGAGGAGGCCTTCCGGGCGTGGTGGTCAGGCGGCGAGCTGCATGGGCGCCCGGTGCGGCGGCACCACGGTGCCGTCGGGCAGCAGCAGGCCGGTGTCGTCGAACAGCACGACGCCGTTGCACAGCAGGCTCCAGCCCTGGTCGGGGTGGGCCGAGACGACGTGCGACGCCTCGCGGTCAGGCGCGTCGGCATCGGGACAAGTGGGGTAGTGACTGCACATCGCGCACCTCTCAGATTGCGCTTCAGTGGCGTGACCGTCGCTGAACATGGTTAGAAGGGGAGCTTGCGGCCCGAAGGCGTGCGAAGGTCGAGCGCCGGGGCGCCCGGCTTCCTCGGCCTGCGACGAACCTGGGTCTGGCGCATCGTCATCACGTCCTTCGGGTGCTCGTCATGGTGGTGTTCGAGCCCGGCCTCGTTCGGGATGTAGCTCCAGTGTGACGATCGGCACCGACACTTTCGGCGCCGACACTTTCGCCGGCTCCCGAGCGATTGCCCGTTCTTCTTGGCTTTACCATGCCCCCGCCCCCTTACGGCACCCTTACAACTCGCTGACCGACCCCTGTTTCCCCAGGTAACCGGTCGGCTGTCGAGCTGAACGTCCCCTACAAGGCATCATGCCCGTTTTCTGGCGACATCTGTGTGCCGACCGACACACTCGCCCGGATCGGCTCTCGACGCCCGGGGGACACTCGTACTACCTTCGGGCAGAGGCCGGGCGTACGTTTGCTGACGTGACGAGTCAGGCAGGTTGACTTAAGTCCGCAACAATTTATCGGCCGCGCCTCTACTGGTCGGTTTACCCAAATAGGTAAGCTGCCTGCCATGCGTGCGCCCTCCGGTTACCTCCTCGCCGCGCGCTATCGGCTTCTGGAGCCGGTCGGACGCGGCGGCATGGGCACCGTCTGGCGGGCGCACGACGAGCTGCTCAACCGCCACGTGGCGGTCAAGGAGGTGCGGCTGCCCTCCGTCCTCGACGAGGAGCTGCGCGCCGAGCTGTGCGCCCGCACCGAGCGCGAGGGCCGGGCCACCGCGATGGTCGCGCACCCGTCCGTCATCACCGTCTTCGACGTCGTCACCGAGGACGACCGGCCGTGGATCGTGATGGAGCTGCTGCGCGCCCGCTCGCTGGAGCAGCTCATCCAGGAGGAGGGCCCGCTGGAGCCGCGCCGGGCCGCCGAGATCGGCCGGCAGATCCTCGGCGCGCTGCGGGCCGTGCACGCCAAGGGCATCCTGCACCGCGACGTCAAGCCCAGCAACGTGCTCGTCACCGAAGACCGCGCCGTGCTCACCGACTTCGGGCTGGCCGCGCTCGAAGGTGACGTTTCCATCACCCAGGCGGGCATCGTCCTCGGGTCCGCGGGTTACATCGCTCCAGAGCGGGTGCTCGGCTCCAAGGCCAGCCCCGCCGCCGACCTCTGGTCGCTCGGCGCGACCCTCTACACCGCCGTCGAGGGCCGTGGCCTGCACGGCCGCCGCACGGCCGCCGCCGCGCTCGCGGCGCTCACCAGCGGCGAGCCGATCCCGATGACCAAGGCGGGCCCGCTGGCCCCCGTCCTGGACGCCCTGCTCAGGATCGATCCACAGACCAGGCTCGACTCGGTACGCGCCTCGCTCATGCTGGCCAGGGTCGCGGCGGGCGGCTCGGCCGAGGAGCCGCTGGCCCCGCGCAGGCCGCCCCGCGCCGGGCAGGGCATCACGCCGGCTTCCTTCGCGCGCCGGCCCACGCACCGCGGGCTGCACCGGGCGGACATGACGGGCGCCGCGGCGGTCAACGTGCCTCGCCAGGAACGCCGGCCGGGCGAGGGCGTCCACAGGAAGCGCGGGGAGCAGCGGGAGACACCGTCCGCATATGCCCGATTGAAAGCCACGGTGATAAAGTTGTGCCTTCCTCGGCGGTTCTGGCCAAGAGAACTTCGCAAGCGAGGGTAAAGCACTTCCCAAGCGAGAATCGATATCTTCTTCGTATGCCGGAACAGCAGATCCGCCTGCTCGCGGAGCGCTACGAGCTCATCGCCCCTCTGGGCCGGGGCACCATGGGCACGGTGTGGCGCGCGCGCGATCGCGCGCTCGGGCGCGAGGTGGCGGTCAAGGAGATCCGCCAGGACCCCGGGCTCACCGAGGAGCAGCGGGCCGAGCTGCGCGAGCGCATGGTCCGCGAGGGCCGCATCGCCTCGCGGATCAACCACCCGTCGGTCGCCGCGATCCACGACGTGCTGATCGACGACGGCAGCCCGTGGATCATCATGGAGCTCATCGAGGCCCGCTCGCTGGAGCAGGTCATCGAGGAGGAGGGGCCGCTGCCCCCGCGCCTGGTGGCCGAGATCGGCGTCGACCTGCTCGGCGCGTTGCGGGCCGCGCACGCCCAGGGCATCACGCACCGTGACGTCAAGCCGGGCAACGTGCTCATCACCGAGAGCGGCCGCGTGGTGCTGACCGACTTCGGCATCGCCAAGGCGGAGGGCGACTCCCGGCTCACCAAGACCGGCATGGTGATCGGCTCGCCGGGCTACACCGCGCCGGAACGTGCCAGGGGCGAGTACACCGGGCCGGAGTCGGACATCTGGTCGCTCGGGGCCACGCTGTACTTCGCGGTGGAGGGGCGGCCGGCGTACGAGCGCTCGACGATCGCCGAGACGCTGGCGGCGCTGCTCACCGAGAGCGCCGACCCGCCCACGCAGGCGGGGCAGTTGCGGCCCGTGCTGAACGGGCTGCTCAACAAGGACTACCGGCAGCGGCTGAACGCTGCCAAGGCGGAGACCATGCTGCGCATGGTCGCCGACACCCCGACGAGCGAGATGCCGGTGCTCACGGCCGAGGCTCTGATGGCGCAGGAGGCCGCTTTGCCCGACCCGTTCGCCAGCCCGAACCAGACCCCCGCCCCGGCCGCGCCGCGCGGGCCCGCCACGGGGCCGCAGGGGCCCGTCCCCGCCGCCGGGGACCCGCGGAGCCCCCGGAGCGCGCCGCCGGGCCCCAAGGCCCCCACCGTGCAGCACAGCGCCGGACAGGACCGCCCCCCGCAGGCGGGGACACCGGGCGCGCAGAGGACGCCGGGCGTCCGGGAAACGCCGGGTACGCCGGGCTCCCGGGAGACGCCGGGTGCGCCGGGCTCCCGGGAAACGGCGGGTACGCCGGGTGCCCGGGAGATGCCGGGCGCGCCGGGTGCGGGTGTCCCGGGTCGTTCCGGCGGCGAGGCCGCGCAGGGGCCGGGCCGCGCGCCCGCGCCCTCCCCCGCTTCCGCCCCCGCTCCTGCCTCCGCCTCCGCAGAGGACGGCTTCGACCCCGACCGCACGATCAGCGTGGCCCGTCCCAAGGGCTCGTTCCCGGCGCCGCCGCGACAGCCGCAGCCGCCGCAGCAGCCGGCCGACGAGGGCGCGATCAACACCATGCGCATCCAGTCGCCGATCGGCTCGCCGGGCCAGCAGGTCTACCCTCCGGCGACGTCCGGGCCCGGCCGCCAGCAGGACACGGCCCCGCACCAGGCCCCGCCGCCCCTCCCCCCGCAGCCCCAGCCCCAGTCCCAGTCCCAGTCCCGGCCGCAGTCCCAGCCGCAGCCGCAGGGCCTCCAGCAGGGCCCGCACCAGCCGCCCGGCCCGGCTCCCCAGCAGGGCGTGCCGCAGGTCCCGTTCGAGGGCCAGGGCCTGGGGACGGACCTGTTCTCCATCGTGGGCCCCGAGGAGAAGCCGGCGGGCAACCGCAACGGCATGCTCGTCCTCATGGCGGTGGCCGCCGCGGCCGCCGTCGTGATCGCCGTGCTGATCGTGGCGCTCTTCAGCAGCTGAGCCCGTGGGGTAAGACTGGGAGTCATGAGCGAGTTCCGTATCGAACATGACTCGATGGGCGAGGTGCGCGTCCCGGTGGGGGCCAGGTGGCGCGCGCAGACCCAGCGGGCGGTGGAGAACTTCCCGGTCTCGGGGCGCCCGCTGGAGCCGTCCCACATCGCCGCGCTGGGCCTGATCAAGGCGGTCGCCGCCGAGGTCAACGGCGAGCTGGGCGTGATCGACAAGGACCTGGCCGAGGCGATCGCGCAGGCGGCGGCCGACGTGGCCGACAACGAGCACGACGGCCACTTCCCGATCGACGTCTTCCAGACCGGCTCGGGCACCTCGTCCAACATGAACGCCAACGAGGTGATCGCGACGCTGGCCGAGGAGCGGCTGGGCCGTCCGGTGCACCCCAACGACCACGTGAACGCCTCGCAGTCGTCCAACGACGTCTTCCCGACCTCGATCCACGTGGCGGCGGCGACCGAGGTGACCTTCCACCTGATCCCGTCGCTGCGGCACCTGGCCGAGGCGCTGCGGGCGAAGGCGGCCGAGTTCCAGGGCGTGGTGAAGTCGGGGCGCACCCACCTCATGGACGCCACGCCGGTGACGCTGGGCCAGGAGTTCGGCGGCTACGCCACGCAGGTCGAGCACGGCGTGGTGCGGGTGACGGCGGCGATGGACCGGGTGCTGGAGCTGCCGCTGGGCGGCACGGCGGTGGGCACGGGCATCAACACGCCGCCCGGCTTCGCGCAGGCGGCCATCGCCAAGCTGCGCGAGGCGACCGGCATCCCGTTCACCGAGGCGGCCGACCACTTCGAGGCGCAGAGCGCCCAGGACTCCATCGTGGAGCTGTCCGGGCAGCTCAAGGTGGTGGCGGTGTCGCTCAACAAGATCGCCAACGACCTGCGCTGGATGGGCTCGGGGCCGCGCGCGGGGCTGGGCGAGATCAACCTGCCCGACCTGCAGCCCGGCTCGTCCATCATGCCGGGCAAGGTCAACCCGGTGATCCCCGAGGCCACCGCCATGGTGGCGGCGCAGGTCATCGGCAACGACGCGGCGATCACGTTCGCGGGGGCGTCCGGCAGCTTCGAGCTGAACGTGCAGCTCCCGGTCATCGCCCGCAACATCCTGGAGTCGATCAGGCTGCTGGCGAACGTCTCGCGCCTGCTCGCCGACCGCTGCGTCAGCGGCATCACGGCGAACGTGGAGCGCCTGCGCGAGTACGCCGAGTCGTCCCCGTCGATCGTCACGCCGCTGAACAAGTACGTCGGCTACGAGGAGGCCGCGAAGATCGCCAAGCAGGCGCTGGCCGAGCGCAGGACCATCCGCGAGGTGGTCGTCGAGCGCGGCCACGTGGCCGACGGCACCCTGACCGAGGAGCAGCTCGACGCCGCGCTCGACGTGTTGTCCATGACCCACCCGTAGCGGGACCGGGGCCCGTGGCGTTCAGGCCGTCCTGGTGGCGTGCCCCCAGCGGGTGAGCAGCGACAGGGCGGCGCCGGAGTCCACGGCGTCGGCGGCCCGCTTGTAGGCGCCGGCCAGGGCGGGCACCAGCTCGTTCGCGCGCGGCGCGCCCTCGGCGGCCACCACGGCGGCGGCGGCGTTGAGCAGGACGACGTCGCGTACGGGCCCGCGTTCGGCCGCGAGCACGCTCCGCGCCACGGCGGCGTTGTGCCGGGCGTCGCCGCCGCGCAGGTCCTCGGGGCGGGCGCGGGCGATGCCCAGCTCGGCGGGGTCGAACGTGGTGCGGGTGACCTTGCCGAGCCGGACGACCCAGACGGTCGAGGGGCCGCAGGTGGTCAGCTCGTCCAGCCCGTCGTTGCCGCGGAAGACCAGCGCGGAGCCGCCGCGCTCGGCCAGCACGCCGGCGATGACGGGCGCCATCTGCGGGTGGAAGACCCCGACCGCCTGCGCGGGCGGCAGCGCGGGGTTGGTGAGCGGGGCCAGGAAGTTGAAGACCGTGGGGACGCCCAGCTCGCGGCGGGGCCCGGCGGTGCGCCGCAGCGCCGGGTTGAAGGCGGGCGCGAAGCAGAAGGTGATGCCGAGCTCGTCGGCGATGTCCACGACGGCGGCGGGCGGCAGGTCGATGACCACGCCCAGCTCCTCCAGCACGTCGGCCGCCCCCGACCTGGAGCTGGCGGCCCGGCCGCCGTGCTTGACGACCTTGACGCCCGCGGCGGCGGCCACGATGGCGGCCATGGTGGAGATGTTGACGGTGTCGGCCCGGTCGCCGCCGGTGCCGACGAGATCGACGGGGTCGCCGGAGACCCGGATCGCCGCCGACCGCGCCAGCATGCCGTCGGCCAGCCCGGAGACCTCCTCCACGCTCTCGCCCTTGGCGCGCAGCGCGACGGCGAACGCGGCGATCTGGGCGTCCGTGGCCCGCCCCGACATGATCTGCTCCATCGCCCAGGCGGCCTGGCGCGAGGTGAGCGACACCCCGTCGAGGAGCAGGGAGAGCAGGTCGGCCCAGGTGGTGATGCCGATGGTGGTGCCGGTGGCCGTGCTGGCGGTGCTGGTCACGGGAAGCGCCCCTTTCGTGATGTGCTCGACGGGGGCGCGTGCAGCTGCCGGCGGCCGCCTCGTCGAGGCGGCCGGCTGCGTGTGCGCTGGAGGGTCCGCCTAGGAGGCGGGCCACCACTGCTGCGCATACGCGATCATGCACACCAAGATAGCAGACGGCCTGATCCACATAACGGAGCACGTATCTATGTCGGTGGCACCCATGCGAGCGGGTCCGGCGACCGCCTAGGGTGCGGGGTATGGCGAAGGAGCTGACGGGGCGGACCGCGCTGGTGACGGGGGCGGGCAGCGGCATCGGGGCGGCCTGCGCCCGCCGGCTGGCCGCCGCCGGCGCCAGGGTGCTGGTCGTGGACGTGCGGGCCGAGCCCGCCGAGAAGGTGGCCGCCGAGGTGGGCGGCGTGGCCGTGGCGGCCGATCTGGCCGATCCCGGGTTCGTCGCGGCGCTGCCGGACGAGCCGGTCGACATCGTGGTCAACAACGCCGGGTTCCAGCACGTGGCGCCCATCGAGGAGTTCCCGCCTGAGGTCTTCTCGACGATGATGCGGGTCATGGTGGAGGCGCCGTTCCTCATCGCGCGGCGGGTGCTGCCCGGCATGTACGAGCGGGGCTGGGGCAGGTTCGTCAACATCTCGTCGGTCCACGGGCTGCGGGCCTCGCCGTTCAAGTCGGCGTACACCACGGCCAAGCACGCGCTGGAGGGTTTCTCCAAGGTCGTCGCGCTGGAGGGGGCGCCCCACGGGGTCACCTCGACGTGCGTGTGCCCGGCGTACGTGCGGACCGGGCTGGTGGAGGCGCAGATCGCCGACCAGGCCAGGGTGCACGGGATCGCGCCGGAGGAGGTCGTGGAGGACATCATGCTGCGGCCCGCCGCGATCAAACGCCTGATCGAGCCGGAGGAGGTGGCCGAGCTGGTCGCCTACCTGTGCGGGCCGGCCGGGTCGTTCGTCACCGGCGTGTCGCTGCCGATGGACGGCGGGTGGACCGCCCGCTGATGGCTCACGCGTACCTGGAGCTGCTGGCACGGGAGGCGTCGGCGGTCGAGTTCGAGGGGCCGATCGTCGAGGCGCGGGCGCGCGGCGCGGACCCGGCCGAGATCGAGGCGCTGGAGCGGGCCAAGGTCGAGGCGCTGAAGGTGCGCGCGCTGCTGCGGCGGCGGGCCCGGCGCGAGGCCGAGCTGTCGGCCCTGTACGACACCGCCGGCGACCTGGCCGCCCTGCGCGACCTGGACGCCGTCCTGGAGGCCATCGTTCACCGGGCCAGGCAGCTCCTCGCGACCGACATCGCGTACATGACGCTGCACGACCCCGAGCGCGGCGACACCTACATGCGGGTGACCGACGGGTCGATCTCGGCCAAGTTCCGGGCGCTGCGGCTGGCGATGGGGGCCGGGCTGGGCGGGCTGGTGGCGCAGACGGCCACGCCGTACTCGACCGCCGACTACTTCGCCGACCCGCGCTTCCGCCACGAGGGCCACATCGACGAGGCCGTCGAGGAGGAGGGTCTGGTCGCGATCCTGGGCGTGCCGCTGCGGCTGGGCCAGCGGGTGATCGGCGTGCTGATGGCGGCCAACCGCAGCGCCCGGCCGTTCCACCAGGAGGAGGTGGCGCTGCTGGCGAGCCTGGCGGCGCACGCCGCGGTGGCGATCGACAACGCCCGGCTGCTGCAGGAGACCAGGAACGCGCTGGAGGAGCTGTCCCAGGCCCACCGCACGGCGCGGGCGCACGGCGAGGCCGTGGAGCGGGCGGCGCTGGCGCACGACCGGATGACCTCGCTGGTGCTGCGCGGCGGCGGCATCGAGGACGTCGCGGCCGTGGTGACGGACGTGCTGGGCGGCTCGCTGGCGGTGCTGGACGACCTGGGCCGCCCGCTCACCGGCGACGTGGGCGAGCTGGACTCCGGAGTGTTCGAGGCGGCGCAGGCGTCGCGGGCGCTGGGCCGCACCGTGCGCAGGGGCGAGCTGCTGGTGGCCTCGGTGGACGTCGGCGGCGAGCCCCTGTGCACGCTCGTGCTGCGCAGCGACGACGCCGACGAGCGCATCCTGGAGCGGGCGGCACTGGTGTGCGCGCTGCTGCTGCTGTTCCGCAGGAGCGTGGCCGAGGCCGAGGGCCGGGTGCGGGGCGAGCTGCTGGACGACCTGATCGCCCGGCCGGGCTCCCCCGGGCTGGCCGACCGGGCGCGGCGGCTCGGCGTGGACCTGGGCGCGCCGCACGTCGTGGTGGTGGTCCGGCACGGCGGGCAGCGGGAGCGGGCCGCGTTCTGGGCGTCCTCGCAGGCCACGCTGCGGCACGGGCTGGCGGCCGGGCGGGGCGAGGAGGTCGTGCTGCTGCTGCCGGGCGAGCACGCGGGCGCGCTGGCGGGGCGGGTGGCCGCCGAGCTGAGCGCGTCGCTGGGCACGCCCGCGACGGCGGGCGCGGCCCCCGCGGGCCCGGCGGCGGGCAACGTCGCCGGCGCCTACCAGGAGGCGCGGCGGTGCGCCGAGGCGCTGCTCGCGCTGGGCCGGGCGGGCGACGGCGCGAGCGCCGCCGAGCTTGGCTTCGTCGGCCTGCTGCTCGGCGACGGCCGCGACGTGCGCGGCTTCGTGGACCGGGTGCTGGGCGCGGTCGTGGACTACGACGCCCGCCGCGGCACCGCGCTGGCCGACACGCTGGCGGCCTACTTCGGCACGGGCGGCTCGCCGTCGCGCACCGCCGAGGCCATGCACATCCACGTCAACACGGTGACGCAGCGCCTGGAGCGGGTGGGACGGCTGCTCGGCGACGGCTGGCAGGAGCCCGAGCGCGCTCTGGAGCTCCAGCTCGCGCTCCGCCTGCACCGGCTCGGCCACACAACCGCCCGGCAGACTGTGGGTCCCGACTCCATATGAGTGACGCCGGTCACTCCTTAGCGTGACCGGCATGGCCACTTCCATCAAGAGGATCGTCGCCGCCAGCCTGATAGGCACCACCATCGAGTGGTACGACTTCTTCCTGTACGGCTCGGCAGCCGCCCTGGTGTTCAACAAGTTGTTCTTCCCCGACTCCGACCCGCTGACCGGCACGCTGCTGTCGTTCCTCACCTACGCCGTCGGCTTCGTCGCCCGCCCGCTCGGCGGCCTGGTGTTCGGGCACTTCGGCGACCGGCTGGGCCGCAAGCGGCTGCTGGTCCTCAGCCTGCTGATGATGGGCGCGGCGACGTTCCTCATCGGCTGCCTGCCGACGTACGCGAGCCTGGGCCCGGCCGCCGCGCTGCTGCTGACGGCGCTGCGCCTGGTGCAGGGCTTCGCGCTCGGCGGCGAGTGGGGCGGCGCGGTGCTCATCGTCTCCGAGCACGGCGACGACGCCCGCCGCGGCTTCTGGGCCTCCTGGCCGCAGGCCGGCGCGCCCGGCGGCAACCTGCTGGCCACCGGCGTGCTGGCGGCGCTGGCCGCCTGGCAGTCCGACGAGGCGTTCCTGGCGTGGGGGTGGCGGGTGCCGTTCCTGCTGTCCGGCGTGCTGGTGCTGATCGGCCTGTGGATCCGGCTGACGATCAGCGAGTCGCCGGTGTTCCAGCAGGCCCCGCCGGAGGAGCGGGCGCCGATCGTGGGCGTGCTGCGCCACCACGGCAAGGACGTGCTCGTCGCCATCGGCGCCCGCCTGGCCGAGAACATCTCCTTCTACCTGCTGACGGTCTTCGTCATCACCTACGCCAAGACCGCGGGCATCGACAACTCGACCGTGCTCAACGCCGTGCTGGTCGCCTCGGCCGTGCACTTCGTGACGATCCCGATGTGGGGCGCGCTGTCCGACCGGGTCGGCCGCCGCCCGGTCTACCTGGCCGGGGCCGCCGGCATCGGGGTGTGGATCTTCGCATTCTTCCCGCTGGTGGACACCGGCAACTTCCTGGCGATCACCCTGGCGGTCATCGTCGGCCTGCTCTTCCACGGCATGATGTACGGCCCGCAGGCGGCCTTCTTCTCGGAACTGTTCGGCACCAGGACGCGCTACACCGGCGTGTCGGTCGGCGCCCAGCTCTCGGCCATCCTGGCGGGCGCGCTGGCCCCGATCATCGCGGTGGCGCTGCTCAAGGCGTATGCGAGCAGCCTGCCCATCTCCCTCTACCTTGGACTGGCCGCGGTGCTCACCCTGGGCGCGGTCTACGCCGCCCGCGAGACCCGGGGCCGCGACCTGGCTGAAAGGATCCACACGCGATGAAGGTCACCACGCCGAGGCTCACCCAGAACGTCCTGACCGTCGAGGGCAGGGACACCGGCGAGCCCGTGCTGTTCGTCCACGGCAACGTCTCCTCGGCCGCCTTCTGGCGCGACGCCATGACGGCGCTGCCCGCCGGCTACCGCCCGCTCGCCGTGGACCTGCGCGGGTTCGGCGACACCGACCCGGCCCCGGTGGACGCCACGCGGGGCCTGCGCGACTACTCCGACGACGTGCTGGAGCTGGTCGAGGCCCTGGGCCTGGAGCCGGTCCACCTGGTGGGCTGGAGCATGGGCGGCGGCGTCGTCATGCAGGCCCTGCGCGACCGGCCGGCCGCCGTGCGCAGCCTCACCCTGGTCAACCCGGTCTCCCCGTACGGGTTCGGCGGCACCGAGGGCCCGGACGGCACGCTCACGCACCCCGACGGCGCGGGCGCGGGCGCCGGGGGCGCCAACCCCGACTTCGTGGCCCGGCTCCAGGCCGGCGACCTGTCGGAGGAGGCCCCCACCTCGCCGCGCAACGTCTTCCGCTCCGCGTACGTGAAGAACCCCGTCCCCGACGAGGACTTCTACGTCCGCGCGATGCTCACCACCCGCGTCGGCGAGGCCCACTACCCGGGCGACGCCGTCGCCTCCGACGCCTGGCCGGGCCTGGCCCCCGGCAAGAGCGGCGTGCTCAACACCATGGCCCCCACCTACTTCCGGCTGGACGACCTGCCGGGGATCGACCCGAAGCCGCCCGTCCTGTGGATCAGGGGCGCCGACGACGTGATCGTCTCCGACACCTCGTTGTTCGACCTGGCCCACCTCGGCGCGCTCGGCGTCGTGCCCGGCTCGCCCGGCACGCCCGCGCAGCCGATGGTGACGCAGACCCGGGCGGTGCTGGAGCGCTACGGCCGCTACCGGGAGGTCGTGCTCGACGAGTGCGGCCACAGCCCGCACCTGGAGCACCCGGCCGAGTTCGGCCGCCTGCTGGCCGAGCACCTGAAGGAGGCGTGATGCTGGTCGCCCTCACCCTCGTGGCGAGCTTACTGACGCCCGTCCAGCAGCAGCACCATCAGCTCGTCGTGCCGGGCGCGGAGAAGCAGGTCGTCGCCCGCCTGGACGACCTGACCACCGCCGGCACCGCGGCCACCGGCCACACCGACCCCGCCGACTGGGCCGGCCTGCACGCGGCCGCCACCGTCAACCCGACCGGCGTGCCCGGCACGCAGATCGACGGCTACTTCCCCGACACCTCCACCGGCAACGCCACGCACGGCTGGAACCACGACGCGCAGTTCGTGATCAGGCTGCCCGACCGCTGGAACGGCGGCCTGGTCGTCAGCGGCACCCCCGGCAACCGGGAGCAGTACGCCAACGACTACACGATCTCCGACTGGGTGCTGTCCAAGGGCTACGCCTTCGCCGCCACCGACAAGGGCAACGTCGGCGTCGCCTTCCACGAGGACGGCCGCGAGCCCGGCGACGCCATCGCCGAGTGGAACCAGCGCGTCACCCAGCTCGCCGTGGCCGCCAAGGCCGTGGTCAGGCAGCGGTACGGCAGGCAGCCCCGCCGCACGTTCGCGGCCGGCATCTCCAACGGCGGCTACCTGGTCAGGTGGCAGCTGGAGAACCGGGGATGGCTCTACGACGGCGGCGTGGACTGGGAGGGCACGCTCTGGCGGCTCAAGGGCGACAACCTGCTGAACTTCCTGCCGCCGGCGCTGAAGGCGTACCCGGACGAGGCCGGGGTGCGGGCGGCCGGGTTCGCGGCCGGGTCGGAGTTCCTGTGGCCGTTCCACCGGCAGTACTACTGGGAGCTGACCCAGCAGCTCTACCAGAAGGAGCTGGACCCGTCGTACGAGGGCGCGGCGGCCGACTACGACTACGCCGCGCGCAAGCCGTACGCGGCCGTCGCCAAGATCGCGCTGACCGGCCGGATCACCAAGCCGCTCATCACGATCCACGGGACGCTCGACACGCTGCTGCCCATCTCCCGCGACTCCGACGTCTACGCGCGGATGGTCGGGCCGCACCGGCCGTTCCGCTACCACCGGATCGAGGGCGGCAACCACCTCGACAGCCTGGTGGACGTCTACCCCGACCGGCTCAAGCCGATGTTGCCCGCCTTCCGCGCCGCGTTCGAGGAGCTGGAGGGCTGGGTCAGCTGAGGTAGCGGTGCCTGCCGGCGCGTACCAGGCGCACGATGTGCCGCGCGCCGGGCATCCGCCGCCCGAGCCGGTGCCACACGGTGTCCCGGCCGAGGGGCGAGGGCCGCTGCGGGTCCGCCGCGGCGGCCGGGCGCACCTGGACCCGGCCCCTGCGCACGTTCAGCGCGAAGCGCAGCCCGATCTCCCCCTCCGGCGAGCGCAGGAACGCCAGCCAGGTGCCGGGGCCGAGGTGGTCGGGGACGGCCCAGCCGCGCCGCACCGGCAGCTTGGCCACGAGCTGCCCGGCCAGCTTGCCGGGCACCCCGGCCTCGGCCAGCGCCGGGGCGCTCACCTCGCGCTCGCGGCCGTGCCGGGTGGAGCGCAGCACCAGCTCCAGCGGCGGGCCGCCGCTCGGCGGCACGTACGGCACCGGCAGGACGACGTAGGCGTGCCCGTCGAGCTGCTTGACCTCGGCGGCCGGCGACACCATCGCGATCGACTCGGCGAACGAGCCCGGCTCGACGGCCAGCCCCAGCTCCCCCCGGTCGGACCAGCAGGGCACCACCAGCCGCATCCGGGGCCGCTGGGCCAGCACGCCGAGGCAGTTGAGCGGGCCCTCGGGCCGCCGCACCCGGCTCCTGGCCTGGTTGGCGCCGCCGAACATGCGGACGTGCAGCTCCCAGTGCCCGGGGCTCAGCGGCTCGCCGAGCGCGGCCGTGGTCACGTCGATCCTGGCCTCGGCCTTGATCTGCACCCGGGCCCGGCGGCGGCCCTCGGAGAGCACCTCCACGCGCTGGGCCAGCGGCAGGAAGTGGATGACGCCGGTCCCGGCGTGCCGCAGGTAGACCTCGATGCGGGCCCGCTCGACGGCCTCGCTGACGTTGGTGACGCTGGGGTGCAGCAGCCTGGCGTCGATGGAGCGCGGCGGCATCCAGTGCAGGCGGGGGCCTTCCACGCGGTAGCGGTCGGGCCGGCCGTCGGGGCCCTCGACCTCGGCGGTGAACCCGAGCACCAGGACGTGGGCGTCCCAGCGCACCTCGGTCAGCTCCGAGCGCAGGCCGCCGCGCCGGGTGGAGGCGGCCAGCAGCACGATCTGGTCCAGGCGGCCCATCCGCACGAACGCGGCCACCGCGCGGAGCTGGACGGGCAGGTGGCGGTCCAGCTTCTCCGGGAAGCGGTCGGCCATCAGCTCCTGGACGAGCCGGAAGTGCCGGCCCCTGTCCACGGAGGAGTCGGCGAACCTGCTGGTCAGCAGCGGGCGCAGCACGGCGTAGCGGTACCAGTAGGCGTACATGCGGTCGCGCTGGCGGCCCGCGCCGACGTAGGTGTCGATGTCGTCGAGCAGCGCCCGCAGCTCCTGCACCATGGCGTGCGGGTCCTCCTCGGTGCGCCGCCGCTCGCCGAGGTGGCAGCAGACGTGCTCGGCCAGCACCGCGATGACCTTGGCCTGCAGGTACGCCCGCATGACGAACGCCTGCTCGGCCAGGCGCCCGCCGGTCACCGAGAAGCCCAGCTCGTTGTCCTCCAGGAAGGCCCGGCGGTAGAGCTGCTGGGGGCCGAGCAGGCTCAGCAGGCGGTCGCGCAGGATGTCGGCGCGGGCGGTGCCGCGCGCGAAGGCGATCATCGGCGAGCCGTGGTCGCGTACCAGGCGGCCGATCAGCACGTCCGCGTCGGTCTCCACGGCCCGCTCGTGCATGCGGGCCAGCGCGTCGCGCTCCAGGCGGTCGCCCTGGTCGAGGAAGTAGACGTAGTCGCCCTGGGCCGCGGCCAGCCCCACGTTGCGGCCGCGCGTCGGCGAGCCGGTGTGCGGCAGGTGCAGCGCCCGCACGTTGGCGCGGGTCGCGGCGATGGCGTCCAGGCGCTCCGCCGTCCCGTCCGTGGACCCGTCGTCCACGAGCAGCACTTCGTACTCGTCGGCGGGCATCGTCTGCTCCACGGCGGAGCGGATGCACGCGTCCGCGGTGTCACCCGGATTGTGGACATTGACGATCACACTGACCTTCACACCCATGTGGCCAGCCTGTGCCCCGCCCCGCGCCGGGGGCGTGACGGCTTGCCGATTGCAGAAGGAAAGTTGACCTGGCCCAATGTCCCTTTAAGTACGGGCGCCTCCCGGGCGGCTAGTACCAGCCCGTGGACTGCGAGTGGCCCCAGGCGGCACAGGGCGTGCCGTAGCGGCCCTTGATGTAGCCGAGGCCCCACTTGATCTGGGTGGCGGCGTTGACCTGCCAGTCGGCGCCCGCGCTGGCCATCTTGCTGCCCGGGAGGGACTGCGGGATGCCGTACGCGCCGGAGTAGCGGTTCATGGCCCGCTCGTTCCAGCCGCTCTCCTTCTGCCAGAGCGACTCCAGGCAGCCCCACTGGTCGGCACCGAAGCCGAACGCGCCCAGCATGGCCTTGGCGGTGGCCTTGTTGCTGCCGGGCGAGGGGTCGCTGCCGGGCGGGAAGTTCGTGGCGGGGAAGCCGTTGCCGCCGGGCGCCCGCTTGGGCACGACCCAGGACAGCTCGTCCTCGTGGTCGCCGGCCCCGTCGCGGTTCTTCTTCAGCTGCTCGGCCCGGAAGGCCCGCTCGGCCGCCGCCTTGAGCGCGTCGGTCTTGGGGTCGGGGCCGGACAGGTTGCCGCTGGCCAGCCTGCCCATGTCGTCGAGGCTGAAGGCCGGGGTGACCGGCTTGCTGGCGTTGTCGATGGCGCGCAGGGTGATGAAGGTGCCGCCACCGCCCAGGACCGCCAGGGAGACGGCGGAGATGACGATGGTCTTGGGCTTCACGCGCCGCGACGACCGGCGCGCCGAGGGGACATCGTTCGTCTGGGGGCGCTCACTCAAACGCGGACCGGGGCTCACGATCCATGAGCTTGCCCTGTCGAGGGGGGTGCCGCGCAACCGAAACGCGGTAATCGCTTGGTGTGCGCTTGGCTAACCAGCACGTTAGCACGCTATTTCCAGTTATTGTGATATTCGTCACACAATATTGGCTCCCCTCCGTGCCCCCGTTGACCGAAGGGAAGCCGCTTTCAGGGTGTCGGTCCTTCTTCCCGATGCCTTCGACACGACGTCACAGTTTGGTGACACAACCCGGCTATAGCGGGCATGGAATAATAATGTGCGCGTGGCAGGCATCCTCCTTGTAGAAGACGACCCCTCGGTCCGCACGGCCCTGGAGCTGGCGCTGACCCGGCAGGGGCACTCGGTCACGTCGTACGCGACCGGCGAGGAGGCCCTCGACCACATCAGGGCCCGCCGCCCCGAGATCGCCATCCTGGACGTCATGCTCCCCGGCATCGACGGCATCGAGGTGTGCCGCCGCGTGCGCAAGCTCGACCAGCTCCCCGTCATCCTGCTCACGGCCAGGGGCGACGACCTGGACATCGTGGTCGGCCTGGAGGCCGGCGCCGACGACTACGTGGTCAAGCCGGTCGAGCCCCGGGTGCTGGACGCGCGCATCCGGGCCATCCTGCGCCGGGCCGAGTCGGCCGCCTCCGACCGCATCACCTTCGGCGACCTCGTGATCGACCGGGGCGCGCTGAAGGTCACGCTGGCCGGCAAGGAGATCCACCTGACGCCCACCGAGCTGCGGCTGCTGCTGGAGCTCGTCCGCCACCCCGGCCAGGTGCTCAACCGCCGCTACCTGCTGCGCGCGGTCTGGGACCACACGCACATCGCCGACTCGCGGCTGGTGGACGCCTGCGTACAGCGCATCCGCGCCAAGATCGAGCCCAAGCCCGCCGAGCCCGTCTTCATCCACACCGTGCGCGGCTTCGGCTACCGGTTCAGCCCTCCGTGATCCCGCTGCCCACCGGACTGCGCGCCCGCCTGGTCATCACGTTCACGCTCGTCGCCGTCACCGCCTCCATGCTGGTCGCCACGATCGGCTTCGAGCTGGCCAAGACCGCGCTGGTGACCAGGACCGAGACGACCTCGCTGGACCTGGTCACCCGGGAGCTGGGCGGCGTCGACTTCCCCGTCGGCCGGCTGCGGCCCGGCGAGGCCGCGCCGACCGGCAAGGAGCTGGAGCGGCTGGCCCAGACGCTCAGCGCCCCCGGCCGGGGCGTCGTGGTCGAGTACGGCGACCTGGTCTCCGTCACCGGCCCCATGACCCTCGACGACGTGCCCAACGAGCTGTACGGCAGGAGCAAGCAGAGCGTCGTCACCCAGCGCCGGGTCATCAAGGGCGAGCTGTGGTTCATCGTCGGCGCCGAGGTCTACCGCGACGCGGGCGGCACCCCGGAGGCCACCGGCCTGCGGGCCTTCGTCTTCTTCCCCATGCGCGCCGACGTCCGCCAGCTCGACACGCTGCGGACCAGGCTCTTCCAGGGCGGCATCGCCATCGTGCTGATCGCCCTGGTCGTGGCGCTGCTGTCGGCCCGGCAGGTGCTGCTGCCGGTGCGGCGGCTGAGCGCCGCGGCCCAGGCGCTCGGCGAGGGCCGGCTGGACACCCGCCTGCCGGTCCACGGGCAGGACGAGCTGGCCGGGCTGACCGCCAGGTTCAACGACGCCGCCGCGGCGCTGGAGCTGAGCGTGTCCGAGCTGCGCTCGCTGGAGGCCATGTCGCGCCGGTTCGTGGCCGACGTCTCGCACGAGCTGCGCACCCCCCTGACCGCCATGACGGCCGTGGCCGACGTGCTCTCGGAGGAGGCCGGCCGGCTGCCCGAGGCGCCCGCGCAGGCCGTACTGCTGGTGCTCAGGGAGATCGAGCGCCTGCGCGAGCTGGTCGAGCACCTCATCGAGATCAGCCGCTTCGACGCCGGCACCGCCACGCTCAACCTGGAGCCGGTCAACGTGGCCGACGCCATCGCCGACTGCCTGGAGACCCGCGGCTGGAGCGACCAGGTCGAGGTGAACGCCTCTCAAGGGCTGACCGCCAGCCTCGACCCGCGAAGGTTCGACGTGATCGTGGCCAACCTCGTCGGCAACGCGCTCAAGCACGGCGCCCCGCCCGTGGTGGTCAACGCCAGGAGCACCGAGAACGGGCTGGAGGTCAAGGTGCGCGACCACGGCAGGGGCATCCCGCGCGAGGCGCTGCCCCACGTCTTCGACCGCTTCTTCAAGGCGGGCGCGGGCCGGGCCCGCAGCCAGGGCAGCGGCCTGGGCCTGGCCATCGCGCGGGCGAACGTGCACCTGCACGGCGGCACGATCTCGGTCCGCGCCCAGGAGCCGGGAACCCTCTTCACGGTCTGGCTCCCGCACTCATGAGAGCCGCCCTCGTCCTCCTCGCCGCCGTCGCCGCCACGCTGGCCCTCACGGGCTGCGGCATCTCGCCCACCGACGTCCAGGACCGGAGCAACGCCCCCACCATCAGGATCCCGCCGCCGTCCAAGACGATCTACCTGATCCGCGACGGCAAGCTCGCGCTGGAGCCGGCCGACGTTCCGGACGACACGGTGGAGAGCCTGCTCGGGGCGCTGTTCGAGGCGTCCTCGCAGCCGCTCGGCGACCGGGACACGGCGCTGCGCGGGTTCACGTACCTGCGGACCAAGGACTCGCTCAACCCGGTGCAGCGCGACGAGATGCAGCTCCCGCGCACGCTGACGCTCACGGTCTACATCCGGGGCGCGGGCAGGCTGAGCGAGCTGGCCAAGGCGCAGATCGTCTGCACCGCGCAGCAGGACGCGGCGTACGAGCAGGTCAAGATCGTCCGGGACAACCAGAACCGCCCCCCGGTGGACGAGGGGCGGTACACCTGCGGCGATCTGGGCGGCGCTACATCGTGATGTCCTCCAGCATCTCGGTCACCAGCGCGGCGATCGGCGAGCGCTCGGACCGGGTCAGCGTCACGTGCGCGAACAGCGGGTGGCCCTTCAGCTTCTCCACCACCGCCACCACGCCGTCGTGCCGGCCGACCCGCAGGTTGTCGCGCTGGGCGATGTCGTGGGTGAGCACGACCCGCGAGTTGGCGCCGATCCGGCTCAGCACCGTCAGCAGCACCCCGCGCTCCAGCGACTGGGCCTCGTCCACGATCACGAACGCGTCGTGCAGCGAGCGGCCGCGGATGTGCGTCAGCGGGAGCACCTCCAGCATGCCCCGGTCGAGCACCTCATCGATCACCTCGGGCGTGGTGACCGCGCCCAGCGTGTCGTAGACCGCCTGCGCCCACGGGCCCATCTTCTCGCCCTCGCTGCCCGGCAGGTAGCCGAGCTCCTGGCCGCCGACGGCGTAGAGGGGGCGGAAGACGACCACCTTGCGGTGCTGGCGGCGCTCCAGGACGGCCTCCAGGCCCGCGCACAGCGCCAGCGCCGACTTGCCGGTGCCGGCCCGGCCGCCCAGCGAGATGATGCCGATCTCCGGGTCCATCAGCAGGTCGAGCGCGATGCGCTGCTCAGCGGAGCGGCCGTGCAGGCCGAACACCTCGCGGTCGCCGCGCACCAGGCGCACCGACTTGTCGGGCAGCACCCGGCCCAGCGCCGAGCCCCTGGCCGACAGCAGCCGCAGCCCGGTGTGCGTCGGCAGGTCCCTGGCCTCCTCCACCTCCGCCGTGCCGCGCTCGAAGAGCGTCTCGACGTCCTCGGCGGTGACCTGGATCTCGGCCATCCCCGTCCAGCCCGACTCGTGCACCAGCTCCGCGCGGTACTCCTCCGCGGTCAGGCCGATCGAGGCCGCCTTGACCCGCATGGGCAGGTCCTTGGAGACCAGCACGACGTCGCAGCCCTCGGCGGACAGGTGGCGCGCCACCGTCAGGATGCGGGTGTCGTTGTCGCCCAGGCGGAACCCGACGGGCAGGATGGACGGATCGCTGTGATTGAGCTCAACCCTGAGTGTGCCGTCCCCCGTCGGCGTCGGCATCGGCTCGTCGAGCCTGCCGTACCTGATCCGCAACTCGTCGAGGTAGCGCAGGGCCTGCCGCGCGAAGTAGCCGAGCTCGGGATGGTGCCGCTTGCCTTCCAGCTCGGTGATCACGACGATCGGCAGAACCACGTCGTGCTCGGCGAAGCGGGTCAGGGCCGCCGGGTCGGCCAGCAGGACCGACGTGTCCAGCACGTAGGTACGCTTGGCCGGCTGGGTCGTAGGGTTGCTCGAGGACACTGCCACACGTTCTCCCCCGGGCGCCCCGCGTGCGGGCGCCCTGCAGACGAGGTGGGAATCGGACCGGACCCGCATTCCCCGACCGCGTGATGCCGTCGGCGCCGGGTTCCGGCCCCCCTCGGCAAGTAACGGTGCAAAGGCGGGCCCTCTCCGGAGTGTCCGGCCTGTGGTCGGACACTTCCAACGTTACGTCCTCGATACCCGAATGTCGGGTCAAGAACCGTAACGCCGGTGTCTCGCAGCGTAGTCGCGCAGCGCCCGCAGGAAGTCGACCCTGCGGAAGTCGGGCCAGTAGGCCTCGTGGAAGTAGAACTCTGAATGAGCGCTCTGCCAGAGCATGAAGCCCGACAGACGCTGCTCGCCCGAGGTCCGGATGAGGAGGTCCGGGTCGGGTTGGCCGCGAGTGTAGAGATGCTCCGCGATGTGCTCGACATCGAGTACCTCGACCAGGTCCTCGATGCTCGCTCCCCTGCTCGCGTGCTCTTGGAGCAGTGAGCGCACCGCATCGGCAATCTCACGTCTTCCTCCATACCCAACCGCAACGTTCACAATCAGGCCGGGACGGTGTGATGACGCTTCTTTCGCATTTTTTAGGACATTGGCGGTGCGGTCGGGGAGCAGATCGAGCGCGCCGACGGGGATGATCCGCCAGCCCTCGGCCACCAGTTCCTGCGTCACGTCCTCGATGATGCGCAGGAGCGGCTCCAGCTCCTCGCGGGGGCGGTTGAGGTTGTCGTTGGAGAGCATCCAGACGGTGACCACCTCGACGCCCGTCTCGCGGCACCAGCCGAGCAGCTCCGAGATCTTGTCGGCGCCCTTGCGGTGGCCGCTGGCGACGTCGCGCATGCCCATGGCGCGCGCCCAGCGGCGGTTGCCGTCGATGATGACCCCGACATGCCGGGGAATGCTGTCCCGGGACAGCTTCGCCTCCAGCCGGCGCTCGTACAGCCGGTAGAGCAGGTCGCGCAGGCCCACGGAGTGTCCTCCCCAGCGATGCTGTGCCTTCGGTCAATGACCCAACAGGCAATTATCACCGCGTTTCGCCCGTGTCTGTCCCCTCTCCCGCATTCCTTGCCATATCTCTGCCTTCCAGACATCCTTCGGCTTCCGCCACGAGACCCTGGACGAACGACCACAGCTCGGCCGAGGTCAGCACCGCCCGCATGCCGACGCCCGTGGCGCCCCACGCCTCGACGTAGGCCCGCCGGGTCACCCGCCACCGGCTGCCCTCCCACAGCGGGATCGTGCGCAGCCGGCAGCTCAGCTCGCCGCCGGACGGGCCGGACCTGCTGCGGTAGCGGAAGGAGAACAGCTCGCCGTCCGGCCCGTCGCCGGGGAAGCGGTCGTCGGGGTCGGCCCACCGCCTGGCGTCGTGCTTGCGGGCCTCGTCCACGCCCTGCGCGAGCCGGGCCAGCATCCAGCCGCAGCGCTCGCCGACGCTGCCGTACGGGGCGCCGTCGCGGTGCAGCTCCAGGGTGACCTCGTACGGGGTGCCGACGCTGTCGCGGCAGGCCACCGGCGTGACGCTCAGATAGGATCCGTCGACGCAGCGCAGTCCCCCCATGCCCCCTGCGTTTCCCGGCGGCCCCCCACTAAACCCGGCCGCCAGGCCCAGCCGGCCGGGTCGCCGTAGCCGGCCACGGAGTCGAAGGAGCAGGACTCGTTCCACAGCGGCTCGCCGCCGGATGCCTGCTACGGCAGCAGCCGCGACCACCAGCGGCCCGCGCGGCGGGGCGGGCGCTCGGCGGGCAGCCGGCCGCGCTCGCGCAGCCAGGCGGCGAAGTCGTCGGCGTCGGCGCGGTAGCTCGGCGGGGGCGCGGTGCGGGCGCGGGCGTAGGCGGCGAACTCGGCGGGCAGGTCGGGCCCGGCGGCCAGGGCGGTGTCCGGGCGGATCCTGGCCACGATCGAGCGCCGCTTGGCGATCAGGCCGGCCGCCTGGGCGCGCAGGCGGCCGGGGTCGAAGCCGCCGGGCACCGCGCCGCCGGCGACCAGCGCCCGCACCACCCGCGCCTGCGCCCGCGCCAGCTCCTCCCGCTCCCGCTCCAGCTCTCGGGCCCGCGCCAGCTCCTCCCGCTCCCGCTCCAGCTCTCGGGCCCGCGCCGGCTCCTCCCGCTCCCGTTCCCGCGCCGGGTCCTCGCGCTCCCCTTCCAGCTCCCGGGCCCGCGCCGGCTCCTCCCGCTCCCGCTCCCGCGCCGGGTCCTCGCGCTCCCCTTCCAGCTCCCGGGCCCGCGCCGGCTCCTCCCGCTCCCCCGTCATCGGGACTCCTCCGCCACGGCCATCGCGGCCCGGATCCGGTCCAGCTCGCCGGCCAGCGCCGCGTCGCTGGGGAACTCGTCGTCCCACTCCAGCAGCACGCCGGGCGGGGCCGCGCGGGCGCACAGCTCGGTGAGCAGGTCGAGCACCGGCTGCGGCGCGGCGGTGGTGTGGGTGTCGTGCCAGATGCCCTCGTGCTCGTACCCGCCGGCGACGTGCACGTACGCCAGGTGCTCCAGCGGGAGCGCGTCCAGCGCGGCCACCGCCGACAGCCCCAGGTTGAACTGGTTGGTGTAGAGGTTGGCCACGTCGATCAGCAGCCCGGCCCCGGTCCGCTCGACCAGCTCGGCGAGGAACTGGCCCTCGGTCAGCTCGTCGTCCGGCCAGCCGAAGATGGCCGCCACGTTCTCCAGCGCCAGCGGGACGGGCAGCGCGTCCTGGGCCCGGCGCACGTTCTCCGTGACCACCCGCAGCGACTCCCGGGTACGCGGGACCGGCAGCAGGTGCCCCGCCTCCAGCCCGCCACCGCGCACGAAGGCCAGGTGCTCGCTGACCAGCGGCGCGTCCAGGGCCTCGGCGCAGGCGGCCAGGTGGGCGAGCCGGTCCGGGGAGGGCGGCTCGGCCCCGCCGACGCCGAGCGAGACCCCGTGCGGGATCACCGGCACGTCCCGGGCGCGCAGCAGTCGCAGCGACTCCGGCAGGCGGCCGGGCCTCAGGTTCTCGGCGATCACCTCGACGAAGTCCACGCCCTCCATGCGCTCGATGGTCAGGTCCAGCTCGGCCCGCCAGCCGATCCCGACGCCCAGCTCCGCCATCCCGCCCGTCCTCTCGTGTGTCAATCCGCTCCCCTGTCCTTCGTCCCGTAGGTCGTCAGATGCCGCCGCCGCACCCTCCGCAGCCGCCTCCGCAGCTTCCGCCGCAACCCGCGCCGCAGCCCGAACCTCCGTCGCCTCCGTCGCCTCCGTCGCCCCAGCTGAGGGGGACGAGGTAGTCCGGCGCCCAGGTGGCGCCGGGCCGGTTCCCGCGGTTCGAGGCGCTCCTGGCCAGCTCGACCTGGAGGTCGCCGTCGCGTATCTCGCCGCGCCCGTACAGCGCGACGGCCACCGGCTCCTCCGCCCTCCCCTGCGGGTGCCGCGCGCGGGCCGCGTCCAGCGTCTCCTTGCCCGCCTGCGTCAGCGGGACCCGCAGGTCGGGCTCGCCCTTGAGGATCATGACCAGCGCCAGTGCCCCCGCCCCGCCCAGGACGGCCATCGCGAGCAGCGCGTAGGCGCTCACGCCCCGGACCACCATCGTCACCACCGCCGCCACCTCCCCCGCGAACGCGGCCAGCAGCGTCCACCGAAACCGCGTGACGAGCCGCCTGGCCCAGGCCAGGACGCCCGGGGAGTGGACCAGCCCGAGGTCCACGAGGCGGCGGGCGAGCGCGCTCATGGACAGGGTGCGCGTGGTCTCGGCGCACAACGTCCCCACGGACAGCCCGGAGCTGGAGGCGAGGATGCCCAGCACGGACTCCTCGACCGGCTCCCGCGCGGCGGTGCCGTCGTGGACCCGGCACACCTTGCCGCCGCGCGTCATGCGCAGGGCCCCCGCCCCGGCCAGCACCGTGACGGCCGTCTCCGCCACCCGGTACGCCCCGCCCGCCAGCCAGGCCAGCTCGTAGTGCCCGAGCTCCTGGGGTCGCGTCGCGGCGCTCGTCTCCATGACGGCGGCGAGCTCCCGGCGGATCTGCAGGCCCGTACGGAGGACGAACACCGCCATCGCCACCGCCGCGATGAGCAGGAACAGATCCATCCGAGCCTCCCTCCGAAGGCAGCCCGACGGGCCGGGTATCCGAATGACGGATGGATCGGGGCAAAGGTTCCGTACGTCCTCGCTACAGTTCGCTCCGCGCGGCGGGCACGGAAACCTCACGGGAACGCGAACGGCGCCGGCCGCCGCGGGGACGGCCGGCGCCGCGCGCCGGAGGCGGTTACCCGAGCCGGTCGAGCAGCGCCTCGTACTCCTGCCACAGCTCCTTCGGCAGGCGGTCGCCGAACGTCTCGAAGTGGGCCGGGATGAGCTTGGCCTCCTCGCGCCAGACCTCGCGGTCGACGCTCAGCAGCGTGCGCAGGTCGTCCTCGGAGATGTCCAGGCCCTCGGTGTCGAGCTCGGCCGGCAGCAGGCCGATCGGCGTCGGCACGGCCTTGGCCTCGCCGTTGAGCCGGTCCACGATCCACTTGAGCACGCGGCTGTTCTCGCCGTAGCCGGGCCAGACGAAGCGGCCGTCGGCGTCCTTGCGGAACCAGTTGACGTAGTAGATGCGGGGGAGCACGGCGCCCTCGCGCCGGCCGATCCTCAGCCAGTGGCCGAAGTAGTCGCCCATGTTGTAGCCGCAGAACGGCAACATGGCGAACGGGTCGTGGCGTAGCTCGCCGACCTTGCCCTCGGCCGCGGCGGTCTTCTCGGAGGCGACGTTGGCTCCGAGGAAGACGCCGTGCTCCCAGCTCAGCGACTCCGTCACCAGCGGGACGGCGGTGGCCCTGCGACCCCCGAACAGGATCGCCGAGATGGGCACGCCCTTGGGGTCCTGCCACTCCGGCGCGATGGTGGGGCACTGGGCGGCGGGGGTGGTGAAGCGGGCGTTCGGGTGGGCGGCCGGCTCGTCGCTGTCCGGCGTCCAGTCGCGGCCCTTCCAGTCGGTCAGGTGCGCCGGCGGCTCGTCGGTCAGGCCCTCCCACCACACGTCGCCGTCGTCGGTCAGGGCGACGTTGGTGAAGATGCTGTTGCCCCAGAGGGTCCTGACGGCGTTGGCGTTGGTGACCTGACCGGTGCCGGGCGCGACGCCGAAGAAGCCGGCCTCGGGGTTGATGGCGTACAGGCGGCCGTCCTCGCCGAAGCGCATCCAGGCGATGTCGTCGCCGATCGTCTCGACCTTCCAGCCGGGGATCGTGGGCTGGAGCATGGCGAGGTTGGTCTTGCCGCAGGCGCTCGGGAAGGCGGCGGCGATGTAGCGGGTCTCGCCGGAGGGCGGGGTGAGCTTGAGCACGAGCATGTGCTCGGCCAGCCAGCCCTCGTCGCGGGCCATGACGCTGGCGATGCGCAGCGCGTAGCACTTCTTGCCGAGCAGGGCGTTGCCGCCGTAGCCGGAGCCGTAGGACCAGATCTCGCGGGTCTCGGGGAAGTGACTGATGTACTTGGTGGAGTTGCACGGCCACGGCACGTCGGCCTGGCCGGGCTCCAGCGGGGCGCCCACGGAGTGCACGCACCTGACGAAGTCGCCGCGCTCCTCGATGAGGCGCAGCGCCCGCTCGCCCATGCGGGTCATGATGCGCATGGAGACGGCGACGTACGGGGAGTCGGTGATCTCGACGCCGACCTGCGAGATCTCGCCGCCGAGCGGGCCCATGCAGAACGGGACGACGTACATGGTGCGCCCGCGCATGCAGCCCTTGAACAGCTCGCCGAACGTCCGGCGCATCTCGGCCGGCGCGATCCAGTTGTTGGTGGGCCCGGCGTCCTCGGCGCGCTCGGAGCAGATGAAGGTGCGGTCCTCGACTCGGGCCACGTCGCTGGGGTCGGACTTGGCGTAGAAGCTGTTGGGGCGGGCGGCGAGACGGATGAGCGTGCCCTGGTCGACGAGGAGGTTCGTCAGGCGCGTCCACTCCTCCTCGGAGCCGTCGCACCACTCGACCCGGTCGGGCTCGGTAAGGGCAGCGATCTCTTTCACCCACGCGGCCAATTCGCTATTGCTCGTCGGCGCGGGCACTTCCACGGTTAGGGACACGACTGCGACTCCTCCACTCTCTCAGGGCCCAGTCATCATTAACGACGAACCGGCAGGAAAGCCAATTGGCATAGACCTGTTGGCACAGCCGTCGTCGCAGGCAGTGGCCCTGGTGATTGAGGGAGCCTACCCAACCGCATCGGGTTTAAAAGAGAATAAACATTGAGTGGTCCAGTCCAATTGCGCTGGTCTAAACCAATTTCCGCAGTGGTTTAGTCCATTGCCCGCGCCGTTTCCCCTGGCCCCTCTCAGGAATGGACGTCGGGGCCCGCGGCGCGAACTCTGTCGACATGTTGCAGAGCGTCGCGCAACTCGGCGAGCCACGTGTCGGCGTTCTTGCCCACCAGGCGTACGCACCAGGCGAGCGCGTCGCTGCGGCTGCGGGCCACGCCGGCGGCCACGAGGGTGTCGAGGACCTGCCGCTCCGACTGGCGCAGCCGGGTCATGACCGGCACGGAGAGTGTGGTGAACATCACAGTGACGTCGCCGCAGGTGACGCCCCACGAGACCTTCTGCCGGAACCTGCGCTCGGCCTCGCGGGCGATCTCGATGCGCCGCTCGCGGGTCTCCTCCCTGAACCTCCCGGCCAGCCCCTCGACGAGGGCCACGCGCTCGGCCTCCGGGGTGTCGTCCGGCGGGTCGGGCAGGGTGCCGATGACCGCGATCTCCTCGCGGTCCCTGACGATCTCGGGTGCGCCGGTGAACCAGCCTTCGGGGAGCCGCCCGGTGAACCAGGCCCGGACCTCCGCCGTCACGTCTTCTGTAGCCATGTAATCAACATTACACACTTGCATGCCGCAGGCACATGAAGGAAAGAAGGATGTCGCCCTGAAGGGGAGGCCCGCGCCTAGCGGACCTTGGCGGCGGTGACCGGGCTGACCCGGACGACCCCGGCGAGGTTCTTGGTGTAGACCCGCGAGAACTTGACCACGTCCCCGGTACGCGGCGCCTGGATCATCTGCCCGTTACCCCAATAAATCGCCACGTGGGAGATGTAGTCGGGGTTCGTGGGATCGGAGCGCCAGAAGATCAGGTCACCCGGCTGCGCCTGCGACAGCGGCACCTGCGCCCCGGTCACCCACTGCTGGTGCGTCACGCGCGGCATCCGCACGCCCGCCTGGGCGAAGGCCCACTGCACCAGCCCCGAGCAGTCGAAGGTGTCGGGGCCCTCGGCACCCCACACGTACGGCCGCCCCAGCTTCGAGGCCGCGGCCCGCAGCGCCACCTGGATCTGCTCGCCGGTCATGAACGACCCCGCCGGCCAGCTCCGGGCCGGCTGCTGTTGCGGCTGCGGCTGCACCGGGTTGACGGTGGCGATCTGGGTGCCCTTGGGCAGCACCTTGAGGATCCTGGCGCGCAGCGTGGCGGAGTCGGCGTCGGGGGCGCTGACGATGAGCGCGTTGTCGTGCGGCAGCCCGAGCGCGCGCCCGACGTCCTTGGAGACCACCGCGTCCACCGCGCCGAAGCCGGTGGTGGCGTAGGCGCCGATGCGCAGCGGCCCGGCCGGCCCGCGTACCTGGCGGTGCAGCGAGAGCCCGCCGTCGTTGCCGAGCACGAACGACACCGCCACGTCACCCGCGGCGACGTTCTGCCAGAGCGCGTCGGAGGAGGCGGTGCGCTTGGGCGTGTACGCGCGGAACGTGGACGGATCGACCGCGAGCGTCTGCACCCGCTTGCCGTCGAGCGTGATGGAGGCGGCGTCGGCCAGCTCCAGGGCACGCACCCCGCGCAACCGGCCCACCTTGCGTAACAGCTCCTCGGTGAACGGCTTGCGCGTCAGCACGAACAGGTTGGGCTTGTGCAGCCTGCGCAGCGGCGCCACCGGCTGGACCGTGCGGGCCGGCGTCCGCTCCTGCGGCAGCCGCTCGGCCAGCAGCGTCTGCCGCGGCGTGGCCCGGTGGGCCGCGGCCTCCTCCTTCAGCCCCGCCTGCGGCTGCACGAGCAGCAGCACGTCGGCGGTCAGCACCGCGACCAGCGCCACCACGATGAACGGCACGAGTTTGTGGGTGTTGCGCCGTTTACGGGACTGTACGAGGAAAGAGAGATCCTGCCGAATCCCCGAGCCGTGCACGACCGGCCCGTACATGGGGTGGCCGGGGACAGGCTGTCCGTGCACAGGGTGCCCGGGGGCGGGGTGCCCCGGGACAGGGTGCCCCGGGACAGGGTGCCCGGGGGCGGGGTGCCCGGGAGCCGCCTGCCCATGCACGAAATCCGCCGGACCAGCGTGGGCCCGGCGGTTCGTCTCCAGTGGCGTCAGTTGCCGATGTACGGCACGGCCTCCAGGATCTCGACGGTGTTCTGGCGCCCGTTCGGCAGCGAGTAGGTCGCCTTCTCACCGATCTTTTTACCGTTGATCGCCGCTCCGAGGGGAGACTTGGGCGAATAGACGTCGATCGGCGCACCGCTCTCCTCGCGCGAGGCGAGCAGGAACGTGACCTCCTCGTCGTCACCGACGAACCTGATGGTCACCGTCATGCCGGGCCCGACCACGCCCTCGGCCTTGGGGGCCTCGCCCACCTGGGCGTTGTCGAGGATCTGCCGGAGGTGGAAGATCCGGGCCTCCATCTTGCCCTGCTCGTCCTTGGCGGCGTGGTAGCCGCCGTTCTCGCGCAGGTCGCCCTCCTCACGGGCGGCCTCGATCTTCTTGGCGATGTCGACGCGCCCGGGGCCAGAGAGATATTCGTACTCCGCCTTGAGACGGTCGTACGCCTCCTGCGTCAGCCATGTGACGTTCTCATCACGAGAGTCGGCCACGGGTACTCCTTGCTTGCCTAGGGGGCCCTGAGATCACTTGAGGTTTCCAACGGTTGAATTGCGAAAGGCTAACAAGTTA
Source organism: Nonomuraea sp. NPDC050783 (assembly GCF_040802095.1). NCBI lineage: Bacteria > Bacillati > Actinomycetota > Actinomycetes > Streptosporangiales > Streptosporangiaceae > Nonomuraea > Nonomuraea sp. NPDC050783. The sequence continues at coordinate 203,118 of NZ_JBFAHK010000016.1, forward strand.
GCCGCTGGTACGCTTCCCCAAATGTCTCACTATACGAGATTGCAGTACTGGACGTGGACGGAAGTGGCCTGAGCACTGGTGTCCAGGCTTTCCTTGAGCTGCTTACTACCCTCACCAGCCGGGATTCTTACTTCCTTGCTGCCCACTTCCGCGTGATTGACGTCCAGAGCCCTGATGCGGCAGACGGCCACCCTATCGTCTGGCTTGTACACCTCGAAGGTGATCTCGGCCCGTGTCGGGCCCTCGACGTCGAACGTCACGACCTGCGCCGGAGCCTCCGAACCGCCGGCGGTCATCGACCACATGACGTAGCCCCAGCCGCCCGCGATGATGGCCACCAGGACACCGATCACGACGTGGACGATCAGCCTGCCGCTGCGCCTGGGACGGTCGGGCACGTCGTCGGGCGTGCCGAGAACGGGCCCGTTCCCGACATCTCTGGTGACCATGGTGGAATCTCCCTGCACTCCCTCAGCGTTATCCGAGACAATTGTCGCCCGCGGGGGTCCCGGTACACGACCTGACCCTCACGACCGCCTGCAGACAAACTAAGTGACCGGTCCGACTGAGGAGACATCGAGCCCGTGAGTGCACCGCTGAGGCTGATGGCCGTCCATGCCCACCCCGACGACGAGTCGAGCAAGGGCGCCGCGACGATGGCGCGTTACGTGCGCGAAGGCGTGGAAGTCCTGGTTTGTACCCTCACGGGCGGTGAGCGGGGCTCCGTGCTCAACCCGAAGATGGACCGCCCCGAGATCGTGGCCAACATCGCCGAGGTGCGCCGCGCCGAGATGGCGCGGGCCCGCGAGATCCTGGGCGTGCAGCAGCGTTTCATGGGCTTCGTGGACTCCGGGTTGCCGGAGAGCGAGGAGGAGGAGCTGCCCGAGGGCTGCTTCGCGCTACAGAAGCTGGAGGACGCCTCCCGGCCGCTGGTCGCCGCGGTACGCGAGTTCCGGCCGCACGTGATCATCACCTACGACGACGACGGCGGCTACCCGCACCCCGACCACATCATGACCAACCGCGTGTCGGTGGAGGCGTTCGAGGCGGCCGGCGACCCCGACCGCTACCCGGGCACCGGCGACCCGTGGCAGCCGCTCAAGCTCTACTACCAGATGGGCTTCACCAAGGAGCGCTTCGAGGCGCTGCACGAGGCCATGAACGAGCGCGGGCTCGGCTCCCCGTACGCCGACTGGATCTCGCGCTGGGAGGACCGCCCCGCCAAGTGGCCGGTCACCACCCGGGTGCCGTGCGGCGACTACTTCCAGATCCGCGACGAGGCGCTGCTCGCGCACGCCACGCAGGTCGATCCGGACGGCTTCTGGTTCGTCTGCCCGCGCGAGCTGCAGCAGGAGATCTGGCCGACCGAGGACTACCACCTGGCGCGCTCGCTGGTCGACACCGAGCTGCCGGAGGACGACCTGTTCGCGGGCATCCACGCGGCCGACGTCTCACCGGCCTGCCACTGACCGGCCGCGACCGGGCGGCACGCTGGAGGTGGGACCACGGGGGTCCGGCGGCATACTGGAAGAGTGACCGTTCTAGCAGCAGGTGACGTGAGCCCGGGCCTCCTCGGCTTCGTCGTCGTGGCCCTCATCGGGCTCGCCCTGTATTTTCTGATCAAGTCCATGAACAGGCAGATGGCGAAGATCCAGGTGCCCCGCGAGGGTGACACCGACGACAAGAAAGCCGGATAGATGCCGATCGAAGTAGTCGACAACTCGACGGAGAGCCGTTTCGAGATCCTGGTGGACGGCAAGGTCGCCGGATTCGCCGACTACCGGCTGCTGCCCACGAAGGTGGTCTTCACCCACACCGAGGTCGCCCCCGAGTACGAAGGCCAGGGCCTGGCCGGCAAGCTCGTCGGCCACGCCCTGCAGACCAGCGCCGACACCGGCCTGCGGGTGGTGCCGACCTGCCCTTACGTGGCCAAGTACATCGAACGCCACCCCGAGTTCAAAGGCCTGGTCGACTCCGCCGAGTGAGCCCGCTCATTCGGCGGTGGGCGACCACGCCCGCTCCAGCGCCTCCGGCAGCCCCCACCAGCCCAGCGGCGTGAGCACCTCGTCGGCGTCCACGATGCCCAGGAAGCCCCACAGGGCCACCACGGACGCGAAGAAGCCCTCGGTCGCGCGCAGGTCCTCGTCGTCCTGCTCGCCGGCCTCGATGTCCTCGGACTCGGCGACGAGGCGCGCGAGCCGCTCGGGCGAGGCCAGCACGCCCGGCCCCATCCGGGTCAGCGCCGCCACGGCCGCCAGCCAGTCGGCGTACTCGATGGCGCACAGGTTGGCCAGCGCCGCGTCCTCCTCGCCGATCCCCGCGTCGAGGTCGGCGAACTCCTCCGGCTCCTCGGTGCCGTCCGCCAGGTCGGAGAGCGGCCCCGCGACGCCGGCCGCCACCTCCAGCCACAACTCGCGGTCGTCGTCCGGCATCGGCCGCTCGTCGAACCCGGCGCAGGCCCGCAGCACGCTGCCCGGGTAGCCGGGAAGGGCGAGCAACGCGCGCAGGCGGCCCGCGGCCGCCTCCAGCTCGGCGGCCGGCTCCGGCCGCCCGGGCAGCGCGCCGACGATGCGCCGCAGCTCCGACAGCGCGAACGCCTCCTCCTCGTCCCAGCCCGCCAGCAGCTCCTCGTCGTGCTCCTCGTTGACGGCCTGGCCGGGCACCCGGCCGTCGGGCAGCGGCGTGGCGAGCCAGCGCTCCTGCAGCGCCTCGTAGGCCGCGCGGGCCTCCGGGTCGCCGACGGCCAGCGCGTCGGGGTCGATCTCGCCCGCCTCGACCCGCTCCTCCAGGTGGGCGACCAGGCGCGCGTACATCTCCGCCGCCACCGGGCCGCGTTCGTCCTCCTCGGGCCAGATGAAGTAGCTCGGGGTCATGAGGATCGGCTCGGTGCCGGTGGACTCCACCCAGCGCTGCACGTCGCCGACCGTGGCCACGCCCGCCTCGATCGAGCCGAGCGTCGCCTTGGCGGAGTCCCAGAACGCCGGCGAGAGCGGGTTGCCGGCCGCCATCAGCGCCCGGCGCAGGTCGGGCAGCGCCACCAGCGCCACGCCCGAGGGCACGGCGAGCAGCGCCCTGGCGACGTCCCTGCGGGTCAGCCGGCTCGCCGGCCGGGCGGCGAAGGCGCAGACGAAGTCGAGATCCACTCTCCGTAACCTACGCCGCGCGCCCTCCCGGCGCCGCCCCAATCCCCCAGCGGGCCTCGCGGAACCGGCCGGACGGGCGGTCTAGGGTGGGACGAGGAGGTCGTGATGAACCGCTTGAAAGACGCCACCAGCCCTTACCTGCTGCAGCACGCCGGCAATCCGGTCGACTGGTGGCCGTGGGGGGAGGAGGCGTTCGCGGAGGCCCGGCGCCGGGACGTGCCGCTGCTGATCAGCGTCGGCTACTCGGCGTGCCACTGGTGCCACGTCATGGCGCACGAGAGCTTCGAGGACGCCGAGACCGCGCGCCTCATGAACGAGCACTTCGTCAACATCAAGGTGGACCGCGAGGAGCGGCCCGACGTGGACGCCGTCTACATGGGCGCCACGCAGGCCATGACCCGCCAGGGCGGCTGGCCGATGACGGTGTTCGCCACGCCGGAGGGCCACCCGTTCTACTGCGGCACCTACTTCCCGCGCCCGCACTTCCAGCGCCTGCTGCGCGAGGTCCACAGGGTGTGGACGGGCGACCGGGAGGCGGTGCTGAGCCAGGGCGCGAAGGTCGTGGAGGCGCTCAACACCAACACCACCCTGCCCGGCGGCCCACTGCCCGGCGGGGAGACGCTGGAGCAGGCCGCGCGCAACCTGCGGGAGTCGTTCGACCCGGTCCGCGGCGGGTTCGGCGGGGCGCCGAAGTTCCCGCCGTCCATGGTGCTGGAGTTCCTGCTGCGCTCGGGCGAGCGCGAGATGAGCGCCGCGACGCTGGAGGCCATGGCCCGCGGCGGCATCTACGACCAGCTCGGCGGCGGCTTCGCCCGCTACAGCGTGGACGCCGAGTGGGTCGTCCCGCACTTCGAGAAGATGTTGTACGACAACGCGCTCCTGCTGCGCGTCTACACCCACTGGTGGAAGGCGGGCGGCGGCGAGCTGGCCCGGCGGGTGGCGCTGGAGACGGCCGGCTGGCTGCTGCGCGAGCTGGCCACCCCCGAGGGCGGCTTCGCCTCGGCCCTGGACGCCGACAGCGAGGGCGTCGAGGGCAAGTTCTACGTCTGGACCCCCGAGCAGCTCCGCGAGGTCCTGGGCGAGGACGACGGGCGGTGGGCGGCGGGCCTGTTCGAGGTCACCGGCACGTTCGAACACGGCACCTCGGTGTTGCAGCTCCCGCGCGACCCCGAGGACCCCGGGCGTTACGCGCGAGTCCGCGAGCGGCTGCTGGCCGCCAGGGAGCTGCGGGTGCGCCCCGGCCGCGACGACAAGGTCGTGGCCTCCTGGAACGGCCTGGCCATCGCGGCGCTGGCCGAGGCGGGCGCGGTGTTCGAGCGGCCGGAGCTGGTGGCCGCCGCCGAGGCCGCGGCTGAGCTGCTGGCCCGGGTCCATGTGGCCGACGGCAGGCTGCTGCGCACCTCCAGGGACGGCCGGCCGGGCAGCAACGCCGGCGTGCTGGAGGACCACGCCAACGTGGCCGAGGGCCTGATCGCGCTCTACGGCGTCACCGGCGGGGCCCGGTGGCTGCGCCTGGCGGGCACGCTGCTCGACGTCGTGCTCGACCGGTTCGCCGACGGCAAGGGCGGCTTCTACGACACGGCCGACGACGCCGAGCGGCTGTTCCAGCGCCCCCAGGACCCCACCGACAACGCCACCCCTTCCGGCCAGTACGCGGCGGCCGGCGCCCTGCTGTCGTACGGGGCGCTGACCGGCTCCACCCGGCACCGGGAGGCCGCCGAGGCGGCGCTGGGCACGGTGTCGGTGCTGGCGGCGGGGCACGCGCGGTTCGCGGGCTGGGGGCTCGCCGTGGCGCGGGCGGCGCTGGACGGGCCCGTGGAGGTGGCGATCGTCGGCGCGCCGGACGACCCGCGGCGGGCGGCGCTGCACCGGGAGGCGCTGCTGGCCGACGTGCCGGGGCTGGTGGTGGCGCTCGGCGACGGCGACTCCGCGACGAGGGGCGGCACGGGCGGGACGTCCGTCCCCGGCGAGGGCGTGTTCCCGGCGCTGCTGGAAGGGCGCGGGCCGATCGACGAGGCGCCCGCGGCGTACGTGTGCCGGGGCTTCACCTGCCGGATGCCGGTGACCAGCGTGGAGGCGCTACGCGCCGAACTGGGCGCGGGCCGGTGAGCGCGGGCCGGTGAGCGCGGGCCCGTGAGCGTGCGCCGGTGAAGAGCGGCCGGTGAAGGGCGGGCTCTTGAGCGCGGGCCGGTAGGCGGGTGCGGGCCGGCGGGCGGGTCAGCCGTCGGGGGTGCCGCTGCGGGTGAAGCCGTTGGGGTCGCCGGGGCCGCCGGTGCCGCCCGGGTCCGTGCTCCTGTTCCTGCCGGTGGAGGGCCGTATGGGCTCCTGGCCGGTCGGCGGGGACGTCTGCTCGGGCTGCCGGCCGAAGCGGTCGTCCTGGCCGGGCTGGTCGCCCTGGCCGTCCTCGCGGGGGCCGTCGGTGGGCGGCGCGTCGGTGAGGGGCGGCTCGGTCGGGGCGGGCTGCGGCGTGTCCCAGCCGTCGCCGGGCTGCGGCGTGGCGTCCTGGCTCGGCTCGTCGCCCCGGCTCCGGTAGGGCGGGGAGTAGCCGTCGCCGCCGTAGCCGTACTCGGACGGCTCGGGGAACTCCTCGACCGGCTCGCCCGCCATCGCCTCGGTCATGAACGCCCGCCAGATCTGCGCGGGGAGCTGCCCGCCGAACTGCGTGCCGTAGCCGGGGATCCGCACGGTCTTGTTGTCGTCGCGGAACATGTTCACGGCGACCGCGAGCTGCGGCGTGAAGCCGTTGAACCACACCGACCTGGAGTCGTCGGTGGTGCCGGTCTTGCCGGCCACCGGCCGGTCGTAGAGGCGGGCGGCGGTGCCGGTGCCGTACTTGACGACCTGCTGCATCGCGTACGTGGTGTCGGCCGCCGCCTGCTCGCCGACCACCTTCGCCGAGGCCGGCTCGACGACCTCCTTGCGGCCCTGGCCGTCGGTGACCGACTTGAGCACGTGCGCCTCCATGTGCACGCCCTTGTTGGCGAAGGTGGAGAAGCCGGAGGCGTTCTGGACGGCGCTGACCGACGACACGCCGAGCGGGAACGAGGCGGCCGTCCGCTGGGTGAGCTGGTCGGCGGGGATGCCGGCGGCCTCGGCGGTCTCGGCCACCTTGTCCAGCCCGACCTTCTGCCCGAGGTCCACGAACGCGGTGTTGACCGAGTTCTGGGTGGCCTGCACCAGGTTGATGTGCCCGTAGGAGCGCCCGCTGTCGTTGGGGATGGGCTTGTCGGCCGAGGCGACCCGCAGCGGCGAGTTGCCGTTGACCCGCGTGGACAGCTCGAAGCCGTTGTCGAGCGCGGCGGCCAGCGTGTACGGCTTGAACGTCGAGCCCGCCATGACCTTGGCCGAGAAGGCGTTGTCGTAGGCGTAGCGGTCGGGGTCGCCGCCGTAGAAGGCGACCACCTCGCCGGTGTCGGGATCGACGGCGGCGAGCCCGGTGCGGATCTTCTTCGGCGTGTCGTCCGGCAGCACCTCCTTGACCGCCCGCTCGGCCGCCGCCATGAGCTTCTTGTCGAACGTCGAGACGATCTTCAGCCCGCCGCTGTTGATCTCCTCGTCGGTGTAGCCGCGCCGGTTGAGCTCGTCGGTGACCTGCTGGAGCATGTAGCGGGCCTGGCCCTTGAGCTCGAAGGGCTTCTTCGGCGCGACCAGCTCGGGGAAGCGCTGGGCGGCCATCTGGCCGGGCGTGAGCGCGCCGGTCTGGCCCATGGCGTCGATGATCGACTTCCAGCGGGTCCTGGCCGCCTCCAGGTCGGTGCCCTCGGGGTCGGCGAAGCGGCTGGGCTGCTGGATCACCGCGGCGAGGTAGGCGCCCTCGGCCACGCTGAGGTCCTCGACGTCCTTGCCGAAGTAGGCGCGGGCGGCCGACTGGACGCCGTTGGCGCCGCGGCCGAAGTAGATCGTGTTGAGGTACTGCTCCAGCACCCAGTCCTTCGACTTGGACTGGTCGACCTTCATCGCGATGAGGATCTCTTTGAACTTGCGGGTGACCGAGCGCTCCTGGCTGAGGCCGCTGTAGTAGTTGCGGACGAGCTGCTGGGTGATGGTGGAGCCGCCCTGGAGCTGCTGCCCGCTCACGGTGGACCAGACGGCCCTGGCGGTGCCCTTGAGCGAGACGCCGGCGTCCTCGTAGAACGAGCGGTTCTCGGCCGCGATGACGGCCTCGCGGACGTGCCGGGGCACCTTGGACAGCTCGACCACCTTGCGGTCGACGCCCTGGCGGGCGAGCACGGTCTTGCCGTCGCGGTAATAGATCACCGAGCCCTGCGCGGTGGCCTGCTTCTGGGTGGTGTCGGGAATAGGCGTCATCGCCCACGCGACCGCGAAAAGGCCGACGAGCACGAGGATTCCCGCCCCTATACAAATCAGCAGAAGTCGGAGAATCCGCCGTTTCGGCATTCCGTCTCCTCCACCGCCTCGCACCTTCGACCCCCCTAGTCGCAAGCCTGCAAGCTGGGCAAACGCCAAGGGTAAACGATCGATACCGGTGCCCCGTCCCTCAGCGATACTACGTCGGCCGGCTTTCCCGGCGCGGAACGTCGGCGACCAAGGGCAGCACTCGGTACGGAACCGGAGTGTCCAGGGCAATGATCGAATTAGTCCGCAACACGCCCTGGACGCCCACTATTTGATCAATAACTCGCTGCAAATCCGCATTTGTCCGCGCCACCACGCGGCAGAGCAGGTCGCTGGCGCCGGTGATCGTGTGGACCTCCAGCACCTCGGGGATGCCCGCCAGCCGGTCGGCCACCGGGTCGTGCCCGGCGACCTGGCGGATCTCCAGCGTGACGAAGGCGGTGACGCCGTAGCCGAGCGCGGCGGGCGAGATGTCGGGGCCGAAACCGGTGATCACGCCGCGGGCGGCCAGCCGGTCGAGCCGGGCCTGGGCGGTGCCGCGGGCCACGCCGAGGCGGCGCGAGCACTCCAGCACGCCGAGGCGGGGCTCGGCGGCCAGCAGGGCGATGAGCCGGGCGTCGAGGTCGTCGATCGTCGTCATGCTGTACAGAAGTACCGCAGTGTCCGCCGAACTGCTAGACATATTGTCCACTCTTTCAAGTAACTCTTGCGCAACTCGTCCAGGGAAATCAACAGTTAGAGGTATGAGCGATCTCTTTCCCGTGAACGGCATGGACGCCGTCGTGTTCGCCGTCGGCAACGCCAGGCAGGCCGCCCACTACTACTCGACCGCGTTCGGCATGAAGCTGGTGGCCTACCGGGGGCCGGAGAACGGCAGCCCGGACCTGGCCGCGTACGTGCTGACCTCGGGCAGCGCCACCTTCGAGTTCCGGGCCTCGATCCGTCCCGGCACCGGCCTGGCGCGGCACGTGGCCGAGCACGGCGACGGGGTGATCGACCTGGCCATCCAGGTCCCGGACGTGGAGGCCGCCTACCGGCACGCCGTCGCGCAGGGGGCCAGGGGGCTGGAGGAGCCGTACACGCTGGAGGACGAGCACGGCAAGGTGGTGCTCGCCGCCATCGCCACGTACGGCGAGACCCGGCACACGCTGGTGGACCGCGCCAACTACAGCGGCCCCTACCTGCCCGGCTACCAGCCCGCCGAGCCGCTGGTGGCCCCGCCCGCGACCAGGACCGGCCGGCTGTTCCAGGCGGTGGACCACTGCGTCGGCAACGTCGAGCTGGGCAAGATGGACGAGTGGGTGGAGTTCTACCGGAAGGTCATGGGCTTCACCAACATGGCCGAGTTCATCGGCGACGACATCGCGACCGAGTACTCCGCGCTCATGTCCAAGGTCGTGGCCGACGGCACCCGCAAGGTCAAGTTCCCGCTCAACGAGCCGGCGGTGAGCCGCAAGAAGTCGCAGATCGACGAGTACCTGGAGTTCTACGGCGGCCCCGGCGTGCAGCACATCGCCCTGGCCACCAACGACATCCTCACCACGGTGGACCACATGCGGGCGGCCGGGGTGCAGTTCCTCGACACGCCCGACTCGTACTACGACGACCCCGAGCTGCGCGAGCGCATCGGGCAGGTACGCGTGCCGATCGAGGAGCTGAAGAAGCGCCGCATCCTGGTGGACCGCGACGAGGACGGCTACCTGCTGCAGATCTTCACCCAGCCGGTGCAGGACCGGCCCACCGTGTTCTTCGAGCTGATCGAGCGGCACGGCTCGCTCGGGTTCGGCAAGGGCAACTTCAAGGCGCTCTTCGAGGCCATCGAGCGGGAGCAGGAACGCAGGGGCAACCTTTAGTTTGTCCGGACTTGTCCCGGGTGATCAGGAGATTACGGAATCGCGGCGAGGCCACCGGGGCCGTTCCGGCCCGCCCTTGACGCAGCGTAATATTCTGGTCACGAAGTGAAAGGGGCTGGTTCGCTGATGCGTGCAGAACGACGCGGGGTCGCGCTGCTGGCGGCGCTGGTCAGCGTGCTCGCCTGCGCGCCCGCGGACCAGCCGCCCCCTTCTCAGGTCCCGTCCGCCGCGACGTCCACACCGGCGTCCGCCCCGGCGCCCACGGCGACCTCCCCGGGGCCGTCCGACGCCGGCCCCGGCGCCCCCGGCATCGGCGACGCCGACTTCCCCCACGACGGCAACGGCGGCTACGACGTCACCCACTACGACATCGCCGTCGACTACACCCCCAAGACCAAGCGGCTGGAGGGCGTCACCACCATCACCGCCGCCGCCACGCAGGCCCTGTCCAGCTTCAACCTCGACCTGTCCGGCCTCGACGTGCGCGAGGTCACGGTCGACGGCGCCGCCGCCACCTTCACCCGGCAGGGCAGCGAGCTGACCGTGCGCCCGCCGCGCCCGCTCGCCGACGGCGGCGGCTTCACCGTCCGGGTGTCCTACGCCGGCGTGCCCAAGCCCATCCAGGACCCCGACAACCTCGGCAGCTACGGCTTCATCCCGACCGGCGACGGCGCGTTCGTCACCGCCGAGCCCAATGGCGCCAAGACCTGGTTCCCCGCCAACGACCACCCCGCCGACAAGGCCACCTTCGACTTCGCCATCACCGTGCCCGCCGGGCTCACCGCGCTGGCCAACGGCGAGCTGGCCGGACGGCCCGCCACCTCCGGCGGCAAGACCACCTGGCGCTGGCGCGAGCGGCGGCCGATGGTGACCTACCTCGCCACGGCCACGCTGGGCGAGTTCGAGCTGCGGCAGGGCCGCTCGGCCGGCGGCATCCCGGTGCTGGCCGCCGTCGATCCCGCGTTCGAGAGCTCGCTGGAGGGCGTCTACAAGACCTCCGCCGAGGTCACCGACTACTGGGCCACCGTCTTCGGCCCCTACCCGTTCGACTCCACGGGCGGCGTCGTCGACGACTTCGCCGCCGGCTACGCGCTGGAGAACCAGACCAAGCCGATGTACGGCGGCTTCGACCCCGACGACGGCATCACCGCCCACGAGCTGGCCCACCAGTGGTTCGGCGACAGCCTGAGCATCCGGCGCTGGAAGGACCTCTGGCTCAACGAGGGCTTCGCCACGTACGCCGAGTGGCTGTGGGCCGAGCACAAGGGCAAGGAGACCGCCGAGGCCGCCTTCGAGCGGCAGCACCGCCGCCCGGCCGGCGACTCCATCTGGAAGTACCCGCCGGGCCGGGCGCGGCCCGACGACCTGTTCAACCAGTCCGTCTACACGCGCGGCGCGATGACCCTGCACGCCCTGCGCGAGGAGATCGGCGACCGCACGTTCTTCGACCTGCTGCGCACCTGGACCGCCGAGCACCGCTACGGTCACGTCACGACCGACCAGTTCGTCCAGCTCGCCGAGCGCCTGTCGGGCAAGAGCCTCGACTCGCTCTTCGACGCCTGGCTCTTCCAGCCCCGCCGCCCCGCCTGAGCGGGGCGGAAACGCCCGCCGCCGCTCGAGCCGAGGAGAGGCGCAAGGCGAACGGCGGCCCGTTGCGGCTTCCGTCATCCGGGGAGGGCGGTACGGACGAAGGGAGGAAGGAAGGACGACGGGCCCGGCTTCACCGAGCGTGAGGACGGCGGCCCGGGTCCGACCCTGGAAACCGGCTGACACACCGGTGTCATCCGGCCATCGGCCCGGCGCCCCTCCCCGAGCAGCGGGGCCGCCGGGCCGTCCCACGACCGGACCCGGCCAGCGGAGCGAAGGCGGGTCCGCGGGCAGAGGCCGCTCAACAGGCGAAGGGCGGCCAGGGGGCGGAGGCCGTCAGCAGCCGAAGGCCGGTCAACAGGCAGAGGCCGGTCAACAGGCAGAGGCCGGTCAACAGGCAGAGGCCGGTCAACAGGCAGAGGCCGGTCAGCAGGCGGAGGGTGGGGTCCAGTAGGTGTCGCCGGCCAGGAGGAGGGCGGCGGCGCCGATCAGGCCGGCCTCCTGGCCCAGCGCGGCGGGCAGGACCTTGACGCGGCGGGCGAACCCCATGCGGGCGTGCTCGCGCAGCGCCTCCTCCAGCGGCCCGAACAGCGGCTCCCCCGCCTGCGACAGGCCGCCGCCGATGGTGACGACGTCCAGGTCGCACAGGTGCGTGGCGGAGGCGATCGCGACGCCGAGCGCCCGCCCGGCGCGCCGCATGGCCCGCACGGCCACCGGGTCCCCGTCCCGGGCGTCGGCCGCGAGCTGCCGGGCGGTCACGGCGCGGTCCTCCTGGTAGGCGGTCCGCTCCCCCGGGCCGTCCAGCGTGATCGCCCCCGAGGCGGCTCCGGCGAACGACGGGGAGCCCGCGGCGGTGGAGGCGCTGGAGCGGGCCCCCGGAGCGGGGGCTGGGGCTGGGGCTGGCGCGGAAGCGGAAACAGGGGCGGGCGCGGAAGCGGGCGCGGAAGCGGGCGCGGAAGCGGGCGCGGAAGCGGGCGCGGAAGCGGAAGCGGAAACAGGGGCGGGGGCGGAAGCGGGGGCGGGGTGGTGTGGGAGCCAGCCGTGGGCGAGGGCCCAGGCGGTGAGGGCCGGGCCGCGGGTGACGGCCTCCAGGCAGCCGTGGCCGCCGCAGCCGCAGCGCGGCCCGCCCTCCGGCTCGACGACGACGTGCCCGACGTGCCCGGCGTTGCCGGTGCCGCCGTTGACCAGGCGGCCGTCCAGGACGAGCCCGCCGCCGACGCCGGTCGAGACGACCATGCCGAGCATGTTCGCGCTGCCCTGCCCCGCGCCTTTCCAGTGCTCGGCCACGGCCAGGCAGACCGCGTCGTTGTGGAGGCGTACCGGCAGGCCGGGGAAGCGTTCGGCGAGGCGGGCGCGCAGCGGGAAGCGGCGCCAGGCGGGGATGTTGAGCGGCGAGACCTCGCCGTCGGGCCAGGACATCGGCCCGCCGCACCCGGCGCCCACCCCCGTCACCCCCGGGACGGACAGGGGCTCGACCAGGTCGGTGAGCACCTTCCACAGGGCCGCGGCCGGGGCTCCCTGGGGGGTGGCGGCTCGCGCGGAGCGCAGCACGGTGCCGTCGGGGGTCACCAGTCCCGCGGCCAGCTTGGTGCCGCCGACGTCGATCGCGAGGATCACCGCCGGGCCGCCGCGCGGGGCGGGGCGCTCACGGCGTGCCGGACGTGCTGGAGAAGACCAGGACGGAGGCGGTGAAGCCGTGGACGTGGTTGTGCCCGGCGACGGGCCCGACCTCGCCGGCGGCGAAGAAGCCCGCCACGCCGATGGGCCCGAGCGTGTCGCGCAGCGCGACGGGGTCGTGGTCGGCGGTGCCGAACATGGCCGAGCCGCGCCCGTTGCACGAGAACAGCAGCGCCCCGTCCACCCGGCCGAACTGCTCGCGGTGGGCGTCGAGGATGTCGTACAGGTCCTCGTCGGCGGTGGCGGCGTCGCGGACCTGGAAGCGGACGGTCCGGCCGATCTCCACGATGTCGCCGATGGCGACCGCCTCGCGCTCGGGGTCGATGCCGATGACGCCGCGGATGAGGAAGTCGCCGCGCTCGTGCCGCTCGGCGTACTCGTCCATGGCGATGCCGATCTGCAGGCCGGCCGCGACCAGCTCGCGGTCGTCCTCGTCGAGGTCGCTGACGATGTCCTCCAGCCGGGCCAGCGCGGGCTGGCCGGCCAGCTCCAGCAGCAGGTTCTCCTCGGCGGCGGTGACGACCATGCTGGGGCCGATCGGCCGGCAGCCCTGGCTGACCACGGTGCTGACCTGGAGCGGGCCGCTGAGCAGGACGCCGATGGCGCCCTCCTGGTAGACCTTGCCGTCGGCGAACAGCCGGACCGAGCCGCGGCCCTGCAGCCCGTTGGCCAGGCCGCCGATCAGCGGCAGGTCGCCCAGGACGTCCACCGAGCGCTCGACGAAGGCGTCGGTGGGGAAGGTGTACGGGTCGGCCAGCAGGATCGCCACGTGGTCGTCCGGGCCGCGCTCGGGCAGCCCCACCACCACGAACTTGTCCTCGGCGGCCAGCGTGTCCAGCGCGAACGTGGTGACCCTGGCTCCTTCCAGGGTCGCCGCCCAGGCGCTCACGGCGGAGGTCAGCTCCACTCCCTGCCCGTCGCCGATCACCCCCGTGGCGCTGCAACCGATCACGTGTGCCCCGGGCGCGAGCTCCATCGCGGCCTGTCCGGCCCGGGCGACGTCGTCGGGATCGTCGCCGCAGATGAAGAAGCAGACCAGGTCGGCTTGGCCGCTGAGCCTCGACAGGGCCCGGCCGACGGCGTTCTGCGCGGCCACCACCAGGTCGGAACCCACGGCGAGGCCGTCGGCGAAGCGGCTCGTCATCAAGGCCACACGTCTCGCCTCCCTCGACATGTCCAAGTTCCCTAGGTCCCGATTCTCCCCACTAAAGGGACAAGCACGCACACGAACCGTCACGCAATAGTCAAGATCCGAAATCTCCCCTGGTTGTGGAAGTCCCTGCCACATTCCTCTCAGGGGACGTAGTCTCGAACCCGTGCATCAGCCACAGCCACGAACTCTCCGCGAGCTGCGGGACAGCGGCCACGTCCACCGCACCGTGAAAGCCGAGGTCAGGGAGAACCTGCTGGCCAAGCTGCGGGCGGGCGAGCCCCGGTTCCCCGGCATCGTCGGTTTCGACGAAACGGTCCTGCCACATCTGGAGCGTGCCCTCCTCGCCGGGCACGACCTGGTCCTCCTGGGCGAGCGCGGCCAGGGCAAGACCCGGCTCATCCGCACCGTCACCGGGCTGCTCGACGAATGGACGCCGGTCGTCGAGGGGTGCGAGATCAACGATCATCCGTACGCGCCGGTCTGCACCCGTTGCCGGGCGCTGGCCCGCGAGCTGGGCGACGAGCTGCCGGTCGCCTGGAAGCACCGCGACGAGCGTTACGGCGAGAAGCTCGCCACCCCCGACACCAGCGTGGGCGACCTGATCGGCGACATCGACCCGATCAAGATCGCCGAAGGGCGCACGCTCGGCGACCCCGAGACCGTCCACTACGGGCTCGTGCCGCGCACCAACCGGGGCGTCTTCTCCGTCAACGAGCTGCCCGACCTGGCCGAGCGCATCCAGGTGTCGCTGCTCAACGTGCTGGAGGAGCGCGACATCCAGGTCCGCGGCTACAACCTGCGCCTGCCGCTCGACATCCTGCTCATCGCCAGCGCCAACCCCGAGGACTACACCAACCGGGGCCGGATCATCACCCCGCTGAAGGACCGCTTCGGCGCCGAGATCCGCACCCACTACCCGCTGACCGTCGAGGACGAGCTGACGCTCATCCGCCAGGAGTCCGTGCCGGACATCGGGGCCGACGTCCCCGAGCACCTGGTCGAGGTGATCGCCAGGTTCACCCGGCTGGTCCGCGAGTCCACGGCCGTGGACGCCCGCTCCGGCGTGTCCGCGCGCTTCTCGATCGCCGCCGCCGAGACGGCCGCGGCCTCCGCGGTGCGCCGCGCCGCGCTCGCGGGCGAGGAGCGGGCCGTCACCCGGGTGATCGACCTGGCCTGCGTGGTCCACAGCCTGCGGGGGAAGGTGGAGTTCGAGGTCAGCGAGGAGGGCAGGGAGACCGAGATCCTGGCCCACCTGCTGCGCCGGGCGACGGCGGAGACGTTCCGGAGCCGGCTGGGCGGCATGGACCTGTCGGCGGTCACCGACAAGTTCGCCGAGGGCACCCAGGTGGAGTCCGGCGAGCTGGTGCCGGCCGGCGAGCTGCTGCACCGCATGGGCCCGGTGCCGGGCCTCGCCAAGATCATGTCCAGGCTGGGCATGGGGGCGGGCGAGGAGTCGCCGGGGCACGCCGCGGCGGCGCTGGAGTTCGCGCTGGAGGGGCTTTACCTCATGCGGCGCCTGTCCAAGGAAGACCTTGACGGAACGGCCGTCTATCGCACGTGAACGCGCGGGGGGTCTTTCGCGTCAAAGTGGTTGGCTGATCACTGTTTGACGGGGGAGACCACCATGCGCCGTCCGCTCGCCTGCGCCATCGCCGCGGCTCTCACCGCAGGCGTCCTCGCCGCGCCCCTGCCCGTGCCCGCGCAGGCCGCGGCGGCCACGGTCGTCTACGGGTACGCCTGGCCCGACGGCAAGGGGCTCCTGCGGGTCGTGCCGAAGTCGGCCGCGCTCGTGCGGAAGAAGGGTTTCCTCGGCTACCGGCTCAAGCCGGTCGCCGGGGCGAAGGAGGTCCGCCTCGGCTACGCGAAGGCCGCCTTCGGCCGGGTGACGGTGGCCTGCGACCTGAAGGAGACCGAGGGCCGGGTCGCGGTGGACGCCAAGGGCCTCGGCAGGACCGCGTGCCGGCCCGCCGACCTGGCCGCGGCGCTGGAGCGCGGCGCGACGCCGCTGCGCGTGGAGTACCGGGACGGGCAGGCCGTGAAGGTCAACGAGATCCTGGTGAGCGACTGGCCGGCCCCGCGCACCGCCAGCGGGACGATCAAGCGCCTGGACGACCGGACGGTGCTGTTCGCCGGCGACGGCAGGACGTACAAGCTGGGCTACTCCTACCTCACGTCCTTCTACCGGACCACGGCCCGCTGCGGCGACGGCTGGCTGGCCGGCAAGCCGGTCAACGCCGGCCGCGGCGGCCTGGGCCGGAAGCCCTGCACCCACGCCGACCTGACCAGAGCGCTGAAGCCGGTCGAGCACCCGGTGCTCGCGCGGCTCCGCTACTCGCCCGAGACCGGCGGCATCGACGAGGTCTGGGAGGTCTACGGGGATGCCTAGGGCCGCCGGCGCCCCGGGAACGGACATTCCGGGTTAGCGTGGGAGGGTGATGGCCTACCGCTATGGCGAGTACCACGACGGCCCCGATCCCCTCGCTCCGCCCTACGACGTCCGGGCGGCGCTGGACGAGATGGGCGACGCGATCCTGTCGGGCTCGACCCCGGTCCACGCCCTGCGCGACCTGCTCAAGCGCGGCCTGCCCGGCGCCCAGGACCGCCGCGGCCTGGACGACATGCTGCGGGAGGTCCGGCGGCGCCGCCGCGACCTGCGCGAGCGCGGCCGGCTGGACGGCACGCTGGAGAAGGCGCGGGCGCTGCTCGACAAGGCCATCGGGCAGGAGCGGGCCGAGCTGTTCCCCGACCCCTCCGACGACGCGCGGCTGCGCGAGGCCGGGCTCGACGCGCTCCCGGACGACACCGCCGGCGCCATCCAGGAGCTGAGCACCTACGACTGGCGCTCGGCCGCCGCCCGCCAGACCTTCGAGGAGCTGCGCGACCTGCTGCGCCGCGAGGTCCTGGACGCCCAGTTCAGGGGGCTGCGGGACGCGCTGGCCAACCCCGACCCGCAGGCCATGGAGCGCGTCCGGCAGATGATGTCGGACCTCAACGACATGCTCGACAGGGACGCCCGCGGCGAGCACACGCAGGCCGACTTCGCCGCGTTCATGGACAAGTACGGCGACCTGTTCCCTGAGCGGCCGCGCGACCTGGAGGAGCTGGTCGACATCCTGGCCCGCCGCGCCGCCGCCACGCAGCGCATGCTGGCCTCGATGACCCCGCGCCAGCGCGAGGAGCTGAGCAACCTCATCAACCAGACGCTGGAGCAGAGCGGGCTGTCGGACCAGATGCGCCGCCTCGGCGAGGCCCTGCACGCCCGCCGCCCCGACCTGGCCTGGAACGCCCCCGAACGCCTCACCGGCGAGGAGCCGCTGGGCATGGGCGACGCGGTCACCGCGCTGGAGGAGCTGGCCGACCTGACCCAGCTGGAGACCGCCCTGCGCCAGGACTACCCCGGCGCCAGGCTCGACGACGTGGACGAGGCCGCCGTGCGCCGGGCGCTCGGCCGCTCCGCCGTGGACGACCTGGAGGCGCTCAAGCGCATCGAGCGCGAGCTGGAGGAGCAGGGCTACCTGCTGCGCAGGCGCGGCAAGCTGGAGCTGACCCCGAAGGCGGTGCGCCGGCTCGGCGAGACCGCGCTGCGCCGGGTGTTCTCCTCGTTGGACGCGGGCCGGCGCGGCGACCACGACCAGCACGACGTGGGCTCGGCCGGGGAGCTCACGGGCTCGTCGCGGCCGTGGCGCTTCGGCGACGAGCAGCCGCTCGACGTGGTCAGGACGCTGGTCAACGGCGTGCGCAGGGGCGGCGTCCGGCCCGGCGGCGGGGCGGGCACGGCGGTGCGCCTGTCCGTGGACGACTTCGAGGTGGCCGAGACCGAGCGGCGCACGGCCGCGGCGGTGTGCCTGCTGGTGGACCTGTCGTACTCGATGGCGCTGCGCGGCACCTGGGCGGCGGCCAAGCAGACCGCCCTCGCCCTCCAGGCGCTGGTGGCCTCGAAGTTCCCGCAGGACGCCGTGCAGATCATCGGCTTCTCCAACTACGCGCGGGTGCTGCAGCCGGACGAGCTGGCCGGGCTCGACTGGGACATGGTCCAGGGCACCAACCTGCACCACGCCCTGCTCATCGCCGGCCGCCACCTCGACCGGCACCCCGACTTCGAGCCGGTGGTGCTGGTCGTCACGGACGGCGAGCCGACCGCGCACCTCATGCGCAACGGCCGCTCGGCCTTCGAGTGGCCGCCCTCGCACGAGACGCTGGAGCTCACGCTGGCCGAGATCGACAAGATGACCCGGCGGCGGGCCACGATCAACGTCTTCATGCTGGCCGCCGACGACCGGCTGAAGGAGTTCGTGGACGAGGTGGCGCGCAGGAACGGCGGCCGGGTGTTCTCGCCGAGCGCCGAGCGGCTGGGCGAGTACGTCGTCAGCGACTTCCTGCGCCTGCGCCGGGCCCGCTGACCCGGTTCTGTCGGTGCCGCCTGCCAGACTCCCGGGTCATGGACGACGTGCGGCTCAGGGAAGTGGCGGACAGCGACCTGGAGGTGTTCCTGGCGCAGGAGCACGACCCGGAGGCGGTGCGGAGGTCGCGCTTCCCCGCCCGCCCGCGGGAGCGCTTCCTCAGCCATTGGCGCGACAACGTCCTCGGCGACCCGGCCAACCGGGTGCGCACGATCGAGGTGGACGGCGCGGTCGCGGGCAACCTGGTGGCCTGGTGGGAGGGGGAGCGGCGCTTCGTCGGCTACTGGATGGGCCGCGCGTTCTGGGGCCGCGGCATCGGCACCCGCGCTCTCGGCCTCTTCCTGGCCGAGGAGAAGACCCGCCCGCTGTACGCCGACCCGCACCACGGCAACACCGCTTCGGTGCGCCTGCTCGAACGGCACGGCTTCCAGCGGGAGGGCGTCGTCCGGCACGGCGACGACGAGCACGTCATGCTCGTGCTGCGCTCGGGCTGACCGCCGCCGCCCCGGGCTGCGCCTGGCCGGCCCACTCGGCGTCGCTCATGCGCATCATCCGCACGCCGGCGTACCCGAAGGCCAGCAGCAGCACCACCGGCCCGCCGAGCCCCAGCACCAGGTTCCACTGGCCGGCGCCCACCAGCCAGATCACGAGGCCCGCGAGCACCGCCACCGGAAACCACCAGCCGGCCCGCCCACCCCAGGCGTAGGCGACCGCGACCAGCACCAGGCCGAGGAACGAGCCGATCATTCCCGGCAACTGCCAGGCGGCGATCATCGCCGGCTGCGCCGCGTCCTGCATGAGCTTCTCGGCCTGCTCCACCGGCAGGGTCTTGAAGAGCACGATGTCGAAGAAGTCGGAGATCATCAGGGACGAGAAGTTGATGAGCCCGAGGACGGTGACCACGCCCGCGAGGTTGGCCAGCACCACGCCCCTGCGCCGCACGAGGTGCACCATGCCGATCACGCCCGGCACGAACAACACCCAGGCGTAGTGGAGGAGGGTGGCGCTGACGCCCACGGCGCCGGGGTTGTCGGCGTAGGCCATCGGGTCGTCGACGCCCGGCTCGCTGGGGTCGGTGATCATGCCGAGGAGGAGGCAGAGGGGGGCGAGCAGCAGGCTCGCCCCGGCCGCGGTGCGGCGGAAGGCGTTCGCGTTGGTAAGCATGCGGAGGAACGTACGGATCGGGGCCGCCCGCCGTCGTCAAAGCAGCCTTTGACCGGCCGTCCCCCGTGCGGTGGATTCTTCCTGGCCGTCTGTGGCTACTTGGGGTGATATGGAACGTTGCATCCGGTGTGCCGGTTACCCTCACCTCATGCTCCGCCAGCGCCTCGCCCGCACGTCCCCGGCCACCTCTCTCGCCCCCTCGCTCGCGGACTGGCTCGTCGCCGTCGTGGTGGCGCTGTTCGCGGTGGCCGAGGAGCTGAGCGAGCGCGGCATGGCGCCGGTGCGCGAGCACGCCTCCTGGTGGGCGGTGGCGGGGGTGGTCGCGGCCGGCGGGGTGCTGTTCCGGCGGCGGGCGCCGTTCGCGGTCCTGGCCGCCTACTCGGCCGCCAACGTCGCCGCCTTCGTCCTCGTCGGCGAGCCCCCGGCGGCCTGGCAGTTCTACACGCAGCTCGTGCTGCTGTTCACCCTGCTGTCGGAGATGGCGCACCGCAGCGCGAAGGTGGCCGTCGGCCTGGTCGCGACCGGCGCGTACGTGGCCGGCATGCTGGCCAGCACCTCCCCGGCGGCCGGTCCTGGCGACGTCGCCGTGGCCCTGGTGATGACCGCCATCGCGGCGGGGGCCGGCCTGGCGGTACGCCGGCACCGGGTGCTCGCCGTCCAGGCCGCCGAGCGCGGCGAGTTGCTGGCCCGCGAGGCCGTCGCCGAGGAGCGCGCCCGCATCGCCCGCGAGCTGCACGACATCGTGGCCCACAGCGTCAGCGTGATGACCATGCAGGCCGGCGGCGTCCGGCTGATGCTCGCCGCCGGCCAGGGCCGCGAGCGCGAGGCGCTCAGCACGGTCGAGGAGGCCGGCAGGTCCGCGCTGATCGAGCTGCGCCGCATGGTCGGCCTGCTGCGCGCCGCCGACACCGACCGCCTGACACCGCACGCGGGCCTCGACCGCCTGGGCGACCTCCTGGACCAGGTACGGGCGGCGGGCCTGGAGGTGACCCTCGACGTCCGGGGCGAGCCGGTGCCCCTGGCGGCGGGTCTCGACCTGTCCGCGTACCGGATCGTCCAGGAGTCGCTGACCAACGCGCTCAAGCACGCCGGCCCGACGAGGGCGGCGGTCACCGTGGCCTACCGTCCCGCCGAGCTGCGCCTGGAGGTCACGAACCAGCCTCCTCCGCCGGGCCACCGGCCGCCGGTCGCCGCCGCGCCGGGCGGCCACGGGCTGATCGGCATGCGCGAGCGGGCGGCCCTGTTCCAGGGCACCCTCACCGCCGCGCCGCTCCCCGAGGGCGGCTTCCGCGTCGAGGCGGTGCTTCCCCTGTGACGGGCGAGCAGAGCGCCGGCGGGCAGAGCGCCGGCGGGCAGAGCAGCGGCGGGCAGAGCAGCGGCGGGCAGAGCAGCGGCGAGCAGAGCAGCGGCGAGCAGCACACCGGCCCGATCGGTATCCTGATCGCCGACGACCAGGCCATGATCCGCGCCGGACTGCGCCTGGTGCTGGAGACCCAGCCCGACCTCGCGGTGGTGGCCGAGGCCGCGGACGGCGAGCAGGCGGTGGACCTCGCCCGCTCCCGCCGCCCGGACGTCGCGCTCCTCGACATCGCCATGCCCCGGCTCAACGGCCTGGAGGCCGCCCGGCGCATCCTCGCCACGCCGCCGGCCCCCCGCGTGATCATGCTCACCATGTACGACACGGACGAGAACCTCGACCGCTCCCTGCACGCCGGCGTCAGCGGCTTCCTCCTGAAGGGCTCCCCGCCCGAGCACCTGTTCGCCGCCGTCCGCAGCGCCGCCCGCGGCGAGATCCTGCTCGACCCGGCGGTGACGGCCCGCGTGGTCGACGCCTACCGCCGCACCTCGCCGCCCGCGCCCCCGCCGCCCGCCTCGGCCCTGACCGCCCGCGAGGAGCAGGTCCTCCGCCTGATCGCGCGGGGTCTGTCCAACGCCGAGATCGCCGGCGCCCTCGCCATCGCCGAGGCCACGGTCAGCACCCATCTCAACCGCCTGCTGGCCAAGCTCGGCCTGCGCGACCGCGCCCAGGCGGTCCGCCACGCCTACGAGTCCGGCCTCGTCCGCCCCGGCGAGCCCCCGTCCTGAGACGCGTCCCCATCCTGAGGCAGGCCCTCCTCCTGAGGCGCGCCGGACCCGGCGGGGGCGCGGCGGGCCTCGCGCAGCTCCTGGTTGATCCGCCAGGCGTCGGCCACCGGGCCGAGATGCCGGAGCTTGTCTGGATTGGCCACCGCACGGATCGTCTGGATGCATCCGTCGTGGATGTCGAGCGACAGCGTGTTGATGACCCTGCCGTCCCGGTCGCGGAAGACGGCCCCCGGCTGCCCGTTCACCTCGCGGGGCTCGATCGTGGCGCCGGTCGCGAGGAGCGCGGGGACCAGGGAGGCGAACAGCCGGGCCACGTTGCCGGCCCCGGAGACGGCCCGTGCGAGGGCCGGAGCCTTGCCGCCGCCGTCGCCCACCGTCTGGACGTCGGCCGCCAGCACCTCCCGCAGCGCGGCCACGTCGCCCTCCTTGATCGCCTCGAAGAAGCGCCCGGCCAGCTCGGCCCGCTCCCGCCGGTCGGCCGCGAACCGGGGGCGGCCCTCGTTCATGTGCCGGCGGGCGCGTACCGCGAGCTGGCGGCAGGCCGCCTCCGACCGCCCGACGGCCGCGGCGATCTCCTCGAAGTCGAAGGCGAACACGTCGCGCAGCACGAACACCGCCCGTTCGAGCGGGCTCAGCCGCTCCAACATCAGCAGCGCCGTCATGGAGAGCGAGTCGGCCAGCTCCGCCGAGCGCTCCGGGTCCTCGTAGGGGTCCTCCAGCAGCGGCTCGGGGAACCACTCCCCAACGTACGCCTCCCGCCGCACCCGCGCCGAGCGGAGGATGTCGATCGCGACCCGGGTGACCACGGTCGACAGGTACGCCTGGACCGAGTCGGGCTCGGTCTCCGAGGTCACGTACCGCAGCCAGGTCTCCTGGACCGCGTCCTCGGCGTCGTCCACGCTGCCGAGGATCCGGTACGCGATCGAGAACAGCAGCGGGCGGAAGTGCTGGAGGTCGCCGGTCTTGGTCATGGCGGGCTTACCAGGAGACGGGGCCGAGGCGGTCGATGAAGGTCCCGGTGGGCCCGTCGGGGCCGAGGGTCGCCAGCTTGACGATCGGGTCGCTGCCCTCGGTGACCGTGAGCTGCCCGGTGTGGTGGTTCATGTCGGTGGCGGTGAACTTACGGTTGGCGACCTCTCCGGGGGTGAGGGCGTTGAACTTGATGTGCGGCAGCGCCTGGGCGTACCGGACGGTGATCATGTTCAGGGCCGCCTTGGACGAGCTGTAGGCCAGCTCGTGCATCTTCGAGACGGCCTGGCCGGGATCGGTCACGACCGCGAAGGAGCCGCCCCCGCTGGACACCATCACCACCCGGGGGTTGTCGGCCGCCTGCAGCAGGGGAAGGAACGCGTGCGTGACCCTGACCGGCCCGTACACATTGGTGTCGTAAACGGCGTGCAGCTCCTCGGCCGTCGCGTCGGCGGGGTTGACGGCGTGGCCCGGCGCGCCGGCGTTGTTGACCAGCACGTCCAGCCGGTCGGTGTGCTCGCGCACGAGCCGCACGGCGCCGGCCACCGACTCCTCCGAGGTCACGTCCAGCGGGACCGGCACCACGTCGGCGCCGCCTGCGGCCAGCTTGCCGGCCGCGGCCCGGCCCCGGCCCTCGTCACGCGAGCCCAGGAAGACCTTCCAGCCCAGCTCGCCGAGCCGCCTGGCGGTCTCCAGGCCGAGGCCCTTGTTGCCGCCGGTGATCAGCACCGAGGTCCGCTGCGCATCCGTCCTGCCCGCATCCGTCATGTCCTTGTGCGTCATGCCCTTTAAGACGAGACGTCCCGCTCGCCAGTGACATGCCGTGACCGACGCCACACCGCGAAGGCGGAGGCTCAGGCGTCCACGAGGCGGGTGTAGAAGGCCAGGGCCAGGTCGAAGCCGTCATGGCAGTTGCGGTGCGAGCGGTAGCAGGGGCGCCAGGCCGTGCTGGCGCCCACGCCGCCGCGGGCGTCCGCCAGGGCCGCCGGGACGCGCTCCGGGCGCGGGAGCAGGCCGTTCCCCAGATAGCGGACGCCGGTCAGCTCGGTGTGGAGGCCGGGACCGCCGGCGACGTACGTGCCGAGCCGCCAGCCGCTCTCCTCGTCCCACACCAGCGCGCTGCCGTCGGCCAGCTTGAGCGTGGCGCCGCGCGGATCGCAGGGGCCCTCCCACCAGTGATCCACCTCGGCTCCGAGCTGATCGACGACCTGGCGCACATAGCTGATCGGCTGCTGCAGCCACTCGTCGCTGTACGGCTCGACATGCCTGATGGCCACGGACGGCACCCCCTTGTGCCCTGACGGTAAGAGAAACGAGACGGTCATCAACCATACCCGGGCCGAACTTATTCCGTTGCACGGGCGTCTAGTCATTACGGACGATATTTACGTCCGGCACGGGGAAGGAGGTGAGCCCATGATTGCCACGATTCTTATCATCGTCATGATGGCCGTGACGATCACCGCCATGGAGCTCATCATGCATTGCTCTGTTGTCAGCAAAGAGAGTGTCGAGTCACCTGTCGAGATCGCCGGGGACTAGTCTCTCCGGCATGTCGACCCTGCTTCTCTGGCTGCACATCGGATTCGCGATCTTCACCATCGGCCCGGTGACCGCCGCGACGATGACCGCGCCCCGCGTCATCAGGAACAAGAACGTGCCCGCGCTGCAGATCATCCAGCGTCTGACGCGGGTCTACAGCATCGGCTCGATCGGGGTGTTCGTGTTCGGGCTGGCGCTCGGCGCGGCACTCGGCGGCGGCGTGCTGGGCAGGTGGTACATCACGGCGTCGATGACGCTGTTCATCGTCGCGGCCGTGCTGCTCGTGATCGTCGACCGCGACCTCCGCACCGCCGTGCGGGTCCTCGCGAGCGAGGACGCCGCCGACGACGCGAAGGTGCAGAACGGGCGGATCGCCGCGATCAGCGGCCTGGTGGCGGTGATCTGGCTGGTGATCCTGTTCCTGATGGTCGTCCCGAGCTGAGCCCGGCCCCTGAGGACGGCGGTCGGGACGGCGGCCAGGACAGCGGCCAGGACAGCGGCCGGGAGAGTGGTCAGCCGAGCGCCTGCGTGAGGTCGGCGAGCAGGTCGTCGATCGTCTCGATGCCGACCGACAGCCGCACCAGGTCGGCGGGCACCTCCAGCGGCGACCCGGCCGCCGAGGCGTGCGTCATCCGCCCGGGGTGCTCGATGAGCGACTCCACGCCGCCCAGCGACTCCCCCAGCGTGAACAGCCTGGCCCGGTCGCACACCGCCACGGCCTCCGCCTCGCCCCCGGCGACCCGGAACGACACCATGCCCCCGAACCGCTTCATCTGCTTGGCCGCCACCTCGTGCCCCGGGTGCTCGGCCAGCCCCGGATACAGGACGCCCGTCACGCGGGGGTGCGCGAGCAGCAGATCGACCACCCGCTCGGCGTTGTCGCAGTGGCGGTCCATGCGGACGGCGAGGGTCTTGAGCCCGCGCAGCGTCAGCCAGGCGTCGAACGGCCCGGCCACCCCGCCCATCGCGTTCTGGTGGTAGGCCAGTTCCTCGCCGAGCCCGGCGTCGGCGGCGACCAGCGCCCCGCCGACCACGTCGGAGTGGCCGCCCACGTACTTGGTGGTGGAGTGGACGACGACGTCCGCCCCCAGGGCGAGCGGCTGCTGGAGGTACGGCGAGGCGAAGGTGTTGTCCACCACCAGCAGCGCCCCGTTGTCGTGGGCGAGCTGCGCGAGCGCGGCGATGTCGGCGATGCCGAGCAGCGGGTTGGTGGGCGTCTCCACCCAGACGAGCCGTGTCTTCTGCGTCATGGCGGCGGCCACGGCGTCGAGGTCGTGCAGCGGCACCGGGTCGTAGTGGAGGCCCCAGCGCTCGTGCACCTTGGCGAAGAGCCGGTAGGTGCCGCCGTAGGCGTCGTTGGGGATGATGATGTGGTCCTGCGGCCTGCACAGGGCGCGCAGGAGGGTGTCCTCGGCGGCCAGCCCCGACGCGAACGCCAGACCGCGGGCCCCGCCCTCCACGGCCGCCAGGGCCTCCTCCAGCGCGGTCCTGGTGGGGTTGGCCGAGCGGCTGTACTCGTATCCCGAGCGCAGGCCGCCCACGCCGTCCTGCTTGTAGGTGGACGTGGCGTAGATCGGCGGCACGACCGCGCCGGTCAGCGCGTCAGGCTCCTGACCTGCGTGGATCGCCAGGGTTTCAAAACCGTTGCTCATAGGGCCACGTTAACGGACTCCCGGGGCCCCGTCCCCCCGCCTCCGTCCTGGCCGCCGCGCCGCCCGCACCCCAGGGTGGGGGCGGAGACGGCCCGCGATCCCGTCCCAACCGGACCGCGGGCCGTCCCGGCGGGCGCCGTCCCCCAACGGCCGCCCGCGAGGCTCGCGCACCATGCCCGCGCGAGCCGGTCCTGTCAGGCCGCCTCGGGCGCGCGGCGCTCCACGCCGGCGGGCGGGCGGGGCGTGAGCCGTACCACGCCCGCCGCGGCGTCCCGCATCCCGGTGTCCGGCCCGCCCGCTTCGTGGTGCGGCGGGACGTTGAGATGCCGGCCGCTGCCGCCCTCGGCCGGTTCCCCGTTGAGACGGGAGACCAGCACGGGGTCGGCCAGCGCGAGCAACACCGCGACGACCAGCCCGACCCCCAGGAGCGCGAACCCGATGGCAACCATTTCTGTCCCCTTTCCGACCTCTTCAGCATCCGTCGCGGCCCCCGTCCCCCGCCTCCGCTGAAGGGCTGGTTCGCGGGCCCCCGGCTCGGCCGAACGGTTGATACTGGGCATCCGACCAGAGACCTAGGCTCATGGGCGTGGGTGAGACCAAACGCCTCCTGTACTGGGTCCGGCGGCTGAGCGAGTTCGCCATGCTCGGCTGGCTGGGCCTGCTGTTCCTGCTCGACCTGGGGGCGGCCGTGAGCGTCGGCGGCGTGCAGTGGGTGGTGCCGTTCTGCGGCGCCGCCGGGATCGCGGCCGTGGTGCTGCGGCGCAAGCACCGCGTGGACGGCTTCAGCATCATGCTCGCCCTGTCCTTCGGGACGTCCGTCACCATCGGCACCGGCGACTTCAACGGCCTGCCCGGCATGGCGGAGACCGGATCGCTGCTCGTCCTCGTCATCGGCGTGCTGCGGCACGTCGAGCCGGTACGCCGGGCGGCGACGCTGGCCTGCTCCGCGCTGATCGTGCTGATGGCGGAGGCCGTGGCGCGCGACTACCAGGGGGCGGGGCTGGGCTTCTCGTTCCTGCTGTTCGCCGGCTGGTCGATGGCCGCGGGAGCCGGCGGGTACCTGCGCTTCCAGCAGGAGCGGCGCACGGAGGCCGTCCACTCGGTACGCCGCGCGGAGCGGCTGGAGCTGGCCCGCGAGCTGCACGACCTGGTCGCCCACCACATCACCGGGATCGTGGTCCAGGCGCAGGCCGCCCGCACGGTCGCCGAGGCCAGGCCGGAGGCGGTGCTGCCCGCGCTGGACGCGATCGCCGCGGCCGGCTCGGAGGCGCTGACCTCGATGCGGCGGATGGTGACGGTGCTGCGTACCGAGGAGGAAGCCGCCCGCAGGCCCGGCACCACCCTGGCCGACCTGCGCATGCTGACCGACCGGTTCTCCGCCGACGGCCCCAAGGTGGCCTTCGAGATCGGCACCGGCCTGGACGACCACACGCTGCCGCCCGAGGTCATGACGACCCTCCACCGGGTGCTGCAGGAGGCGCTGACCAACGTGCGCAAGCACGCCGCGCGGGCCGCCTGGGTGGAGGCGGACCTGCGGCGGCACGAGCGGACGGTGGTGCTGCGGGTGCGGAACTTCGGCTCGGCGTCAGATCCGCGGGTGGCCCGCCTGGGCGGCGGGTTCGGACTGGTCGGGATGGCCGAGCGGGTGGAGGCCCTGGGCGGGCGGCTCTACGCGGGGCCCTCCCCCGAGGGCGCCTGGGAGGTCGTCGCCGAGTTCCCCCTCCCCTGACGCGCTCCCTGCCGCACCGAGGCGTCCCTCCGGCGACGGCGTCCCCGCCCCGCCGGACGCGTGCCCATCCCCGGCGGACGCGTGCCCATCCCCGGCGAGCTCCGCCTCGAACCCCGCTTCGCGCCCCTCCTCGAACGCGGCCTCGAAGGCGGCCTCTCCCAGGGTCGCGCGCAGCCGGGCGGCGATCCTGTCCACGTCGTGCCGCTCGCCCGGGGGAAGCGGCGCCCCCACGGCCCGCCGGACGGCCGCCGCCGCACCGAGCAGCCGCGCGGCCCGCACGAACCGGCCACCCGCCGCGCCCGGCGCGCCCGCCGCAGGACCCGGCACGTCCGGCACGGAACCCGGCACGTCCGGCGCGTCGGGCAGTGACAGGGCGCCCGCCAGACCCTCCAGGGACAGCGCGACCGCGCGGGGGTCGCCGGTGGCGCGGGCGGCCTCGTACCCCGCCCGCTGCCGCTCCAGCGCCGCCTGCGCGTCGCCCCGCTGCTCGGCGGCGAAGCCCAGCTCCGCCATCACGAACGCGATCCCGGGCGTCCCCCGCACCCGCCGCAGGAAGTCCAGCACGGGCCGCAGGTACGCCTCCGCCTCCTCGTACCGGCCCTGCCGCCGGGCGCTCAGGGCCAGCCCGAGCAGCGCGTTCTCCTCGGCCGACCGGTGGGCCTGCTCGACCGCCAGCCGCCGGGCCCGCTCGTGGTGGTCGTCGGCCCGCGCGTAGTCGCCGGAGAGCAGCGCGATCCGCCCCAGCGCCGCCAGCTTGAACGACACCTCGAAGCCCAGTTCCTCGGCCAGCCGCAGCCCTTCCTCGCGCAGCCGGGCCGCCTTCGCGTAGTCGCCGCGGATCTCGGCCGCCCGGTCGAGCACGTCCATGGCCTCGATCTGTCCCCACTCGTCGCCCAGCTCGCGGAACAGCGCCAGGCCGCGCTCGCCGTCCCGTTCCATGGCGTCCAGGTCCGCCCGGCCGACGGCGAGCTTGGCGCGCAGGCACAGCGCCGCCGCCGTCCCCCACCGGTCGCCCAGCTCCTCGTACGCGGCCAGCGCCCGGCCGGCCGCCGCCTCGTGCGCCGCCCGGTCGCCGTAGGCCCAGCGGACGTGGCTCAGCAGCCAGTCGGCCAGTGCCCGGCCGGCCGGGTCCAGCGCGTCCCGCCGTACCGGCGTGCCGGGCTCGCCGAGCAGCATCTCGACCCCGGCCAGCCACACGGAGACCCGCGCCGCGAGCCGGTCCGCGCCCGCGTGGTCGCACATTCCCTCGTCGTACGCCTTCAGCGCGCCGGCCAGCGCCCGGCGTGCCTCGCCCAGCCGGCCCCGCAGGATCCAGTACCAGGCGAGCGCGTCGGCCAGCCGCAACGCCTCCGGCCCGGCGAGCGCCAGCCGCAGGTTGGCGGTCTCGGCGTCGAGCCGCGCCAGCCACTCCCGCTGCCCCGGGCCTCTGAGGTCCGCCTGTTCGGCGAGGTCGGTGTAGTAACAAGCGTGCCGCCGCGCGATCGCCTCAGCCTCGCCCGCCTCCGCCAACCGCTCCACCCCATAAGCCGCCACCGACTCCAGCAACCGATACCGCCCCCCCTCCCGCACCACCAACGAC
>NZ_JBFAHK010000017.1:0-230791 GCF_040802095.1 Nonomuraea sp. NPDC050783
CCCCGGGCTCGCCGAACGGGCAGGCCACGAACCGCTCCGCGGTCAACCCCGGACGGTTCAGGTAACCCCGCGCCAGACCCGGACCGGCGATGTACACCTCCCCCACCACCCCGGGGGCGACCGGCTCCAGCACGTCGTCCAGGACGAACACCCGCATCGTGAAGGTCGGACGGCCCAGCACCGGCTGCGGCGCACTCCTGGGATCGGCGAAGACCTGATAATCGGTGCATTCGGTGGGCCCGTAAAGGCTGAAGGCGCGGGTGCCGTCGCCGGCCGACCCGAGCCATTCCCACAACGACTGTGGCACCGCCTCACCGCCGACCACCAGCAGCGGCGGGAGCGGCCGGCCGTCGAACAGGCCGCCCGCCACCACGGACGCCATGTGGGAAACGGTCAACTCCAGGAAGTCGACGTGGTGCTCATCCAGCCAGCGGGCCAGCAGCCCGACGTCGGCGAGCGTGTCCTGACCGACGATGTGCAGCTCGTGGCCCTCGGTCAACGCCGACAGCTGATCCCAGGAGGCGTCGAAGGATATGGAGGAGGTCAGCGCCACCCGCAGAGGCCGGCTCGGAGCGACCTCGGCGGCACCGAAGACCTCCTCGCGGTGGACGGCGAGATAGCTCGTGATGCTGCCATGTGATACGGCCACACCCTTGGGCGTCCCGGTCGAACCGGAGGTGTAGATGACGTAGGCGGGATGGGCCGGAACGAGCGGAGCGGTGCGCTCGGCGTCGGCCGGATCACGCTCCCGGGCCGGGTCGGCGGCGAGCTCGGCACGCAGCACCGGGTCGTCGAGGACCAGCAAGGGGACACCGGCCGGCAGCCGGCCCACGGTGTCCTGCCGGGTCACGACGTACGCCGGCCGCGCGTCCTCCACCATGAACCGCACCCGGTCCACCGGGTACTCGACATCGATCGGCAGGTACGCCGCACCGGCCTTCACCACGCCGAGCAGGGCCACAATGAGGTCGGCCGAGCGGGGCAGCGCCAGCGCGACGACGGACTCCGGGCCGACCCCGTGCTCGATCAGGTGGTGCGCCAGGCGGTTGGCCCGGACATTGAGCTCCCGGTAGGTCAGCGCGCCCTCGTCCGAGACGACCGCGGTGGCCTCCGGGGACCGGACGGCCTGGGTCTCGAACAACGCCGGCAGGGTACCGGCCCGGACCGGGCGGACCGGCTCGTTCCAGGTGCGCAGGACCTGCTCGCGCTCCGCCTCGGAGAGCACCGGAACCCGATCCACCCGCCGGTCCGCGTCGGCGCTCACCGAGTCCAGGACCCGGACGAAGCGTTCGGCGATCCGCTCGACACTCCCGCGATCGAACAGATCGACGGCGTACTCGACGATGCCCGCGATCCCGGCGGGCCGGCCGTCGGGCCCGCGCCGTTCGCGGAACTCGAAGTTCAGGTCGAACTTGGCGGTGTCCCAGGCCGGGAGGTCGATCTCCTCGACCAGCAGGCCAGGCAGCTCGAAGGCGATCCTGGCGTCCGTCTCGAACCCCACCATGACCTGGAACAGCGGGTGGCGGGCCAGGGACCGGGGCGGATCGACGATCTCCACCAGGCGTTCGAAGGGCAGGTCCTGGTTCTCCAGGGCCGCCAGGTCGGTGTCCCGGACCCGGGCCAGGAGGTCCCGGAAGGTCGGGCTCCCCGAGAGGTCGGTCCGCAGCACCAGGGTGTTGGCGAAGATCCCGACCAGGTCGTGCAACGCCTCATCGACGCGGCCGGCCACCGGCGTGCCCAGCGGGATGTCGGTGCTCGCGCCCAGCCGGGAGAGCAGCGTCGCCAGAGCGGCCTGCACCACCATGAACGGCGTCACACCGGTCTCGCGGGCCAGCTCCTCGACGCGTGCGTGCGCCGAGGCGTCGATGGTCACCGGCACCTGGGCACCGCGGTGACCCGCTCTCGGCGGACGCGGCCGGTCGAACGGCAGGGCCAGCTCCTCAGGCAGCCCGGCCAGCCTCTCGCGCCAGTACGCCGACTGCCGGGCCAGCACGCTGTGCGGGTCGTCCTCGGCCCCCAGCAGATCCCGCTGCCAGTACGTGTAGTCGGCGTACTGGACCGGCAGCTCGTCCCACTCCGGCGCGGCCCCGGCCACCCGGGCCGCGTACGCCGCCGCGAGGTCCCGGCCCAGCGGGCCCGAGGACCAGCCGTCACACGCTATGTGGTGCACCAGCAGGACCAGCACGTGCTCGTCCCGTGCCACCGAGAACCCCCGCACCCGTACCGGGATCTCGGAAGCCAGGTCGAACACGTGCCCCGCGGCCTCGGCCGCCAGCGCGGTCACCTCCGCCGCGCCGGCGTCGGCCCACACGACCGGCAGCACGACCTCGTCGGCGGGCACGATCCGCTGGACCGGCTCGCCGTCGACCACGGGGAAGACCGTCCGCAGGCTCTCGTGGCGCCGCACCACGTCGAGCAGGGCCTGGTGGAGCGCCGCCCGGTTCAGTGACCCCGACATCCGCAGCACCCACGGCACGTTGTAGAGCGCGCTCGGCCCCTGCACCTGACCGATGAACCACAACCGCCGCTGCGCGAACGACAACGGAATCATTCAGGCTCCTTTTGAATAGAGCAGGCCCTCGCTCCACACCAGGCCGAGCTGTCCCCACTCGATCGCCGACGCGACGTCCGGGAAGAAACTGCGGCCGTGGTAGTTGGCGCTGGTGTTGCACAGGACCGGAATTCCGCTGCACTTGTAGTACTCGCGCAGGATCGCGTGCAGGTTCGGGTCGTCGGACTCGTTGACGGTCTGCAGCCGCGCGGTGCCGTCCAGATGCAGGACGGCCGGGACACGATCGACCCACTCCGGGCGGACCTTGTGCTCGAAGAGCATGTGCGGGTCCGGCGTGCCCGGGTCGAAGATGGCGGGCGCGTGCTCCTCCAGGCAGATCGGCGCGACCGGCCGGTAGTGCTCGCGGTTCTTCACCTCGTTCAGCAGCTTCTTCATCGTCGCCTCGACGGCCGGGGCGATGATGCTCCGCCCGCCGAGCGCCCGGGGCCCCAGCTCGGCGCGGCCGTTGAGCACGACCGCGGCCTTGCCCGTCTCGTGCAACATCCGGGCCAGCTCCTCCGGCGTGCACGGCGAGACGCTCCACCCCTGCGGCACGTCGGGCGTCGGCTCCAGCTCGGGCCCGAGCCTGGTGCCCCACTCGATCGGCCGGAGACCCTCGCCCCCGGCCGCGGCGAGGCAGGCCGCGCCGATCGCGACGCCGGAGTCGTCCGGGAACGGCGGCACCCACATGGACTTGATCATCGGGTGGGCCCGCAGGGCGCTGTTCCACTTGATGTTCAGCGCGCAGCCGCCGGCGAAGCACAGGTTCCAGGGGCCGTCGCCCTTCCAGGCCCGGATCTTCCGGGTCACCCGGTCGATCAGCAGCTCTTCGAGGAAGGTGTGAACGCTGGCCAGCACGTCCTCGTCGGAGACCCCGAGGCCCGTGGTGCGCTGCTGCACGGCCGTGAGGAACTGGTGCACGTAGGAATGGGACGGCTCGCCGGTGCTGCCGCAGCCGATGATGGTCTCGCGGTAGCTCCGCACCCGCGGCGAGTCCGCGTCGAAGTACTCGAAGAACTCCTCGCGGAAGACCTGCTTGATCTCCTCCCGCGACGTGCCGAGGGCGATGTACGCCATCATCTTCCCGGCCACGGAGAGGTCGTCGACGTTCTTCGACTTGTTCGGCCGCCTGAACGGGCCCCAGTACTGGGAGGCCATCGCGTAGGTGTGGCCGATGAGCGCGAACGCCTCGCCACCCGGCTCGATCCGGCCGTCGGCGTCCACCGAGTAGAGCCGCGGGAAGCAGCCGCCGTCCCACACCAGGACCATCGACGGCTCGCCGCGCCGGGCGAACGGGCTGGTGCAGTAGGCCGAGGCCAGGTGCCCGGCCACGTGGACGTAGCTGTCGTAGTCGAGGGACCGGCCGCCGATGAGGATCCGGCCGCGGTGGCCGGGCAGGCCCGGGTCGGGCACCAGGGACGTCTCGCGGTACGGGGCGACGAGGACCTCGGTCCTGGCGCCGCCGGAGAGCACCGAGACGTGGCCGTTCTCGGCGCCGTCCCAGCCGTCCAGCGCCCATCGGCCGACGTCGCCGAGCCCGACCCCGAACGTGGACATGATCGTGACCAGGTCGTCGAGTTCGTCCACGTTGCTGTACCGGGCGCCGTTGGCGATCTTCTGCATCTCGATGTTGCACACGAGGCGGTCCTCGTCGAGCAACGCGATGCCGCCGCTCTGGGTGAGCTTCACGCCTGCCGTGATCATGGTTTCGCGTCTCCTGTTCGTCGAAGGGCTCATACGCCGGGCCGTGCGGCGCCGGGATCGCCGTGGGTCAGTTCGCTCAGCCGTCGCCCGGGGCCGTCGATCATGGCGCCGAGCAGGCTCCGGTAGTGGTCCGGGAGGTCCTCGGCGAGATCCGCGGGAACGAGGTCGGCCGCGACCTCGACGTCGCACCGGAGCCCGTCCGCGCCTTCCACGATGTTCAGCGCCAGGGGATGGCCGGTGTGCTTGATCGGCAGCGGATCGGCCTCGGACACCGCCAGCCCTTCCAGGGGAGGCACCGCCACCCGGCGGTAGAACGAGATCGAGGTCGTGAACAGCTCGCCACGCAGGCCGGCCCCGGCCGGGGCGAGATCCCTGATCAGGTCCGCGAACGGGTAGTCCTGGCTTTCGAGCCCGGTCACCAGGTGGTCCAGGACCTCGGCCACGTACTCCTCGACCAGGACGCCCGGCGGCATCCGCAGGCGCAACGGCAGCAGGTTCGAGCAGTACCCGACCACGGGGTCCAGCTCCGGCGGGCGGCGGGCGGAGGCGACCGGGACGACCAGGTCGTCCTGTCCCGTCACCCGGTGCAGCACCGCCCCCCACGCCGCGACCAGGTAGGCGAACACCGTGGCGCCCTGTTCGCGGGCGGTGGCGCGCATCCGGTCGCGGAACGCCGGATCGATGAGGAAGCTGTGCCGCACCGCCCGGTACGGGAAGGCCGCCGCCCCGCCCGACGCGGGCAACCTCGTCGGGGGCGCGTCCTTCAGAAGGCCGTGCCAGTACTCCCGGTGCTCGGCGGCCGCCGGGCCGGCGCCGACCCGCTCGTGCCAGGCGACGTAGTCCCGGAACTGCACGGCCGGCGGCAGCTGGGCTCCGGCGCCCCGGCGGCTCGCGTTGTAGAGCTCCGCCAGGTCGCCGGTCAGGACGCCGAACGACCAGCCGTCCATCGCCGCGTTGTGCGCCGAGAGCAGCAGCAGGTGCCGCTCCGGGGCGACCCGGACCACCGCGGCGCGGAACACCGGCCCGCCGGTCAGGTCGAACCGCAGCCCGGCCCAGGAGTCCAGGAAGGCTTCGAGCTCCTCCTCGGTCCGGCAGCTCTCCTCGGTCAGCACGTCGGGCGGCGTCTCCGCCGCGGGACGCACCACGAGCGTCCGGCCGTCCGCGCCGAGCGTGCTCCGCAGCGCCTCGTGCCGCGCGACCACGCCACGCACCGCGCCGCGCAGCGCGTCGCCGTCCAGCCGGCCGTCGAGCCAGAACCCGACCGACATCCCGTACGCAGGGACGCCACCCTCGTCGAGCGCCACCAGTTGCCGCTGCGCGAGGGTGCTGGGCGGGTTCGCCGGCAGCGGCGTGGTGGCCGCCGCCGGAGCCGGCAGGCCGCCGCCGAGCACGCCGTGCTCCCGCAGCTCGGTGACGGAGTCGCGCACCGCGGTCCGGATGTGATCGAGATCGGCCTGCTCGTGCGCCGTGGACAGGAAGAAGTTGCGCAGCTCCCAGACGAACACGCCCCGGTCGAGCAGGTTGAAGTAGAGCGGGTCCATGTTCTGCTCGTGCTCGAACCGGAACAGCGAGGAGAACCGGCTGACCCTGATCGGGACGTCGAGCTCGCGGAAGTCGGCGTTCAGCTGGTCGGTGAACAGCTCGGTCCTGCGGTCGAGGTCGCGCTGAAGGCCGGGGCCCGCCGCGCGCAGGTGGTCCACCATCGCCTTGGCCGCCACCATCGACATCGGGTGCTGGTTGAACGTGCCGGCGAAGAACGTGGACGCGGCCGTCGGGCGGGAGTCGTCGCCGAAGTTCCAGACGCCGCCGTCGATGGCGTCCATGATCCCGCCCCGCCCCGCGATCACCCCGAGCGGCATGCCGCCACCGATGACCTTGCCGTAGGTGGCCAGGTCCGCCTCGATCCCGTACAGGCCCTGGACGCCGGCCGGGTGGCAGCGGAAGCCGGTCACCATCTCGTCGAAGACGAGCTTCGTGCCGTGCCGCCGGGTGATCTCCCGGACCCGGCGCAGGAACTCGGGGTTCTGCACGCCGGGGGTGCGGAGGGTCACCGGCTCGGTCATCACCGCCGCGAGCCGCGGACCGTTTCTGTCGATGTACTCAAGTGCCTCGTCGGTGCCGAACTCGAGCACGTGGACGTTCGCCACGGCGCTCGGCGGGATGCCCGCGGCGGCCGGCCGGGTGCGCGACTCGCCGCCCTCGTAGGACGCCGCGGCGAGGACGCTGTCGGCGTGGCCGTGGTACGCCGTGGAGAAGATCACGACGTCGTCGCGGCCGGTCGCCACCCGGGCGATGCGCAGCGCCGTCATGACCGCCTCCGTGCCGGTGTTCAGGAAGGCGACCCGCTCCATGCCGGTGAGCTCGATCAGGCCGGCGGCGACCTCCTCGACCAGCTCGGTGCGCGGCGCCAGGACGAAGCCGAGGTCCAGCCGCTCGCGCAGGGCCGACATCACGACCGGCGGGTTGTGGCCGAGGAGGTGGACGCCCCAGCCCAGGGTGATGTCGACGTACTCGTTGCCGTCGATGTCCCACAGCCGCGCGCCCTGACCGCGCTCGGAGACGATCGGGTACACCATCTCCTTCGTCGTGGGCCGGAAGCCGATGGAGGAGCGGCTGTCGGCGACCAGCGGCCGGAACCGCTGGGCGAACTCCTTCGAGCCCTTCGTCCGGGTGCCGAACCGGTCGGCCAGGAGCCTGAGGTACCGGGCGCGCCGCTCCGTCTCCACCGGGCCGGCCCCGCCCCGCGCGCCGGGGGCGAGCGGGACGGCCGAGCGAGGCGGGACGGGATTCGCGGAGTTCGCGGAGTTCGCGGAGTTCGCGGAGTTCGCGGAAGGCTCCGGCGCGGTGATCGCGGCGGTCGTGGGGGGCGCGGTGCCGCCGGCCAGCAGGTCGAGCTGGCGCCGCATGACGAGAAGCTGCTCGGCGATCAGGTGCTCGACGCCCGCCGGGGCACCGGACGCCGCGGGCGCCGGGGACGCGGGCACGGGCACCGGGGACGCGGGCACGGGCGCCGCGACCGGGGGCACGGCGACGGATCGCGCGACCGCCACCGGCTCGGGCGGCGCCTGCGACGGCACCTCGGCGGCGAACCGCGCCGATGCCGCTGCCGGCGCTCCCGGCAACCGCTCGGCCGGCGCGTGCGCGGCGAGGTGCGCCGCCAGGCCGGACGGCGTCGGAACGTCGCCGAACAGCTGCCGTAGCGGCACCTTGCAGCCGAAGCGGTCCTCCACCAGCCGCAACATCCCGAGCAGCGCCATCGAGTCCGCGCCGAGATCGGTGAACGAGAGATCGGGGTCCACCTGGTCCGGCGGGATGTCGAAATAGCCGCCGACCATCGCGACGACCTCTTGCAGCAGTGGCTCCACGGTGTTCTCCTCGTGGCTCATGTCAGCCTGCCCGGTCCAGGCGCGCCGCCAGGCGGTCGATCGTCGGGTTCTTGAGCAGGTCGGCCGTCGGCAGCGGCACGCGCAGCTCGGCCTCGATCCGCTTGGCGAGCCGCACCGCGAGCATCAGGTCGTCGTCGATGTCGAAGAGGCTCCGGTCGTCGCGGTCGACCTCGGTGCGCAGCACCTCGGACCACAGCTTCGTCAGCACCCGCTTCAGCTCGTCGCCGCGCGGCGGACCGCCGGGAACGGCGCCGGCGGACGGTGCCGGATCCGGCTCGTCGAGGCGAAGCCGGCTGCGGTTCAACGGATGCGCGGGCAGCGGGACCCTGCGGGGCTCCTCACCGAACCAGCCCGACCAGTCCACCGGCACGCCCGCGGTCCACAGCCGGGCCGCGTCGTGCAGCAGCCGCGCCACCGGCGCCAGCGCCGCGTCGGCACCCGTACCGGCGCCCGCATCCGCACCCGGACCGGCCGCGGGCAGCCCGTCGGGCGGGGCGCCGATGGCGAGCACCATCGCCCCGTCCGACCCCCGGCCCGCGAGGGCCTCGGCCAGCCGGCCGCCCTCCCACACATCCCGGGTCCAGTGCAGCGGATCGAGCGCCCGGGACTCCGGCAGCTCGCCGCCGGCGGCGGCCGACAGGATCGGTACGCGCGGGACCCGCGGCCGCACGGCGGGCGGCCCGTCGAGCAGGCCCGCCCGCCAGGACAGCAGCGCCAGCGCGTCGGCCTGGTCGAGGACCCCGCCATAGCAGGCCGCGAGGACTTCGCCGGCCCCCGCTCCGCCGACCGCCTCGGGCCGGACGCCGGACTCGGCCCACAACCTCGCGAGCACCTGGCCGGCGGTCACCCGGGCCGCCAGCGGGCTCTCGGCGCAGATCAGGGCACTGTCGATGGACCGCTGCGCGAGGTCGGCGACGGCGGGCAGCCGCTCGGCCAGCACCCGGAAGTCCTCGACCGGGACCTCGCCGAACAGGAACGACACCGCCGGGGCGGTCTCCGCCGCCGGCCGGGCCGCGGGCGTCCCCGCGGCAAGGGCACGCAGGCCGGCCACGGCGCCGGCGTGGTCGTCCGCGACGACGGCATGGCGGTACGCGAAGCCGCGCCGGCCGGCCCGCAGCGTGTAGGCAGCGGCGGCGAGATCGGGGGCGTCCTGCCGGTCCAGCGCGTCGGCCAGGTCACCGGCCAGCTCGCGCAGCGCCCTGTCGCTCTTGGCGCTCACCGCGAGCAGCCGCGGGCCGTCGGCCGGCGCCGGCCGGTCGAGCGGCGGCGTCTCCTCCAGGACGACGTGGGCGTTGGTGCCGCCGATGCCGAACGAGCTGACCGCGGCCCTCCGCGGGGTCGGCCCCGCCGGCCAGGCCGTCGCCACCGTGTCGATCCGGAACGGGCTGCTTTCCAGGTCGATCTGCGGGTTCGGCCGGGTGAAGCCCGGATGGCCGGGGATCTCCCGGTGCCGCAGGGCCAGCACGGCCTTGATGAAACCGGTGATCCCCGCCGCCCCGGCCAGGTGCCCGACGTTCGCCTTCACCGAGCCCAGGGCGCACTGCCCCGGCCGGGCCCCGCCGTCGGTGAACGCCTCGCTCAGCGCGGCGAACTCGATGGGGTCGCCCAGCGCCGTCGCGGTCCCGTGTGCCTCGACGAGCGTGATGGTGTCGCTGTCCACCCCGGCGACCGCGTGCGCCTCGGCGATCACCGCCCGCTGCCCCTCGAACCCCGGGGCGGTGTAGCCGATCTTGTCGGATCCGTCGTTGTTGACCGCCGAGCCCTTCACCACGGCGAGGACCTGATCGCCGTCCTCGACGGCCTCGGCCAGCCGTTTCAGGGCGACCAGGCCGACCCCGTCGCCGAACGTCGTGCCCGCGGCGTCCGCGTCGAACGGGCGGCACCGCCCGTCCGGGGAGAACATCATCCCCTCGCTGAACACGTAGCCGGGAAAGCTGTTGGCGATCACCGAGACGCCACCGGCCAGCGCGATGTCGCACTCCCCCGCGATCAGGCTCTGCACGGCCATGTGCACCGCGACCAGCGACGTCGAGCAGCCGGTCTGCACGTTGACGCTCGGCCCCGTCAGGCCGAGCTTGTAGGAGATCCGGGTGGTCAGGTAGTCCTTGTCGTTGGCGATCATGATCTCGGTGCCGTCGAAGCTCAGCGGGTCGCACGCCCGGGCCACGACGTTCGTCAGGTACGTGTTCATCGACGCGCCGGCGAACACCCCCACGGCCTGGTCGCCCGCCCCGCCCGAGTAGCCGATGGTCTCGAGCAGCTCCCACGCGACCTCCAGCAGGATCCGCTGCTGCGGATCGAGCAGCCTCCCCTCGCGCCGCGTGTAGCCGAAGAACTCGGGGTCGAAGTCGAACGCGTCGGGCAGGAACGCGGAACGCCGCACGTAGCGGGGATCGCGCAGCACCCGCTCGGGCACTCCGGCGTCGGCGAGCTCGGCGTCGGTGAACGTGGTCAGCAGGTCGTCCCCGGCGAGCAGCCGGCTCCAGAACCGTTCCAGGTCGGGGGCGCCGGGGAACCGGCCGCGCATCCCGATCACGGCCACGTCGTTCGGCCGGGCCGCCAGGCCGGCGTCGTCGTCAGGCATTCTTCCCTCCCCGTTCGCGGGCGCGCAGGCGCGCGGCGCGGACCGTGTCGTCCGCCGGCCGGGCCCGCCGGTTCGACGTCCGGTCCCCGCCGTCGTCACCGGCGGGGACCCGGCGGAGGCGCGCGGCCAGGCTGGCCACCGTCGGATGGCGGAACAGCTCGGAGACCTTCAGCGACGGGTCCGCGGCGTCGCCGGTGAGCAGTTGATGGTGGACCTGCATCAGCAGCACGGAGGTGCCGCCGAGGTCGAAGAAGTTGTCCTCGCGCCCGACGTCCGGCCGCCGCAGGACCTCGCGCCAGATGTCCGCGATCCGGCGCTCGTGGGCGCTGAGCGGCACGGCGGGGCCCGGCTCGGCCCGCGCGACCGCGCTCGCGAACTGCCCGGCCAGCCGCGCACGGTCGACCTTCTGGCTGGCGTTGAGCGGGAACGCGTCGAAGAACCCGATCGCGGCCGGCACCATGTACGGCGGCAGCCACGCGCGCAGCTCGGCCTTCAGCGCGGTCTCGGTCAGCCGCCGTCCCGGCTCGGGGATCACGCAGGCGACCAGTCGGCGGTCGTCCACCCCCGCGCCGACGACCAGCGCCGTGGACCTCCGGACGCCGGGCACCTTGTCCAGCTGGGCTTCCACCTCCTCCAGCTCGATCCGGAACCCGCTGATCTTCACCTGGTTGTCCACGCGGCCGAGGATCTCCAGCAGCCCCTGGGAGTTGACCCGCGCCAGGTCGCCGGTGCGGTACAGCCGGCCCTGGGGCTCGAAGGAGCTGTCCAGGAAACGTTCCTTCGTCAGCTCCGGCCGGTTGACGTAGCCGCGGGCGACGCACTGGCCGCCGAGGTGCAGCTCCCCGGTGAACTCCGGCGGCACCGGCCGGCCCTGCTCGTCGAGCACGTGGACCCGGGTGTTCGCCAGCGGGAGGCCGACCGGCACGCCGGTACCCGCGCAGTCCTCCGCCCGGACCTCCTGGGCGGTGACCCAGACCGTGGTCTCGGCCGGGCCGTACATGTTCCACAACGTGCCGCACCACTCGCGGGCGGTCCTGGCCAGCGGCGCGGGCAGCGGCTCGCCGCAGGAGAAGACGTGCCGCAGCGCCAGGCCCTGGGGGCCGTTCTGCCGCACCACGGCCGCGAGTCCGTGCAGCGCCGACGGGGTCTGGACGATGTGGGTGACCCGTTCCTCGACGAGCAGCCGGTGGAAGAGGTCGGGCGACCTGGCCGCGGTCGAGGGCACCACGACCAGGCGCGCTCCGGCGAGCAGGGTGCCCCACAGCTCCCAGACCGACAGGTCGAAGCCGGTCGAGTGGAAGAGCGCCCCGACCGCGGTCTCGTCCATGACGACGTGCTCGCGCATCGCCTCGATCAGGCTCAGCACGTTGCCGTGCTCGACGTCGATCCCCTTGGGCGTCCCGGTCGAGCCGGAGGTGTAGACGGTGTAGGCCACGTCGCCGGCGCCCGGCAGGTCCCCGGGCTCGCCGGCCGGCGGCAGGTCGGTCTCCGCCATCACCAGGACCGGCACCGCGGCGTCGGCCAGCATGCCCGCCAGATCCGGCTGGGTGAGCACCACCCGCGCCTCGCTGTCCTCCAGCACCATCCGGCATCGCGCCGCGGGATAGGACGGGTCCAGGACCACGTAGGCCGCGCCGGCCCGCTGGACCGCGACGATGGCGACCACCGTGTCGATGGAGGGTTCGAGCAGGAGGGCGACGCGGCTGCCCGGCCCGACTCCCTCGGCCCGCAGCCGGGCCGTCCAGCGTCCGGCCAGTTCGTCGAGCTCGGCGTAGCTGAGCTGGTCGCCGGCGCAGCGCACGGCCACCCGATCGGCGTGCCGCTCCGCGGTCCTGCGGAACCGGGCCGCCAGGCTGTCCTCCGGCGCGACGGGCACCGTCGTGGCGCGCGCGTTGATGCCGTCACCGGCACCGGCCGCGTCCTCGGGGAGGAGCGGCAGCTCCGCCACGCGCCGGTCCGGCCCGTCGATCGCGGCCCGCAGCAGTGTCAGGTAGTGCCCGGTCATCCGCCGGGCCGCCGCGGCGGAGAAGACGGACGTGCGGTGCTTGAGCAGCCCGACGAGCCGGTCCCCGTCGTGGACGATCTCCATGACGAGTTCGAGCTGGTCGTCCTGCTGGTCCAGCCGGAACGGCACGGCGGTCAACCCGGCCCAGGCGACCGGCGCCGCGCCCTCGTCGGCCACGTACAGGCCGGCGTGGGCCGGGTACCGGCCGGGCTTCTGGTAGCCGAACATCGCCTGGAAGATCGGGTTCCGGTCGCCCGCCCGGTGCGGGGCCAGCTCGCCGACCAGCAGCTCGAACGGATAGCCCTGGTGCTCCAGCGCCTCCAGCACGGTGCGGCGGGTCCGGCCGAGCTGTTCCCTGAACGACTCCGCGTCGCCCAGCTCGGCGCGCAACACGACGGGGTTGACGAAGTTCCCGACGCTCTCGTACGCCGTCCGGTCGGTCCGGCCGGCGAACGGGGCCCCCACCAGCACGTCCCGCTGCCCGGTGTAGCGGCTGACGAGGACCTGGAAGGCCGTCAGCAGCACCACGTAGGGGGTGACCCCCTCCTCCTTGGCCAGCGCGGCCACGTCGCGGGCGAGCCCGGCGGGGAAGGGGAACACGATCGATCCGCCCTCGCCGGCGTCCGCCGGGTCGAGGTCGAACCGGGGCCATTCGGTGGGATCCAACCGGCCGGCGAGCTGGGCGTGCCAGTAGGCACGTGCCCTGCGGCCCTTCGGGCCGGAGATCAGCGCGCTCTGGTGCGCGACGAAGTCGCTGTACGGGACGTTGCGCCCGGGCAGCTCCGCGGGGCGCCGTTCGGCCTCCGCGAGGTAGAGCGATTCGAGCTCGGCCACGATGATGCCGAGCGACCAGAAGTCGCACACCACGTGGTGGAGGGCCAGCAGGACGACGGCCTCTCCGGGCGCCACCTGATACACCCGGACGCGGACCAGCGGGCCGGTCGCCAGGTCGAACGGGCTGCGGTGGGCGGCCCGCACCGCCTCGTCGAGCCGCTCCCCGGTCCATCGGCGGGCGTCCAGCTCGGCGAAGTCGGGTTCGAGCCAGCCGTGCACGGTCTGGCGGCCCGCGGTGCCGTCCGGGCCGCCCGCCCCCACCGGGCCGAAGGTGGTGCGCAGCGCCGCGTGCCGGCCGACGAGCGACCGGATCGCCCGGTGGAGCGTGGCGGGGTCGAACCCGCCGGTGAACCGGGCGGTGAAGGCGACATTGTAGGAAGCGCTGTCCGGGTTCATCTGGTGCAGCAACAGCAGCGAGCGCTGCGCGTACGAGAGCGGATGCTCGGTCCGTGCCCGGCCGGCCCGCGACCGGAGCGTCGCCTCCAGCCGCGTCCGGGTGTCGTGGTCGGTCATGAGATCGTCCTCTCGGTCGATCCGGCGGCGTCGTGGACGGCCAGCCAGGGCAGCAGGGCCTCGATCTGGTCCTGGGTCAGCGCGTGGAACGAGGCCAGCAGCCGTTCCGCCTCCTCGGGCGAGAACGGATCCGCGGCGGGCGCGGACGCCTCGCTCACGGTCGGCGGCGCGGAGCCCCCCGCGCGGTCGATCCGGACACCGGCCCGTTCCAGGCGGTCCAGGTGCTCCAGGACCGTGACCGGGTCCGGGTTGCGGGCGGACAGACCCGGCAGCCAGACCTCGTCGCCGCCGGCCTGGGCCCGGCCCGCGGCGGTGAGCGTCCGGCCGGGCCCCACTTCGAGGAAGACCGTGCAGCCGCCGTCGAGCAGGCGGCGCAGGCCGGGGAGGAAGCGGACCGGCGAGGTGAGCTGACGGCCCCAGTACTCCGCGCCGAGATCCCCGCCGGTCGCCCACGCGCCGGTGAGGTTCAGCGCCAGCGGCACGGCCGGCGGCCGGTGGGCGACCCGGCCCGCCGCCGCCACCAGGGCCGGGACGGCCGGGGCGACCAGCGCCGAGTGGAAGGCGTGCGTGGTCGCCAGCGGGATCGTCAGCCAGCCCCGCTGCTCGAACGCGCCCTCCAGCGCCCGCATCGCGGCGTCCGTGCCCGAGACGGTGACGCGTTGCGGCGCGTTGTAGGCCGCGACCGCCGCGTCCTCCTGGGCGGCGACCAGCCGCTCCAGCTCGGCCAGGTCGGGACAGCTCACGACGACCATCCGGCCGGCACCGGGGACGGCCGCGAAGGACCGGCCGCGCGCGCTGACCAGTTCGAGCCCTTCCTCGGCATCGAACACCCCGGCCACGCAGGCGGCCGCGTACTCGCCGAGGCTGTGGCCGATCACCGCGGCCGGCGTCACCCCGTACGAGGCCCAGAGCTCCGCCAGCGCGACCTGAAGGAGGAAGACCGCCGGCTGGAGCAGCTCGGCCCGGGTCTGGGCGGCCGTGTCGGCGAACACCTCCAGCGGGCCGACGCCCGTGAGGCGGCGGAAGGCGTCCGCCCGCCGGTCGATCGCCGCGCGGAACACCGGGTGCTCGCGGTGCAGCCCGACGCCCATGCCGGCGTACTCGGAGCTCTGCCCGGGGAACATGAACCCGATCCGGGGTCCGGTCTCAGCCACTGTCACGGCTCCCCCTCCTGCGCAGCGCGGGCCGGGGGCCGCTGCCGGCGGCGGTGAGCTGGGCCGCCATGCCCCGGATCGTCTTGGAGTCGAAGACCGCCCGGACGTTGAGCTCGCACCCCAGGACGGCGCGCACCCGGCTGCTCACCTGCATGGCGAGCAGCGACGTTCCGCCGAGGGTGAAGAAGTCGTCGTCCGGATGGGCCTCCGGGAGGTCGAGCACCTCGGCCACGATCGCGCACAACTCCTGTTCCCGGGGATCGGCGGGCGCCGCGCCGGCCCGGCCCGCACCCGGCCCGGTGCTCGACGGCCCGGTGCCCGACGGCTCAGTGCCCGACGACTCAGTGCCCGACGGCCCGGTGCTCGACGGCGCGCGGGCCGCCAGCGCTCTGCGGTCCAGCTTGCCGCTGGCCGTGACCGGGAACGTGTCGAGAACCTCCACCCGGTCGGGCAACATCACGGAGGGCAGCCTGTCCCGCAGGAACTCCCGGACGGCCGAGGTCGTCAGCCCGGCCCCGCCTCCGTCGCCCGGCACGACGCAGGCCACCAGCTTCGCCAGGGGCGTGCCCTCGCCGGTCGCGACGACGGCGGCCCTGGCGATGGCGGGGTGGGCG
This sequence comes from Nonomuraea sp. NPDC050783, assembly GCF_040802095.1. Lineage (NCBI taxonomy): Bacteria > Bacillati > Actinomycetota > Actinomycetes > Streptosporangiales > Streptosporangiaceae > Nonomuraea > Nonomuraea sp. NPDC050783. The sequence goes on from NZ_JBFAHK010000017.1 coordinate 15,346, forward strand.
AGCAGCGCGGCCTCCACCTCGCCGGGCTCGACGCGCACGCCGCGGATCTTGACCTGGTCGTCGATCCGGCCCAGGAACTCCAGCTGCCCGTCCGGACGTAGCCGGCCCTTGTCGCCGGTGCGGTACATGCGCTGTCCAGGGACGTCGCCGAACGGGTCGGCGACGAACCGCCCGCTGGTGTGCCCGGGTTGCCCCACGTAGCCCTGGCCCACGCCGGGCCCGCCGATGCAGACCTCGCCGGCGAACATCGGCGGCAGCAGCTGGAGCTGGTCGTCGACGATGTACAGCCGGGACCTCCCGGCCGCGCGCCCGGCCATCTGCCGGGGGTGCCCGCGGATCTCCGTCAGGGTCGACTCGACCGTGCACTCCGTGACGCCGTACGAGGTGAACGCGAGAAGCCCGGGCTCGTCGCGCAGGCGCTGCCACAACCGGTCGGACGCCTTCTCGTTGCCGGTCACCAGGATCTTCGGCCGGTGCGGCAACTCCAAGAGGCCGCCGTCCACCAGGACCTCCAGCTGGCTGCAACTGAGGTCGAGCACGTCGATCGCCGCCTCGGGGTCCGTTCCCCGGGCGAGGAGGCGGAGCGGGTCCATGCGCTCGTCGTCGTCGATCAGCACCAGCCGGTGCCCGAAGGCCATCATGGCCAGGCACTGGTTGACGAACACGTCGAAGGTCAGGGCGCTGATCCCTCCGACGGTCGCCTGCCGGCCCGCGGGCAGCCGGGCGTACATCGGGGCGAGCTGGGTGGTGGCGAGCGCGACCACGCCCGCCTGGTCGATGACGACGCCCTTCGGCCTTCCTGTGGAGCCCGAGGTGAAGACCACGTAGGCCGGAGCGGCGGCCGGGCGGCGCGTGACGCCGGGTTCCTCCTCGGCCGGCCGGGTCGCGTCCGCCAGGAGCCCGGCCGGGGAGACCGTCTCCACCCCGGCGAAGGGCTCGTCCGCGACCAGCAGGGCGGCGCCCGCCTCCTCGATGAGCATCCGGCGGCGGGCCTCGGGCTGCCGTGGGTCCAGCAGCAGGAAAGCGCCGCCCGCGCACCAGGTGCCGAGCATCGCGGCGAGCAGGTCGGTGCGCCTGGGCAGGCAGATCCCCACCACGGTGCCGGTCCGCACGCCGCGGGCACGCAGGCCCGCGGCCGCCGCCCGCGCCCGGCCGGCCAGCTCGGCGAAGGTGAGGTGCTCCGCCCCCGCGCGCACCGCTTCCCGGTCCGGGGTGGACGCGGCGGTCAGCTCGAAGAGCTCCCACGCCGAGGTGCGTGTCACGGCGGCACCGTCACGCGTCCCCTCGCCGGCGCCGAGCGCCAGCGTCCGCGCCAGCCCGGCCTCGTCGAGGATCGGGACCCTCCCGAGCGGGACGTCGGGCGTCCGGACGAGCGACCGCAGCAGGGTCCCGTACGCCTCGGCGAACCCTCGCATGGTCGCGTCGGAGAACCGCCGCCGGTCGTACTCGACGGTGACCGCGAGCTCCCCGTCCGGCCGCTGGACGCGCAGGTTCAGGTCGAAGTGCAGCCCCGACTGGTCCGACCGGTCCGGCACGACCGTCACCTGGAGGCCGTCCAGCGCCCAGACCCGGTTCGGGTCGAGCGTGTCGTACTCGATGTTGGCCTGGAACAGCGGGTTGCGGTCGGCGTCCCGTTGCGGCGCCAGGGCGTCCACCACGGCCTCGAACGGCACGTCCTGGTAGTCCAGCGCGTCCTGGACCGTGTCCCCGACCCCGTCGAGGAACTGGGCGAAGGTCGGCGTCGGCGGCACCTGGGCGCGCAGCACCACCGTGTTGGCGAAGAACCCGATCGTCCGGAAGAAGTCCGGGTGCGGCCGGCCCAGCATCTGCGCGCCGACCGTCACGTCGCTCTCCCCCGTCCAGCGCCGCAGCAGGACGAAGTACACCGCGAGCAGGACGGTGAACGGGGTGACCTTGTGCTCCTCGCAGAACGCCGCGAATTCCGCCCGCACACCCTCAGGCAACAGCACGGGCAGCCGGGAGCCGACGGCCCCGTCCTGGCCGGGCTCGCCGTCCTCGGGCAGGCGCGGCGGCCGGACGCCGGCCAGCCGGCCGCTCCAGTAGTCCAGGCCCTCGCGATCCACCCCGCGGCTGTTCTGCGCCAGGCAGAACTCGGCGTACTGGGTGACCGGCGCGGCGAGGGCACCCGCCTCGGGGTCGGTGTAGGCCAGGCGCAGTTCCTCGGCGAAGATCTGCGCGGAGATCTCGTCGATGACGATGTGGTGGAAGGCGAGGAGCACCAGGTGCTGTCCGGCCCCGACGCGGATGACGCTCGCCCGCCACAGCGGCCCCGCCACGAGGTCGAACGGGATGTCGGCCAGCTGCCGGGCCTCGGCGCGCGCCCATTCCCGCCGCGCGTCCGGCGACCCGCCCCGGGCCTCCACGACGTCGCCCAGGACGGGGCGGGCGGCGACGTCGTCAGCGGACCGCACCACCTGGAGAACGTCGCCGTCACGCTCCAGGAACGTCGTCCGTAAGGCGTCATGCCGGCGGCGCAGCACGTCGAGCGCGCGCTCGAGGCGGTCCGTCTCGAGGTCCCCGCCCACGGCGAGCATCACTTTCCAGTTGGCGGCGGTGCCGCCTGGCTCCATGACCCAGGCGAAATACATCCTCCGCTGCGCGGATGACGCGGTGACAATCCGGGAATCGCGCCCGCCCCCATTATCGTCAAACATTCCGGACACGAAGGAACCCCCACCGAATATGTTCTGTCCTCGAAAATTCAGCCTACTGATCCCGCGAGGTTTCTCCTCGTGCCGGAAAGGGCCGCAGGCGGCCCCGCGATAAACCGGGACGCCGCGTCGCTAATATACGTACCAGCGCGCCGCCGCCCACAGGAACGCCTCGGCTCGTGTCTTGCCGGCGAGACAGGGGGCAGGGTGCGGACGGGGCGCGGAGGGCTCAGGAACCCCGCTCCCCGCGACGTCGGCCGGAGGAGCTTGGCAGCAAGCCGTCGGCGTTTGGCAGGAATCGCGATAGCGCGAAGCCACGCCCGGTAGTTGAATCAACGGAATTCGGACGCGGCGTCCACCGGGCCCAACTGGCAGAAGGGCCTCCTTGGCATGCGCGACCGGATCCACACCCCCTGACGAGCACAGCAGAGGTGTCGGGGAAACACATCTGACAGGCGGCTGAGCGTCCTGGCCGGCTCACCCGGCAGGGGATCGCCGTGCGGACCGAGAAATACGGGGTCTCGGGTCGGCACGGCGAGCGGAAAAGAACCACATGGTACGCGGTAATTGGGGGATAGTTGCACACCGGACCCAACTCGGAACAGCCGCACGGGACGACGAAACTGCACGGGACGGCGCCGTCGGCCGCACCGCACGCCGTGGCGGCCGGCGCAGGGAGGCCGTCCATCGGATCGGGTATTCGCGTCCACAAGTCGGGCCTGTTGTTCACGTCCAGGCAGAGCCTGGAAATGTGGGAACAGGCCGGCAGCAGGCTCTTCGCCATCAACGATTCCTCGACCTGGTGGATCGCCGACTGGCTGGTCTACGGCGAGTCCACGTTCCAGGACCGCTACGAGGAAGCGATCAAACGGACCTCGCTGAGCTACCAGACCCTTCGCAACTACACCTGGGTGGCCCGCAGGTTCCCGCTGCCCCGCCGGCGGGCGGGGCTGAGCTTCAGCCATCACCTCGAGGTCGTGGCCCTCGACCAGCCGGAGCAGGACTACTGGCTGCGGAAGGCGGAGGAGCTGAGCTGGAGCAGGAACAAGCTGCGCGCCGAGGTCAAGGGAAGCCTCCTGGCCCGGCGGGGCGAGTCGCCGCTGCCGGACGCCGGGGGCTCCGCCGACGCCGGCTCGACGCTCGACGCGCGCCTGCTGCATCTCGAGCTCTCCGCCGAAGACCTGGCGCGGCTGGAAAGGGCCGCCACCAGGGACGGCGAGCCGCTCAAGACGTGGGCCGCGGCGATACTGCGGCAGGCCGCGGCCCGATCCTGACCGCTCCGAAGCGCGGCTCAAGGCGTGCCGCTGACGACGCGCCCGTCCCCGGCGGGCGGGCGCGTCACCGGCGGGTGCAACGAGCGGAAGCCGACCCTGATCCGCTCCCACGACTTCTCTGCCGCCTCCGTCCCCAGCCGCGAGGACAGCTCGGCGAGGTAGACCTCGATCGCGTCGGCCGCCCAGGCCGAATGGCCGGTCGCCACATTGTCGATGGTGTTGTGGATGTCGAAGTACTGGCTGCTGAAACCGTGCGCGCGAAGGTTGGACCGCTCCCGCCGGTACGTCCCGCCGACCCCCGACAGCTCCATCGCGAGATTGAGCCCGAGGGTCTCCGGCAGGAACCGCCGGGGAAACCTGTTGATCGACAGCCAGTAGACGGGGAGTTCGAAGGACTCGTCCCGGAAGCCCGGCCAGTCGGCGAATTCGAGAGACGCCGTGGGCGGCAGGTCGAATCCCATCTCGCGCATGAGTCCGCGGTAGATCAGCGGATGGTTCAGCCGGCGCTCGCCGTTCCCGAGCTCGTCCCAGTACGTGGCGAAGAGGAAATGGCCGAAGTCCGACGACGCCTGCCGGTAGTCGGTGAACCCGGACAGCCAGCTTCCGTCGATCAGGTTCAACGGCGCCATCTGCACGTACGTGTCGATGACCAGGTCGCGGGCCGGCGCTTCCAGGTCGCCGGAGGCCTGGAACAGCTCGTCGTGCTCGTCGTGCTGGTCGAGGAGCCATTTCCGGAGGCTGCCGGGCTGCCAGGTCCGAGGGGGTTTCCGGACCCGTTCGATGCCCGCTCGCGACCGGTCCAGCCAGTCGGAGACGTAAGTGAGCGCATAGCGGCGGAGCTCGGGCGAGTCGCCCCGGCGGAGCAGCCGGTGGTAGGCCAGGCGAATCGTCGCCGGCGCCTCGCCGGCGACGGCGCCTCGCCGCCGGCCGGCCGGGGCGGGCGGCGCCGTGCGGGAGACCTCGGCTCCGCCCGGTTCCCCTCCACCGGCCTCGGGCTTCGTGGAACGGCCGTCCTCCGGCGGCGAACCCGCGCTCCACCCGTCGCCCTCCCCCAGAGACGCGATCCACCGGCGGATCACGCTCACGTCGTCCGGGGAGAAGATCCGGAACATCGGCCCGGTGGCGTCGACGAGCCCGCCGAGGAGCCTGCTGCCGTCCGGCTGCCCCGGCTTCACCAGCCTGCTCGCGGCCAGCGCCGCCATGAACCCCTCGGCGCCGCCGTCCCTGGCGTCCACGAACCACTCCCTCAGCGGCTTGCCGTCGAGCAGGAAGTCGTCGTGGTACGCGGCCGCCTGCCGGGCGCGCAGCCGGAGCATCTCCGCCATCTCGAACGCCGGGTCGAGAGCGTTCTCGACGTCGGCGCGCAACTCGGCGCTCCACTCCTGCACACGCGCGAGAGCCCATCGCGCGCCGTGCAGCAGTCTCGCCGCCTCACCGCCGTCGGCCGCGACGAAGGCCCGCGCGATCGCGAGCGAGGTGTCGCGGGTCTGCCGGCCGAGATCGATGGAGTCCCACCGCGCCTCGACGCGCAGGCTGTCCCGCAGGAATCCGAGGGGCGGCAGCAGGCCCAGCCACCGGAGGCAGACGTCGGCGCCCAGCAGCTCCGGCAGGAACTCCTCGCCGCAACGGCTCATGGCCAGCAGCACGCCGGGCAGTTCGAACGCGCGGTCCAGCGTCTGGGGCTCGGCCGCCAGGCGCGACTCCGGCACCGCCCGGCTCGCGAGACCGAGGTCCTGAAGGAGCTCCGCATACCGGCTCCCCCGGTCGGAGCGCGAATGCCCGACCCCGACGTCAGTCGCGTACATGCCCAGCACGAGAGTGCTCAGCTCACTGTCGCCGTTGCCCGACGAGACGAGCCACTGGAGCCAGGCCCCGGAGATCAGGGCCATCGGGGCGCTGTTCAACGCGATCCGGCCGGCTATCGACGACCGCGCGTCGGCGAATCGCGGAGACTCGGCGACGAGCCGGTAGCGCTCGCCCTCGGCGTCCGCCCACTCCCCGGCGCGACGCAGGATGTGGTCAAGCTCGGCACCAGGGTCCGCAGGGGGTCCGCCGACGTGCTCCCGCCCGTGGATCGCCCGGGCCAGATCGTCGATCAGGGCATCCGAGAGCAGGATCTCCTCCGGATCGCTCGCCCTTACATAAAGAACCCGATGCGCGCAAAGCTCGTCGCCGGGCAGCCGAGCGTGATCCACGGTCATCTGAAAAATTCCCCCAGGTCTGCGCGACATCGTGAAGGAGCAAATTCCGATACGGCCTGATCGGTCTGCCACGCCGGCATCACCGTACCCAAGGCCGGCGTGCCGCCGGAAGCTGGGAGCCATTGGTCGCCGGCCCTTGTCTCGCCAGCAAGACAAAAAACGGATGCCGCTCCGGCGGACGCGAGAAGTGATAATCCGGCGGCGCGCGGGTGAGGTTTTCCGCGAGTAATCCGAGAATGCGTGCGACGCCTCCGGCGTTTATCCGGAGCCCCGGGTCATCACTGAAAGTGATCACCTGTTACGCCGGGTAGCGAGGATCTTAAGAGTTCGGTAAGCCAGGTGCGCGACGCTGTCAGCACATCGAGAAACGGCCGGGCCGGACAGCCCCCACCTTGGAGGAACATCATCATGAGGACGATCGCCGCGAGCCTGTTCATCTCCCTCGACGGTGTCGTGGAAGAGCCCGGCAACTGGCACTTCCCCTACTTCAACGACGAGATGGGCGCCGCCGTGGCCGCCCAGTCGGCCGACACCCTGCTCCTGGGCCGCAAGACCTACGACAGCTTCGCCGGCGCGTGGCCGGCCATCGAGGCGGAAGGCGGCGAGGACGCCGGCTACGCCAAGACCCTGGGTGACGCCCGCAAGATCGTGGTCTCACGCCAGGCCCTGGAGTTCACCTGGCGCAACTCCGAGCTGCTGCGCGGCGACCTGATCGAGGCCGTCACCGCGCTGAAGAACGAGCCGGGCGGCAGGATCGCCATGAGCGGCTCCATCTCCGTGATCCGCCAGCTCCTGCAGGCCGGGCTGCTGGACGAGCTGCACCTGCTGGTCCACCCCATCGCCGTCCGCAAGGGCCAGCACCTGTTCGACGAGGCGGACCAGCCCGTCCCCCTGGAGCTGGTCAAGTCCGAGACCTTCACCACGGGCGTGCTCTACCTGGTCTACCGCCCCGCCAAAGCCTCCTAGAACGACACGGCGAGCGGCGCGGCGGGCCTCGGCGGTCAGGGGCACACCTGCCGGAACTCCTCCCCCTCGACGTGGCGCCCCCACTCGGCGCGGGTGAACGAGCGGCCCGCCTGCGCGCACACCGCGGCGGCGGGGTCGGCGGGCGCCGCGACGTCCCACAGCCGCACGGTCAGGTCGGCGCCCGCCGTGGCGAGCACGGTCCCGTCCGGGCTGAAGGCCACGTCGGCCACGTTCTTCGTGTGGCCGGTCAGCGTGGGGCCGATCTGGCGGAGGGTCGGTACGTCCCACAGCCGCACGGTGGTGTCCCCCGAGCCGGTGGCGAGGATCCCGCCGTCGGGGCTGAACGCCATCGCGTCGACGGAGTTGGTGTGGCCGGTCAGGACGACCCCGTTCTGGCGCCCGCTCGCCACGTCCCACAGCCGTACGGCGCCGTCGGCCGCCGTGGTGGCCAGGATCTTCCCGTCGCCGCTGAAGGCCAGGGCGCTGTGCTGGTCCGTGGCGGCGCCGCGCAGGGGCTCCCCGATCTGGCGGCGGGTGGCGACGTCGAACAGCCGCACGGTCCGGTCGCTGCCCGCCAGCGCCAGGATCGAGCCGTCGGGGCTGAACGCCTTGGCGGGCACGAAGTCGGTGTGGCCCTTGACGACGATGCGCGGCCCGGTCTCGCGGCGGCCCGCGACGTCCCGGATCGCGACGGAGCCGCTGTTGCCGGTCAGCACCCAGAAGGCGGCGAGCCCGCCGTCGGCGCTCAGCTCGCCGAGCGAGGCGAGCCTGTCGGCGCGGCCGATCTGGCGGCGGGTGGCGGCGTCCCACCGCCGTACGGTGCCGTCCGTCCCGGCCGTGGTGAGCGTCCTGCCGTCCCCGCTGAACCTGATGGCGCGGGCGCCGGTCCACTCGCGGGGCGCCGGATCGTCCTCGGGGCGCAGGCGCGGGCCGGACTCGCGGCGGGTGGCCACGTCGAAGAAGCGGACACCGCTGTCCTCGCGGCCGGTGCCCATCGCGACCACGGGGTCGGAGGCGGCCAGGACCTTTCCTCCGGGGGCGAAGGCGACGTCGTACGTGCCGGGCATCGCCGCGCCGAGCTGCCGGTGCGCCGCCGGGTCCCACAACCACACCCGGCCGTCCGCGTCGGCGGCGGCGAGGGTCCGCCCGTCGGGGCTGAATGCCAGTCCCTTGTTCCAGAACCGCCTGCTGGTCAGCGGCTCGCCCACCTGCCGGCGGCTCGCGGTGTCCCACAGCCTGGTGTAGCCGTCCCTGCCGCCCGTGGCGAGCCGCGTCCCGTCCGGGCTGAAGGCCACCGCGGAGAAGCCGAGGTCGCTGCCGGTGCCCCGCAGGACGCCGCCGATCTGCTCGTGGGTGGTCAGGTCCCACAACCGGGCGGTACGGTCCGCGGTGCTGATCGTCGCCAGCGTCCGGCCGTCCGGGCTGAGGGAGATGCCGCTGATGTCGCCGGTGTGCCCGGTGAGCGCCCGGCCGGTCTGGCGGCGGGTGGCGAGGTCCCAGACGCGGGCGGTGTCGTCGGCGCCGGCGCTGATCAGCCGCCTTCCGTCCGGGCTGAAGGCGACCTGATCGACGGAGCGGTGGACGGAGGTGTGGTCGGCTTGGCCGAGGGGGGCTCCGGCCTGCCGGCGCTCGACGGCGTCCCACAACCGCACGGTGCCGCTCGCGGTCGCGGTCGCGAGGGTCCTGCCGCTCGGGCTGAACGCCATCGCGCGTACCCCGTCCACGACGTCCATCGGGCGTCCCAGCGGCCGGCGGGTGGCCACGTCCCAGAACACGACCTCGTGGAAGCAGGCCGTGGCCAGCACCTTCCCGTTGGGGCTGAAGGCCGTCCGGAACCCGAAGACGCACGGGCCCTCGTGGACGATCGGGTCGCCGAGCTGCCGGTGGCTCGCCGAGTCCCACAACCGGACGGTGCCGTCGTGGCCGGTCGCGAGGATGGAACCGGTGGGGCTGAACGACAACTGGTCGACGGGGCCGTCCTGCGCGGGGAGGATGCCCCGGTCCGCGCGGGCCGCCACGTCGAGCAGGCGCCGGCGCGTCTCGGGGGTCTCCGCCAGCCGCCACGCCGTCACGGCCAGCAGCGCGGACGTGACGGGGTCCTCGGTGACCTCGCTCTCCACGGCGAGCCGGCGCGACACCGCCAGTTGCCGCTCCTGGACCGCCAGCAGGCGCTGCCGGTCGGCGTTGTCCGCCGCGTTCACGGCGAGGCCGGCGGCGAGCAGGGCCAGCGCCGACAGCGTGGCCAGGCCGGCCATGACGGAGGCGCGGCGCCGGCCCGCCCGCCGCGCGGCCCCGGCGGACGCCGCGACGAAGCGGTCCACGACGGGGCCGGGCGGCGGGAAGCTGCCCGGGTCGCGGTCCCAGCGGGGCCGGCTGTCCTGGACGGCCAGCAGCCGGGCCCCGCGGTAGAGGAAGGCGGGGTCGCGGTGGTTGTCGGCCCATTGCCGGGCGTCCTCGACGAGCCGGTCGTACACGGCGTGCGCGGTGAGGTCGGGTTCGAGCCACTGCCGCAGGGTGGGCCAGGCGGTCAGCAGGGCGTCGTGGGCGATCTCCGCGCGGTCCTCGTGCAGCGTGATCAGGCGCAGTCCCGCGAACGCCGACAGCAGCTCCGCGACCCGGGCCTCGCGCCGCTGCGGGTCCGCGACGGCCGCGGCGGCCGCGTGCAGCTCGGCCCAGGTCGCGCCGCGTCGCGCCAGCCGCCCGCCCGGGGTGATCAGGGTCATCCGCCGGAACATCCGCAGCGTGGCCTTGCGGTCGTCGGGAGGCAGCCGGCCGAGCACCTCGTCGGCCGTGCGCTGCACGGAGGCGCGGACCTGGCCGGACTCCTCGTACCCGCGGATGGTCAGCCTGCCGCCCTCGCGCCTTTCCCAGGTGTTGAGCAGGGCCTGCGACAGCAGCGGCAGGGAGGCGGCCTCGAAGCCGTCACCGGCGCGCACCTCCCGCAGGATGATGTCCACCAGGCCGGGTTCGAGCTCCAGGCCCGCCGCGGCGGCGGGGCCGGTGATGGCCAGCCGCAGGTCCGGCTCCGTCATCGGCTCGACGATCACCTGGCCGTCCTGGATGGCCCCGGCGAGCAGGGGGTAGGCGGCGCAGCGGTCCCAGTAGTCCGCGCGCACCCCGATGACCACCGCGCCGCCGGCCCCGGCCAGGGCGTGCAGGGCCCGGACGAACGCCTGGCGCTCCTCCTCGTCGTCCACCAGGGTGAACAGCTCCTCGAACTGGTCCACCACCAGCACGAACCGCCCTTCCGGCGGGCCGCTCCTCCCCAGGAGGGGCCGTAATCGCTCGCGGGCCTCCTCCGCGCCGCCGCCGTACGCCCGCGCCCAGGCTTCGGCCAGCGCGCGGAACGGCTCCGCGGTCGGCGTGACGAGCAGGCGCGGCCAGTCCCGCGACCCGGGCAGCAGCGGCGTGCCCTCCGCGAGCGCCGGCAGCAGGCCCGCCCGCAGCAGCGACGACTTGCCCACGCCCGAGGCCCCCGAGACCAGCAGGATGGAGCCGTGCTCCCGCAGCCGGGGCGCGAGCCGTTCCAGCAGGTCGCGGAGCGCCCGCCGGCGGCCGAAGAACAGCTCGCTCCTGTCGCTGTCGAACGGCGCGAGCCCCTGGTACGGGCACATCTCGTCAGGGCGCACCTCGTCAGGGCGCGCCTCGCCCGGGCCGGGGACCGGGCCGGGGGCCGTGCCGGACGCCTCCCGCTCTCCCATGCTCCTCATTCTCGCCGCGCGCCGGCCGGCCGCCGGGCTCAGTCCAGCCAGCGGCCGACGCCACGCACGGTGACGTCGAGCAGCTTCGCCGGGTCCGCCGGGTCGGGGTAGTAGATGATCATGGTGGTGCCGGCCGGGAGCAACATCTTGACGGCCTGGACGCACCCGGCCACGACCTGGCGCTGCCGGTCGGGCCCGGTGCCCGTGACCGGCACCGCGTCGCAGACGCCGCCCGGGTTGTTCATGACCAGCCGGAGCGTGTTCTCGCGCAGCGCCACCTCCCGCGTGGCGACGCGGTAGGCGAGCTGCGTCTCCAGGTGCCAGGCCGGGGGCGTCATGGGCAGGCCGAACTCCTGCCTGTACAGCAGGCCGAGACGGTCCTCAAGGGCCGCCAGGCCGGCGTGCAGCCCGCTCTCGACCGTGGAGCCGGCCCACTTCTGGAGGTCGTCGGCGGGTGGCAGGCTCGCGATCGGCAGCCCGTTCGCGTCGAGCACCCGCCCGGAGCCGTCGACGATGTAGCCCTGGTTGTTCAGCTTCTTGATCGACTCGCTCACGTCCCTGAGCCGGGAGGCGGCATCCGCGAACGGGCACTGCCCGCCGTCCATGACGCATCCGATCGGCACCAGGCGCAGGAGCGAGGTCGCCAGGTCGCTCTCGTGGATCGCCGAGAGGATGGTCCGGTCGGACAGGTGCTCGCGCAGGTACATCGTGCCCCAGATCGAGTTGTACTCCGCGAAGCGCAGCTCCTCCGGGACGAGCGACTCCACGAAGGTCCCCTTCCACTGGCTCGCGTACTTGTCCCAGTCGGGATCGGTCTGGTCCAGGAGCCCGGTGACGCAGTCCGAGAAGTTCTTCTTCACGCTCGCGGAGCCGCCCACGGCGAGGGACTTGCACGTCTTGACCACGTTCCACTGGGAGGCGGCGTTGATCAGGTCCTGTCCGGTCAGGGCCATGTACTCCTCGGCGAGGCGGTGGGTCTCCGTCTCCCGGTCGGCGATCCCTCGCGCCGCGAAGGCGAACAGCGGGCTCAGGACGACGGACATGTAGGCGTCCCGGGCCTTGCCGACGAACTGCTCCCTGCAGTGCTTGACGCGCTCCTGGGCGTAGCCGTCCGGGTCGTAGAGCGGCCCCTTGGGGTCGTTGAGGATCTTGTCGACGTAGGCGTTGCAGTCGTGGTACCCGGGCAGGCCGTCCTCGGGCCCCACTTGCAGTGCCCGTACCACTCGGCCTTGAGGTCGTCCAGACGTTCCTTGGCCTCCGCCCGGTAGTGGTCGAACACCTCGGCGGCGATGCGGGCCGCTTCGGACGCGCTCCTGCCCGCCCGGATCTGCGCCGCGTACGCGGCGTCGTAGGCGGCGAAGGCGCCGGCCGCGTCCCGTGCCGCCGACACGGCCGAGGCGCGGGCCCAGCGGGCGGAAAGGGACGCCCTCCCGGCCGGCTCCTGGGCCTGCCTGGTCGCGTCGGCGGCGGTGCGGACGGCCTGCGCGGCCCGTTCGGCGGAGGCGGCGGCGTCGCGGGCGTGGGCGACGGCCTCGGTCGCCCGTTGTGCCTGGCGTTTGGCCTCCGCCGACTCCCGCCCGGCCAGCGCGGCGAGGTGCTCCGCCTCCTGCGCGTCGTTCCTGGCCGCCAGGGACTCGGCCTTCGCCCGCTCGGCCCGCGCGGCGGCGGAGATCGCCTCGAACGCCGCGCGGCGGGTCGCCTCCTCGGCGCTCGCCCGGAGGTCGCCCAGGGTCTGGTTCTCGTTGTCCCGGGCCTGGGCCACCCCCCAGTCGATCTGGACGAACCGTTCCTGCATCTCCAGGCTGCCGTCCTGGAGCGCCCGGTTCGCCGCGGCCTGCACCTCCGGGCGGCCTTCGGCCATCGCGCGGTTGACCACCGCCCGCAGGTCCATCCGGTACGGCAGCCGCCACCCCGACTCGATGAACCGTCCCAGGTCCTCGCGCGACCCGTTGCGCAGCACCGCGTTCGCGGCGGCCCTGACCTCCGGCCCGCCGGCCGCCCGCATCTCGTTCACGCCGGCGCGCAGGTCGATTTCCCTGGACCGCTCCCAGCCGCCGTCGAGGAACCTCGTCACGGCGCCGGAGTCGTCCGAGACCAGGGCCGCGTTGGCGGCGGCGGACACCTCGGGGCCCCGTGGGCCTTGATGCGGCCGACCTGCTCGCGGTCGTCCTGCGTCGCGAGCCGGGGAAGCCGGCCGAGGAAGGCGCAGATCGCCGCGTCGTCCCCGAGCAGGGCCTCCTCGGCGGCCGGGCGGACGTTGACGCCGCCCGTGACCCAGGCTTCCAGGACCACCTGGCGGTCGCAGGCCGGCGCGCCGGGCGGGTCCGCCTCCGCCGCCCGGGCCGCACCGGCCGGGCCGCCCAGGAGGAGCAGCGGGAGTAGCGGGAGCACGACGCCGACGGCACCCACGGCCCGCCATGAAGGCCGGCCTCGCCACGCGCGTACCGCGTTCATCGGGTTCATCGCGTTCATTGCGTTCATCGGGTTCATGAGGTGACGACCCGCAGTTCCAGGAGGGTTTCTCGGCAGTTGTCGGGATAATCCGGATGGTTCTCGTCGCAGATGGTGTCCGTCCGGCCGAACTGCTCGCTCTCGTCCCGCTCGACGCGCTTGGTCCGCTCCGTGCCGGATGTCACGTTCACCACGGTCGCGTCCACGTCATGGCCGGCTCCCGGCGAGCGGCTGTCGCCCTGGACCTCGTAGACGTTCGGGATCCGGAGCTTCACGTACCCCGCGGGTGCGAGGACTTTGAAGCACACCGCCGTCACGCCGAGGTGCGGCTCGCCGACCTCGGTCTGGCCGTTCAGCAGGCCGGGGAAGACCTTGATCACGCCGACCCCGTTCTCGGGGGACGCGGTGCACGAGACCCAGATGATCCCGCCGTTGCCGGAGAGCAGCTCGAAGTTCCGCGCCTCGGCCTCGTCCGTCCCCCAGTCGGCCTGGCCGGAGGTGCCCGCGAACTGGTGGCGGAAGTCCACGGGGTAGGCGAAGCTCTCCAGGATGGAGTCGGGGCGGACGGCGGGCCGCACGGTGACCAGGGCCGGCACCGCGGGCGGGTAGGCCCGGCCCACGACCCACGCGAGCTGGCCGCCCGGCTGGTAGAAGAACAGCTGCCCCTGCGCGCCCCAGCTCCGGTGGTCCAGGGCGATGGCGCGGTCCGCCCCGTTCTTCAGCTCGTAGCCGCCGATCCCGGCCGAGCTGGGCCAGTACGCCCGGAAGGACGTGGTGGGCTCGGCCGCGACCAGGCGCACCCAGCTCGCCAGGTCGTCCACCCGCACCGCCTCGGCGCCCCGCGGCCCGTCGCCGGCCGCGCCGAGGCAGCCCCCCTGCCCCGCGTCGATGCTGAGCCCGACGAGCTCCGGGCCGCTCCCGCCGGTGCGGACGACCGGCGCGCCCGCGTCGCCCTGGCAGGCGCTCACCTCGCCGCCGTCCGCTCCGGTCCAGCCGAACGAGCCGGCGGCCACGCTCCCCGTCACGACCGGCGCGGTGTGCGGCCGGCGCGGCGCCCACTCCCCGGCGGTCCGGCCGTAATCGGCGACCCGCAGTGCGTCCCCGGTGGCCGGGGCGGTGGCGCCGACCGCGACAGGCGCGATGTCGAGCACCCGCAGCGCCAGCCGGATCAGCACGACCTCCCGGTCGCGGTGCGGGTGGATCCAGTTCACCGGCAGCACCCGCCCGCCCGAGCCGGACGGGTCCGTCCCGCCGATCGTCACCGTCGGTGCCGCGCTCGCGACGGCCTCCCCCTCGGAGGCGAAGCAACTGGTGGCGGTGATCACCCACTGCGGGCTGACCAGGGCCCGGTGCAACTGTGCAGCTCGCCGACGTTCACCTTCGCCTCGAAGCCCCACGCGCTGTCGGTGGGCGGGCTCCTGCCCCTCACCGCGTGGGCCGGCGTCGCCCCGGCCCAGAGAACGGCGGAGGAGACGGCCAGGAGGATCGCGAGGGTGGAGAGGGACAAGTGGCGGAATGCCCGCTGGAGGTTCACGGCACGATGGTGGGAGCCGGGCTCCGGGCGGGCCAGGACAGCAACCGGACATCCGGCGGTCACTCGCGCGGCGGGCCCGGCGGGCCGGCCGCGCGCGGCCGGCAATCGTTCGGCAAGCGCGCCGGGCGATGCTCTCCGCGGAAGGGAGAGCACCATGAGCGGATTCCTGCGGCCTCCGGAGACGACACCGGAGGTACGGCGGCTGTACGACGAGGACCTGGCCGAGCACGGCCACGTCATGAACCTCACCCGGCTGTGGGCCCACCAGCCGGACACCGTCACCGGGCTGTTCGACCTGCTCCGGCAGAGCGTCGAGGCGGGCGGGCTCGACCTGCGTACCCGCGGCGTCCTGGTGACCGCCTGCGCCTCGGCCCTCGGGGACTCGTACTGCTCGCTGGCCTGGGGAGGCAGGCTGGCCGAGTCCGCCGGGGCCCGTACGGCGGCGGGGGTGCTGCGGGGCGACGACGACGGGCTGACGCCCCGGGAGCGGGTGCTGGCCCGCTGGGCGCGGATGGTGGCCCGCGACCCCAACGGGATCGGCCAGGCGGACGTGGGCGCGCTGCGGGAGGCGGGGTTCGACGACGGCCGGATCTTCGCGATCACCGTCTTCGTGGCGCTGCGGGTCGCGTTCTCGACCGTCAACGACGCGCTCGGCGCGCGGCCCGACGCCGCCCTGCGCGACGCGGCGCCGCGGCCCGTGCTGGAGGCCGTCACCTTCGGCCGCCCGATCGAGGACCGCCCGACCGAGGACCGCCCGACCGAGGACCAGCCGCTCTGACCCGCTGCCGGCGGGCGGAAGGGGCTTGCATCCGGTACCCGGGTACGGGTTTACCGTCGGGACATGACACGAGGACCTTCCCCCGGCTGGCAGTGGGTGCCCCCGGCGTGCACGCTGCCCACCGCCGAGCGGCCGCCGCGGGTGGCCGAGTTCGACGAGCTGTTCGCCGGGGCCGTGCGGGCGGTGCGGCGCCCCGGCCGCGAGCGGCTGCGGCTGGAGCTGGCCTTCAGCCCCGGCAACGCGGCGCGGGCCGCCGAGCTGACGGCGCGCGAGAGCGGCTGCTGCTCGTTCTTCACCTTCACCCTCACCGTCGCGGACGGCGGCCTCGCGCTGGAGGTCGCGGTGCCGCCGGAGCACGCCGGGGTGCTGGACGCGTTGCAGGCCCGCGCCGGCGCGGCGGCCGCCCCGGCATGAGACGGGATCTCGACGGGCCTTATCTGCGCAGCGGGCAGGTGGCGGAGCGGGCGGGTGTCAACCTCCAGACCCTGCGGTACTACGAGCGGCGGGGGCTGATCCCCGAGCCCCGGCGCAGCCCCGGCGGGCACCGCGCGTACCCGCCGGAGACCGTCACCCTGCTCACCGTGATCAAGGCCGCTCAGCGGCTCGGCTTCACCCTGGAGGAGGTGGGCGAGCTGATCGGCCCCGGCGGGCGCGGCCGTCCCACCCCCGACCTGCGGGCCCGGGCCGAGGCCAAGATCGCCGAGGTGGACGCGCGGATCGCCGACCTGACCACCGTCCGGCGGGCGCTCGCCGCGGTCGTCGCCGCCGGCTGCGACAGCCTGACGCACTGCACCTGCCCCGGCTGCCCGCTGCCGGCCACCGGGCCGACCACCGGGCCGACGACCGAGCCGACCACCGGACCGGCCACCGAGCCGACGACCGGGCCGAACGCGGGCCGGACTGCGGTGTACTGGCGGTCATGACGGTCGTTCGCTCGTTGTTGTTGTTCGCCCTGGCCGCGGTAGCCGAGATCGGCGGGGCCTGGCTGGTCTGGCAGGGGGTGCGCGAGCAGCGCGGCCTGCTGTGGATCGGGGCCGGCGTGGTCGCGCTCGGCCTGTACGGGCTCGTCGCCACGTTGCAGCCGGACGCGGGCTTCGGCCGCGTCCTGGCCGCCTACGGCGGCGTCTTCGTCGCCGGGTCGCTGCTCTGGGGCATGGTGGTGGACGGGTTCCGGCCCGACCGCTGGGACGTCACCGGCGCGCTGGTCTGCCTGGCGGGCGTCCTGGTGATCATGTACGCGCCGCGCGGCTGACCGCCCGGCTCCGGTTCCACCACAGGGACAGGGACAGGGCCGCGGCGACGAGGAGGGCACCGGCTCCCGCGAAGGCGGCGGCGGTGTCCACGCGCTCGTGGACGACGGTGAAGGTGCCGGGGAGGGCGTCGAGGGCGTCCTGGAGCTGGTCGGCGTTCTCGGCGCGGTGGTAGGAGCCGCCGGTGGTGCGCGCGATCTGCCTGAGCGCGGGCTCGTCGATGAGGCGGACGTTGCGGCCGCCCCGGTCGAAGCCGCCCCGGCCGCCGAAGCCGCCGCCCCAGGTGAAGCCGCGGCTGTCGAGCTGGGAGCTGTCGCAGACCATCGGGGCCGGGTTCGTGGTGCCGAAGCCGATGGTGAAGACGCGGACGCGGCGCAGGGCCGCCTCCTGGGCGGCGGTCCGCGGATCGACGCCCTGGGTGTTGGCGCCGTCGGTGAGGACGACGATCGCCGCGCCGGCGTAGCCCTGTCCTGAGCCGGCGGGCGGGGTCGCGCCCGTGGGGGCGACCGACGGGTCCACCTCGGCGATCGCGTCGATGGAGGTGAGCACGGCCTGGCCGATCGCGGTGCCGCGGTAGGTGCTGAGGTTCTCCAGCGCCTCGATCAGCGCGTCGGTGTCGTCGGTGGGCGGGACGAGCAGGCCCGCGGTGCCCGCGAAGGTGACCAGGCCGATGCGCGGCCCGCCGCGCTGCGACTCGATGAAGTCGGCGGCGGCCTTCCTGGCGGCGGTGAGGCGGTTGGGGTCCACGTCCGTGGAGCACATGGAGCCGGAGGTGTCGAGGGCGAGCAGGATCGTCGCCGACCTCATCGGCACCGGCACCGACGCCTGCGGGCGGGCGGCGCCGGCCGCGAGCAGCACGAGCCCGGCGACGAGCAGCGCGGGCGGGATCCTCCTGGTCCAGCGGGTACGTCCCGGCAGCGCGGCGCGGACCAGCGCGATCGAGGTGACGCGCACGGCGGCCCGCCGGCGGCGGCGCAGCGCCCACCAGCGCACGACGAGGATCAGCGGGACGACCAGGACGGACAGCAGCGCCCACGGCCACGACAGCGACATCAGATCACCCGCCCGGTCCTGAGCACGGTGAGCGCCGCCCCCGCGCCGAGCAGCGCGAGGGCGAGCACGATCAGCCCGCCGGCGAGGGGCAGCGGCTCGTCGGAGACGGTGAGCCGCAGGTCGATCGTGTCGGCGATCCCGTCGAGCCGCGCGGCGTCGGAGGCGGGGTGGTAGCCGCCGCCGGTGGTCTGCGCGATCAAGGTGAGGGTCTCCTCCTCCAGCGAGGTCTGCAGACGGAAGCCGTCCACCATCACCGTCGTCCCGGCCGTGGTGCCGACGCCGACGGTGTGGATGTGGACGCCAGCCTTCTGGGCGACCTCGGCGGCGCGCTCGGTCTCCGCGTCGGCGTTCTGGCCCCGGTTCTGGCCGTCGGAGAACATCACGATCGTCGCGGACGGCCAGTAGCCGAGGTCGGGGACGGTGCCGTCGGTGCGGACGGCGACCTGCCTGCCGGTGATCGCCGTCAGCGAGGCCGTGATGGCCGTCCCGAGCGAGGTGCCGCCGGAGACCTTCAGGCGGTCGATGGCGGCCAGCGCCTTGGCGTGGTCGGCGTCGGGGCGGGCGGTGGTGAGCGCGCCCCGCTCGAACGCGACGACGCCGATGTCCACGCTGTCGGGCTGCGCCTCGACGAACGCGCGGGCCGCCCGCTGCGCGGCCGCCAGCCGGTTGGGGGCGACGTCGTCGGCGCCCATGCTGTTGGAGACGTCGATGGCGAGGACGACGGTCCCGGCGGTCCGCGGGACCGGCACCAGGGCCGCCGGCCCGGCGGTGGCGAGCGCGAGCACGGCGACGCCGGCGATGGTCAGGCCGGTCCCGAGGTGCGCCCGGCGCCCGCCGCCCGGCAGGGCGACGCCGGCCGCGGCGAGCGCGGCCCTCCTGCGGCGGGCCGAGACGACGGCCGCCCAGGCGAGCGCCGCCGTGACGAGCAGCCCGGCGGCCAGCAGCAGCGGGGAGGCCAGGGTCATGGCGACCGGTCCCGGGTCCTGGCGACGACCTCGACCAGCGCCTCGGCCAGGTCGCGGTCGGTGCCGATCCGGTGGACGGGCACGCCGGCCCGGCGCATGCCCGCCGCCAGCCGGGCGTCGCGGGCGTCCACCTCCTCGCGCAGGCGCAGGCGCAGCAGCGGGTCGGCGGTGTCCACGACGAGCTGCTCGCCGGTCTCGGCGTCCTCGACCACGACGAGACCGGCCTCGGGCAGGACGTCGTCGGCGGCGTCCACGATGCGCAGGGCGACGACCTCGTGCCGGCGGGCCAGGCGCTGGAGCGAGCGTTCCCAGTCGCCGTCGCCGATGAAGTCCGACAGCACGACGACGAGGGCGCGGCGGCGGGCCAGGCGCCCGGCCGCGTCGAGCATCCCGGCCAGGTCCGTGGTGGCGCCGCCGCCCTGGGCCGAGGCGGTGCGGTCCAGCTCGGCGGCGATCCGCAGCGCGTGCCTGCGGGAGGTGCCGGGCGGCACCACGCGCAGTACCCCGGTGTCGAACAGCAGCGCGCCGACCCGGTTGCCGCCCCGCCCGAACAGCCGGGCCAGGACGAGCGCCAGCTCGGCGAGCACGTCGTGCTTGCCGCGCCCCGGCCTGCCGACCGCCATCGACGCCGAGCGGTCGAGGACGAGCCACACCGTCAGCTCGCGGTCCTCGGTGAAGACGCGCAGGTGCGGCTGGTCCAGGCGGGCGGTGACGTTCCAGTCGATGTGCCGGGCGTCGTCGCCCTCCGCGTACGCGCGCAGCCCGGTGAAGTCGATCCCGGCGCCCCGGTGCGCGGTGCGGTGGGCGCCCTGGAGCCGGCCGTCCAGCCTGCGGACGACCTTCCACTCCAGGCGGAGCAGCAGCCTCTCGGGAGCGGTGGTCATGGGCGGGTCAGCGGTTCCGCAGGACGACGTCGGGCGCCCGGACGGCTCCGAGCACCCTGGTGACGACGGTGTCGGCGTCCACGTCGTCCGCCAGGGCCTCGTAGGACAGCACGAGGCGGTGGCGCAGCACGTCCAGCGCCAGCTCGGACAGGTCGTGCGGCAGGACGTAGTCGCGGCCGCGCAGGAACGCCAGCGCCCGGGCGCCGGTGACCAGCGCGATGGACGCCCGGGGGCTCGCCCCGTGGGTGACGTAGTGCTCCAGCTCGCCGAGGCCGGCGGTCGCCGGGGAACGGGTGGCGCCGACCAGGCGCACCGCGTAGTCCACGATCGCCGGATCGACGTACACCTCCTGGGCGCGGGCCCGCATGGCGATCAGGTCGGCGGTCGTCAGCATCGGCTGGGGCGGCTCCGGCGGGCGCAGCGCCCGCTGGACGATCGCCTGCTCCTCGGGCTGCGTCGGGTAGTTCACGACCACCTTCATCATGAAGCGGTCCACCTGCGCCTCGGGCAGCGGGTAGGTGCCCTCCGACTCGATCGGGTTCTCCGTCGCCATGACGAGGAACGGCTCGGGCACCCGGAACGTCTCGCGCCCGATCGTCACCTGGTGCTCCTGCATCACCTCCAGCAGGGCGCTCTGCACCTTGGCGGGGGCGCGGTTGATCTCGTCGGCGAGCAGCAGGTTCGCGAACACCGGGCCCAGCTCGGTCTTGAACTCGCCGGAGTGCTGGTGGTAGACCCGCGTGCCGACGAGGTCGGCGGGCACCAGGTCGGGGGTGAACTGGACGCGCTGGAACGTGCCCTCGATCGCGGCGGCCAGCGACCGCACCGCGAGGGTCTTGGCCAGGCCGGGCACGCCTTCCACCAGCAGGTGGCCGTCGGCGACGAGGGCGACGGCCATGCGTTCCAGCAGGGCGTCCTGGCCGACGATCGTGCGTTTGACCTCGAACAGCACCTGTTCGAGCGGGTGGGAACCGGCCGGCGTGGTCGAGGTCATACCATTCCTTGTCGTCATATCTGCCCTCTGTTGCCCGGCGGGCCGTCGCCCTCGTCGCCGCCCAGGGCCGCGCCGATCGGCACCGCGAACGCGATTCCGGCGAACGCCTCGTCGCCTCCCGGGTCGGCCATCGAGACGACGATCCCGACGAGCAGGCCACGGGCGTCCAGGAGGGGGCCGCCGGAGCTGCCCGGGTTGACGGAGGCGTCGAACTGGATGAGCCCGTCCAGGTCGTCGCCGTCGGCCGTGCGGTCGGCGGTCCTGTTCAGGCCCGACACGACGCCGGTGGAGACGCTGTAGGTCAGGCCCAGCGGGTTGCCGATCGCGACGACGGTCGCGCCGACGTCCACGGCGCCGCCGAGCGTCGCGGGGACGACGATCTCGGGCAGCTTGGCGGGCTTGAGGGTGGCCACGTCGCGCTCGGGATCGGCGGACACGACGGCCGCCTTCGCCCTGGTGCCGTCGGCGAACGTCACGGTGACGTCCTCGGTGTCCTTTCCTCTGGCGCCCTTGCCCTTGGTGCCCTTTCCACCGGTGCCCTTTCCCCCGGTGCCCTTGACGACGTGGTGCGCGGTGAGGATCGTCCCGTCCTCGGCCGCGATCACCCCGGTGCCGAGCGACTTCCCGGTCTGGACGACCACCACCGACGGCCCGACCCGCTTGAAGACCTCGGGCACCGCGAGCGTGGCGGCGGGCGTCGGCGTGGGGCTCGGCCTGGGCCCGGCCCCCTCGACGCTCCGGCCGCCGCCGCCCAGCCAGTACGCCAGCACCGCCACGACGGCCAGCGCGACGCCACCGGCGACGAACCACCGGGCTCTCCCGGCCGCCTGCGGCACGTCCTCCATCGCTCCATCGTCATAAAATTCTGCTCAAAGCGCCACAAAGCTCACCTGAGAACTCCATGAGAACCACCGGCCGGAGCGTCGGGCGTCCGGATGAGAGCTTCTGTCGTACGCCGCTGCTATAGATGGCGCATTAATTGATCTTCACGGAAGCAGGGCGTTCGATGGCATCAGTGACGTTACGCGACGAGACCGCGACCGGCCGGGCACTGGCGGAGCTCCCCCTGTCCGGCCTGCCCGAGCGCATCTCGGCCCGCGAGCTGGTGCGACTACGCGTCCGCGAGGAGGTGGCCCGGCACAACGCCGCCCCGAGCCACCACTTCCGCGGCCTGGTCAAGCCGGCCGACGCCGAGGCCGAGCTGAACGGCTACCGGATGCGCGCCGCCCGCAGGCTGAACTGGGAGCGGCAGGCCGACGCCGCCGAGGCCGCCTTCGCCCGCAACGGCTTCCTGCTGCTGGTCGGCGACCGGCAGATCGAGGACCTGGACACCGAGATCGACCTGGCCGCCGATCCCGTCGTCTCGTTCGTCAAGCTCGTCCCGCTGGTCGGGGGCTGACATGGACGTCCCCCAGCTCCTCCTGTCCCCGCTCGCGTCGCGCCTGCGCGACCTGATCGATGGATGGGCGAACGACCCCTCCCACTGGCCCGAGGTCTCCCGGCTGAGCGTCGGGCTGGCCGGTCTGGGCACCGGCGAGCCGGTCCAGGCCGGCGGCGACCTGCCGAGGTCCGAGCGGTACGCCCTCAGCGAGCAGACCAGGCGGCTGCTGGTCGCGCCGGCCCGCGAGCTGGTCGCGTTCCTGCTCCCGCGGGACGGCGAGCGGCGCGCCGGGACCTTCACCGTGCTGGTCGCCGCCGGGCTGGCCGGCCTGGACGCCGAGGTGCGCGCCCGGCTCGTCCCCGGGTGCGGGCCGATCGCGGTCGCCGAGCTGGACCTGGTGCTCGGCTGGGACGTCGAGCGGCGGGCGCTGTTCGCCGAGGCGACGCGGGCACGGGCGGACGAGCCGCTGCCCGGCCTGACCGAATGGCTCGGCGGCCTGCCCGGCTACCCCGCCTTCGCCCGGACCGCCCTGGAGGCGGCCAGGGCCCGCGTCGCGGCGATCCACGCCGGCGAGATCCCGTACCGGGCGGAGAAGGCGTTCGGCGACGGGGAGAAGCAGGCGCTGGGCCGGGCCGTGCGGCTGGCGCTGGGCCGGGACGAGCCCTGGCTGCCCGAGCTGCTGGACGAGCTGGTACGCGGGATCGCCGTGGCGCCCGACCCGGCGGCCAGGACCCTGCCCTCCCAGGGGCTGCTGTTCGAGATCGCCCGCGCGGCGGAGGAGTACCCGACGCCCGAGGCCGTCTCGGCGTTGCGCACCGCCCGCAGGATCACCCGGCACGGCGGGGTGCCGTTGCAGCTCGACCGCAAGTTCAAGCGCATCGAGCCCGCCCTGGCCGACCGGCTGGAGGTGGCCTTCCGGCTGCCCGACGGGCGGGCGCGGCAGGAGTTCGGCGAGTACGCGGCGGTGATCTCGACCGACGGCGAGGTCGAGCTGTCGTGGTGGCGCGGCGGCAGGAAGCTGAAGACCGTTCCCGCGGCGGTCAGGCGCGAGCACTCCGGCGAGGTCAAGCGGCTGCGCGAGCTGGCCCAGCAGGCCCGGCAGCAGGAGGCGACCCTGGCCAGGGCGCTGGAGGCCGGCTACACCGGCACCACGGTCCCGCCGTACCGGCAGCTGGAAGGCCGGCCGATCACCGACCGGCTGATCTGGGAGTTCGAGGTCTCCCCTGGCGTATGGCGCGCCGAGCTGGGGATGAACGTGCCGGACGTGCCGGTGCGGCTGTGGCATCCGGCCCGCGCGGCGGTGGCGGAGGTGCGCGCCTGGCGGGACGCGGTGCAGGACAAGGAGCTGCGCCAGCCGTTCAAGCAGGCCTTCCGCGAGATCTACCTGCTCACGCCGGCCGAGGAGGCCACCGGCGACCACTCCAACCGGTTCGCCGGCCACATCGCGCACTACCGCCGGCTCCGCGCGCTGTTCAAGCAGCGCGGCTGGCGCTCGGACTTCCTGGGGATGTGGGACGGCGGCTTCGAGGGGCAGGCCGAAAGGGTGATGGCGGGCGGGCTGTGGCGGGCGACGCTGGAGCACTCCCTGTACGACGAGTTCCACGCGAGCACCGGCCCGATCCGCTTCCATCAGTCGGCCGGGGGCGGGTGGCGGCAGGCCCGGCTGGCGGAGGTGCCCGCACTGGTGTTCAGCGAGGCCATGCGGGACGTCGACCTGTTCGTGGCCGTCGCCTCGGTCGCGGCGGATCCCCGGTGGGGCGACCAGGGGCCCGGCCCGTTGCTGGACTACTGGCGGACCGGCGCGTCCGCGCCGCTGCCGCCCTCCGCTGAGGTGCGCCGCGACGCGCTGGCCCGCCTGATCGGGCGCACGGCCATCGCCGGCCGGTGCACGCTCACCGACCGTTTCCTGGTGGTACGCGGCGACCTGCGCACCTACAAGATCCACCTGGGGTCCGCGAACGTCCTGATGGAGCCCAACGACGCCTACCTGTGCATCGTGACCATGGGCGACCCGCACGCGGGCCTGTTCCTGCCCTTCGAGGAGGACGGCCGGCTGGCGCTCATCCTCAGCAAGGCGTTCCTGCTGGCCGACGACACCGCCATCACCGACCCCTCCATCACCCGCCAGCTGCGGACGTGAACCGCCGGGCGGCCCCCGCGGTGGCTCAGGCGGACGGGCGGCCCAGCTCGCGCAGCTGGTCGGTCGTCAGGGCGGAGACGTTCTGGTCGATCGGCGCGTCGGTGTACTGGTGGATCGCCCAGGACTTCCAGTCGGCGGGCGGGGTGATCGCGCCCTTGGCCCGGCTGTAGTGCGCGACCCAGAGGGGGTACTCGGACAGGCCCTTGCCGTAGGTGTCGGCGAAGTTCCAGCCGCTGTAGAACATCGGGGTGATGCCGGTCCTGGCCTTCACGTGCGACAGCCAGGTCCTGGCCCAGGCGTTGACCTCCTCGACCGACCGGCCGTCGGCGGTCTCCAGGTCCAGGACCAGCAGGTCGCCGGGCTTGGCGGGCTGCGCGTTCACCACGGACAGGAAGTGGTCGGCCTCGGCGACGGGATCGTTGCCGGGGCGGCCGTAGTGGTAGGCCCCGCGCACGATGCCCTTGGCGCCCATCTCGCGCCAGTGCCTGGCGAAGGAGGCGTCCTGGAAGCCGGTGCCCTCGGTGGCCTTGATGAAGCCGAACTGGGCCGGGCTGTCGTTCCAGTCGTAGGCCGGCTCGTAGTTGGAGACGTCCACGCCGTAGATGGGCGTGCGGGCCTCGTGGCGCGCCTCGCCGGCGGTGGCGGCGTGGCCGGTGGCGGCCCGCTCGGCGGACGAGGCCAGCGCCGCGCAGGTCACGCCGGTGATCGCGGTGGTCGTGGCCAGGATCGCGCCGCCGACGGCCAGGCCGAAGCGGTCGGAGAGCCGGTTCTTGAGCGTTGCGGCGAGCCGGGACTCGGGCATGAGGTGATGACTCCTTGGTTCCATGCCGCCTGCCGGGTGAGCTGAGGGGTTCGGGCGCACGAGGGGCCCCGGTTCCGCGAGTCGCGGATCAGGCGGTCCGGTCAACGGGGCGGTGGCGGGACGGCAAGAGGCCGCGGCCGAGCACACCGCTGCTCATAAAAGGTACATATCCCACCAAAAGGAGAGCAAATATGATAAAGCCCAACCCAGCCCGCGGCGGCGTGGAACGCCCGGAAACGCCGCTCCAGCAGGGGATCCGTACCCGGGTAGATCTTTCCGGCCGTCCCTAACGCAGCACGGCGGTGAGGGTGCGGCCGTAGGCGTGGCGGGTGACGGCCTCGACCAGCGTGCCGCCGGGGACGCGCCGCGCCGTCACCCCCTCGTCGGCCCGGTCCAGGCGGAGGGAGCGGCCGTGCAGCACGACGGTGACGCGCTCGCGCTTCATCGTCGGGTCCGACAGCGCGACCGTCGTGCGCTCCCCCGACCGTACGAGCACCGAGGCCGGGCCGTCGAGCACGAGCGGGCCGGCGTGGTGCGGGCCCGCCGTGAAGGCGTTGGCCGCCAGCAGGCCGAGATCCCGGTGCCGGACCGCCTGGAGGTGCCGGGTGTTGGCCAGGACGGCGAGCGGCCCCCTGGCGTAGCCGCGCAGGCGGGCCTCGGTCGCGTGGGGGACCAGGGCGTAGGCGAAGGCGGGCAGCTCGCCGGTGGCGGGGTGGGTGACCGTGGCGGTGAAGACGTTCTTGGTGACCGGGGTGTCCGGGTTCGAGGTGCGGACGACCCGGCGGCTGCGGGTCACCGTCTCCAGGCCGGCGGCGACGGGCTGGCGGGAGAGGAAGGCGTAGCCGACGGCGGTGCCGCGGGTGGCGTTGGCGTAACGCAGCCAGCGCGGCGCGCCCGCCCCGCCCTGCCGCCAGGGGGAGCCGGCCCAGGTCTCGCCGCTCAGCGTGACCGCGTCGGAGGGGGCCGCGATGCGGCTGTCCACGGTGGTGACGGCGGCGCGGCCGGCCTGGCCGGAGACGTCCGCGGCCAGGACCACGATCTCGTCGTCGAGCAGGAACCAGGACTTGGTGGCGCGGGCGTCGCGGTAGGCGACGAAGTCGTCGGGCAACAGGCCCGCCTGCTTGGCGGTGTAGGCGGCGTCGTCGGACTGGACCATGCCCGCCACGCCGTACGCGCCGAGGGTCGCGCCGCCGGAGAAGGCGTTGCCGGCGACCGGGAAGTACACGTAGGTGTTCTGGGACTCGGAGGAGGAGGTGAAGTTGAGCGGGTGGCCCGGGTTGTCGTACCACAGGCGGCCGCCGTACAGCTCGGGGATCGTGCGGCGCTCCTCCACCGGGGCCGTCACCCCGGCCAGCCGGTACGGCGAGACCGTCGTGTAGTAGTCGACGCCGAAGACC
The DNA here is from genome assembly GCF_040802095.1 of Nonomuraea sp. NPDC050783. Lineage (NCBI taxonomy): Bacteria > Bacillati > Actinomycetota > Actinomycetes > Streptosporangiales > Streptosporangiaceae > Nonomuraea > Nonomuraea sp. NPDC050783. Next base: position 41,789 of record NZ_JBFAHK010000017.1, read on the forward strand.
TCGCGCTGGTCCTCGCCGGCCAGGTAGAGGTAGTGAGCGCCGTCGCCCTGGAACCAGGGCATGAGGTTCTCGCCGCTCATGTACTCGTACTTGCTGATGCGCTCGGAGCTGCGCGCCAGGGCGAAGGCGTAGCCGGGGCGGCGGTGGACGGTGCGGTCCATGGCGTTGAAGGCGACGCTGCGCTCGGGCGGGTTGAGGTCGGCGGCCGGGATCGTGGCGTCGGCGCGGATGGCGGCGTAGCGGGCGATGCTGACCGGCGAGACGAAGGCGGCGGTGTCGGCGGCCGGCAGGTGCTTGACGTACTTCTTCAGCGCCAGGGCGTCCTGCTCCGGCAGGAGGCCGGCGAGGTCGGTGGCGGCCTCCACGATCACGCCGACGTCGGTGTAGCCGGTGGTGGTGCGGGAGACCGCCCGGCCCTTGACGATCTCCATCATCCAGCCCTCGAAGATCAGCGGGGCGAAGCCGTCGGCGATCCAGCGGTGGACGACGCCGGGCAGGCCGGCGGCGCCCTCGGTGGTCACGCCCTCCAGCGTCTTCAGGGTCTGCACGACGCGGGTCAGCAGGGCGCGGCCGTAGGAGCCGGTGTAGGCCACCGAGTGGTGCTGGATGAAGGAGCCGTCGCGGTAGTAGCCGTCGGTGTTGCCGTGCTGGAGGGCGTACGGGTCGATGGTGGCGAACACGGTGGACTGGTCGGCGATCGCCTTGGCGACGCGGGCGTCGTCGGCGGTGAGGGCGCCCTGCACGATGCGGTTGGCGGTGATGTCGGCCAGGTTCGCGCCGGTGTGGAAGCGGGAGTCGAGATCGACGTCGCCGTTCCTGCCGTTGCGGAGGTAGGCGTCCATCGTGGCCAGGTAGGTCGCGGTCAGATCGGCGCGCGACGGCTCGGGCAGCAGGGCGAGGGTCCTGGTCACGTGGGTGGGGATGCCGATCTCCCAGTTGTGCCAGTTGCCGTAGTAGCCCTTCGACTGGTCGCCGTAGTAGCGCTCGTGCAGCCACCGCAGGCCGTCGGCGACGCGGCGCTGGGCGGCGGCGTCGCCGTCGAGCCCGCCGCCGGGGGTGCGAGTGGCCAGGGCGATCTCGTACAGGTACTGGAAGGCCAGCCGCAGGTTGACGTCGTCGGTGCCGAGCGCCAGGCCGGCGAACAGCTCGCCCTCGCCGGCCCGGTCCATCGCGGCCAGGCGCTGCCGGGCGGTGGTGAGGACGGCGGCGAGCTTGGCGGCGACCTCGGGGCGGGCGTTGACCTCGGGCGTGCCGGCGAGCATGGCGACGGTGTTGGCGAGCAGGCGGGCGTGGTCGAGCAGGCGGGCGTGGTCGAGGCCGGCCGCCGCGCGGGCGGGAGCGGCGGCGGCCAGCAGGAGGCCGGCGGGGAGCAGGGAGAGGACCTGGCGGCGGGAAGGCTGCGGCACGGCGGGCTCCAGGCCGTTGGGAGGACGGGCCGCGCTCACCATACATGATCTTTTCGGGCTCGCCCAGGGCCTCCGGTGACTGTTCCTGCGCGGCCGGGGCCGCCGCCGCGCGCTATCGCGCACCTCCGGGCGGCAGGCCGAGCCGGACGGGAAGGGTCAGCGGGCCGACCGTGAAGAACGACGGCGAGTACGGGATGTCGTCCGGGTCGATCGCGAGGGTGAGGTCCGGCAGCCGCCCGTACAGGGAGGCCAGCGCCAGCCGGCTCTCCAGCCGGGCCAGCGCCGCGCCGACGCAGTAGCGGGGGCCGTGGCCGAAGCCTAGGTGGCCAATCTGCTCGCGGGTGAGGTCGAAGCGGTCCGCGCTGTCGCCGTACCGGGCCGGATCGAGGCCGGTCGCCTGGAAGGCGACGCCCACCGCCCGCCCCGCGGGGATGCGCACCCCGGCGACGCTCACCTCGGCGGCGGTGAAGCGGAAGCTGGTCATCAGCACCGAGTGGCGGTAACGCAGGGTCTCCTCGACCACGTCGGCCCACCGGTCGCCGGCCTTGGCCAGCGCGAGCTGCCCGGGATCGCGGGCCAGGGCCACGACGGCGTGCCCGAGCAGGTGCACGGTGGTCTCGTGGCCGGCGACGAGCATGAGCCACAACACGCCCACCAGTTCGTCGGTGGTGAGCCGGTCGGCCTCGTCGCGGGCCTGGACCAGGCCGGAGGTGAGGTCGTCGCCGGGGTCGCGCTGCTTGCGCGCCACCAGGTCGTACAGGAACGCCTGCAGGTCGCGCTGCGTCGCGAACGCCGCCTCCGGCGTGTTGTCGTGCGCGAGCAGCGTGGCGGTCCAGGCGCGCACCCGGGGCCGGTCCGCGGCGGCCACGCCGAACAGCTCGCAGATCACGTCCATCGGCAGCGCCCCGGTGAAGGCGGGCACCAGGTCCACGCCGTCGCCGGCGGCCACCACGCCGTCCAGCAGGCCGTCGATGATCTGCTGGACGCGCGGCTCCAGGGCCGCGACGCGGGCCGGGGTGAACGCCCGGCCGACGAGGCCGCGCAGGCGCCGGTGGTCGGCGCCGTCGATGGTGGCCAGGTGACCGCCCTGGACGATCGCGCGCAGCGGCCAGTCCTCGGGGATCGACCCGTCGTGCAGGGCGGGCCAGCGGGCGGGGTCGCGCAGGAAGGTCCGGTCGTCCCCGGCGAGGATCTCCTGCGCGGCCTGGTGGGTCAGCGCCAGGTAGGCGGGGACGCCTCCCGGGAACTCCACCTCGACCACGGGGGCCAGCTCGCGGAGCCTGAGACAGGTGTCGAGCGGGCTCTCGCCCGCGACAGGAAAGGAGGGCAGTTTCGTCGTCGCCATCCACCCGAATCTACGGACGTCAGGGCCCCGCCCGTCAGTGCCGCGAAGGATACTTCCCCGCGTGCGGCGCCATTGGCGGTGGACGGTCGCGTATGCGGGTGAGCGTCCCGTGCATGGACCGCCCGGGGCGGCCGGGACCACCATGAGGGCATGATGATCCTCGCCCTCGTCACCCTCGTCCTGCACGGCCTGCTCGCCGGCCTCTTCTACACCTTCTCGATGTCCGTCGTGCCCGGCCTGAACGCGGTCGAGCCGGCGCAGGCCGAGGCGGCGATGCGCAGCGTCAACCGCAAGATCCTCAACCCCTGGCTCTTCGTGGTGTTCCTGGGCTCGCCGGTGGCCGCGCTGGTGACCGGGCTCCTGGCGGACGGCGCCGCCGCGGCGTGGTTCCTCGCCGCGGCCGCGGTGGGCTTCGCCGGCTCCTTCCTCGTCACCGCCGCGATCAACGTCCCGATGAACAACGCGCTCGACGCGGGGACGATGCCGTGGAAGGACTACACGCGCAGGTGGACGGCCTGGAACACGCTGCGGGCCGCGGCCTCCGTGGCGGCTCTCGCGCTGGTCGGAGCCGGGCTTATCGCCCTGTAGAGGGGTAGGGGCCAGGCATGGCGAACGACAATCTGTGGCGCTACCGGCCGGAGCTCAAGGAGCACGAGTCGGTGGAGCTGGTCGGCTTCGAGGTGGAGGCGACCGACGGGAAGATCGGCGCGGTGGACGCGGCCAACAACGCCGTCGGCGACAGCTACGTGGTCGTGGACACCGGGCCGTGGATCTTCGGCAGGAAGGTGCTGATCCCGGCGGGCGCGGTCGAGCGCATCGACCAGGACGCCCGCAAGCTCTACGTCGGCCGCACCAAGGACGAGATCAAGAAGGCGCCGGAGTTCGACGAGACCTCCTACCGGGACACCCGCTACCGCGACGAGGTCGGCGGCTACTACGCGGCCTTCCCGGGCACGATGTGACATGACGAAGCGAGGGGAACCGTCGGTCGCGGCCTCCGGCCAGTGGCGGGACGAGAACGGCGTGCGCATGCCCGCCGGCGAGGCGCACGCCTGGTACCCCGGCACCAACCAGACCCTGTGCGGCCTGCCGCTGAGCCGGGCCCGCCTGCTGCGCTTCCACCACGTCCGCTGGCCCGAGGTCTTCCCGGAGTCGGGCGGCGCGGCCGAGGAGATCGGCGAGGTGTGCCGCAGGTGCGTGGCCGCGTCGGGGCGGCGCTCGCACCGGGGGTGGAGCGGGACATGGACGCGGATCTCGCCGCGCCCATGACCCGCGTCCGGAACCACGGAGTGCCCGGGCTCTCAGAGGGACAGCAGGGCGACCGGTGACGGGCGCTCGCAGGTGCTGGTGATCGGCACCGCCGCCCCCGAGTGGGCCGAGGCCAGCAGCGACTCCATGACGTCGAGGACGTGGAAGGCCAGCGTCCCGCTCGCCCGCGGCTCCTCGCCCGCCGGGGTGGCGGCCAGGTCGGCCAGGCCGACGCCGCGGCCCGCGTCCCGGTAGCCGGCCGACTCCGGCAGGTCGCGCCAGCCCTCCTCGCCCACCCCGGAGAGCTGGACGACGCCGTCGAAGTGGTTGGGGTTGGGGACGACCAGCGAGCCGCGCTCGCCGTGCACCTCGATGTGCGGCGCCCTGGTGGCCGCCGCGTCGAAGCTCATCACCAGCGTGGACAGCGCGCCCGAGGCGTGCACGAGGACGCCGGTGACGTGGGTGTCCACGGTCACCGGGATCTCCTCGCCGCGCCGCGGGCCGGAGCCGATCGTGCGCTTGGCCCGGGGGCGGGCGGCCGCGCCGATCACCGAGGCCACCGGCCCGAGGAGCGTCACCAGGCTGGTGATGTAGTACGGGCCCATGTCGAGCAGCGGCCCGCCACCGGGGACGTAGTAGAAGTCGGGGTTGGGGTGCCAGCGCTCGTGGCCCGGCGTGACCATCGTGGCGGTGGCGGCGAGCGGGCGGCCGACGAGGCCGTCGTCGATGGCCTTGCGGGCGGTCTGCGTGCCGGTGCCGAGCACGGTGTCCGGCGCGCAGCCCACCCGCACGCCCGCCGCCTCGGCCGCCCGCAGCACCCCGGCCGCCTCCTCCGAGGTGGCGGCCAGCGGCTTCTCGCCGTAGACGTCCTTGCCCGCGGCGATCGCCAGCAGCGCGACCTCGGCGTGCGCGGCCGGGACGGTGAGGTTGAGCACGACGTCCACGTCCGGCTCGGCCACCAGGTCCGCGACGGTCATGACCGCGACGCCGGGGTAGGGCGCGACCGCCTCCCGCGCCCGGTCCAGGTCGAGGTCGGCGACGGCCGCCAGGCGGAGCTGCGGCAGGCGGTCGATGGTGCGGAAGTACTGGGCCGAGATCGCGCCGCAGCCGACGACGCCGACGTTCAGCGGCTGGCCCACAACATGCCCCTCTCGATGATGGTGCGGACGGTCTCGTGCTGGAGGACGTCCAGGCTGTGGCCGGGGGTGGTGACGAAGATGCGGCCCTCGCCCCACTGGCGGGTCCAGAGGGCGGGCGAGGTGACCTCACGGTGCCACGGGTCCCAGGGGCGGACCCGCTGGGTGGTCGTGGCGAGCACGTCGATGTAGTCGTCGGTCAGGACCCAGTACTGCTCGGTCACGAGGTCGAAGTCGGCCAGGCCCTCGGTGATCGGGTGCCCGGCCGCCTCGGGCAGCAGGTTCACGGTGTAGGGGACGAAGTTGTCGGCCTGCGTGCCCTCCCGCTCGTCCGGGTGCTTGCCGGGGTGGCAGGCGAACTGGCCGCCGATGAGGTGGAGGTAGTCGGAGGAGTTGCGGTAGGAGTCGGCGATGCCGCCGTGCCAGCCGGCCATGCCGGTGCCGGCCCGGATCGCGGCCTCCAGTCCCTTCAGCTCCTCCGGCGCGATGGTGCCCATGGTGTAGCACTGCACGATGAGATCGACGCCGGACATGTACGAGGGGTCCGCGTACGGCGCCGGTGAGTCGGCCCTCCGCACCTCGAACCCGTTCTTCTCCAGGAAGGGGATGAACAGCTCCGTGGCCTCGACCGGGGAGTGCCCTTCCCAGCCGCCCCGAACCACGAGAGCCTTTCGGCCCTGGTCACTTGCCATGCTTTCGCCTATCGCCGAGTGGTCGAACGCTCCGATCGTCCCATTCCCGCATAGGTGGCGTGAGAGTGGGCAGCGCTTTCCGGGCAGACCCCCGGCCGGGGCACGAGGGGCGGCAGTTTACGGATGCCTTAGTCCGGCGGGGTTCTCATACAGAGGGATCAACGCAAATGAGACGACGCGAATGAGACGAAAGGTAACGCCTATGAATGCCGATCATCATCGCGACCACCGGATCAGGCGGCCGCTGTTCGTCGCCGCCACCGCGGTGTTAATGGCGACGGGCGGGGCCGGTGCCGGAGTCGCGGTGGCCGCGGCGGGCGCCACGCCCGCCGATCCCCCGACCGCCACCCCCACCGACAGCGCGCCCCCCACGGACAGCGCCACCCCGACCGACACGATCACGATCACCGCCACCGCCACCGAGGAACCCCCGACCGACACCCCGACCGGCACCCCCACCGCGACCCCCACTCCCGAGCTCGCCCCGCTCAGCCCCTGGGGCTTCGTCGGCGCGATGCACGGCGAGTTCGCGGTGGCCACCAAGGACGGCTGCGGCTCGGTGACGCTGTTCGCCCAGACGGGCCAGGCGACCGCCGTGTCGGAGGACTCCATCACGGTACGCAGCCAGGACGGCCTGGAGAAGACGTACACGATCGGCGAGGACACCCAAACGATCGCCGGCCGTCGCGGCACCAGCCCGATCCGGCAGGACGACTGGGTGTCGGTGACCGCCGTCCCCGCCGATGAGGGCGGCAACGGCACGGCCCTGTACGTCTACGACCTGTCGCGCCCGGTCAAGCGGACCTGGAAGGGCTGGGGCCGCGGCTGGCACTGGTGGGCTCCCGCGCCGTCGTGGCGCACGCCGGCCACCTGCCCCACGCCGACGTCGCCCACCACGCCGACCGCGACCCCGCCGACGGTGACCTCGACCGCGACCCCGCCGACCCCGACCGTCACCCCGACCGCCACCCCGACCGCCACCCCGACCATCACCCCGCCCACCCCGCCCACGGACACCCCGACGACGGCCCTCACGACGCCGCCGCCGAGCCCGTGACCGATCGCTAGCGACACCCACCGGTCCCGAGCAGTACCCCCGTCCCAGGTGCGGGTCCCGGCCCCCGGCCGGCGCGAGCACGCCGGTGGCGCGGTCGGCCCCCTGGGACACACCGGCGGTCAGCGGCCCCGCGGCGGGCGGGCCGCCGGGGCGGCGAGCGGCGCGTAGGTGACGCCGGTCAGGCGTTCGGACATCAGCCACAGGCGTGCGGCCGTGCCGGTGTCACGGACGGCGCGCTCGCGGGTGCGGCGGACGGGCTCGCCACGCAGTTGCAGAAGGCCGTCGGGGACGACGTAGCTGCCCCCCGGCAGGTCCGGTACGGTCGCCGCGTACAGCGAGGTCTTCGCCCCCTCCTGGACCGGGCGGAAGGCCAGGCGCAGCAGCAGGCGCGTGAGGGCCGCGTACAGCCGCCCCCTGCCGCTGTTGGCGCCGCCGGTGAGCACGTTGGTGCGGGTGAGCCCGGGGGCGACGGCCATGCTCCGCAGCCTCAGCCCGGCGGCGTCCGCCCGGCGTTGCAGCTCCATGGCGAAGTGGAGGTTGGCCCGCTTGGAGGCCACGTAGGCGAAGGCCGTCCGGTAGCCGCGCTCGGCGTTGAGGTTGCCCAGGTCGAAGCGGGCGAAGCGCTGGCCCTCGCTGCTGACGGTGACCACGCGCGGATCGGGCGCGGCGAGCAGGTGGGGCAGCAGCAGGCCGGTCAGGGCGAAGGTGCCCAGGTGGTTGATGCCGAACTGCGACTCGAACCCGTCGGCGGTCCGCGCGTAGGGCACCATCGCCACTCCCGCGTTGTTGACCAGCAGGTCGAGCCGGTCATGGTCCCAGGCGGCGGCGAACGCGCGGATGGAGGCGAGGCTCCCCAGGTCCACCCGGCGCAGCTCCAGGCGGGCGGCGGGGGCCTCCGCCCGCAGGCGGCCGAGCGCGTCGCGGCCCCGTTCGGGGCTCCGGCAGGCCAGGACGACGTGCGCCCCGCGGAGGGCCAGCTCGCGGGCGGTGACGTAGCCGATGCCGCTGTTGGCGCCGGTCACCACCACGATCCGGCCGGCCTGGCCGGGCATGGAACGCGGGGTCCATCCGGGGGATCTGCGCATGGTGTGCCACCTCAGAGGAGAGCGGGAACTCGTATCGCAACTTCAAGTTGCGATACGATGATCGTGTCACCCGCCGCCGAACATCGCAACTCGGAGTTGCCATGCAGCCTGAGCAGTCCCCCGCCCGGCCGGTCGGCCGCGGCGCCAAAGTACGGGCCGCCGTCCACGCCGCCACCCTCGCCGAGCTGGTGGACAAGGGCTACGCCGCGCTGACCGTCGAGAACGTCGCCCAGCGCGCCGGGGTCCACAAGACGACGGTGTACCGGCGGTGGAAGGACCGGGAGACGCTGCTCGCCGACGCCCTGGCCGAGCACATGGCGGCGGACATCCCCGTGCCCGACACCGGGGCCGTCGAGGACGACCTGCGGGCGCTGGCCCGCTCGATCGTCCAGACGTTCACCAGCCCGTCCGGGCGGGCCGTCCTCGCCGCCATGTTCACCGGCGCGGCCCACCTGCCGGAGATCGCCGCGGCCCGGCGGCGGGTCTTCGCCGACCGGCTCGCCAGGGCCGAGCCGGTGGTCACGCGTGCCGTCGAGCGCGGCGAACTGCCCCGGGGCGTCGATCCCGCCGAGGTGCTGAAGACCCTGGCCGCGCCGATCTATCTGCGCCTGCTCGTCACCGCCGACCCGGTCGACGAGACGACCGCCGACCACGCGGTACGCGTCACGCTGGCCGCCGCGCGCGCCGGCGCCCTGTAGATCGGGCCTTCTACAAATCGGGCATTGACGAAAAATCCTTACATGGTACTCATAGATCGAGTCGGAAAGCTTCAACCCCCCGAAGCTCACCCGAAGGGAGACGCGCATGGCGCGTACCACGTCCGCCGGACCGCCCGCCGACTTACTCGGCCCCGTCCAAGGTGAGGTCTCCTGGTTCTGCTGCGGCAACGCCTGGGGCCCCTGCAGCAGCACCGGCAAGGGAGCCTGCGGCACCTGCAACTCCGGCAACCTGCAACACGCCTGGCCCAACACCTCCGACGCCTGCTGGGCCATCACCCGCCCCGACAGCTGCGGCTTCAGCCTCTCGCGCCGGACCTGCGGCTTCCAGCACCGCACCACGGCACTGTGCACCGGCACCAGCGTCGTCACCACCATCGCCGACTGCGGCCCGCAGACCGACCTGTTCTGCGGCGAGCAGAGCTGCTGCGGCGCCACCTGCGCGAGCAACCGGCTGATCGACCTCACCCCGGCCGCGTTCAGCCGGATCGCCAGCCTGTCCGCGGGCCTGCGCCCGGCCGAGATCTCGACGGTGTAGGGGGCGGGCATGCGCAGCAGACGGGATGTGCTCAGGTCCGCCGTGCTCGGCGGCGGCGCCGGCGTCGTGGCCGCCACCGCGCTCGGCTCGCTCGGCCCGGAGGCCGCCTTCGCCACCGCCGCGGCCCCCGACGCCGAGCCCGGCGCCCCCGACCCGAACTTCGCCGAGGGCCGGATCCGCTCGATCAAGGACAACACGCTGCTCGTCCTCGGCTCGAACATGGTCTTCCACACCATCAGGGTCGTGGACGGCACCAGCCTGTGGAAGCTCGGCCCGGTCGGCTTCGACCAGGCCAGGCCGGGTGACGGCCTGTACGCGCGCGGCGTCCGCATGCCCGACGGGATGCTGGCCGCCGAGGCGGTGTGGCTCAACATCGTCAACATCAAGGGCCACATCACCGACATCAAGCACCAGACCCTCCACCTGGACCACAACGGGCACGAGGTGCTGTGCCACGTCGTGCCCGGCACGTCGGTCGCCGTCCACTCCGAGTCCCCGCCGACCTCCGACCTGTCGCTGCTGAAGGTCGCCCAGCACGTGCAGATCCTGGGCGCCTGGCGGCCGGACACCAACGAGGTCGACATCGCCACCGTCTTCTCGCCGCACTAGGAACCAGGAGGACCGTGATGGACGGGATCGCCGCGTCGCAGCCGTACGTGATCGCCCTCTTCCTCCTCTGGGCGGGGCTGGTGAAGCTGCTCAGCCGGCGGACGCGGGCCCAGGCCGGGCGGACCGCCCTGGCCCGGCTCGTGGGCGCGGCGCGCGCGGTCCCGGCGCTCCGCCTGGTGGGGCTGGCGGAGCTGGCCGTGGCCGCGGCGCTGCTCGTGCCGCCGGTCCACCCCCTGGACGGCGCGGCCGCCGCGCTGCTGTCGGCGGGGTTCCTCGCCTACCTCGCCTACGCCTCCGTGGCCGCGCCGGCCACCTCGTGCGGCTGCCTGGGCGGGCACTCCCGCCCCGTGGACGTGCGGGCCTTCGCCCGCGCCGGGCTGCTGCTCGCGGCCGGCCTGCTGGCGACCGGCGCGACGGGCGCACACCCGCCGCTCGTGCCCCTGGCCGTCCTGGAGGTCGTGGCGCTGCTCGCCCTCTCGGCGGAGCTGGACCGCCACTGGCTCGTCCCGCTGCGCCGCCTGCGCGCCCGGCTGTGCCCGCCGCTGGCCGTCCCGCCCGCCGGGGACGTGCCGCTGGAGACCTCGCTGCACCTGCTGCGCCGCAGCCCCGCGTACTGCTCGGCGTCCGCCCGGCTCACCTCGGACGTGCGGGAGACCTGGGACGAGGACGGGACGCGGTTCGTGGTCTACGGGGCCGGCGACCGCACGGCGGTCTTCGCGCTCCCGCTGGGCGGCGACGACCCGCGTACCGTCAGGGTCGCCCTGGTCGACGAGGCCGCCCTCGCCTGATGAAAGGATCGGACTCCCGTCCGACCCGAAAGGCACTCCGAAGATGGCTCCGAACATCGCCACCGCGCGCCGCGTCGAGCTGCCCGAGCTGCTCGACTTCCTCCGCCCCCGGCACCACGGCCTGCTGTCCACCGCCCGCGCCGACGGCCGCCCGCAGCTCTCGCCGGTCACCTGCGGCGTGGACGAGGGCGGGCGGATCGTGGTGTCCACCTATCCCGAGCGGGCCAAGGCCCGCAACGCCAGGCGGGACGAGCGGGTGTCGATCTGCGTGTTGTCCGACGACTGGAACGGCCCCTGGGTGCAGGTGGACGGCCGGGCCGAGGTGCTGGACATGCCCGAGGCGCTGGACGGGCTGGTCGAGTACTACCGGTGCATCGCCGGCGAGCACCCCGACTGGGACGAGTACCGCGAGGCCATGCGCCGCCAGGACAAGTCGCTGATCCGCCTGCACATCGAGCGCTGGGGCCCGATCGCCACCGGCGGCTTCCCCGCCCGGCTGGCGCCGTAGAGAGGACCATTGGGCTCCAAGCCGCTCGCAAGTATGGGGGCCTATTAGTAGAGGTGTCCGATTCATGCTTTCTTACGGAGACCCCTCGTGCGTCTGCTCGCCGTCCTCGCCGCCGCCGTCGTCCTGCCCCTCGGGGTGGCCGCCACGCCCGCCTCGGCCACCCCGGCCGTCTGGAAGTGGGGCCCCGCCTACTCCGCCGACGGCATGGCGGGCTCGTGGGGGAAGGTGTACCTCCACCAGTTCGGCTACCAGGTGCGGGGCAACCTGGAGGACACGCGCGGCAAGGGCTGCGCGTGGGCCGTGCTCAAGGCCCAGGACTCGCGCAACGGGCGCTGGAAGACCTACGGCTTCTACAACTGCCAGCCGGGCGTGGGCACGTTCAAGAAGGACTACCGCAACGTGGTGCAGATCCGCGTCCAGGTCTGCCGCGGCACCGCCGCCCGCCCGACGGGCGAGTGCTCGACGTGGAAGCCCGTGCTCACGATGGGCTGACGCCGGTCAGAGGACGTAGACCGCCAGCAGCGCCAGCCCCGCGGCCAGGGCCACGAAGGCGGGCGTACGCGGCCGCCGGGCGGCCTCGCGGCGGGAGGAGACCACCAGCGTGACCGCGATGGCCAGCGCCGCCGCCAGGTGCAGGCCGTACCAGACGGGGATGGGCAGCTCCACCAGGACGATCTCGTCGGCGGCGCCGTACCCGGCCGTGCCGGCCACGGCGATCAGCACCAGCACGGCCAGGGCGTACCGGAAGCGGCCGAGCAGGGCCCACACCACGGTGCCCAGCGCGAGGACGGTCGTCACCTTGACGTGGAGCTGCCGCGTGAGCAGGCCCTGGGGCACGTCGGTGCTGATCGCCAGGACCGACTCGTAGGCGGCCGTCATGGGCGTGCCGCGCAGCGGTTCGTACCAGCCGGTGTACGCCACCGTCTCGCCGCTGGGCGTGTAGAAGTACGCCAGGCGCCCGCCGCTCAGCAGCAGGAGCACGAAGAAGTAGAGAAGCGACTCCCCGGCTGACTGCCGGGCCCGATCCTTGTCCACTCCGCGGATTCCACCACACCGCGGCCGATCTCACGAGAGCGCGGCGATGGCGGCGCGGCGCCAGAAACCGCCGTCGGCCTCCAGCGTGCCGGCCGCCCACGTGGCGCCCGAGCGGGCCAGCCCCTCGGGGGTGAAGAACTGCGAGCGCTTCAGGCCGGGGACGGCGGGCAGGCGCGGCAGCCGGGTCGCGGTGCCGCCCGTGCCGCCGGAGCGGCCGGGGCCGCCGGCGGGCGCCAGCCGCCAGGTGTCGCGCAGGCGCGGGCTGCCGGTCACGACCAGGACGCCGCCGGAGGCGTCCGGGGCCAGGCGGGGGCAGCAGTAACCGGCCTGAGGGACGGCGGGGTGCCTGCTCCAGCGGCGGCCGTCCCAGTGCAGGAGGATCGCGGGCGGGTCGGGCGGCTCGTCGTCCGTCTCGCCGTGGTTGAAGGTGTGGGCGCCGATCGCCCACACGTCGGTGGACGACAGCGCGAGCACGCCGTCCAGCCCGGCGCTGCCCTCGGGCGGCTTGGGCGGGGGGAAGGCGTACGACGGGGTGGGGACCAGCCGCCAGGAGCGGCCGTCCCAGTGCATCGCGGCGGGCTGGCTCAGCTCGGTGTCGGTGATGCCCGGGCCGGACCGGCGGGAGCCGACCGCCCACAGGTCGGTGGGGCTCGTGCCGCTCAGCGCCGTCGCGTCCGCGGGCAGGGGCACCTCGGTCCAGGCGCGGCCGTCCCAGTGGGCGGCCTGCGGGCGGTCGGCGCCGTAGACGGCCCAGGCGTCGGCGGGGCCGAGCACCGCGAAGTCGGCGACGGCCGGGGCCTCGACGCGCCCGGGGACCCGGTGCCAGGCGGTGCCGTCCCAGCGGACGGCGGTGAGGGACTCGACCTGGTCGCCGGCCGAGACCTCGGGCAGCAGCAGCCAGACGTCGTGGGGGCCGGAGGCGGCGACGCGCACGTCCGCGCCCGCCGGCACCGCGGGCGCGCCGGGCGGCGGCTCGGCCCTGCGCCAGGCGGTGCCGTCGTGGCGCAGGAGCAGGAGCCGGTCCTCCTCGGCGCCGGCGGCCCAGGCCTCGCGGGGGCCGGCGGCGGTGACATCGGTGAGGCGGGAGCCGGGCCGGTCGCTGACGTAGGCGTAGCGCCAGCCGCCGGCGGCGGTGGCGGCGGCCGGGGTGACGACCGGGCCCGGCGTCGGGGAGCCGTCGTCCGGCGCGGCGGACACGGCCGAGGAGGCGGACGCCGGGGTGGACGAGGAGGCGGGCACCGGCGGCGGGGCGCCACGCGTCTCCCGCCCGGCCGCGCAGCCCGCCACCACGAGAGCGAACGCGACCAGCAGCGGGCCAACACCCCTCACCCGCGCGGCCATCCGTGCCGTCACCCTCAGGCGAGGAGGCGGGCGGCGATCTGGGTCCAGTCGTCGTCCTCCTCGGGCGTCTCGCGCGCCGTGATCCGGTCGGCCGCCTCGGCGAAGGCCTGCAACCCGCGCAGCAGCGCGATGCGCCCGGCCGCCGGCATCTCGCTGAGCACCCGCGCCAGGTCGTCGCGCCGCCGCTGCTGCAACTCCTCGACGAGGGAGCGGCCCGAGGGCGTGAGGGAGAGCGTCAGCTCGCGCCGGTCCTCCTCGCAGTGGGAGCGCCGGACCAGGCCGGCGGCCTCCAGCCGGTCGCACAGGCGGCTGGCGGAGGAGGGCACCGCGCCGAGCGCCGCGGCCAGGCTGCCCAGGTTGATCGTCTCGTGTCTCTCGATGGTCAGGAGCGCCTGGAGCTGGATGGAGGACACCTTCGTGGCGAACGCCTGCCGCGAGCGGCCCCAGACGGCCACCAGGGCCGCGGCCTCTCGCTCGATGACAGCCCACTCCGTCGGCGGCAAGTGGCCGACGAAGGGGTCAGGTGCTCCAGCAGTCGGGACAGGCTCGTCTATCACTCGCTATCCACTCAATGAGGTAGTGCCGGTCATGGTAGGTCTCGGTCGGGGCGCGTCTGCGATGGCTCTTGTCTCGAATCGGGGTCGGGGGTCCAGTCGAGACAAACCACCACCGCATCATCCAGCACTTCCATACCCTGCCGGAAGTCCAGCAGTCCCCGGATCATCGTGCGTACCGCCTCGTCGGCGGGCTGCATCCGGGTGGACTTGATCAGCGCCTCCAGCGACGCGACGCCGAACTCCACGCCGCCCTGGGAGCGCGAGGAGTGGACGCCGTCGCTGGCGATGATGAGCCGGTCTCCGGGCTCCAGCCGCAGGTGCTGCTCGGTGTAGGCGGTGTTGCCGAACATGCCGAGCGGGAGCTGCTGGTCCAGCTCGACGTGGCGGACCTGGCCGGCGCGCATGAGCATGAGCTTGGGCGAGCCGGCGTCCACCATGGCCACCTCGCCGGTGGTGGCGTCGAAGCGCAGCAGCAGCGTCGAGACGTGCAGGCGGCCGCCGTACTGGCCGTAGATCGCCTCGTCGGCGAGGCCCGCCTGCTCCTCCAGGCCCGCGCCCGAGCGGCGGGCGTTGCGCAGGGCGGTGATGGCGAGCGTGGTGAGCATGGCGGCCTCCACGCCGGCGCCCATGCCGTCGGTGACCGACAGGATGAGCCGGCGGGGGCCGCAGGACCAGTCGAAGTTGTCGCCGTAGACGGCGTAGGCGGGTTCGAGCTGGCCGGCCAGGCGGTAGCCGTCGCCCTGGTGGCCGCAGCCGGGCAGCAGGGCCCACTGCATCTCGGCGGCGAGGGTGAGGCGGGCGGCGCGGCGTACCCGGTGGTAACGGTCGGTGATGCGGTCGGCGTCGCGCAGGGCGTGACCGAGCGCGACGGCCACGTCCCGCAGGTCCTCGACGACCTCCGTGCCGGGCGGCGTGGCGAAGCTCAGGCTGAGGACCCCGACCCGCTCGCCGCACGCGCTCACCGGCAGGTGCAACAGGTTGCCCTCCAGCTGGGGCACCTGGGCGGCGAACGCGCGGCCGGCGGGCGTGCCGTCGATGGGCACGCCGCGCGCGCCCGGCGCCAGCTCGTCGAGGACGGGACGGAGCGTGACCAGGGCCGGATCGGCCAGCAGCACCTCGACCCGCTCGACGGCGAAGTGCAGGGTCACCGCCTCGCGCAACGCCTCCGCGACGGCATAGGGCGCGGCCGCGTGAACCGCCTGTCGCACGGCGTAGCCACTTTCGGAAATGCTGCCCAACGCTTGTCCTCTTCTCCAGGCGCGGCCGAACGCCGCCATAAATTTGCACGCTAGCAAATAACTCTGTGGTCAAGTTCCCCTCGGGCCCGGGCTCCGCGACCGACGGCAAGATCCTATATATTTGCCACGCGACAAATAACCGGACGACGTGGAGAGGGTCCGTGTTGGGCGACGGAGAGCCTGAGATGTCCGGCAGGACGCTCTCGCTGCCCATACGTGCGGAGCGTGACCTGCTCACCGCACGGCACGCGATACGCGCGGCGTCCCTGGAGGCGGGGTTCGGGCTCGTGGCGCAGACCATGCTGATCACGGCGGCGAGCGAACTGGTACGCAACTGCTACGTTCACGGCGGCGGCGGCGACCTGCTGATCGAGCACCTGCTGCCACCGCCGCGCGCCGGGCTCCGGCTGACGATCGCCGACGAGGGTCCCGGCATCGCGGACGTCACCGCGGCGCTGACCGACGGCCACTCCACCGGCTTCGGCCTGGGACACGGGCTCGGCGGCGTCAGGCGGCTGGTGGACGAGTTCCACCTGGAGAGCGCGCCGGGCAAGGGGACAAAGGTGGTGATCACCGGCTGGGCCGGCTGAACCGGGACGGACCCGGCATGCGATAGAGGACGCGTGAGCCTGTTCACCTTCCGCCGGCGCCCCCACCCGCCCCAGCCCCCGGGGAGCCCGGCGCTTCCGGGGATCCTGAGGAGTCCCAGGATCTCGGGGACTTCCGGGAGTTCGGGCAGTTCCGGGAGTCCGGGCCGTTCCAGGAGCCCGGGCAGTTCCGGGAGTCCGGGCCGTTCCAGGAGCCCGGGCCGTTCCAGGAGCCCGGGGAGGGTGTCTCCGATGCCCGGCTCGTCGCGGCCGTCGCCGCGGGCAGCACCGCCGCCCTGCGCGTCCTGCACCGGCGCCACGCCTCCGACGTGCGCGCCCGCCTGCCGCGTGTCGAGCAGACCCCGTTCACCTGGTACTTCGGCGACGACGACGCGGCCCTCATCAGGCCGTCAACGACCTGGGGCCACCCGGACCAGCGGACGCTGCTGGCCGCCGAGATGGCACTCTGAGCGACCGGCCTGGACGGCCGCGGCAAGCCGGTCCCGAGCGACGGCTGCGACGCGGCGGGGCAGGCCAGGACCTGGTGGCACTGTGGATCATCGGCCAGGTGTCGCCGCCCGAGCCGTCCCATCCCTACGTCGTGGTGCAGCTCGCCCTGGTGCTGGCCACCATCCTGCTGCCGGACCGGTTCAGGCTGTGGCCGCCGACCTGCGGCTTCGGCCCCTGGGACGAGGCACACCGGTTCTGGCTGGCGATGCCGGCGGTCCCGTACGGCTGGCTCGCCCTGGCCTGCCGCGACCTGCGCCGCTGACCGCCCCGGCGTCCCGGCGTCCCGCGTTCCCAGCGTGAAAGATCTTTCACGTCATAGCGGTTGCGCACACCTTCGCCACGGGGGCCGGAGGCAGTGCATGATCCGTTCATGACGTACGAGGCGGCGCGTACGGCCCGGCGGTTCGACCTGGTGTTCATCGGGTTGTTCCCCTGGCTCGTGCCCTTGTACGACGAGCGGCGGACGCTCCGGCCGCACGCCACCGCGCCCGTTCCCGAGCTGGCCGCCGAGGCGGAGGCGTCCGCGCTGGCCCGGCAGGCACCGGCGCGGGAGGGCGCCGGGGCGGGCGGCGCCTCCGCGGAGGATCGGCTGGAGAGGTGGGCCCGGCTGCTGGCGCGGATGTTGCGGGCCAGGATGGAGGCCGAGCAGCAGGACGCCGCCTACTACTTCCTCCAGGCCCCGCGGGAGGCCGTCTTCCCGCTGACCGCGCACCTCCTGGCCGTGCACCTCGCCGACCGCCCGTTCCCCGCCCTGCTCCCCGCGCTCCCCGTCGCCGCCGCCACCCACGACCTCACCGGCCTGCACCGGACGCCCAGCGCCGTGCTCGACAGCGTACGAGCCGCCATGGACGACTGGACGACCGCCGGAGTCCTCGCCCCCGCCGCCGAGGGGACCGGCGAGGGGACCGGCGAGAGGATCAGCGCCGTCGACCTGGTGCGGGCCTTCTGGCGGGACGACGACGCCTCCGGCGACCCCGTCACCGCCGCCGACCGCTTCCTCCGGCGCATCCCCGGCCCCGTCCTCGACCTGATCCACGGCAGCCCGCTCGTCCGCCTGACCCCGCTCGGCGCGTACGGCATCCGCAGGCTGCTCCTGGCCCACAACTGGACGATCTCCCCGTCGCCCTAGCCTTTGACAAAACCTCTAAGTCGAGTTATATGTTATATAGAGCTTGTCTTGGAGGTATCGAGATGCTGCTCACATCGATCGAGCCATTGCCGCACGCGTTCGAACGACAGGGAGGGCAGGTCCTCGACAACGTCGGCGCGACGATGCCGATGGACGTCATCCGCCGTCCGGAGGAGCTCCTGCTCCGCTTCGACGTCCCGGGCATCGACCCGGACTCCATCGAGGTCACCGTGGACCGAGGCGTCCTGTCCGTGACCGCCACCCGGGAGGAGACCAGCGAGCGGGAGGGCGGGCGGTTCTTCGTCCGCGAGCGCCGCACCGGCGTGTTCACCCGCCGGGTCCACCTGCCCGACCACCTGGACGCCGACCACGTCCAGGCCGCCTACCAGCACGGGGAGCTGGCCGTGCGCATCCCCGTGAGGGAGGCCGCCAGACCGCGCAGGATCGAGATCACCCGCGGCGACGCCACCGGGCCCGCCGCCTGACCATCGATCGACCCAGCGGAAGGAGGACCGAGGAGGATCATCATGGCTACCACGGCCCCCACGCTCGTCCTGCCGGACGCCGCGGACCGGCCGGTCGTCGGCTCGTACTCCACGGCCGAGCAGGCCCGCGAGGCGGTCGGCTTCCTGGCCGACAACGGTTTCCCGGTCGAGCGGGCCGGTATCGTCGGCTCCGATCTGCGCCTGGTCGAAACGGTCCTCGGCCGCGCCACAGCGTTGCGCGCGGCCGGGGCCGGCGCGGCCACCGGTGTGTGGTTCGGGATGCCGGCAGGGCTGCTCATGCCGATCGTCACCGGCGACCCGGGCGTCGCGCTCGCGGCGGCACTCGGCGGCCTGGTCTACGGCGCGCTCTTCGGCGCCGCCTTCGGCCTGGTCAGCCATCTGCTCGCGCGCGGACGCCACGGGATCGTGTCCCGCCATGACATCGTGGCCGGGCGCTACGACGTGGTCACCGACGTCGCGGTCGCCGACGACGCCAGGAACCTGCTGGTCACGTACGGCTGGCGGACCACGTAGGGACCGGCCGACCGGCCCAGGAGGAAGCCCGCCACATGCACGCCGCTGTCCCCCGTCCCGGGCCCCGGCTCAGCCGATCACCGCACTCGGCGCAGACCAGCCTGTCGTAGGCCGCGTCCACCACCCGCCACAGGTGCCTGTCCGGCTCGTCGATCACCATCTCGGCGACGTCACGCTCGCCAAAGCCGTCAGCGCGCCGAGCCCCATCAGGCGGACGACACGCCTACGCCCCGCCCCCGCCCACCGCGACGAACCCCGCCCCCGCCCGGTAGTTCGGCGACTGGTGGCGGAAGTACGTGTTGTAGACCTCGCAGTAGCGCCCGCCCCGCGCCAGCAGCGTCGGGTGGTCGCCTTCCTCCACGATGCGCCCGTGGTCGAGCACGATGATCCGGTCGACGTGCTCGATCGTGGACAGCCGGTGCGCGATGACGATCGACGTCCGCCCCGACAGCACCGTGTCGAGCCCTTCCTGGATCTGCGCCTCGGTCAGCGGATCGACGCTGGCGGTGGCCTCGTCCAGAACCACGATCGCCGGGTCCTGGATGAGCAGCCGGGCCAGCGCGACGAGCTGCCGCTGCCCCATGGACAGCGCCCGCCCGTGCTCGCCCACGTCCGTCCGCAGGCCGTTGGGGAGGGCGTCGATCCAGTCGCCCCCGCCCACCGCCGCGGCGGCCCGGTGCACCTCCTCGTCGCTCGCCTCCGGCCGCGGGTAGCGGATGTTGTCGGCCACGGTGCCGCTGAACAGGAACGGCGCCTGCGGCACCGCGCCGATCTGCCGCCGGTAGCCGCCCAGCTCCAGCTCGCGGATGTCCTGCCCGTCGATGAGCAGGCTGCCTTCCTGGAACTCGTAGAACCGGGTGATGAGCTTGCTCAGCGTGGACTTCCCGGCCCCGGTGTGCCCCACCAGCGCGACCGTCTCGCCCGCCTCGATGGTCAGGTCGAAATCGCGCAGCACCGGGCTGGCCGGGTCGTAGCCGAAGGTGACGCCGCGGAACTCGATGCGCCCGGCCAGCCTCCCGACCGGCCGCGCGCCGGTCTGCACCACCCGGGGCGGCGCGTCGATCAGCGCGAAGACCCGTTCGGACGCCGACAGCCCCTGCTGGAACTGCGACCAGAACGCCGCGATCGACGTCAGCGGGAACCAGAACAGCGACACGCTCTGCAGGAACAGGTACCAGTCGCCCGCCGTCAGCCCGCCCACCAGCACCCGCGACCCGCCGAGCTGCACGAGCGCGACCGTGGCCAGCCCCGCCACCGTGAACAACACCGGAAAGATGGTCGAGAAGACGAACCCCTGCCGCAGCGTCACCTGGTAGCTCTGCTGGTTGATGGGCCGGAACTCGTCGTAGACCTGCTGCTCCTGCCGGAAGTTCTTGGCCACGGCGATGCCGCTCATGGTCTCCTGGAGGTTGGCGTTGACCCGGCCCAGCGACCGCTGCGCCCGCCGGGTGCTGACCCTGGCCAGCCGCCTGAACAGCAGCGCCAGCCCCACCACGACCGGCACGACCAGCAACGTCATCAGCGCGAGCTGCGCGCTGCGCGCGAACAGCAGCAGGGTGACGAAGCCGACCATCAGCACCTGGCTGATCAGATCCATCGTCAGGGTGGAGACGGTGGCGAAGTCGTCGGTGTCGGAGGTGACCCGGCTGACGATGCGCCCGGACGGCGTCTCGTCGTAGAAGGACAGGTCGCGCTCCAGGACCGCGTCGAAGGCGTCCTCGCGCAGCCGCAGCACCACGTCGCCGGTGACCCGCGCGCTGTTCTTCTGCCGGACGTAGTTGAACACCCACGACAGCACGCCGGTGCCCAGGACGGCCGCCACGAGCATCCAGCCGACCTCGCCGATCGTGCCGTCGGCGATGGCGTCCACGGCCAGGCTGCCCAGCGCGGGCACGGCCGCCTGGCTCGCCGACAGCAGCACGATCATCGTGGCGACCAGCAGCATCGCGCCCAGCTTGGGCCGGAAGTAGGACAGGATGCGGCGCAGCAGGTCGCGGTCGTTGTAGGTGCGGTCGTAGTCCTCGGCGTCGAGGCCGTCCATGAGGAAGCCCATCAGCGCGCCCCTCCCTGCTCGCCGGCCAGCACCCGGCCGCCGCCCGGGGTGTCGTCCGAGCCGTCGTCCGGGGTGTCGATCTCGTCGTAGTGGGCGAACACCCGCCGGTAGAGCCGGCTGCGCGCGATGAGCTCGTCGTGCGTACCGAAGTCGACGACCTGCCCGCGGCGCAGCAGCAGCACCTTGTCGGCCCAGCGGATCTGGGAGAGCCGGTGGGTGATCAGCAGCGTCGTCCGCCCTTCCAGGATGCGGCCGATGGCCTGCTGGATCTTGTCTTCGGTGGCGGAGTCGATGGCGCTGGTGGAGTCGTCGAGCACGAGGATCGCCGGGTCGGTGAGCAGCGCCCGGGCGATGGCCAGCCGCTGGCGCTGCCCGCCGGAGAGCGTGACGCCGCGCTCGCCGATCACGGTGTCGTAGCCGTCCTCCAGCTCCTCGATGAACTCGGCGGCCTGCGCGTCCTCGGCCGCCCGCACCACCGCCTCCTGGTCGGCCCGCTGCCCCAGGCTGAAGGCGATGTTCTCCTTCACCGGGCGCGAGAACAGCACGATGTCCTGCTCGATCGTGGAGATCTGCGAGCGCAGCGAGTCGAGGTCCCATTCGCGCACGTCCACCCCGTCGATCAGGACGCGCCCGCCGGTGACGTCGTAGATGCGCGGCACGAGCTTGGTGAGGGTGCTCTTGCCCGACCCGGTCTCCCCCACGATCGCGACGGTCTCGCCCGGCCGCACGGTGAACGACACCCCGCGCAACGCCGGCTCGCCGCCCTCGTCGTAGCCGAAGGTGACGTCCTCGAAGACGATCTCGCCGCTGATCGACGCGGCGTGCCCGTCGGGGCGCTGGTCGATCTCGCTCTCGGCGGTCATGGTGTCGAGGATGCGGCGCGAGGAGACGATCCCGATCTGGACGAGCGAGAACGTGAAGATCGACATCTGGGTGGGGAAGCCGAGCATCCCCATCAGCCCCATGAACGCCACCAGCTCGCCGACGCTGATCACCCCGGCGGCCTGCAGGGAGAGGGCGTGCCACAATGCCCCCGCCATCGCGAACGCGAACAGCAACGTCGGCAGGTAACGGGCCTGGATCAGCCCGTTGCGTACGAACGAGTCGCGGTAGCGCCGCGCGTTGGCCCGGAACCTCAGCCGCTCCTGCCCCTCCTGCGCGGTCACCTTGATCACCTCGATGCCGCGCACGGCCTGGCTGAGCCCGGCGTTGAGATCCCCGAACTCCTCCCGCATCCGCGTCGCGACCGGGTTGAGCCGGCGCATGTAGTGCCAGAGCGCGGCCGCGAACACCACGGCGAACACGGCGGGGACCAGCAGCAGCCGCGGATCGATGGCCGCCATGAAGAACAGCGGCACGACCCCGGTGAGCCCGGAGTCGACGATGAGGTCGGCTCCGGGAGTGATCATGATGGAGAGCTGCCTGATGTCGTTGGCGGCGCGGGCCATGAGGTCGCCGACCCGCTGCCGGTTGTGGAAGGTCTGGCTCTTGCCGAGCAGGCTCACGTACAGCTCGTCGCGCGCGTCGCGCTCCAACCGCTTGGCCAGCACCTCGCTGGACAGCCGCGCGACCAGGTCGAACCCGCCCCGCGCCAGCACCACCGCCAGCATCGCCAGCGCGATGAGCCCGAGCGCGTCCAAGGGCGCGCCGCGCTGCCCCAGCACGGCGTCGAAGGCGCCGCCGGTGAGCTGCGGCACCATCGCGTTGAGCGTGGTCATCACCACGGAGCCGCCGAGGAACCCGGCGAGCTGGAACGGGTGCCGCCGCAGGTGCGACCAGAGCCACCGCACCGGCCCGCGCCGGTTGTGGCGCGGCCCCGACACGGAGAACTCCGAACTGCTGATCGCCACAAGCACCGCCCCCGGCCGCGTCTCGACAGGCTTCGAACCCGCTTTCTATCACCGGCGACCGACAGTTTCCCAACGGTTTTACCCGGCACCGGCGGGCCCGGCGTCCTCACTTCGGGCACAAATCCGATGCACGAAAAGTGACACCACTTGTCCGGAGAACCCGCCCTTGCCACACGCCGAACCCCTCCCCCGCCCGGACCCGGAGCCCCCTTCCCCGACGAAAATCCGCCGCGGACCGATGAGTTCCGCCCGCCGCGCCCGTCTACAGAGGCGACGACCCGTTCGTTCGGAAGGAGACGGCGATGAGCACGACCCCCACCACCCCCGACCCGGCCCTGCGCGCCCTGGACAGGCTCGTCGGCACCTGGAAGATCACCGGCGGGCACGAGGGCAGCGTCACCTACCGCTGGCTGAACGACTTCTTCCTCCAGCAGGACGTCCACCTGGGCGACACGCACGGCATCGAGATCATCGGCAGGGAACGCCGGCTGATGTCCGAGCCCAGCGCCGACATCAAGTCCCGCTACTACGGCGACGACGGCAGCACTCTCGACTACACGTACGAGCTCGCCGGCGACACCCTCACCATCTGGGCCGGCGACCGCGGCTCCCCCGCCTACTACCAGGGCACCTTCAGCCCGGACGGCCGCCGCCTCACCGGCGCCTGGGTCTACCCGGGCGGCGGCGGTTACGACTCCAACGCCGAACGCGTCGACTGAGCCCGCGTACCGGCCGGGACCGCGCCGGGCGGCCTCCCCTGACCCCGGGGGCGGGGGCGGGGAGGCCGCGGGCGGGGGAACGGGGGACACGGAATCAGATGCTGATCCGCCCGGCCCCCGCCCCACCGGACACGATCGACTTGACGTTGGCGGCGGCGTCCAGGCTGTAGGAGTACGGGATCGACTTGACGCTGCCGCCCGTCTGCCCGCTGCCCGAGTTGACGAAGTAGTTGTTGCGCGCGACGAGGCTGCCCGCGGGCGAGCTGCCCTCGCCCAGGTGGTACGGGTCTTCGGTGTTCTCGAAGTAGTTGCCCTCGACGAGCACGCCGGCCTCCTTGGTGGAGGCGACGCCGTACGACCCGATGCTGGAGTAGTAGTTGTTGTAGACGTGCACCGGGTTGCCGAAACGCACGCGCGGGTGGCGCTGGTTGGTGCCGTCGAACCAGTTGTGGTGGTACGTCACCCGCAGGTGCCCGCGGTCCTCGGAGGCGTTGCCGTCGTCGTGGCCGAGCAGCATCGTCTTGTCGTGATTGGAGAACTTGTTCCACGACACGGTCACGTAGTCGCTGGCCCGCTTGATGTCGACCGCTCCGTCATAGCCGTTGCTGAAGGAGTTGTGGTCGATCCACACCCGGGTGGAGTACTGGACGTTGATCCCGTCGTCGTTCCAGTTCCGGAAGGTGAGGTTGCGGATGATGACGTTGGACGCCTTGGTGACGTTGAGGCCGCAGCCGACGATCGCCGCGCCTGAGTTGCCGATGACGGTCTTGTTCGACGCCACCTTCAGCATGCCCGAGCAGGAGATCGTCCCGGACACCCTGATCACCGCGGCCGACCCGGACGACAGCGCGCTGGTCAGGGCCGAGGACGTGGTCACCGTCGTCGGAGGCGTGCCGCCCCCGCCGGTGGTCCCGCCGCCCTGGCTGGCCCACCCGACCGGCGCGGTCTCGGCCGCCGAGGCCGCCGGCGCGGCCACGGCCAGCCCGGCCACCGCCGTGACCGCCGCGGTGAGACCCGTGATGATCCTGGAGCTACCTCGCATCGTTGGTACTCCTTCTGATCGTGTCTCGATCGCCGTCCACATATGTGAACGACACTCAGATGTACGAACGCTCGGGAGCATAGGAAAGCGCTTTCCTACCGTCAACGCCCCACCGGCTCCCCTCAGCCCCCATAGAAGCCATCAGCCCTGGCTGTGGGCCTAACAACAAATTTTTCCGTCCGTGAAACTTTCAGGTCCGACAGCCAAGGCGCCCTCCCATACCTGTGGGTGTACGTCCCGAGAACGCCCCTAACCTCGTCCGACACAGATCCGCTGCCGACGTTATCGCCCGTCAACCAGCGGCAGAGGCCCAGAATGGCCGGCCTCGATGTACTCAGGTCGTCTCTCCTGAGCGGCCCCGGCTAAGAGATTTCCATCTGATCACCTAGTTCGCTGCAACAAGTGTCACGACAGCCCGACCGAGATGCTGGACGGGTAGGCAATGGCGACAGGTACAGCGCAGGCTCGGGGTTCGATGCGGGTTGGACTCCGGATCGTTGTACAGGACGAGCAGTCGCGTCCATTCGTCACCTTGAGGTGAGTTGTTGAAGTCAGCTCATTTCGCTCTCGCCAGCTCGTTCCCACTCTGCCGACCCACGCTTCAGCCTCCCTGAGCGTGCAGAGCTCGCCAATTGCCGTTGGGCAACTTCTGGGTACGTAACGTCGTGATCATCCCGGACCGAGGCTTTTACGCTGCGAAAACTGCCCTCCACAGGGATGCCTTCGGTGATTGCAAGCCTTTGCCTCCCTCCGGTTCGACGACCCCAACCCCGCAGCGGAAGAGCCAAGGGCGGGGGAAGAAGCACCACAGGGGTCACCTGCCCATCTCAGCTCCAGCTCGCCCAGCAGAGCTTGCCGACTCGCGTGCATCTGTCACCACTGGGTGGCATGATCTCGGCGTGGCGTATATCAGGACATTTGGCGAGATCCCAGGTCATCCCGAAGGCACAACTTACGAAGATCGAGAAGCGCTGCGCCTTGCTGGGCTTCACGCGCACAAGCAGAACGGAATCTCTGGCACGCCGGCCGAAGGGGCTGACGCCATCGTACTAAACGGTGGATACCCTGACGATCGTGATGAAGGTGACACAATTATCTATACAGGTCAGGGAGGACAGGACTCACGAGGACGCCAGATCGCCGATCAAGAACTCACCAGCGGCAACGCCGGACTGGTCAAAAGCCAGATTGATGGACTTCCCGTACGCGTAATTCGCGGGTACGAAGAGAAATCTGAGCATGCTCCCGCCGCAGGTTATCGGTACGACGGCTTGTACCGCGTAGTCCGACATTGGTTCAAGGAACGCGATGACGGGTTTCGCGTTCTTCAGTTCCGGCTAGAGAAAATTTACGATACCGAAATCGTACGAGACTTCGGGCAAGATACCGGCGACCTGGAATCACGGCCCGCCGACAACCTCGCCCCCACGACTCGCACCGAACAGACCGTAAATCGGCTAAATCGCAGGGCAAGCGTAGTAAGAAATATCAAAAAGTGGCACAACAACATCTGCCAGATCTGCCGAATGACAATCGAGCTGCCTAGCGGCCCTGCCAGCGAAGTTGCCCACATCCAGGGCCTAGGCGAACCACATAATGGCCCAGACTGCGAAGAGAACGCACTCTGCCTATGCCCAAACGACCATCTTCGATTCGATCACGGCGCCCTCTACCTCACCGACGACTTGAAGGTGGTGGATACAAAAACTCAGCAAGTCATCGGCAAGCTCAATACCCATCCAAAGCATGTCATTGATCTCCGATATGTACGACAACATCGCAGCTACTGGATCAAGTGACTTTAGGTGATTAAAGGAACGCCAGCAGCTTACGTATAAGCTGCCAGGTCCTCATGCAGGAGTGACTACTGCAGAGGATGCGGTTGGTGTGGGCTTGAGATCAGCCCTGCTCGGGCCACTTTTCGCGGGGCGCCACGAACGTTCCCCGGCCCTGGATGGTGATCACCCAGCCTTCCTCGCGTAGGAGCTCCATCGCACGGCGTACCGAGCCGCGGGCAATGCCGTGCTCCTGCTGCAACGAGCTCTCCGATGGCACCGTCTGACGTTCTTTCAGATCACCCACCCTGATCCTCTCCCTGATGATTCGTGCCAACTGCTCGTAGATGGGTGTGGGATCCAGCTGGTCAACCGTCATGGCCAGCACGCTAAGCACGAGCCCGGTGCCGTGCGGGCTGTTCAGGTTAACAGAGCGTTTCGCCGAGGTCGTGGAGGGAGGGTTCGGCGACCGTGACGTGGTGGGCGGCGGGTCCTCGCCGGGTCTGAGCTGGTGCCGGGTCAGTGGTGGGTGGGGGTACGCCAGGGGGCTTGGTAGGCCCATTGCCAGGCGAGTTCGAGGGGGCCGCGGGGGAAGCGGCGGAGCCATGCGGTGGACAGGGTCGTGAAGAGGAGGCAGATGGTGGCCCAGGCCAGGGGGATCCACCAGGGGCGGGCGAGGTCCAGGCGGGTCGCCAGGCCCAGGCCCCAGCCGTAGCATAGAGCGGCGGCCGCCAGGTTCTGGAAGACGTAGCAGGACAGGGCGGTGCGGCCGACGTTGGTGATGCCCTTCAGGAGCGGGCCCGGAGGGCGGTACAGGAGGAGGGTGGTCAGGAAGGCGAGGAGGCCCAGGGCGACCAGCGGGGCGGCGAGGTAGCGGTCCACGGCGAACCAGGACGGGCCGGCGTACGAGGTGAGGAGGTTCAAGGGGATCCCGATGCCCAGCCCCATCGTGGACAGGCGGCGGCGCAGAACGGCCCCGCGGTCCTCGAAGAGGCCGGCGCGCAGGAGCAGGGTGCCCAGCAGGAACAGGACGACGCCCATCGGGATGATGAGGACCAGCTCCAGGCGGAACAGCAGGGCGTGGCCGAGGCGGAAGAGCACCTGGTCGGGCCAGCTTCCCTCGGTGTACAGGGGCGGGATCGTGCCCGTGCCCGTGGGCTGCTCGGCGGTGGCGGTGGCGGTGGCGGTGGCGGTGGCGGTGGACAGCAGGGCCAGGGTGAGCAGGGCCACCAGGGCGGCGTGCAGGGCGCCTGCCGCGATCATCCACGTCCTGATGGTGCGGTCGCTGCGGCCGATCAGGTACGCGACCAGCATCGACGTGATCGCGTACCCCATGAGCACGTCGAACTCGAAGATCAGGACGAAGTGCAGCGTGCCCTCCACCAGGAGCAGCGCCGCCCGCCACAGGTAGCGGCCCGGCCAGCGCAGGCCCCTGCGGACCGCGCCGCGGTACTGCAGCTCCATCCCGATGCCGAACAGCAGCGTCAGCAGGCCCAGGAACTTCCCGTTGGACAGGAAGCGCAGGAAGGTCTCCGCGGCCCCGCCCGCGCCGGCGAGCCCGGCGCCGCCGGAGGTCAGGACGCCGAGCGGACCCGCCGGGTCGGTGAAGATCCAGATGTTGGTGCCGAGCGTGCCCATGATCGCGATGCCGCGCAGCGTGTCCAGAGCGTCGATACGTTTTCCCACACCGTCCAGCCTCGCCGGGCCCGATGCCTCTGACCTCGTCTTATGAGAGGAGATCGGCCGTACATCGATCGATGTATCTCAGTTGCGGGCGGTGGCGGGGCACTGGTTGGGTCGGTCGGATGAGTGCGATCGACGAGCTGATCCGCCCGGATCGTTATCCCCGTTCGTCCGGGTACGATCCGCGCTGGCTCCTCGGGCTCGACATGGGCCCCAACCCGCTGTGGATGCTGGAGGACCTGACCGCCGAGCTGGACCTGCGGCCCGGGATGCGCGTGCTCGACCTGGGCTCCGGGAAGGGCGCGACCTCGGTCTTCCTGGCCAGGGAGTTCGGGGTGCGGGTGGTGGCGGCCGACTGGTGGGTTCCCGCGGAGGAGGCCGCGGAGGTCTTCGCCGGGGCGGGCGTCGGGGAGCGGGTGGAGGCGGTGCGGGCCGAGGCGCGGGCGCTGCCGTTCGAGCACGGGAGCTTCGACGCCATCGTGAGCGTGGACGCCTTCGAGTACTTCGGGACCGACGACCACTACTTTCCCTACCTGGCGCGGTTCCTGCGGCCGGGCGGGCGGCTCGGCATGGCCACCGTCGGCATGACGCGGGAGGTGCGCGAGCTGGGCGCGATTCCCGCCCACATCAAGGCCGTCGTCGGGTGGGAGGCGATCGCCTGGCACACCGCCGAGTGGTGGCGGTTCCAGTGGGAGATCACCGAGCTGGTCACCGTCACCTCGGCCCGGTTGCAGGAGGGCGGGTGGCGGGACTGGCTGCTGTGGACGCGGGCCCTGATGGAGCATCAGGGGGAGGCGGGCGCGGCGCAGCGGCCCGTGCTCGACATGTTGGAGGCCGACCGAGGGGAGTTTCTGTCGTTCGCGCTGATCACCGCCGAGAAGAGGTAGTGGACGGGCGGGTCGGGTGCCTTGCCGCCTCGGCGGGGGTCGGCGATGCTGTGGGCGAGGCTTTCGTGAAGGTCGGCTCCCCGAGGGGCACGCATGGGCTCCGGTTCCTGGTACGTCGTCGGTCTCGACAACGGCGGTAGCGCCAACAACGCGACCGTCCTCGACTCCTCGGGGCGTTTCCTCGTCCAGGGGATGATGGAGTCCCCCAGCCGGGTCAGGGAAGGGCCGAAGGCGGCGCTGCGGGCGCTCGCGGACGCCATGGAGCAGGTGCTGGCGGCCACCGGCGTGCCGCGCCCGGCGGTCGCGGGGGTCGGGCTGGACACGCCCGGCCCCGCCAGCGCGAACGGCGTCATCTCGTCCCGGGGCTCGACGAACTTCCTGCACCCGGAGTGGGCGGGGTTCGACATCCGCACGGCCCTGGAGGACCTGCTGGGGTTGCCGGTCGTCTACAGCAACGACGCCAACGCGGCGGCGCTCTACGCCCACCACGTCTACTTCGGTCCCGAGGAGGCCGGGCGGCGGTCGTCGGTGTCGGCGATCGTGGGGACCGGGCTGGGCGGCGGGGTGGTCGAGTCCGGGCAGATCGTACGGGGCGCCGCGGGCATGGCCGGGGAGCTGGGGCACATCCCGCTCCCGTCCAGCGGGCTGCTGGAGGACGGGCAGGCGTTACCGGCGTGCAACTGCGGCAACGTGTGCGACGTCGAGAGCGTCGCGTCGCTGACCGGCATCGAGAAGAACCTGCTCCCCCACTGGCTGGCCCGCCATCCGGACCACCCGCTGGCCGCCGAGCCGCTGCCGGTGGCGGCCAGGCTGCTGCGCGGCTACGCCGAGCGCGCCGACCCCCTCGCGTTGGGCGTCTTCGAGCAGCAGGCCAGGGCGCTCGGGATGTTGTTCACCATCGCGGCCAACTTCACCGATCCGCACGCCTACTTCCTGGGTGGCGGCGTGGTGGCGGCCGAGGCCCGCTTCCGCGACTGGATGCTGGAGCGGGTGCGCGCGCACACGGTGCTCCGGGCCGAGCAGCGGGAGGCCACGGTCTTCGCCCTCGTGCCCGATCTGGACATGGCGGGCGCGCGCGGCGCGGCCATCGCGGCCCGCGAGGCCGTCACCGCCCGGCCCGGACCGGCATCGACGCGCGGATTGACCTCAAGTTAGCTTGAGGTTGAAGACTGGTGAGGACGACAAGGATTCTCGATGAAAGGTGGTCGTCCTCATGCGTGCGATTCAGGTGGCGGCGTTCGGCAGTCCGGAGGTGCTGACGCCCGTGGAGGTGCCCGATCCGGTGCCCGGGGCCGGGCAGGTGGTGGTCGGGATGACCGTGGCGGACGTGATCTTCCTGGACACCCTGTTGCGGAGCGGGTGGGGGCAGGAGATCTTCCCCCGGGAGCTGCCGTACGTGCCGGGTGGCGGCGGGGCCGGTGAGGTCGTGGCGGTCGGCGAGGGCGTGGACCCGGCCTGGGTGGGGCGGCGGGTGGTCGTGCGCTCCTCCACCGGGTACGCCGAGCGCGTCGTCGCCGGCGTCCAGGAGATCATGGCGATCCCGGACGGGCTGGACGACGAGACGGCCGCGGCGCTGGTCCACGACGGCGTGACCGCGCTCAACATGGACCGGCGGGGCGCCCCGGAGAAGGGCGAGTGGGTGCTGGTGTCGGCGGCGGCCGGCGGGGCCGGGTCGCTGCTGGTGCAGCTCGCCGCCGACGCCGGGGCACGGGTGGTGGCCGCCGCGTCCAGCGACGACAAGCTGGCGCTGGCCCGCGGGCTGGGCGCGGAGGCCGGCGTCGACTACACCCGGCCGGACTGGGTCGAGCGGGTACGGGAGATCACCGGCGGCGGAGCGGCCCTGGTCTACGACGGGGCGGGCGGGCCGGTCGGGACGGCGGCCCTGGAGGCGGTGGCCGACGGCGGGCGGTTCGTCACCTACGGCACCAGCAACGGTTTCGCCGCCCCCGACCAGGAGGAGGCCGCGCGCCGGGGCATCCGGCTGGTGTTCCCGCTGATGGAGGGCCCGCCGGACCAGGAGACCGTGCGCGAGCTGCTGGACCTGGCGCTGCGGCGGGCCGGGGAGGGGCGGCTGCGCCCGGCGGTCGGCGCCACGTACCCGCTGGAGCGGGCCGCCGACGCGCATCGCGCGCTGGCGGCCCGCACCACGGTGGGCAAGTCGCTGCTGCTGGTCAGGGCGTGATCGTGCCGACGCCCGCGCCGGCCTGCACCCTGGCGGGGACGGTGGCGGGGTCGTCCAGCGTGTACGGGTAGTAGGTGCCGGGCTCGACCACGGTGCCCGCCGTCTCCGGAGCGCCGGAGTTCACGTACAGGTTGCGGCGCTCCACGACCCGGCCAGGGGCGCTCTCGGAGTAGCCGACGTGGATGGGGTGGGCGACGTTCTCGAAGTAGTTGCCCTCGGCGAGGACGCCCGCGTTCTCGGTGGAGGCGATGCCGTACAGCGAGTTGTTCCGGTAGTAGTTGTTGTAGACGTGGACCGGCTCGCCGAAGCGGGCGCGGGGGTGGCGCTGGTCGGTGCCGTCGAAGAAGTTGTGGTGGTAGGTGACCCGCAGCTTGCCGATGTCGGCGGTGTAGTTGTCGGAGTGGCCGAGCAGCATGGTCTTGCTGTGGTGGTGGAACCTGTTCCAGGAGACCGTGACGTAGTCGGACTCGCGCTTGATGTCGAGCAGGCCGTCGTAGCCGTTGGACAGGTCGTTGTGGTCGATCCACACGTGGTGGGCCTTGTTGGTGACGCTGATGGAGTCGTCCGAGGCGCCGGTGAACGTGATGTTGCGGATGATCACGTTGTTGCCGGGACGGGTCGTGGAGCCGAGCTGGAGGCCGCCGCCGGTGATCTCGGCGGTGGCGCCGACGCCGAGGATGCTCTTGTCGGCGACCACGGTGATCATGCCGCTGATCTGGATGCGGCCGGAGATGCGCAGGACGTACGGCGTGTTGCGGCCGGCGTAGTCCTTGAGCTGGGCGCCGGTGGTGATGGTGACCTCCGGGCCGCCCGCGCCGCCGGTGGTGCCGTTCCGGCCGAGGGCGTTCACGGCGGCGAAGCCGACGAGAGCCGGGTCGGCGGCGGAGACAGCGGCGGAGGCAGCGACGCGGACAGCGGCGGAGGGAGGGACGGAGGCAGCGGCGGCGGGGGCCGAGAACGCGGTGGCGAGCAGGGCAGCCGCCGCCGCCAGGACGCGTGACACCATGGACGCTCCTCAGATCTTGCCGACCCCGGCACCGGCCGGGACGACGGTCGGGACGGAGGCGGCCGGATCGGCCGTGTAGGGATAGTAGGTGCGCGGGTCCGGCACCGTGCCGCGCGTCTCGATCGCGTGGTTGCAGTCCACGAGGATGTTGTCGCGCTGGACGATGCGGCCCAGGTCGCCGCTGAAGTCCACCCGGCCGGGGTTGTTGACGCTGAAGAAGTAGTTGCCCTCCATCAGTACGGCCGCGTCGTAGGTGGAGGCGACGCCGTAGCTGTTGTCCCGGTAGTAGTTGTTGTAGACGTGCGCGAGCGCCGAGAAGCGGACGCGCGGATGGCGCTGGTCGGAGGCGTCGAAGTAGTTGTGGTGGTAGGTGACCCGCAGCCGGCCGATGTCCTGGGGGCCGGCGTCCTCGTCGTGGCCGAGGAGCAGGGTCTTGTCGTGGTCGTGGAAGCGGTTCCAGGAGACGGTGACGTAGTCGGAGCCGCGCTTGATGTCCACGGCGCCGTCGTCGCCGTTGGACAGGTCGTTGTGGTCGATCCAGATGTGGTGGCTGAACATCTGGACGTTGATCAGGTCGTCGGTGGCGTCCCTGATCGACAGGTTGCGGATGATGACGTTGTGGACGGCGTTCGCCGGCGGGGAGGTCACCGCGTCGTTCACCGGCAGGCCGATGTTGAGCCCGCCGCCGACCAGGGCGGCGTTGCCGCCGAGGCCGACGATCGTCTTGTCGGAGGTCACGTCGTGCATGCCGTCGGTCGAGCCGGTGGGCAGCGTGATGGTGCCGCTGACCTGGATGACGTACGGGCCGGGGCGAGCGATGGAGTCGAGGAACTGGGCGGTGGTGGTGACGGTGACCGTGGGGCCGCCGGCACCGCCGGTGGTGCCGTTCCGGCCGAGGGCGTTCACAGTGGCGAAGCCGACGGGGCCCGAAGCGACATCGGCCCCGGTAACAGCGGCTCCAGTGACAGCGGCCCCGGTGACAGGCGTGAGGGCGGTGAGCAGGGCGGCCGTGGCCGCCAGGCGGAGCACCATGGCGGTCCCCCTCAGATCCTGCCCACGCCGGAGCCGGCCGTGACGGCCGCCTTCACGGTGCCCGGGTCGTCGAGGGTGTAGGCGTAGTAGCCGCTCGGCTCCTGGACGGTGCCGCTGCAGTCGGGCGTGCCCGACTCGTCCACGAAGACGTTGTTCCTGGCCACGCAGCGCCCGGCGGGGCCGGCGTAGTGGTTGCTGACCGGCTCCTCGACGCGCTCGAAGTAGTTGCCCTCGACCACGCAGCCGGCGTTCGCCTGGCAGGCCACGCCGACGTCGGTGTTGTAGACGTAGTAGTTGTTGTAGACGTGCACGGGCTCGCCGAAGCGCACGCGCGGGTTGCGCTGCGGGGTGCGGTCGAACCAGTTGTGGTGGTAGGTGACCTTCAGCCGGCCGACGTCCTGGGCGGCGTTGGAGTCGTCGTGGCCGAGGAGCATGTTCTTGGTGTGGTCGTGGGTGTGGTTCCAGGAGACGGTCACGTACGAGGAGCCGCGCTTGATGTCGATCAGGCCGTCGTAGCCGCCGGCCAGGTCGTTGTGGTCGATCCAGATGTGGTGGCTGAACATCTGGACGTTGATCGAGTCGTCGGTGGCGCCGCGGAACGACAGGTTGCGGATGATGACGTTGTGGACGGCGTTGGCCGGCGGGGAGGTCACCGCGTCGTCCACCGGCAGGCCGATGGTGAGCCCGCCGCCGGTGATGCCGGCGCCGGCGCCGATGCCGACGATCGTCTTGTCGGAGGTGACGTTGTGCATCCCGGCCGGGACGGTGATCGTCCCGCGGACGCAGATGTTCAGCGGGCCGCTCCGGCCGATGGCCGCGATCAGCTCGCCTGCGGTGTCCACCTCGACGGTCGGGCCGCCCGCGCCGCCCGTGGTGCCGTTCTGGCCCCAGGCGTCGACGGCGGCGAAGCCGGTGGGCGTGCCGGAGGCCGAGCAGGTGCCGGGCGGGACGGTCGGGGTGGTCGGCGGGTCGGTCGGCTCCTCCGTGGGGCCGCCGACGTCGGTCACCAGCACGTCGTCGAAGGTGGCGGCGGCGTAGTAGCCGGCCAGGCCGGCGCGGCCGGAGCCGAGCGAGCCGTCCGTGGCGGTGACGACCTGCACGTGGTCCACGAAGCCGCGCAGCGTGCTGCCGAACGCCTCCAGCCGCAGCGTGTGCCAGGTGCCGGCCGGAGCCGTGGCCGTGCCGGTGGCGAGCGTGACGGGCGCCCCACCGGTCCGCTTGCCGAGGACGACCGTGCCCGCGTCGCCCAGCCCGAGGTAGTAGTAGCTGCTGGTGCTCTGGGCCCGGGCCAGCACCGCGACGTGCCGCCCCGAGCCGTTGAACGCCAGTGGCTTGACCCTGGCCTGCACCGCCTGGTCGGACCAGCCCGCGCCGGCCAGCGCGCGGGCGTCGGCGCTGGTGCCGGACTGGCGGTAGGCGCGGGAGCCGTCGGTCACCAGCGACCAGCTTCCGCCGGAGCGCGACCAGTCGGTCACGTTGCCGTCCTCGAAGTCGTCGCTGAACAGCGTCGCGGCGGACGCGCCGCCGGGTGCCACGAGCAGCACCAGCGCCGCGGCGGCGGTCGTGAGCGCCGTGGTGAGTGCCGTGGTGGTCAGGGCGAGCGCCAGGCGGGTCTTGCGAGCTTTGCTTCTGCGCACCGTGAAGCCTCCGGTCGGGATGGCGTCGGCGCGAGGCGCACGCGCGCGCACGCGCGGGATCCGCGCCGATCGCAGGGGGTGGAGCCGGAACCGTGAACGGGGGTCCCTTACTGGCTGTGGTGTTGCGCGGTCACTCGCGAGCTTCACACCTTTATGCAACCGATTGTTAGGCGCGTCAATCCGTACGGTGTGCAGTTTTGTTGCAGAGATCGGCAGGCCCGGACGGCGATCGTGCAAGCGATTGTAGAACGTGACGCCGCCCGGGCGGGCTCACCTGAGCGGGAGCGGGGGCTCGGCGCCCTGGCGGGGGCCGAAGATGCGGCGCTCGGACTCCTCGATGCGCACGTCGTTGATGCTGGCCTCGCGGCGGCGCATCAGGCCGCGCTCGTCGAACTCCCACTGCTCGTTGCCGTAGCTGCGCCACCACTGGCCGGTGGCGTCGCGGCACTCGTACTGGAAGCGCACGGCGATGCGGTCGCCGAGCACCGCCCACAGCTCCTTGCGCAGCGCGTAGTCCAGCTCCCTGTCCCACTTGCGGCGCAGGAACGCCCGGATCTCGTCGCGGCCCCGGAGGAACTCGCCGCGGTTGCGCCAGACGGAGTCCTCCGTGTACGCCTGCGCGACGCGGTCGGGGTCGCGGGTGTTCCAGGCGTCCTCGGCGGCCTGCACCTTGGCGCGGGCGCTCTCCTCGGTGAACGGCGGGACGGGCGGGCGGGTCATCGGGCCTCCTCGGCGGGGCAGCGGAGAACGAGCGTTCTCTCGTAGCCTAGAGAACGACCGTTCTCAACCGCAAGGAGGGTCATGGAACACGCGGAACGGGTCCTCGCCGCGGCCGGCGAGCTGTTCTACCGGCGCGGCGTGCGCGCGGTCGGCATGGACGAGGTCCGGGCCGCCTCCGGCGTGTCGCTCAAGCGGCTCTACCAGTGCTACCCCTCGAAGGAGGCGCTGGTGGTGGCCTACCTGGAGCGGCGGGACGAGCGCTGGATGGCCGCGCTCACCGGCTACGTCGCCGCCCGCCCCGACCGCGTCCAGGCCGTCTTCGACTGGCTGGAGCGGTGGTTCGGCGAGGACGGCTTCCGCGGCTGCGGCTTCGTCAACGCCTACGGCGAGCTCGGCGCCGACTCCGCCGCCGTCCGCGACGTGGTGCGCCGGCACAAGGAGCGGTTGCGCGGCTACCTGCGCAGCCTGGCCGCCGAGGCGGGGGCGGCCGACCCCGAGCTGCTGGCCGGGCAGCTCCTCGTGCTCGTCGAGGGCGCCACCGTCACCGCCATGACCGGCCCTCCGGAGGCGGCGACGGCCGCGGCACGGGCGGCGGGCCTGGCCGCCGCCGCGCTCACGGGGGCGGGGCCTGGCCGGGCAGCACCTTGTCCAGGGTGATCGGCAGGTCCAGGACCCGCCTGCCGGTGGCGTGCCGGACCGCGTTCGCGACCGCCGCCGCCACCCCGGTGATGCTCACCTCGCCGATGCCGACCAGCCCCAGCGGGGTCCTGGGGTCGGGCTCGTCGAGGTAGTGGATGTCGATGCGGGGCACGTCGGCGTGGACCGGCACGTGATAGTCGGCCAGGCCCGGGTTGACGATCCTGCCGGTACGCGGATCGACCAGCGTCTCCTCCGACAGCGCCATGCCGAGCCCCATGACGATCCCGCCCCGGAGCTGGCTGGCCGCCGTCTTGGCGTTGATCACCCGGCCGACGTCGAAGACGCCGAGCCAGCGCGACACCCGGATCTCGCCGGTGTCCCGGTCCACCCGCACCTCGCAGAAGTGCGCCCCGCACGCCGCCTTCATCCAGCGCCGGTGCTCCAGCAGGGTCCTGGCCATGAACAGCGGCATGCTGGGCTTGACCTCGGCCGTCACGTGGTCGCGGCCCGCCCGCGCGAGGATCGCGGCGTAGCTCTCCCCCTCCGTGCCGTGGTACAGGCCGCCGTCGCGGGCCTCGACCCGCGCCGGCCGCCGCCCGCGCAGCGGCGAGCCGGGGGCGCGCCTGGCCAGGGCGAGCACCGAGCGCTTCAGCTTGTCGCAGGCGGCCAGCACGCCGCCGGCGACGCTCGCGGTCTGCGCCGAGCCGCCCGCGCCGGGCGCGTCCGGCAGGGCCGAGTCGCCGTACTCGACCCGTACCGACGACAGCGGCACGCCCAGCTCGTCGGCGGCGATCTGGGCCTGGACGGTCGCCGCGCCCATGCCCATCTCCTGCATCCCGCAGCGCACCACGACCCGGCCGTCCGCGCCGAGGCGCACGCTCACGCTCGCGGGCAGCACCAGCGACGGGTGGTACGCCGCCGCCATCCCCATGCCGACCAGCCACCGCCCGTCCCGCGTGGCTCCGGCGCGCGGGTCGCGCCCGCTCCAGCCGAACCGCTCGGCCCCCTCCGCGTACGCCTCCCGCAGCAGCCGCCGGCTGAGCCGCTGGCCGCCCACCGGGTCGCGCTCGGGCTCGTTGCGCAGCCGCAGCTCGACCGGGTCCATGCCGAGCTCCCAGGCCAGCTCGTCCATGGCCGACTCCAGCGCGAAGGTGCCGATGGCCTCGCCGGGCGCGCGCATGGGCGAGTTGGCCAGCAGGTCGAGCTGGACGACGTGCTGGCGCAGGTGGATGTTCGGGGCGGCGTAGAGGTGCCGGGTGGCGGCGGTGATCGGCTCGGCCATGCCGCCGGCCCGCCCGGTCCTGGAGACGCTGGTGTGGACGATCGCGGTCAGCCGCCCGCCGGCGTCCGCGCCGAGCGCGACCCGCTGCGTGCTGGGGGTGCGCCCGCCGACCGTGTGGTAGACGGCCGCCCGGCTGAGCGCCAGGCGCACCGGGCGGCCGACGGCCCGCGCGGCCAGCACCGCGAGCAGCGTCCCCGCCCACACCATGCCCTTGCCGCCGAACCCGCCGCCCACGTACGGCGACAACACCCGCACGTCCCGCTCCGGAACGCCGAACCGCATCGCGAGGTGCTTGCGCGTCCACGCGATGTTCTGGGTGCCCTCGTGGACGGTCAGCCGGTCGCCGTCCCACACGGCGACGGTGGCGTGCGGCTCGATGGCGTTGTGGTTGTAGGGCGGCGTGGTGAAGCGCAGGTCCACCTTGACCGGGGCGGCGGCCAGCGCCGCGGCCGCGTCGCCCTTGTCGGCCGCGGCGGGCTGGAGCGGGTTGCCCTTCTGCGGGACGGCGCCGGGCTCCTCGGCGGCGAAGTCCACGACGGCGGGCAGCTCCTGGTAGGCGGGCCGCACCAGCGTGGCCGCGTGCCGGGCGGCCTCCGGGGTCTCGGCGACCACGACGGCGACCGGCTGGCCGCTCCAGTGGACCTCGTCGGTGGCCAGGTAGTTGACCGACGTGGGCGAGACGAACGTGCTGAGGTCGAGGGCGCTGAAGGCGGGCGGCGGCTTCATGGGCGGCGCGTTCTCGTGGGTGAGGACGTCGATCACGCCGGGCACGGTCCTGGCCGCCGCCGGGTCGATCGCGGTGATGCGGCCGCGCGCGACGGTGGCGTGGACGAGCACGGCGTGGGCCAGGTCCGGGTAGTGGTGCTCGGCGGCGAAGCGGGCCTCGCCGGTGACCTTGGCGCGGCCGTCGAGCCGGTCCACCGGCCGCCCGACGTACGTCGCGGCGCCGGCGGCGCGCTCGCGCTCGGTCTCGGTCGTGGTCATGCCGTCTCCTCCCCGGTGGCCAGCTCGCGCAGCGTGGCCGTGATCGTGGCGCGCGCCAGGCCGGCCTTGAACGCGTTGCCGGGCCGTACGGTGGCGGGCGCCAGCTCGGCCTCGGCCGCCCGCAGGAACGCCTCCTCGTCGGCCGGCCCGCCGAGCAGCAGCCGCTCGGCCTGCCTGGCCCGCCACGGCGTGGTCGCCACGCCGCCCAGCGCCAGCCGGACCCCGGCCACGCTCCCGTCCCGCACCTCCAGCGCGGCGGCCACGGAGACCAGCGCGAACGCGTAGGAGGCCCGGTCGCGGACCTTGCGGTAGCGGGAGCGGGCCGCGAGCGGCGCGGGCGGCAGCTCGACCGCCGTGATCAGCTCGTCGGCGGCCAGCGCGGTCTCGACGTGCGGGGTGTCGCCGGGCGGCAGGTGGAACCCGGCGATCGGGATGCGCCGCACGCCGCGCACGCTGCGGGCCTCGACCTCGGCGTCCAGCGCGGCCAGCGCCACGCACATGTCCGACGGGTGGGTGGCGATGCAGCTCGCGCTGGTGCCCAGGATGGCGTGGGAGCGGTTGAAGCCGCCGAACGCGTCGCAGCCGGCGCCCGGCTCGCGCTTGTTGCAGGCCGCCTCGCGGTCGTAGAAGTACGGGCACCGGGTGCGTTGCAGCAGGTTGCCGCCCACGGTGGCCATGTTGCGGAGCTGGGCCGAGGCGCCGGCCAGGATCGCCTGGGCCAGCACCGGGTAGCGGGCGGCGACCCGGCGGTCGGCGGCCAGGGCGCTGTTGCGGACCAGCGCGCCGATCCGCAGGCCGCCGCCGGGCAGGTCGTGCACCTCGTCGAGGGGCAGCGCGGTGAGGTCCACGACGGTGGCGGGGCGCTCGATGCCCTCGCGCATGAGGTCGACGAGGTTGGTGCCGCCGCCGAGGAAGCGGGCGCCGGGGTCGGCGGCCACGGCCAGCACGGCCTCGTCCACGTCGGCGGGCTTGACGTAGGCGAAGGGCTTCACCGGGCCACGTCCTTGATGGCGTCCACGATGCCGTTGTAGGCGCCGCAGCGGCACAGGTTGCCGCTCATCCGCTCCCTGATCTCGGCCTCGGTGAGGGCGGCGGGGTCGGCGCCGGAGGCGGCGTGCTCGGCCAGCATGCCGATGGCCGAGCAGATCTGGCCGGGGGTGCAGTAGCCGCACTGCAGGCCGTCGTGGCGGACGAACGCCTCCTGGAGCGGGTGCGGGGTCACCCCCTCGACGGTGGTGATGTCCTTGTCGTCGTATTGGACGGCGAGGGCCAGGCAGGAGTTGATCCGCACGCCGTCGGCGAGGACCGTGCACGCGCCGCACGCGCCCTGGTCGCAGCCCTTCTTCACCCCCGTCAGGCCCAGCCGGTCGCGCAGCAGGTCGAGCAGGCTCGTCCAGGGCTCGACGTCGAGCTTCTCGTCGGCGCCGTTCACCCGCATCCGTATCTCGGTCACGGTCGGACGCTAACAGAACGGCGTCCGCTTAACAAGAGAACGGCGTTCTCTTAAGTCGGCCGTATGCTGGCAGCGACATGACGCGATCGGCTTTCCTCCGGGCCCGGCGGCCCGAGCACAAGGAGCAACGGCGGCAGGCGATCCTCGACGCCGCCCGCGAGCTCGCCGCCGCCTCCGGCGTGCGCAACGTCAGCCTGGGGGCGGTCGCGGAGGCGGTCGGCCTGGCGAAGTCCAACATCGTGCGTTACTTCGGCACCAAGGAGGAGATCTACCTCCAGCTCGCGGCCGAGGAGTGGCATGCCTGGGCGGCGGACGTCACCGCCCGCCTCCCCGCGGACAGGAACACGGCGGCGGTCGTGGCGGCGCTGGGCGAGACGCTGCTGGCGCGGCCGCTCTTCTGCGACCTGCTCAGCCACACCTCCACCAGCCTGGAACACAACGTCTCCGTCCCCGCCGCGCACGCCTTCAAGCGCACCGTGGTGGAGCTGGTCGCCGGGCTGGGCGCCCGGATCGCGCCGGTCACCGGCCTGACCGCGGTCGAGGCGACCGAGCTGGTCGGCGCCGCCACCGGCCTGGCCGGCATGCTCTACCCCGCCGCCAACCCGCCCCCCACGATGGCCCAGGTCTACGCCCAGGACCCCGAGCTGGCCGCCACGTGCCCGCCCTTCCTGCCCACGCTCGTCCGCGCGCTGCGCGCGCTCGCCGCCGGGCTGCCCACGCTGCGCTGAAAGTTTCAGCGGCGTCCAGCGCATTCGCGGCCCGGCGGGCCGAATCCTGTACATCGTGGCGGTTTCCCAGCACCGTGGCCTAACCGGTTAACACTGGAGAAGGGACCCCTATGAGCAGACCCATCGGGCTCGTGGCGGCGGCGCTCCTGTCGCTCCTCGTCTCGATGCTCGCCGCCCCGGCCCCCGCGCACGCCGCGGTCGGGCTGCGGGTCAGCGGCACCAGGATCGTGGAGGCCAACGGGAACGCGTTCGTGATGCGCGGGGTCAGCCACGCGCACACCTGGTACGCGAGCCAGACGAGCTCCTTCGCCAACATCAAGGCGCTGAAGGCCAACACCGTGCGCGTGGTGCTGAGCGGCGGCCGGTGGACGCCGAACGCCGCCTCCGACGTCGCCAACGTCGTCTCGCTGTGTCGGCAGAACCGGTTAATATGCGTGCTCGAAAACCACGACACCACCGGTTACGGCGAGCAGAGCGGCGCGTACACGCTGGACCAGGCCGTCACCTACTGGAACAGCGTCAAGAGCGCGCTCACCGGCACCGAGGACTTCATCGTCATCAACATCGGCAACGAGCCGTACGGCAACAACAACGTCTCCGGCTGGACCAGCGCGACCACCTCCGCCATCACCCGCATGCGCGGCCTCGGCTTCCAGCACCTGCTCATGGTGGACGCCCCCAACTGGGGCCAGGACTGGCAGTTCACCATGCGCGACAACGCCGCCGCGGTGGCCGCCGCCGACCCGCAGCACAACACCGTCTTCTCCATCCACATGTACGGCGTCTTCGACACGGCCGCCGAGATCACCGCCTACCTCGACGTCTTCCAGAGCGCGGGGCTGCCGCTGGTGATCGGCGAGTTCGGGTTCAACCACTCCGACGGCGACCCCGACGAGGACACGATCATGGCCCAGGCCCAGCAGCGGGGGATCGGCTACATCGGCTGGTCGTGGAGCGGCAACGGCGGCGGCGTCGAGTACCTCGACATGGTCACCAACTTCGACCCGGCCGCCCTGACCTCCTGGGGCCAGCGCATCTTCAACGGCGCGAACGGCATCG
The DNA here is from genome assembly GCF_040802095.1 of Nonomuraea sp. NPDC050783. Lineage (NCBI taxonomy): Bacteria > Bacillati > Actinomycetota > Actinomycetes > Streptosporangiales > Streptosporangiaceae > Nonomuraea > Nonomuraea sp. NPDC050783. The sequence continues at coordinate 83,064 of NZ_JBFAHK010000017.1, forward strand.
TGGCGACCTCGCGCGAGGCCACGTTCTTCAGCGGCGGCGGCACCGACACCACCCCGCCGACCACGCCGGGAACCCCGTCGGCCTCGAACGTCACCTCCTCCGGCGCCACCCTGACCTGGACGGCCTCCACCGACACCGGCGGCTCGGGCGTGGCGGGCTACGACGTCTACCGCGAGCAGGGCACGACCGACACGCTGCTCGGGGCGTCCGCCACCAACTCGATCACGCTGAGTGGGCTGTCGGCCGCCACCCAGTACCAGGTGTACGTGCGCGCCCGTGACGTCGCCGGCAACACCTCGGCGGCCTCGGCCACGACGACGTTCACCACGTTGCAGGGCGGCGGGACCGGCGGTTGCACGGCCGCCGGGACGGTCCAGAGCCAGTGGGGCGGCGGCTACGTGGTGCAGCCGGTCACGGTCACCAACACCGGCACCGCCGCCACCAAGGGCTGGACGGTCACCTTCACCCTGCCCGCCGGCCACACGCTCGCCGGCTCCTGGAACGCCACGGTGAGCGTCAGCGGCCAGACCGTCACGGCCAGGAACGCGGGCTACAACGGCACCCTGGCCCCGAACGCCTCGACCGGCTTCGGCTTCCAGGTCACCCGCCCGTCCGGCAACACCGCCACGGTCTCGTCCTACGCCTGCGCCGCCTCCTGAGGCGGCCACGCACGGGCCCACCGCTCCGTCGTCAGGCCAGCGCCTCCGACGGGGCGGTGAGGAGCGGGAACATCACCTCGACCCGGGTGCCCCCGCCCGGCTCGCCGCTCACCACGCAGATGCCGCCCAGCTCGGCCGCCCGCTCCCGCATCGAGCCGAGCCCGATCCCCGGCCGCACGCCCTCCGGCAGCCCCTTGCCGTCGTCGGCGACCAGCACCCGCAGCACCGACCGCTCCCGCTGGAGCACGATCCGCACGCCGGAGGCCGCCGCGTGCTTGCGCACGTTGGTCAGCGCCTCCTGGACGATCCGGTAGACGGCCACCTCGACGGCGGCCGGCAGGTCGCCCAGGTCGCCCTCGACCTCCACCTCGACCGCGAGCTCCGCCCCGACGGCGGGGTCCGGCGCGGGCTGCCCGGCCAGGTCGCGCACCGCCCGCGCCAGGCCGAGGTCGTCGAGGGCGGGCGGGCGCAGGCCGTAGACCAGCTCGCGGATGTCGCCGGTGACGGCGGCCATCCCGGCGTGCAGCTCGCGCAGCAGCTCGTCGGCGGCCTCCGGGGAGCTCTTGAGGCTGAGCCTGGCCATGTTGATGGTCATGGCCATGGCCGAGAGGGTCTGGCCGAGCCCGTCGTGCAGGTCCCGGCGCAGCCGGCGGCGCTCCTCCTCGCGGGTGGTCAGGATGCGCTCGCGCGAGCGTTGCAGGTCGGCCGCCATCCGCACGGCGTGCGCCACGTCGGCCGCGTACGGGGTGAGCGTGGCCAGCACGCGCTCGTTGTGCGCGGCCGGGAACCGGCGCGGCCCCGGCGGCCCGACGAGCAGCCGCCCGACCCGCTCCCCGTGCCAGACCAGCGGCACCTCCCGGGGCCGCTCGCCCACCCGGCCGCTCTCGACGTAGCGGGGCTCGCCGTCGGCCACCTCGACGGCCACGCCCTCGACCGCGAGCCCGTCGCGCAGCACGCCGACCACCGAGGTCAGCGCGTTGGCCGGGTCGCCGCGCCGGACGGCCTGGGTGAGGCGCTCGGCCAGCACGGCCGGATCGCCGACGGCGCCGTACAGCAGCCGGTCCACGGCCCGTTGCAGCGCCCGGCGCAGCGGCTGGAAGAACGCCCCGGCGAACAGCGCGGCGGCCACCCCGGCGACCTGCCCGTAGCCGGAGACCACCAGGCCGGACAGCGCGCCCACGCCGAAGTACACCGCGCTGACCACGGCCACCAGCCCGGCCGCCACGAAGGCGCGGCTGATCACGGTGTCGATGCCGTAGAGCCGGTAACGCATGACGGAGAACGCCACGGCGAACGGGATCGCCGCCGCCCACACGATGGCCGTCCACATCAGGCTGTCGGTGAAGGACGCCGCGACCAGGAACACGATGTAGCCGGCGAAGGCCAGCAGCGGCCAGCCGATCTGCCGCCGCAGCACCGGGTCGGCGCCGCGCAGCCGCGTCGCCAGCGACAGCGCGGCCAGCGCCATCGCCGTGTAGATGCCGGTCCAGCCCACGGCCGCCAGCACGCCGCTGTACGGGCTCAGCGCCTCGACCGCCAGCGGGTTGGGGATGACCCGCGGGAACGGGTACCCGGCCGCCGGCGGCGGCTCCCTGAAGGTGTTGCGCACGAACGTGAGCGTGATGGACGCCCAGCCGAGCAGCAGCGCCGGCCGCCAGCGCGGCGAGGGCAGCCGCCCGTCGGGCGAGTACAGCGGCAGCAGCATGGTGAGCGTCAGCCCGCACACCGCCCAGCCGAGGTTCGCCGGCAGGCGCATCCAGCCGGCCAGGGCCAGGTCGCCGGCGGCGGCGGCGCGGAACATCAGCGCGTCCGCCAGGTCGCTGACCGCCGCCGCGAGCCCGCCGGCGCACATGAGCCAGGCCATGTTGAGCCGCGGCCGGTGCACGATCAGGAACGCGCCCACGGCGGGGAAGGTCAGGGCGACCGCGGACTGCGGGGTGACGGTCCGCTCCGGCGTCCACTCGGCCGGCAGCCCGGCCCAGACCAGCCAGGCCACGATCCCGAGCACCGGCGACACGGCCGCCACGGCCACGGCGAGCACCCGCGCGGGCGTGGCCCTCCGGACGTCGTCGGCGAGTTGGCCCATGTGCTCTCCGCCTCTCCGCTCCCCCGCGATCGGTGGCACGCGCTCGGTAGAACGCATTATGTCCTGGCCTCATGAACCCACAAGGCCAGGACAATATAGGCGCTACCGGACCGTGATAGTGGCCTTGGCGGGCACGGTCGCGCCCTGGACCTGCCCGTTCACGGTGAACGTGCCCGGCCGGGCGTATCGGTCGGGGTCGATCGCCTCCCACGTGACGGCCACCGAGCCCGGCGCGGGTGGTAGCCGACCGGCTCGTCCGGCACCGGGTCCGCGCCGGTGAACACCGGCATGCCCAGCTCGTCCCCCTCAGCCGACCGGCAGCCAGACGCGCATGGTCGCCGGGCCCCGGTTGCCCCACCGGTGGTACGGCACCAGCCGCAGCGCGGTGTCCGGCCCCGAGGGCTCCCCGTCCGGCGCGTCCCCGTACGGCCAGCCGGCCGGCTCCCCGCCGCCCAGCGACACGGGGACCTCCAGCTCCACCACCCCGTCCACGTGGTGCTCCACCGGCGGGGCCACCCGGGCGGCGACGTCGCCGAGCGGCGGCTCGTCGGCCACCGACTCCGCGCAGTAGACCAGCGGCCCGCGCTCCACGGCGGCGCTGCCGCGCAGCGCGTCGACGCGCCGGTGCGGGAACGTCCAGCGCGGCGTCATCGGCAGCTCCAGCCGCAGCTCGTCGCCGGGCCGCCAGGGGCCGTCGGCGCTCGCGTACCCCGGGCTCACCTCGCGGGTCACGCCGCCGCGCGCCAGCGTCGCGCCCTTCGCCCAGGCCGGGACGCGCAGCGCGATCCGCCCCCTGCCGCCCTCCAGCACCCGTACCGTCACCGCGCCGTCCCACGGGTACCCGGTCTCCACCCGGACCGCGAGCCCGCCGTGCCGGATCTCGGCCGGCGTCGGGTGGTGGACCTGGATGCCGTCCGCCGAGGACGTGGCCAGGTAGGCGGGCAGCGAGGCCAGCGTGCGGGCGACGTTGTGCGGGCAGCAGGAGACGTCGAACCAGGGCGAGCGCAGCCCGCCCTCCGGCGCGTGGTTCACCCCGTCGAGCGGCACCGCCGGCACCCGTACCTGGAGCGGGTTGGCGTAGAAGAACGAGCGGCCGTCCAGCGCGACGCCGGTGGCGAGCATGTTGTAGAGGGTGCGCTCGGCCAGGTCGGCGTAGCGCGCGTCGCCGGTGGCCAGCAGCAGCCGGTGCGCCAGCATGATCGAGGCGATGCTCGCGCAGGTCTCGTTGTAGGCGCGGTCCGGGGGCAGCTCGTAGTCCTCGCCGAACGACTCGTCGGCGTGGCGCGAGCCCATGCCGCCGGTCAGGTGGGTACGCCGGGCGACGGTCCGCTCCCACTGCGCCTCGACGGCCTTCAGCAGCTCCTCGTCGCCGGTCTCTACGGCCACGTCCACCACGCCGCAGGCCAGGTAGAGCGCCCGCACGGCGTGCCCGCGGAACACCTGGGCCTGCCGGACCGGCTGGTCGTCCTGGTAGTAGGCGCGGCCGAACGGGATGTCGGCGAGCGCGGGCAGGCCGCGGCGCTCGACGAAGCGGCGGGCCATCTCCAGATAGCGCTCGGCCCCGGTCGCCCGGTACAGCTCGACCAGCGCCATCTCGATCACCGGGTGCCCGCAGGTCTGCGTGCCCTCCATGAAGCGGCGGCACACGTGGTCGGCCGCCCGCGTCGCGACCCGGGTCAGGGTGTCCTCGCCGTGCGTGCGCAGCCGGGCCACCCCGGCCTGGATGAGGTGGCCGTAGCAGTACAGCTCGTGCCCCCACTCCAGGTCGGTGTAGCGGCTGCCGGTCCAGCGGGTGTTGAGGTAGCCGTCGCCCTCCTGCGCGCCCGCCACCGTCTCGGCCAGCGCGGGCAGCGCCGGATGGCCGGCCCAGGCCATGGCCTCCAGCAGCTTGTAGATCTCGGAGTCGCTGAACTCCCGGCCCCGGCGCGGGCGCTCGCCCCGGAAGTTGGGGATCCAGCCTTCGCGCTCGTCCCAGTCCAGGCAGTGGGCGATGGTGACCTCGCGGTTCAGCGCGGCCCGGTCGCCCCAGAAGCCGGGCGCGAGCCGTACGGAGTCGAGGCCGAGGGGGGACAGGACGCCCGATGAGGGCAGGACGGGGTTAGCCACGCAGAGCTCCTGACATGAATCCGCGCACGTAGTGGCGCTGCAGCACGATGAACAGGACGAGACAGGGGATGGCCATGACCATGACGCCGGCCTGGAGCATGCCGTAGTCGATGGCGCCGAACGTGCGCTGCGTCATGCTGACCACGGCCACCGGCAGCGTGAACGACGCGCCGTCGTTGAGCAGGATGAGCGGCGCGAAGAAGTCGTTCCACGAGGCGAGGAAGGCGAACAGCCCGACCGTGACCAGCGCCGGCCGCACCGCGTGCAGCAGGATGCGGGAGAACGCGCGGAACGTCCCGCAGCCGTCCACCAGCGCCGCCTCCTCCAGCTCGCGCGGCAGCGCCTCGAACGCGTTGCGCATCATGAACAGCGCGAACGGGAGCTGGAACATCACGAACACCAGCGACAGCCCGACCAGGGAGTTCTGCAGGCCGAGGTAGCCGAGCAGCACGTAGAGCGGGATGAGGATGGTCGCGTACGGCACCATGAGGATCGCCAGCGTGGCCAGGAACAACACGTTCTTGCCGGGGAAGTCGAAGCGGGCGAAGCCGTAGCCGCCGAGCGCCGAGACGACCAGCGTGCCCGCCACGGTCATGGCGGAGACCAGCACGCTGTTGGTCGCGTACGTGCCCACGCCCTCCCCGAAGCGGGCCATCTCCAGGTAGTTGGACGGGTCCTCCAGCGAGGCGTAGCCGCTCCACACCAGCGGGAACAGGAACAGCACCGCCAGCGCGGACAGCGTGAGGTACCGGCTCATCGCAGCCTCCGCATCATGAGCGTGTTGAGCCCGACGAGGGCCACGAGCAGCACGACCGACAGCGCCGCCGCGCCGCCGAGGTCGAAGCGGAAGAAAGCGTCCCGGTAGACGACCATGACCATGGAGACCGTGCTGTTGTCCGGGCCGCCGTTGGTGAAGACGAAGAACTGGTCGAAGGCGAGCAGCGAGCCGGTGACGCTGAGGATGAGCATCAGGGCCAGCGTGGGGCGCAGCAGCGGCAGCGTGATCCGGGTGAAGATCTGCCAGCGGCCGGCGCCGTCGCTGCGGGCGGCCTCGTACACCTCGGTGGGGATGGCCTGCAGCCCGGTGAGCAGGATGAGCATGTTGAACCCGGCGAAGCGCCAGATCACCAGCGCGATCGTGGAGAACAGCGCCATGCTGGGGGTGCCGATCCACTTGACCGGCTCGGTGGTGAGGCCGACCGCCCGGAGCATCGGGTCGATGGGGCCGAAGTCGTTGTTGAGCATGCCGTAGAACAGCAGCCCGGCCGCGGCGAAGCCGACCGCGCCCGGCAGGAAGAACGCGGTGCGGAAGAACCCGATGCCGGGCCGGCGCTCCTGCACCAGCAGGGCCAGGCCCAGCGCCACCCCCGACAGCAGGACGGTGGTGATCGCGGTGTACTTGAGCGTGAAGAGCACCGCGTCCAGGAAGAGCGGATTGTCGGCGATCTTGGTGTAGTTGTCGGGGGCGTTGAACGTGGCGCCGCCGAGCAGGGGCCAGCGGTTGAGCGACATCCAGACCACCAGCACCAGGGGCGCGACGAACAGCACGCCCACGATGACGGCGGTCGGCGCCGCGTACAGCCAGCCCTGGATCTTCCTGCTCCGCCACCGGGCGGCGGGCGCGCCGTGGGCCGCCCGCCGCCCGGACCGGGTCATCGTCAACGTCATGGTTGCAGCGACTTCGTGATCTCGGCGTTGAGCTGCGGCAGCTTGGAGGTGTCGCCGAAGACGGCCTCGCGGGCGAAGCGCAGCCACGGGCCCTGGGGGTCGTTGAAGGTCTGGCCGAAGCGCAGGGCGTACGGGGTCTGGCCCTTGGCCACCAGCGAGTTGATCAGCACCACGCGCGGGTCCTCGGCGGAGTACTTGTTGCCGGCCAGGTCGGTGCGGGCGAGCACGTCCTTGTTCTTGGCCATGACCTCCACCTGGGCCTGGTCGCCGACCGTCCAGGACACGAAGTCCCAGGCGGCGTCGGCGTTCCTGGTGGTGGAGCTGACGCCGATGGAGTCGCCGCCGACGAAGGTCGACTCGCCGCCGTCCGGGCCGGCGATGGGGGTGACGCCGATCCTCATGTCCTTGGGCATCAGGCCGAGCGTGGTCGAGGGCATCGGCATCACGCCGATCTCGCCCTTGGGGAAGAAGCCGGTCCAGGTCGGGCCCTGCTCCTCCTTGGCGGTCGGGCCGGTGGCCTTCTTCTCGTACAGCTCGCGGTAGATCCTGAAGACGTCGAGCATGGCGGGCCGGTCGTTGAGGGACTGGGTGCCCTCGGCGTTCATGACCTGGCCGCCGGCGGCCCAGACGGAGGGCCAGAACGTGAAGACGTAACAGCCGCCGCAGTTGCCGCCGAAGAACGTGCCGTGGACCTTGCCGTCCTCGCCCAGCTTCTCCTGGATGGTGGTGGCCTGCTGGGCGAACTCCTTCAGCGTCTTCGGCCCCTTCTCGGGGTCGAGGCCGGCCTTCTCGTACAGGTCCTTGTTCCAGAACCAGACCGACAGGTCGAGGGTGTGCGGCAGCGTGTACCTGCGGCCGTCGAGCGTGCCCAGCTTCATGTGCGAGGGCGCGAGCTTGTCCTTGAACGGCAGGGCCGCGATCCTGTCGGTGAGGTCCAGGAACAGGCCCTGGGAGGTGTAGTTCGGAACGAAGATGACATCGGCCGCGAACACGTCGGGGAGCTGCTTGGCACCGGCCGCGGCGGCGATGCGCGGCTGGTAGTTGTCCGTCGGGATGACGGTGAGCTTGACCTGGTTCTTGTGGGTCCTGTTGTACTCCTGGACCAGCCGCTCGCTCTGCGTCTGCGTGGCGGCGCGGGTCCACATCGTGATCGTCACGGGACCTTCCGCGGGCTGGGTGCCGCCGCCCCCGCTGCCGCCGCCGTTGCCGCAGGCCGCCGCCGTGAGCGCTAACACGCCGAGGAGGGAGATCCCGGCCAGCCTTCGTCTCATGATGTGCTCCTGGACTTAAAGGTTTTCGGAAACGTAGAAGAAACACGGACCTCTGTCAATGGGTGCTAGGGTGCTAAGCAGTTCACAGCGACCGAAAAGGGTTTCGAAGCATGGCGACTAAGCGGGCGACCATCAACGACGTGGCCTCGCTGGCGGGGGTCTCGATCGCCACGGCGTCCAAGGCGCTGAACGGGCGGCAGGACGTGCGGGCCGCCACCCGCGAGCGCGTGCTCGCCGCCGCGGCCCAGCTCTCCTTCCAGCCGAACGCCCTGGCCCGGGGCCTGCTGTCCGGCCAGACGCGCACGGTCGGGCTGCTCACCTCCGACAGCGTCGGCCGCTTCGGCATCCCGGTGCTGCTCGGCGCCGAGGACGCGTTCGGCGCGGGCGAGATGGCCGTGCTGCTCTGCGACGCGCGCGGCGACGCCATCAGGGAGCAGCACCACCTGCGGGCGCTGCTGTCCCGCCGGGTGGACGGGCTCATCGTGGTGGGCGAGAGCACCGACCCGCGCCCGTCGGTGAGCGCCGACCTGCCCATACCGGTCGTCTACGCCTACGGCCCCTCCGAGGACCCGGAGGACGTCTCGTTCGTCCCCGACGACGTGGGCGCCGCCGCGATGGCCGTCGGCCACCTGCTGGCCCTCGGCCGCCGCCGCATCGCCCACATCACCGGCCCGGCCCACTACAAGGCCGCCCGCGACCGCGAGGAGGGCCTGCGCCTCGCGCTGGAGTCCGCGGGCCTGCCGCAGGCCGGCCGGACGCTGTCCGGCCCGTGGTCGCAGCGGTGGGGGCGGCACGCCGCCGAGATGCTGCTGATGTCCGAGCCCGAGATCGACGCGGTCTTCTGCGGCAGCGACCAGATCGCCGCCGGCTTCGTGGAGGCGGCCCGCGAGCGGGGCCGGCGGGTGCCGGACGACATCGCGGTCGTCGGCTACGACAACTGGGAGGTCCTGTCCACGGAGACCCGCCCCGCGCTGACCACGGTGGACATGAACCTGGAGTCACTGGGCCGGACCGCGGCCCAGCACCTGTTCGCCGCGATCGACGGCAGGGCCACGCCCGGCGTCCACAAGATGCCCTGCCAACTGGTCATCCGCGACTCCACCTCCCCACCCGGCGTCTCCTAGAGCCCGTACGGAGCCCGGATCTCCAGGCCGCCCGAAGGGCGGCTCGTCCGGCGCAGGACCGGGGCGGGGTAGCGGTCCATCTCGCCCGCCCGGACGCCGATCCGTCCGGGGTTCATCGGTCCCGCTCCGCGGTGTCCCGGGCGGCCAGGAAGGCGGCGATCCGGGCCGCGCCCGTCCGCCGCAGCCAGGTGCGCAGGTCCATCAGGCCGGGGTGCAGGGCGCGGGTGAAGGCGACGTCGGCGCGGTAGCCACGCTCGTTGAGCCAGGTGTAGGCGTAGGCGAACTCCGCGCCGAGCCGGCCGATCACCTCGATCGGGATCTGGACGTACGGCAGCGGCCGGCCGACCGCCTCGGAGATGGCGGCGGCGATCCGGCGCGGGGTCAGCTCGTCCCCGGCCAGGTCGACCGCGCGGCCGATCCACTCGCCCGGGTGGGCGAAGGCCAGCGCGGCGAAGGCGCCCATGTCGTCCACGGCCATGACCTGCTGGGGTACGTCGGCCGCGAACGCGGTGGCCACGGCGCCGTCGCGCAGGTGGTAGGCGCCGGTGTAGTTCTCCATGAACGACACCGGGCGCAGGAAGGTCGCGGGCAGGCCCAGCCGGGTGATGTGCTGCTCGATCCGCCACTTGTTGATCGTGTTGCCCGGCAGCTTCTCGGTGTTGTGACGGCCCGCGCCGGCGAGCGAGGCGTAGACCAGGTGCCGCACGCCGGCGGCGTGGGCCGCGTCGGCGACGTTGCATCCCCAGCGGACCTCGTCCTCGGCCGAGAAGCCCGCCGGGGTGCCCGGCGAGCCGACGGTGGGCTGCACGTTGAACAGGCCGTGGGCGCCCTCGGCGGCGGCCACGAGCGAGGCGGGGTCGTCCATGTCGGCGCGGACGGGCTCGGCACCCGCCCGCGCCAGCGCGCGGGCCGCCGCGGTGTCCACGTCGCGCGTCACCGCCCGTACCCGCCGGCCGCCGGCGAGCAGCCGCGCCGTCACGGCCCGGCCCTGGAGGCCGGTCGCCCCGATCACCACGATGGTCTTCACGATGTTTCCCCCAACGGTAGGCACCCGGCGGCCACCCACTTAAATGGGGTGGCCCTCCGGTTATGGTTGAGTACCATATGGAGGGCCACCCCGCTTTTGCAAGTCCGCCGGAGAACCCATGTCGCCCGCCAGCCGTACGGTCCCGTCCGCCCGCCCGATGCGCGCGGACGCGCGCCGCAACCACGACCGCATCCTGGCCGCCGCCGCCGAAGCCGTCGCCGAGCAGGGCGCCGAGGCGTCCCTGGAGGAGATCGCCCGGCGCGCCGGGGTCGGCTCGGCCACGCTGCACCGCCACTTCCCCTCCCGGCAGCGGCTGCTGGAGGCCGTCTTCCGCGACAAGGTGGAGGCCCTGTGCGCCACCGCCGCCGGCCTGGCCGGCGGCCCCGACCCCTGGCACGCGCTGGCGACCTGGCTGGGAGCCGTCGCCGCGCACGCCGTGTCCAACCGGGGGCTGGCCGCCTCGCTGATGCGCGGCGCCCACGACGGCGACCCGGCCCTGGGCGCCACCTGCCACACGATGATCACCAACGCGGGTGCGGACCTGCTGGACCGCGCCCGGCGGGCGAAGGCCGTACGGCCCGACGTCCCGATCACGGACCTGCTCAAACTCGTCAACGCCATCTGCCTGGCCGTCGAGCGGGAGCCCGACGCCGCGGCCCAGGCCGACCGGCTGCTCACCCTCGCGCTCACCGGAGTGCGCAAGGCCGGGTCGTGACCGGATGAGGACAGGCGACGGTGATCTTTTAGGGTGATCACGTTCCGGGGCTGGTGAGACACGTGGGTCGAGCCGGCGGAACCGGCCGATGGCGGTTCACGTGGATCTACGGTTCGGGCTGCGGCTTCGCGCCGGCGCGTACGGCCCGGCCGGTCCTGGCGGGACAGGAGGCCGCTACCGCGTCCGAAGGGGTAACGCGCGGCCCGCAATCAAAAGGTGAGTACCGCTCTGGTTGTTTCGGTCCAGCCTGACCGGCCGTGACTGCTTTTCCGTCATTGTGAGCATCGACGCGCTCTCCTAGCGTCTTCGGGGCGGGCCCGCAGGGCTCGGCCGGAAGGCGGACAACGGCGTTCATTCGGTCCACGCCCACGACCACGGGGCCGGAACCCGCCACCTGATCATCGGTCCTGCCTTCGGGGTCATGCTCACACGGAGAGGAACGCATGAGCACTCCAGATCCGAAGCAGTCGACGACCACCACACCGTCATCGACGACGAAAACCCCCGCCCCCACCGCCACCCCCACCGCCACCGCCCTCGACGGCCCCACCCCGAAGGACCTCCTGCCGGCCAGCGGCGAGCACCCCGTCGAGATCGTCCGCTACCAGACCGTCGTGCTGACCGACATCCCCGGCGCCAAGACGAAACGGAAGCTGACCGGCGCGATCGACCTCGGCGAGGAGGACCTGCCGTTCTACGACCGCCCCGCCGAAGGCATGATCGTCACCACCGAGCAGAAGTGGGCCGTGGAAGGCGTGACGCTGGGCCGGCTGCTCCACAGCCTCCCGCTGGCGCCGGGCGAGAGCACCAAGGTCGCGGTCATCGACTGGGAGCGGCGCACGGTCGGCACCGGCACGGAGAAGACCAGCGAGAAGGACGAACTCACCAACCAGACGCTCCAGGAGCGGTCGATCAGCGAGCTGGCCAACAGCATCGCCCGGGAGGAGCAGCACGGCTCGTCGCAGATGTCGCAGTTCAGCGTGTCCGAGAGCAAGGGCGGCAGCGGGGGTTTCTCGTTCTTCGGCATCACCGCCGGCGGTTCGGCGAGCAAGTCGACCAACGTGGGCTTCGCGACGTCGGTGGGCCGCTCCACCGGGGTGAGGTCGGTCGCCGCCGAGGCCGCCCAGCGCATCAACGCCCGCACCCAGCAACTGGCGACCGCCGCCCGCAGCCGCCACATGACCGTGGTGCGGGAGACCTCGCAGTCGGAAAAAGAGCAGGTCATGACCCGCGTGGTCACCAACTACAACCACATGCACGCCCTGTCGGTGCAGTACTACGAGGTCGTCCAGGTCTACAAGGTGACGACCAAGCCGGCGCGCATCGAACGGTGCCTGTTCATCCCGCTGGAGGATCTCAACTTCACCCCCAGCAGCTTCCAGCGCTACAAGGAGGTGCTGGCGGCTGTGGCGCCTGCGGACTGGGCCAAACTGATCCGCGAGACGAAGCTGGTCAGGGCCACGGCCCGCAAGCTCAACGGCTACACGGCGGTGAGCGCCCCGGAGAAGCAGACCTTCGAGGACGTGAAGCTGATCGACCTCGCCACGTCCAGCATGGGCGTCTACGGCATACGCAAGTCCGACGGCGCGCCGGTCCGGTTCGACCCGGCCGTCCAGCGCTGGTACGCCCTGCCGACGACCGGGCTGAGCGGCGGCCTGAAGTGCATCGCGCCGGGCAAGGGGCAGATCTGGGGGATCCTCCAGAGCGACGAAAGAGTCGTCGTGTACGACGGGACGACCTGGAAGTACGACCCCTCGGGTGCCAGCGCGCGCAAGATCGCCTGCGGGGCCGACGGCACCCCGTACCTCGTCGGCACGAACGGCATGATCTACCAACGGGGCACCGGCTGGCAGGACATGCAGGTCGAAGCGGACGACCTCGCCGTCCTCGGCCGCGACCGGCTCTGGTACTGCCGGCACGGCAAGATCTACGAGCGCACCGGGAACACGTGGACGGAGCGCATGCCCAACGCGGGCGGGTCCAGCTCGCTCGCCGTCACCGGCCTGGCCGCCGCCCCGGACGGCATCATCTGGGTCCTCGCCCAGTTCCAAAGCACGACCCCGGGCCAGTCCCCGGGCCAGCCCTCACGCCAGTTCCTGGTTACGTTCGAGCCCGATCCGCAGACCGGCACCCCCACCGGCGCCCAGGTGAAGAGCGGTCCCTTCAGCCTGACCGAGCTGCCGAAGACCGTGCCCCCGCCGGACAAGCTCCTCGACGTCCTGCCCGTGGGCAACGGGGAGTTCTGGCTGCGGACGTCCACCAACCAGCCGCTCCGCCTGCAGACCGCGACCCGCGGCACGCCCACCCCGTACGACGGCAAGTCGGACTCCGGCGCGGCCTCCAAGATCGACGTGTGGTGGGACGAGGACGGCATCCGCAGCGTCACGCTCGTCGTGTCCGGCCAGACCTTCCGGTGCGGCGACACCAGCGGCTCAGGGATCCAGCAGCACGCGGCCTACGCCTTCGAGGCCGGTGACAAGCTGCTCTCGGTGGACTACTGGGCCGGTTCCGCGGCCCGCGGCAGCCTGTCCGGGCTGCGGCTGACCATGCAGTCCCGCGTGCTCGAATTCGGGTCCGCCGTGGGCTCGACCGCCATCCCCGACCTCACCGAGGACGCCGGCGGCGCGCTGTGCGGCTTGCACGGATCGACGGTGACCACCGGCAGCCGCACCTACATCGCCTCGCTCGGCTTCCACGTACGCGGCGACCAGGTGCCCCAGCTCATCCTCGACCACCTCAACGACAACCGCCGCCACTACAGCCAGGCGATCTGGAGCAGCCTCGACGAGCTGACGCTGAGCCGCATCCTGGCCAACTACACCTACACGCCGCCCGGCGGCAAGGACAGCCTGGTGCCGCTCGGCGCGCAGCTCGACCCCAAACCGGTCGCCGTCACCGGCAACTACCTCGGCTTCCGCTGGAACTTCGCCACCGAACAGGAACGCGAGGACTGGGTCAAGGCCCGCCGGCAGGACAGCACCGAACTCGGCAAGGAGCTGACGAGCGTCGTCGGCATCGCCACCAACGGCGTCTTCGCCGAGGCCGTGCTCGGCCGGGCCAACTCCGCCGAGAAGATCGACCTCACCCGCTTCTGGAACTGGAAGGAGTCCCCCATCCCCATCCTGCCCACCGACATCGCCCCCGTCGCCACCGGCGGCCGGAGCCGCGAGGTCGACGTCAAGGTCACCCCCCTCGCCCCCACCGAGGCCAGGTTCCAGACGATCCAGGCGCTGCCCAACCCGACCGGCATGGACGCCACGCTCCAGACCGTGGCCGCCGCCAACCTGTTCCGCGACATGAGCGGCATGGCCGAGATCGGCAAGGTCCTCACCAAGGGCATGGAGCTGGCGGCCGGCAACGACCAGGCCGCGGCCCAGCGCGCCGGCGAGGCCATGAAGACGGCCGCCGAACACATGCAGAAGATGGCTCAGATCGCCCTCGAAGCCGTGTCGAAGGCGGTCCCCGCCGGCCAGGCCGCCGGCAGCCTCAGCGCACTCGGCGGCATGCTCAACCAGTCCAAGAACGGCGCCGGAGGCGACAAGGAATAGCGACCACCCCGAAGGCCGGGCCCCCGCCGCCACACCCGGCGGGGGCCCTCGCCACGATGAGGATCCCGGCCACCGGGTTGGCCGCCGGCCCCACGGCCGCCGCCACGGTGGCCCCGAGCCGGACGGTCGTCATGGACGGGCCGGTCACCTCGTGGATGAACAACAGGGTCAGGCGATCAGGGTTGTCACCCGCTTACGGGGACGGCATCGGCCGGTGACCCCGTACGGGCGGCCTGCGCTCCGCCCATGATCCTTGAGCCCCTTCGTCCGGTGATCACCTCTGGTGGCCGAACAGCTCGGAGAGACACCGTCCGCTGAAGGCACTCTGCGTCAGCCTCAACTCCGCCGCGGCCGCGAACGCGAGAGCCGGGACGCCGTGCAACGCACCGGCCTGGACGACACGGTGCCGGTCACCGAACCGCTCCTGATCGCCTTCTCGAAGTGGATCGCCCTCTCCTGGTCGTCGTCGATCGAGCGCAGGTGTCTTGCCACGGCGTCATCACCGGTACCGGCGTGAACGCGCGCGAGCGCCAGCAACTCACTGATGACGTAGCCGCACGTCACGATGCGGGCCATCCGGGTCGCGGCGACCACGCGGTTGGCGGTGTCCCCAGGCCCCACCAGCAGGGCCTCCAGCGCGGCCCAGCTACCGGCGATCGCCGCGGCGGGCGTACCCCGATCGAGCGGCTGCAGGAGCTCCAGAGCCGCGTCGAGCTGCGGATCGATGCGAAGACGGAAGATTTCCTTCGTGCGTTCGAGCGCGTGCACCTGCACGCGACGCGGTCCACCGAGGTAGTCCAGAGGCTCCGGCTCGCCGAGCATGTAGAGCGTCGGTTGGAACTCCAGTCGTTGGCGCGCGCCCACCTGGAACCGGGCCGTCAGCCTCTCGACCTCGCTGTTCACTGCCTTGAGAGCCGAGTACTTGTCCCTGGGTCGATCTCCAGGACGAGACCGCCCGCCTGCCTGATGCCCGGAGCGGCCGGAAACCAGGACGAGAGCCAGTCAGCGGTCTGTGACGAGCTCAACCACGACGCCGGTCGGTCCTCGGGAAGAGGAGGGCAGGCTACCAACGGCACCAATACGGTGAATCTCACCTTCGGGCGGTTGAGGAGAGCCTGCGCCTCATCGCACAGATCGCTCAACTGCATGGCCGTCTTATTGTATTTCACCTGATATGTCAGCCATTTGTGTGTCGCCTCCGCGCTGTAGCCCTCATCCAATATGTGACTGACGATTGCCCGAGCAGTCGGCTCGCATCCCGTCTCCGCACTTCTGAGATGGCTCGCCCACCGTGACAGATAGACGGGCCGACTCTCCTGCGACAACATGTTCAGCGCCACCCAGTCATGCCCGTCCGCCTGCATGGTCCTGTTGACGTGTTTGATGAGCTGACCGCGCTCGGCGGGAGACCCCATCCCGGGATCCCGCTGGATCCTCTTCGCCAGCACGTCACCTAGGTACTTCACCGAGGATTCGGCGAGAGCCCCCAGGGCTCTCGCGCTCACCGCCTCCAGAAGCTCCGACAGTTCCAGGACGGTCCCCAGCCGCCACAATCTGCGATGCCAGGGAGTCGCGACGGCCGCGAAGTCCAGCATGCGTTTTGCCGTGTCGTGATGGCACTGGTTGTCATCGAGCATGGGGTGGGATATTCTCCTCGCCATACGGGAGGAAGTCGCTTCGGCCGCTTCCTCCCTTTCGCATGGTGCAGCATGCCAGAGATTGACCGTCTCTTACGGTGTTTTTACCACTCGCCGGCCGGTCTATGGGTCACGTCACCCGTATAAATCCATCGAATAACGGGCGAACGGCAAATCAGCGTTCACCGCGGCGTGGGCTGGTGGGTGAAGCAGGCGAGGAGGAGGGTGAGGCGGGTGTCGTGGTGTTCGCGGGGGAGCCGGCCGCCGCGCATCAGCGTCGCCAGGCCGTGCAGGGCCGCCCAGAAGGTCTCGGCCAGCGGCCCCGGGTCGGCGCCGGCCAGGTGCGGGGCGCGCAGGTGCGGGCGGAGGGCCTCGGTGAACTCCTCGAACCCGGCGCGCAGGGCGGCCGGCGTCTCGGGCGTGGCGAAGGGCAGGTCGACGCTCTGCCGGAACATGGCGTCGTAGAGGGCCGGGCGCCGGTCGGCGAAGGCCACGTAGGCGGCGCCGACCCGGGCGAGGGCCTGCGCTGGATCCGGCGCCGCCATCCGCGCCTCGCGCAGCTCGGCGGCCAGTTCGGCGAAGCCTTCCAGGGCGACGGCCGTCATGATGGCGCCCTTGCCCTTGAAGTGGCTGTAGAGGACCGGCTGGCTGTATTCGACCCGCTCGGCCAGCCGGCGCGTGGTCACCGCCTCCCAGCCCTCGGCCTCGGCCAGCTCCCGGGCCGCGGTGATGATGAGCTTCTCCCGCTCCGCGCGCTCGCGCTCCTTGCGGTTCTGGATCGTCATGCTCCGCAATCTAGCACCGCTAGCGGAATTGTCATTGCTCTGCTAGCTTCGTTCTTGTTCCTAGCAGCGCTAGCAAACGGAGACCCCCGTGCTCACTGTCATCGCCTACGGCCTCGCCATCGTCCTCAACCTCCTGTGCCTGCTGATCGGCGCCCGCTTCCTGTTCCAGCCCGTCGCCGCCGCCACGGGCTACGGCGTGCCCGCCACGACCGACCGCGCCTACCTGACGATCAAGGGGTTGCGTGACGGCACCTACGGCCTGGTCGGCCTGGCCCTGCTGTTCTTCGCCGGCGCCCAGGCCGAGGCCTGGTTCATGCTCGTCGTGGCCCTGCTGCCCCTGGGCGACACCCTGATCGTGTTGCGCAACGGCGGCACCAAGGCGGTCGCGTTCGGCGTGCACTTCGCCACCGCCGTGCTCGTCCTGATCGACGCCGTCCTGCTCTTCCTCCTCTGATCCCGCCCCGCCGGTCACGATGGCCCGTCGCCCCGGCGGAGCTGTTCGAGCCGTTCCGCGAGGAAGGTCCAGGACCTCCAGAACTCGTCGAGACACTCGCGTCCCCGCGCGTTGAGCGAGTAGACCTTGCGCGGGGGCCCCTTCCCGGACGGGACCCGCTCCACGTCCACGAGGCCGCGCCGCTCGATCCTGACCAGCAGCGCGTAGACGGTGCCCTCGGCCAGGCCGGAGAAGCCCCGCTTCCGCAGCCGGGCCGTGATCTCGTAGCCGTGAGCGGGCCGGCCGGACAGGATCGCCAGGACGACGCCCTCCAGCGTCCCCTTGAGCAGTTCGGTCATCTGCCCGCCCATGAACAGCCCTTCCGGCTACTTCGTAACACCGGCTACCGGATCCGGCAATGCCCGTCGGGCACAGAACCGGCGCATACCGGTCCCGAGGGATGATTTCCTATACTCATGCCTGATCTCGTAGTCGACGGCGGCGACAAGCTGTGCGTGCAGCTCCTCATCGAGCTGCGCGGCCACGTACGCCGGGCCGGGCCGGGAGCGGTGATCCACCTGATCGCCACCGATCCGGCCGCGCCCGTCGACCTGCCGGCCTGGTGCCACCTGACCGGGCACGCCTATCTGGGGCCGGTGGAGGGGGCCGAGCGGCCCACGTACGCGCTGCGGGTCGCCGAGGTCGCGCAGGACACCCTGGACGCGCGGCCCTGGCACGTGGCTTGACCGGTTAACAGGCTTCTTTCCCGGGTGGCCTACAGTAGACCTGGTTACCCGGTTCAGAGAGGAAGCCCGTGAAGCGACCGACGATCGCCGACATCGCCGCCCGGGCGGGCGTCTCCAAGGTGGCGGTGTCCTACGCGCTCAACGGGCAGCCGGGGGTGTCGGAGGCGACGCGGGCCAGGATCGTGGCCATCGCCGAGGAGATCGGCTGGCGGCCCAACAGCGCCGCGCGGGCGCTCAACGGCGCCAGGGCCGACTGCGTGGGGCTCGCGCTCTGCCGCCCCGCGCGCATCCTCGGCGTCGAGCCGTTCTTCATGGAGCTGATCAGCGGCATCGAGGGCGTGCTGGCCGACCGGTCGTACGCGCTGCTGCTCCAGGTCGTCACCGACCACCAGCAGGAGAGCGAGGTCTACCGGCGCTGGTGGGGCGAGAGCCGCATCGACGGCGCGTTCCTGGTGGACCTGCACACGTCCGACACCCGGGTCGGGGAGCTGGAGCGGCTCGGCATGCCGGTCGTCGTCATCGGGCACCCGTCGGAGTCCGGCTCGCTGTCCTCGATCTGGTCCGACGACGGGCAGGCCGTACGCGAGACCGTCGGCTACCTCGTCGCGCTCGGCCACCGGCGCATCGCCCGGGTCGCGGGGCTGCCCGAGCTGGTGCACACCGCGGTGCGCGACCGGGCCTTCGCCGAGGCGTGCCAGGGGGTCGCCGAGCCGGTCACCGTGCACACCGACTACACCGGCGAGGAGGGCGCCCGCGCCACCCGTCGCCTGCTCAGCTCGCCCGACCGGCCGACGGCGATCATCTACGACAACGACATCATGGCGGTCGCCGGGCTGTCGGTGGCCCAGGAGATGCGCGTGGAGGTGCCGCGCGACCTGTCCGTCGTGGCCTGGGACGACTCGCCGCTGTCGCAGGTCGTGCGGCCGCCGCTGACGGCCCTGACCCGGGACATCCCGGCGTACGGGGCGCACGCGGCCCAGCGGCTGCTCGCCCTGATCGCCGGCGAGAGCGTGCCCCCGTACGAGGACCAGGCCGCCGCCCTCACCCCGCGCGGCAGCACCGGCCCGGCGCCGGCCTGGATGAGCAGGTCCTGAGCCGGCCGGCCGGTCCGCCCGCCCGTGTCGCGGACCGTGCCACCGCCCGCGTCGCAGCCCGTGTCGCGGACCGTGCCACCGCCCGCGTCGCAGCCCGTGTCGCGGACCGTGCCGCAGCCCCGTGTCGCGGACCGTGCCGCAGCCCCGTGTCGCGGACCGTGCCGCAGCCCCGTGTCGCCGCGCGTGCCGCGGACCGGGTGGGCGGCTGGCAGACCGCGCGCACCGGTCCGCGGCACGCGCCGCCCCTCCCTCGCGGCGGGCCCTGGGGAGCCGTCCCCGCGTCCCCCGCGCCGGAACGGCTCCTGACATGGCAGAGCGCGCGAGGAGGCGCCTGAGTACCTCCATACCTCAACGAATCCGACAAATTCCGCCCGCGCTCGCCGTTGACAAATTTTTTTTTCGGCAGCTACTCTCGACCCATGAACGAGGTGAGATCCGCAGACGGCACCCGCATCGCCTGCACCAGCACCGGCAGCGGCCCGGCCGTGATCCTGGTGGACGGCGCGATGAGCTACCGAGGTCAGAGCGTCAACGACGGCCTCGCCACCGCGCTCGCCGACACGCACACCGTCCTCACGTACGACCGCCGCGGCCGCGGCGCGAGCGGCGACACCCCTCCACACGCCCCCGAGCGCGAGATCGAGGACCTGGCCGCGCTCATCAAGGCCGCGGGCGGCCCGGTGTTCCTGTACGGGACGTCCTCCGGCGCCGCCCTGGCCCTGGCCGCCGCGGACGCCGGCCTGCCGATCCGCCGGCTGGCCCTGTACGAGCCGCCGTTCATCGTGGACGACACCCGGCCGCCCGTCCCCGCCGACTACCTGGCCAGGCTGGACGAGCTGCTGGCCGCCGGTCGGCGCGCCGAGGCCGTCCGCTACTTCATGCGCGAGGGCGTCGGGCTGCCCGCCCCGGTGGTGGCCATGATGCGGTTCATGCCGGCCTGGCCCAAGCTCAAGGCGGTGGCGCACACGCTGCCGTACGACGCCGCCTTCGTGGCCGCGTACGAGCAGGGGCGGCCGTACCCGGAGGGGAGCTGGCCGGGGGTGAAGGTCCCGGCGCTGGTCATGGACGGCGGCAAGAGCCAGGCGTGGATCCGCAACGCCGCCCGCGCCCTGGCCGCGGCGCTCCCCGACGCCGAGCACCGCACGCTCGGCGGCCAGACCCACATCGTCAAGCCGGCCGCGCTGGCCCCCGTGCTGAAGGAGTTCTTCCAGTGAGATCCACGACGGTGACGTTCAGGACGATGATCGAGCTGGGCGGCAGGACCGCGACGGGCTTGGCCGTGCCGGACGAGGTGGTCGAGGCGCTCGGCGCGGGCAGGCGTCCGGCCGTGACCGTGACCATCGGCTCCCACACCTACCGCAGCACGGTCGCGGTCATGGGCGGGCGCTTCATGCTGCCGCTGAGCGCCGAGAACCGGCAGGCCGCCGGGGTCGCGGCGGGTGACGAGGCGGAGGTCACCGTCGAGCTGGACACCGCGCCGCGCGAAGCCGCCGTGCCCGCCGACCTGGCCGCCGCGCTCGACGCCGCGCCGGCGGCGAAGCGGTTCTTCGAGAGCCTGTCGTACTCCCGCAAGCGCCGTCACATCCTGTCCGTGGAGGGCGCGAAGAAGCCGGAGACCCGGCGGCGGCGCGTCGAGGACGCGGTGGCCAAGCTCGCCGGCGGGATCGGCTGACGAGCGTAACGCGAGGTGAGCAGGGTAGGCGGCCGTCATGACTGAAGGTCTTGACAACGACACGCTCTGGGAAGAGTTCCACCGCGCGGTCAACATGAACTCCGCGGAGCTGCGCACGTACCTGCTGGCGGACGCCTCGGACGAGGAAGGCTTCCCGCCCGACCCCGACATGGGGATCGACGAGCTGGGGCGCGGCGTGCTGCACGTCCTGAACAAGCGCAAGGGCGACCTCACCAAGGACGACCTCGACGTGATGCGCCAGGTCATCGAGCTGGTCGGGACCCTGGGCGACCGTACGGACGACCAGTCGCGGCGCGAGCTCATGTCGATCGGGCACGACCCGCTGCGCGGTTGAGCGGGGAGGGCCGGAGCGCGGTTCTCCCCGGGTGATACGGTTCGCAGCACCGGATCGGTGATGCCGGGAATCCGCTGAACGGTGGCTGGGACACGACGTCAGATGATGCAATGGGCCGCACCGCGGTCAGCATCCGTCATCATCGTCAGCAGCACCGCCAGCAGCATTGTCAGCAGCACTGTCGTCGACGCCTCCCGCATCCGTCCGCATCCGTCTTCGTCCGATCCGAGGAGATCCGTTGAGAGACAACCTCGACCTCGCCGCGAGCGCCCAGGAGCTGGCCGACGCCGCCCCGACGGGATCGACCGCCCGCGCCGCCGCCTCGTCCGTGGCCATCACGCTGGCCACCACCCGCGACATCGATCACGCGAGGGAGACGCTGGACGGGCTCTCCCCGCAGGAGGTACGCGAGGCCGCGCTCGAACTCTTCGAACGGCTCTCCTCGGACTCCTGACCACCGCTCCCCGGCCCCGGCAGCACGGCATCGATCACCCTCTGAACGTCAGGGCGCGGCCCGCCCGTTTTCCTTACGCTCCGGTGACGTCCCGGTGACGTCCCGCCGACGCGGGGCGTCACCGGATGAAGCCGCCGACCACCAGCGGGAGGGAGGCGTCGAGGCCGGCCACGTTCAGGACGCCGTCGTCCCGCGGGTCGGCGATCGTGTAGCCGGCCGCGGTCAGCGAGGCGACGACCACCCGCGCCCGCGGGTTGACCGCGTGCCGGTAGGCGGTCAGCGCCTGCGTCGCGTGGGAGCGGCCCGCCCACGTCTCGTTGTCGGTGAGCACGACGACGCCGTCCACGTCCATCCGCTCCCGCTTCGCCCAGGTGAACGGCAGCGACAGGTCGGTACCGCCGCCGGACGGGCGCCAGGAGGCGATCTCGCGCAGGTTGGTGCGCGGCGTCACCTTCGAGGCGTGGACGACGGTGTCCACGTCGATGACGTGCGCGCCGCCGCGCTCGACGCGGGCGAGCATGACCGCCAGGGCGCAGCCCACCTCGTACGGCGTGCCGACGTCGGAGCCGCCCACGTGGACGCGGGCGTACGACATGGACCCGGAGGAGTCCACCGCGACCAGCAGCCGCTTCCCGGTCGGCTCGACGGCGCCGAACGACAGCTCGTACGTCTCCTCCAGCGCGTCCAGGATCGCCGGGACCGGCGTCCAGGTCTGCGTCGCGGCGCGCCGGTCCGGCCGGGCGCGGCCGGAGGCGTAGACGCGCATCGCCAGCCACGCGTCCATGGGGTGGATGCGGGCCTTGAGCAGCGCGTCGCGGTCGGTGAGCCGGGCGGCGGCGCGGCGGACGGCCTCGTTCGCCGGCTTGAGCGTGCCGATCCGGGTCATGCGGGCGAGGTTGCGCAGCAGGGCGGTCATGCCGATCGTGTCGATCAGCGCGTCCCACACCTCGGGCTCGCGCAGCACCGCGTCCGGCAGGAACTCCCACGGCACCCGCAGCTCGGTGACCACGCGCACCGCCTCGGCGGCGCTCGTGACGGACTTGGCGGTCAGGAAGCGGTCCACCGCGGGCAGCGCCTCGCGGGCCCGCTCGTCGGCGACGTTGCCGGCGAGCCAGCCGAACAGCGTCGCGCGCGGCTCGCCGTCCGCGCGCGGGTGGGCGATGCGGAGCACGTCGCGCAGGTCGAACTCCTCCCCCTGCGGGGTCCTGCGCCGGCGCGCCTTGCACGCCCTGAACGCCACGGCGTCGGCCTCGCCGGCCAGGAACCAGGAGGCCAGCGCGGTACGCAGCGACCGGCCGGCGACCGGCGCGATGCCCCGCCCGGTCGGCTTGCCGCCCAGGTTCTTGCAGTAACCGAAGAACTGGGCGAGGTGGTCGGTGGTGCGCGCGACCTTCGGCAGCGCCCGCTTGACGGCCTGGCGGGTGGCGGGGTCGCCCTGCGCGTGGCAGGCGGCCAGCGCGAACAGGGCCGGCCGCTGCTTCGGCGCCCGCGGCGGGCGGGCCGTCGAGATCGCGGTCAGCAACTCGACGACGCGCGGCCCGTCGGCGGCGATCGCCTGGGAGAGCACGGCGGCGTTCTCGGCGGTCAGCCGGTCCTGGCCGACGTAGTAGGTGCCGCCCGTGGTGCCGAGGATCAGGAAGTCCTCCAGCCTGGTCCACAGGTCCTTGTCGAAGACGTAGCCGCCGGCGGCGTTGCGTACCTGCTCGGGACGGCCCGGCATCGGCCGGGACTGCGGGGTGGCGTGTGCCGAGATCGTGGCAAGGGGGTCACGCGCCATGGCTGGACTCCTTAGGTGTTCGGCCCGCCGTGAAAGGCGGAAAGGAAAACGCGCTCGTGATGAGCGGGCTGATCGGGACGGGAGCCGGAGCGGATATGGGTTCGCCCACCGGCCGTTTTGGCGCTCTGCCGACTGAGCTACCGGGGCACGGTGCCCCGGGCAGGACTCGAACCTGCGACCACCCCGTTAGAAGCGGATAACCGACGGGACTTCGACCCGCTCCGGCACCGGACCCGACCAGCGGCAAGGGCGCGGATATGGCATGCGGAAACCGGATGGACTCTTTTTCACAGAAAGATAACCGGCTCCCATTCGACCCGCGCCCTCCTCTCGCTTCGTTGAAATGTCCCGGACCGCGCTTTTCACGGTAGCGAGCGCCGGGCCCCATTTCATCTGAATTATCGTCCGGTAACCGGATTCCGCGCCACGCGCTTCTCCGACACCAGCAGGCGCACCGCGCCCTCGCGGGCCGGCTCGGCGGCCCAGACGATCCAGTGGCCGCCCACCTCGGCCCGCTGCCGGTCCGGGCGCATGGAGAAGCCGTGGCCATCGGGGTGGGGCTCGATGATCTGGAACGTCACCTCCAGGCCGCGCCTGCGCGTCTCGGCCAGGACCTCGGCGACCGTGCGGCCGTCCGGGTCGTAGCCCTCCAGGGACTCGCCCTTCCGGGCGGCGTCGGCGTTGTTCTGGTACGGCTCCCCCGGCCTGGCCGGGCGGCCCAGGTAGATCGTGCCTCTGCCGCTGAAGCCCTTCGAGATCGTGACGGTGAGGGTGCAGCCGGGCCGGCCGGGCGTGCAGCCTTCCGGCTCAGGCCGCTCGCCGATGCGGTCCTTCGCCGTCGCGCCGGAGATGCCGAGCCGGAAGATATGGCCGACCCCCGTCGGAGAGGCCGGCCGCAGGTCCAGGGCGACATTCAGGCCCATCGCGCGGAACGCCTCGGTGTAGAGGGCGTGGTCGGCGAACGGGTCCTTGATGGTGGCCACGTACTCGTCGCCGCGCAGCACGATGTCGATGGCGGCGTTGCCGTAGGCGGTGGGAGAGGACTCCCACCCGCCCAGCACCGGGCCCAGGACGGCCGCGGCGGCGAGCGTGGCGGTGACCAGCAGGCCCGCGAGCACGGGGCGCCGGCGCCGGGAAGCGGAGGGGGCCGTGGTGGCCATCGCGGCCATCGCGGCCAGAAGCCGCTCCTCCTGGGCGGCCAGCGTGGCGGCGGCGGGCGCGGGCACGTCCGCCCGGAAGCGGCCGAGCTCGGTCATCTCATTCATGGACGGGCTCCTCGCTGACGATGGCCATCGGGTTGGCGCCGCCGAGCTCCTTCCGGAGCTTCGTCCGGCCCCGGTTGATCCGCGAACGCACGGTTCCGACCCGCACGTCCAGCGCCTCCGCGACCTCCGTGTACGTGAGGCCGGCCCAGGCGACCAGGAGCAACGCGTCGCGGTGCCCCCGGGGCAGCGTCGCCAGCGCCCCCGCGAGGCGGCGGCGGGTCGCCTCGGCGCTGACCCGGTCGTCGCTGCGGTCGGTGAAGGGGGCGGCCACCGGGTCGGTGCCGGTGCGTTCGAGGATCCGCAACTGCCGCACCTCGGCGCGCCGGTGGCGGCCCATCAGGTGGGTGGCGATGCCGTACAACCACGGGCGGGCGCTCGGGCGGGACAGGTCGTAGAGGTGGCGCTGCCGGAACGCCGCCAGGAACGTCTCCGCCACCACGTCATCGGCGGCGTCCGCTCCCAGCCTTCTGGTGACGTAGCGGGTGATGTCGGCGGCGTGCCGGCGGAACACCTCGGCGAACGCCTCCGGCTCGCGTAGCGAGCGTTCTATGGAGGAGGCGTCGTCGCCGCCGTCCGCCTGGTTCGTGTCGTTCATACAGTGCCTTCCGGCGATCAATCATGACAACAGGTTGTTGCCGGGCCGCGGCAGGGTGGTTCCCCGTCCCGGCGCGGGAGGCGGCGGCGTGGCGGGGGGTTCGTCCGTAGGCTGGGGTCGGCACGCGGGTCGTGGAGGGTGGATGCGGGTCGGGATTCTGGGGCCGCTTCAGGTGGCGGGGGCGCAGGTGGGCGGGGCCCGCGTGCGAGCCCTGCTGGTACGGCTGGCGCTCGACCCCGGCCGGGTCGTCCCCGCCGACCGGCTGATCGACGACCTGTGGCCGGACGAGCCGCCCGCGCACCCGCCGGCGGCGCTGCAGTCGCTGGTGTCGCGGGCGCGCCGCGAGGCACCGGGCGTCATCGGCTCGCACCCCGCCGGCTACCTGCTGGACGTGCCGCCCGCCGAGGTGGACGCCTGGGCGTTCGAGCGCCTGGTACGCGACGGCGAGCCGCACCGGGCGCTGGCGTTGTGGCGCGGGCCGGCGCTGGCGGACGCGGCGGGCCTGCCGTTCGCGGCGGCCCCGGCGGCCCGGCTGGAGGAGCTGCGCCTGACGGCCCTCGCCACGAGGATCGCCCGCGACCTGGCCACCGCCGCCCCCGGCGATCCCGCCGGCACCGCCGGACTGGCCGGCCCCGCCGCCCCCGCCGGCTCCGCTGGACTGGCCGCCCCCGCCGGGTCCGCCGGCTCCGCCGGGTCCGCTGGGTCCGCTGGGCTGGCCGGGCTGGCCGGGCTGGTGGCCGAGCTGGAGGAGCTGGTGGCGGCGTGTCCGCTGCGGGAGCCGTTCCACGCGCTGCTGGTGCGGGCGCTGGCGGCGCAGGGACGGCGCGGGGAGGCCCTTGCCGTCTTCGAGCGGATCAGGGCGGCCCTGGTGTCGGAGCTGGGCGCCGATCCCGGGCCCGAGCTGCGCGAGGCCCACCTGGAGGCGCTGCGGGAGCCCGCGCCCGCGCCGCGCGGCAACCTGCCGGCCCAGGTGACGAGCTTCGTGGGCCGGACCGAGGACGTGACCCGGCTGCGGACCCTGCTCGGCGGGAGCGGGAGCGGGAGCGAGGGCGGGAGAGGGAGAGGGAGCGAGGGCGGGAGAGGGAGAGGGAGCGAGGGCGGGAGAGGGAGAGGGAGCGAGGGCGGGGGCGGGGGCGGGGCGCGGCTGGTGACGTTGGTGGGGCCGGGCGGGGCGGGTAAGACGCGGCTGGCGGTCGAGGCCGCGGCCGGGCTGGACGTGCCCGGCGGCGTGTGGCTGGTGGAGCTGGCCGCCGCCGACGGCGTACGCGCCGCCGTGGAGAGCGTGCTCAGGACCAGCGACCCGGTGGCCGCGCTACGCCGTGGCGGCGAGTCGCTGATCGTGCTGGACAACTGCGAGCACGTGATCGAGGAGGCCGCCCGGGTGGCCGGATGGCTGCTGGCGGAGGTGGCGGGCCTGCGCGTCCTGGCCACCAGCCGCGAGCCGCTGGACATCCCCGGCGAGACGATCCACGCGGTCGCGCCGCTGCCGGAGCCGAAGGCCGTCGCGCTGTTCGCCGAGCGGGCCGCCGCCGCCCGCCCCGGCCTGCGGGTGGCGCCGGACCAGGCGGCGTGGATCTGCCGGGAGCTGGACGGCATCCCGCTGGCCATCGAGCTGGCCGCCGCCCGCCTGCGGACGATGCCGGTGCCGCTGCTCGTCGAGCAGCTCGGCGACCGTCTGGCGCTGCGCGGCGGCCGCACGGCCGAGCCCCGGCACCGCACGCTGCGCGCGGTCGTCGACTGGAGCTGGAACCTGCTGTCCGCCGCCGAGCGCGAGCTGCTGCGCGGCCTGACCGTCTTCTCCGGCGGCGCGACGTACGAGGCGATCGCCCGGATCTGCGGCGGCGAGCTGGAGCTGCTGTCGTCGCTGGTGGACAAGTCGCTCATCGCGGTCAGCGGCGACCGTTACACGATGCTGGAGACCATCCGGCAGTACGCCGCGGACCGGCCCGGCACCGCCGACCTGGCGGAGCTGCGCCGCGCCCACGCCCGCCACTACACGGAGCTGGCCGAGACCGCCGAGCCGCACCTGCGTACCGGCGGGCAGCTCGCCTGGCTGGCGGTGCTGGACGCCGAGCGCGGCAACCTGGACGCCGCGCTGCGCCACGGCGACGACCCGCTGCGCCTGATCCTGCCCCTGCTCTGGCCGTGGATCATGCGGGGGCGGCTGCGCGAGATGCGCGAGCAGGCGGCCGCGGTGCTGGCCCGGGTGGGCGAGGCGCCGCCCGGGGGCCGGGAGCTGGCGTACGGGCTGTGCCGGATGCTGGTCGGCGAGCCGGCCTCGGCGGCGGTCCTCGACTCCGACCATCCGGCGGCGCTGAACTTCTGGGCGATGGGCGGCGTGCTCGGCACCCCGGACGACGTGGTGGCGCTCACGGAGCGGGGCGTGGCCCGGCTGCGCGAGCATCCCGACCTGTGGACCAGGTCGGCGGCGTTGCTGGTCGGCGGCCTGGTGCGGTTCGAGTACGGGCCGGTGGCCGGCGCCGAGGACCTGCTGGAGCCGGCGCTCGCCGGTTTCCGGCGCACCGGCGACCGGTGGGGTCAGTGGGCGGCGCTCTACTGGCTGTCACTGGTGGCCGAGAACCGCGGCGACTTCGCCGCCGCCGTCGCGCTCGCCGAGGTGCCGGGGCCGCTGGCGGCCGAGCTGGCGGGGCTGGACACGGCGCTCGGCCCGATGTCGTACCTGCTGCGGGTGGGGCAGCTCAAGGCCCGCGCGGGCGACCTGCCGGGCGCCGCCGCCACGCTGCGGCAGGCGCAGGAGGCCGCGGCGCGCTCCCGGGACCGGGAGCTGGGTGCCCGGGTGCTGCACGCGCGGGCGGAGCTGGCCAGGCGCGGCGGCGACCCCGGCGCGGCGCTGCGGCTGCTGCGGGAGGCGCTGGCCCTGGACGCGCGGGTCAGCGTGCAGTTCCAGGCGCTCCTGCGGGTCGAGCTGGCCCGGGTGTGCGGCGAGCCGGCCGGGCCGCTGCGCGAGGCGCTGGAGCTGATGGACGGCTGCTCCGACCGGACCGTGCGGGCGACGGTGCTGGAGGGCGTGGCCGAGCATCTGGAGCCGGCGCGCGCGGCCGAGCTGCTGGGCGCGGCCCGGGCGCTGCGCGGCCTGGCCGCCTCGGCCGATCCCCACGTGAACGCCCTGGCCGCGCGCTGCCGGGAGGCGCTGGGCACGGCGGCCTACGAGGCCGCGCTGGACAGGGGCGCGGCGATGCCGAACCCGGAGAGGTACGCGCTGAGGCCGCTCTCGTCGCCGTGATAGCCGATGTAGCCGTCGGGGCGCACGAGCAGGACGCCCTCCTGGCCGGGCAGCGGCGGCAGCACCCTGGCCCCGTGGTCGGCGGTGACCTCGCCGACCAGCAGGAAGCCGGTGCCGCGCTGCTCGGCGAAGTACGCCCCCAGCCGCTCCCCGCCCCGCTCCCCCACCGACAGCGGGCTGCCGGGGTAGGCCAGGCCGAGCTGGTCGGTGTCGTCGCCCCGCTTGATCTCCCTGTCCCGGTACAGGCGGGTGCTCAGCCCGAGCACGTGCTCGGCCACGGCCATGCGCTCGTCCTCGTACGTCTCCAGCAGCGCCTCGCTCCCTAGCGCCAGTTTCCACCCCAGGTTGTACGCGTCCTGCACCCCGGTGTTGAGCCCCTGCCCGCCCGCGGGCGAGTGCACGTGGGCCGCGTCCCCGGCCAGGAACACCCGCCCGGACCGGAACCGGTCGGCCATCCGGATGTTGACCCGGTACTCCGAGCGCCACACGACCTCGTCGATCCGCACGTGCGGCGCGTGCTCGGCGACCAGCGCGGCCAGGTCGTCGTGGCCGGGGTACGGGGCCGCGAGCTGGAACACGTCGGTGCCGGGCAGCGGGCAGACCGTGAAGTGGATGCTCCGCTCGGCGAGCGACCCCCACGCGTGCCAGTGGTCGCGGTCGAGGTCGCGGGTCCTGATGTCGGCCAGCAACATGCGCTCGCTGTCGTACGTCTCGCCGCGGAAGGGCACGCCGAGCCGCTTGCGTACGGTGCTGCGCCCGCCGTCGGCGCCCACCAGGTAGGCGCTGCGCACCCGCTCGCCGGTGGCGAGGACGGCGGTGACCCCGTCCGCGTCCTGCTCCAGGCCGGTCACCTCGGCCCCGAACTCGACCCGGTGCCCCAGCTCGGCCAGCCGGTCGCGCAGGATGGCCTCGGTGCGCCACTGCGGCTGCATGATCAGGTTGGGGTAGGGCGTGCCGGGGGACGGCTCGCGCGGCTCGTCCATCCGGCCCTCCCACACCACCCGGTCGCCCTGGTAGGAGCGCAGGGGCGGGTACGCGCGGCCGGTGGCCAGGATCTCGTCGATGACGCCGAGGTCGTCGAGGACTTCCAGCGTGCGGGGTTGCAGGCCCTTGCCGCGCACCCCGCCGGGAGGCTCGGGCGAGCGCTCCACGATCCGCAGGTCCACGCCGCGGCGGGCCAGCTCGATGGCCAGGGTCAGCCCGGTCGGCCCGGAGCCGACGATTGTCACGTGTGTCATGGGCATGAGGATGCCGGGGGCCGCTGCCGGATCGCTGCCTGATCGCTGCCGGCCGCTGCCGGGCTTCCCATGAGGAGGAGAAATGCGTCATGGTGGTTGAGCATCGAGCACCGAGAAGAGGGAGATCTGTGGTCAGTCCTGGCACGCTGGAAGCTCGGGGAAGTGACTTCGCCCGACTAGCCCGCCGCATATCGGACGCCGGCCTGTTGGACCGGCGTCCCTTTTATTACGCGGCCCGCATGGCCGTCCTCGCGATCGTCTACGCCGCCGCCTGGGCGCTGTTCGTCCTGGTGGGCGACTCGTGGTGGCAGGTGCTGGTGGCCGCGCTGCTGGCGGTGGTGTTCGCGCAGTTCGGCTTCCTCGCCCACGATCTCGGCCACCGGCAGGTCTTCCGCACCCGCCGGCCCAGCGACGTGGCGGGCCTGTTGATCGGCGACCTCGCCGTCGGGCTCGGCTGGGGCTGGTGGAACGCCAAGCACAACCGCCACCACGCCAACCCCAACCACGAGGACCACGACCCGGACGTGTCGCCGGCGGTCATCGTCTTCTCGGCCGAGCAGATCGGCAGGAGCCGCGGCCTGCCGCGCTTCGTCGCCCGGCACCAGGCGTTCTGGTTCTTCCCGCTGCTCACGCTGGAGGCGTGGCACCTGCACGTGGCCAGCTTCAAGGCGCTGTTCAAGCCGTCGGCGCGGCGGCGGTGGACGGAGCTGGCGCTGCTGACCGCGCACGCCGCGGCCTACCTCGGGGCGGTCTTCGCGCTGCTCTCGCCGGGCAAGGCGCTGGTGTTCCTGGCCGTGCACCAGGGGTTGTTCGGGTTGTACCTGGGGGCCACGTTCGCGCCCAACCACAAGGGCATGCCCGTGCTGACCAAGGAGGACAAGCTCGACTTCCTGCGCAAGCAGGTGCTCACCTCGCGCAACGTCCGGGGCGGGCCGCTCCGCGACATCGCGCTCGGCCAGCTCAACTACCAGATCGAGCACCACCTGTTCCCCCACATGCCCGCGCCCAACCTGCGCCGCGCCCAGCCCATCGTGGAGCAGTACTGCGCCGAGATCGGCGTCAGCTACCTCCAGACCGGGCTGTTCGCCTCCTACCGGCAGGCGCTGGGCCACCTGCACGAGATCGGCGCCCCGCTACGCTGATCCCTCCTCCAGCAGGCGGGCGAGCAGGGCGTCGCGGCGGCGCTCCAGGTCGGCGATCAGCTCGGCCTGCTCGTCCGCCTGGCTGATCACCGCCGACTTCTCGGTCTGGTCGGTCGCGCCCATGTCGCGGATCTGCTCGCGGATGTCGTGGTTCTCGGCGCGCAGCCGGGCCAGGGTCTCCTCGACCTCGCGCAGGTCGTCCTTCGTACTCATCCACCCTCCGTACCCGTCCAGTATGGAAGGCATGCGAAGGCCGTCGGCCGGTGTGCTCGCGGTGGTCGCGGCCGTCGCGGCCGGCACCCTGGCCACCTGTCTGCTGAACGCGTCGGTGCGGCCGAACGCGCTCGACGTGCTGCTGCCGCTGGCGGCGCTGTTCGGCACGCACGGGCTGGCGTTCGCGGCGCTGCCGGCCGCCGGGGTGCCGGCGGGGCTGCGCTTGCCCCTGGAGCCGGGCACGTCGGGCCCGGTCCTGGTGCCGGTGGTCCTGGTGCTCGTCCCGTTCCTGGTGGCCCGCCCAGGGATGGGTGTGGTGGACCTTCCGGCACCGGGTGACCGGGCCCTCGTACCTCTAGGGGGCGGCCCTAGAAGAGCGGCACCCCGTCCCTGGTGAGCCGCCAGTTCTGGGCGGCGAAGTCGGCCGGGTCGATGGTGCCCCTGGCGGTGGCGTACTCGATGAGCGCCTGCCGGATCTCCACCTGCGCGTTGTACAGGACGGGAGCGGTGGTGACGTGCGGGAAGCCGCCGCCGCCCGACTGCCGGTAGTTGTTGATCGCGACCACGAACTCCTGGTCGGCCGGGACCGGCCGGCCGTCGTAGGTCAGGTTCGCGACGCGCTGGCCGACCGGCTTGCTGATGTCGAGGTCGTACGACACGCCCGAGAGCTGGTCGTAGTTGTAGTCCGGGATGCCGGAGGCGTTGGTCAGCTTGGTGACGTCCACCGGGTCGCCGGGCGCGAGCTGGTTGAAGTACCTGGCCGAGTACTCCAGGTAGTCCTTGATCTGGGCGCCGGTCAGCTTGATCGCCAGCAGCGTGTTGTCGTAGACGTACAGGCCGGCGACGTCCCGGACGCGGACGTCACCGGCGGGGAAGAGCGCCGAGCGGCTGAACGGGGCCGCGATCGACAACACCGGCAGCGTGTTGTCCGGCAGCGCCTGCTTGACCGTCTCGGTCTGCACCCGCTGGATGTAGTCGAGGATCGGCGTGTCCTTGTACGGCGACTCGGCCGCCGAGAGCTGCTGCGCCGACTTGGCCACGACCTTGTTGACGTAGCCGACCGTGGTGTCGTGCTGCGGCTTCAGCAGCGCGACGATCTTCGGGTCCTCCTCGACGGTGTTGGTGTTGATCGTGGTCGAGGACTTGCCGGTCACCACCCACCTGCCGTGCTGCCTGGCGAGCTGGAAGTCCAGCCGCGACAGCCGCTGGCCCCACTTGCCCGGCTCGGTCAGCAGCACCTGCTGCCCGGTGACCTTGTTGGTGACGAACCTCTGCGGCACGTCGTTGTGGGCGTGCCCGAACAGCACCGCGTCCACGCCCGGCACCTGCTCGGCCACCATCGCGGAGGCGTTCTCGACCGGCAGGTCGCCGCCGTAGGAGGACATGCCGTTGTCGCCCGCGTGCGCGGTCACGACGACCACGTCCGCGCCGAGGCCGCGGATGACCGGCACCCACTTCCTGGCCGACTCGACCAGGTCGGTGAAGCGCAGCCTGCCCTCGACGTTGGCCTTGTCCCAGATGGCCACGCCGGGGTTGGTGAGGCCGAGCACGCCGACCCTGATCGGCTTCTCGCCGGCGACCTTCATCGTCTTGATGACGAACGGCTTGTACGCCGGCAGCCCCGACCTGGCGTGGACGGCGTTCGCGCCGAGCACCGGGGCCTTCATCTGCCTGATCCAGGTGGCCAGCAGCGGCAGACCGTAGTTGAACTCGTGGTTGCCGAGGGTCACGGCGTCGTAGCCGATGGCGTTCATGGCCTTGGCCATCGGGTGGGTCCGGCCGGTCTCGGTGATCGGCTCGACCTTGGCGTAGTAGTACGCCAGCGGGGTGCCCTGGATGGTGTCACCCGAGTCGAACAGCAGCGTGTGGTCCGCCCCGCGCTCGGCCCTGATCTTCTGGACCAGCGTGGACACCTTGGCCAGGCCGACGCTGTTGCCCGCGCTGTCGGTGTAGGTGGCGTCCTTGAAGTAGTCCCAGTTCAGGGCGTTGCTGTGCAGGTCGGACGTGCCCATGACGGTGACGGTGACCGTCTTCGGGGGCCCGGCCTGGGCGGGGAGCGCCACCAGGGCCAGCGCGGTCAGCGCCGCGGCCCCGGCGAGGGCGAGCTTCTTGGTCTGCATGTGCCTGGAGGGTAATCGGGACAAATCACTCGGCGATTACGATTCCGGAACCTCCCGCTGAATGAAGTCGCGGATCAGGGCGGTGACCTCGGCCGGACGCTCGTGCAGGACCACGTGGCCGGCGTCCAGCTCGGCGTACTCGCTGCCGGGGATCGCGGCGTGCAGGGCGCGGGCGTGCTCGACCGGGATCAGGTAGTCGCGGGTGTTGCCGATCACCAGCGTGGGCACGGTGATCTTGGGGAGCAGGTCGCGCAGGTCCACGCGGAGGTCCAGCTCGATCTGGCGCAGCGTGCCGCGCGGCGGCTCGCCGAGGAGGGTCGCGACGCCGGCCTCGCGGACGAACCCGGGGCTGAAGGCCAGCAGCGGCCCGTAGGCGGCGAAGCTCTCGGGGTCCGTGCGCGCCAGCCTGGCCCAGGTGCGCAGGCCGAGTTCGAGGCGGTCGTCGGCCAGGTGCGTCCAGCCCGCGATCAGCACCAGCCGGCGGACCAGCTCCGGCCGCTCGGCGGCGACCGCGGCGGCCACGGCCGCCCCCAGCGAGAAGCCCACCAGGTCGGACGGCTCCTCGAACGCCGCCGCCACCTGCCCGGCGAGCAGGTCCAGCGTGAGGTCGCCGCCCGGGTCGGCGCTCGCGCCGCTGCCCGCGTAGTCGGGGGTGATGACGGTGCGGAGGTCGGCCAGGCCGGGCACGAGATGGGCCCAGTTGGTGACGGCGTCGCCGCCGGTGCCGTGGACCAGGACCAGCCCGGGGCCCTGGCCCGTCCGGCCGTAGTGGACGGGACCCGCCGGGTGCTGTGCGATGGGCATGCTGCGCTCCTTTTCTGTAGTGCTCGCTACAGAAAGATAGCATAGCGATCGCTATAGAATGAGCACATGGCCAGACAGAGGGCATTCGACCGGGACGCGGCGCTGGAGCACGCCCTGCTGGCGTTCTGGCGGCACGGCTACGAGGCGACCTCGATCGCCGAGCTCACGGCCGCGATGGGGATCAGGCCACCCAGCCTGTACGCCGCCTTCGGCGACAAGCGCCGCCTGTTCGAGGAGGCCGTGACCCACTACCAGCGCACCTACGGCGCCTTCACCACCCGCGCCCTGGCCGAGGAGCCCACCGGGCGGCAGGCGATCGAGCGGGTGCTGCGCGAGTCGGCCGACGAGTACGCCACCGACGAGCACCCGCGCGGCTGCCTGGTCATCTCGGCGGCGGTCAACTGCGGGCCGGAGTCCGCCGAGGTGGAGGAGCTGCTGCGCGACCTGCGCAAGCAGGCCAAGGCCGCGCTGAAGAAACGCATCGACGACGACCTGGCGGCCGGCCGCCTGCCGGCCGGCACCGACACGGCCGGGCTGGCCGCCTTCTACGCCGCCGTCATCCAGGGCATGTCCACCCAGTCCAGGGACGGGGCGGGACGCGCCGAGCTGCGGCGCATCGCCGCCCTCGCCATGGCGGCCTACCCGTCGCCCGGCGGGGCGTGACGGGTCACTGGAACTTGACGGAGGCGTCCTCGGGGGCGACCTCCGGCGGGGACGCGCGCAGCCAGCGGCAGCCGTGCGGGCCCAGCGCCACCGTCACCCTGCCGTCCTCCACCACCTCGATGGTGCCGTCCTCCAGCAGGTCCGTGAGCTGCTGGCCCTCCAGCCCCGGCAGCGTCAGCTCGGCGTCCACGGCGGTGTCGCACAGGTTGTGCGCGACCACGACCGAGGCCCCGTCGGCGTCGCAGCGGTGCGCGAACACCGCGTCGTGCCCGGCGTCCAGCACGGTGTACGTGCCCCACGCCAGCTCCGGGCACTCCCGGTAGCGCTCCACCAGGAGCTGGAACCAGCGCAGCAGCGAGGCGGTGTCGCGCTTCTGGTCGGCCACGTTGACCCGGTCGGGGGCGAAGGGGCCCTCGGGGATCGCGCGCACCGGCTCGGCCGGGCTGAAGCCGCCGTCCCTGGACCACTGCATGGGGGTGCGGACCGCGATCCGGCCCTCCTCCTCCAGGTTCTCGCCCATGCCGATCTCCTCGCCGTAGAAGATCACGGGGGTACCGGGCAGGGAGAACAGCAGGCTGTAGGCCATCTTGATGCGCCGCAGGTCACCGCCGAGCATCGGCGGCAGGCGGCGGCGCAGGCCCCGGCCGAAGATCTGCATGTCCTTCTCCGGCCCGAACGCGCGGAAGACCTCCTCCCGCTCCTCGTCGGTCAGCTTGTCGAGGGTCAGCTCGTCGTGGTTGCGCAGGAACATGGCCCACTGGCAGTCCTGGGGCGGCTCGGGCCGCTCGCGCAGGGCCTCGGCGAGCGGGCGCGCGTCCTGGCGGGCCAGCGACAGCCACGCCTTCTGCATGCTGATGAAGTCGAAGCACATGGTGACCTCGTCGCCGAGCCCGTCACCGAAGTACCGCACTAAGTCCGGGTACGGCACGTTGACCTCGCCGAGCAGGATCGAGCCGCCCTTGCGCCTGGTCATGAACGCCCGCAGGTCCTGGAGGAAGGCGTGCGGGTCGGGCAGCTTCGGATCGACGTTCTCGATGAGGAACGGCACGGCGTCCACCCGGAAACCCGACAGGCCCAGCTCCATCCAGAACCCGAGGATGCGGGTGATCTCGTCCCTGACCTCCGGGTTGGCCACGTTGAGGTCGGGCTGGTGCTTGTAGAAACTGTGCAGGTAGTACTGCCGGGAGCCCTTGTCCCACTGCCAGATGGAGTTCTCCTTGTCGGGGAAGACCACCATGCTCGGGTCGTCCGGCTCCGCCTTGTCGGACCAGACGTACCAGTCGCGCAGCGGCGAGTCCCTGCTGCTGCGCGACTCCTTGAACCAGGGGTGCTGGTCCGAGGTGTGGTTGACCACCAGGTCGGCGATGACGCGCAGGCCCCGGTCGTGGGCGGTGCGCATGAACTCCACGAAGTCGCCCAGCGTCCCGAGGCGCGGGTCGATGCTGTAGAAGTCGGTGATGTCGTACCCGTCGTCCCGGTTGGGGGTCGGGAAGAACGGCATCAGCCAGAGGCAGGTCACGCCGAGCCCGGCGAGGTAGTCGATCTGCTGGGTGAGCCCGCGGAAGTCGCCGACGCCGTCACCGTTGCCGTCCTTGAAGGTCTCCACGTCCAGGCAATAGACGACGGCGTTCTTCCACCAGACGTCGGAGGTGTACGTCAGTCGCATCGGCACCGACTACCCCTCACCGGGCGATTCACGCGAGCGATCGCATGGCCTGCTCCAGCAGCTCCCAGAAGCGCGGCACGTCCAGGCCGGTGGCCACGCGGGCGTTCGGCTCGCGCTTGAGCTTGCCGAGCAGGTCCACGCTGGTGGCGCCGGCGGTCTCGGTGCCGTCGAGCTCGACGTCCACGCGGGTGCGCACGGTGGTGACCAGCGTGGGCTCGGCGACCAGGGCGACCGCGATCGGGTCGTGCAGCGGCGCCTCGGGCATGCCCTGATCGGTCTCGTAGGTGGAGTTGTAGAAGCTAAGCAGCTCGACGCCGAAGGCGGCGGCGCGGGTGCCGACGGCCCCGATGCGGGCGATGACCTCGCGGGTGACGAGGGCCTGGTGGGTGACGTTCAGGCCGATCATGGTGAACGGCGGGCCGGACTCCAGCACGATCGCCGCGGCCTCCGGGTCGCACCAGGCGTTGAACTCGGCGTACGGGGTGACGTTGCCCCTGCCGGTGGAGCCGCCCATCCAGACGATCTCCCGGACCTTCGACAGCCGGTCGGGATAGATCCGGGCGAACATCGCGATGTTGGTCAGCGGGCCGGTCGCGACGATGGTCACGTCCTCGGCGGCGGCGTCCAGGGTGTCCCTGATCAGCTCGATGGCCGGGCGGGGGTCGGCCTCGACCTCCGGGACGGGCAGCTCGGGGCCGCCGAGCGCGTTGCCGCCGTGGATCCACTCGGCCGGGGACAGCGCCCGCATCAGCGGGCCGGGCGCGCCCGCCGCGATCGGCACCTTCGTGACGCCCGCCAGCCCCGCCACCACCCTGGCGTTGTAGGTGGTGTGCGACAGCCGGCCGTTGCCGCCGACCGTGGTGATCGCGCGCAGGTCGATCTCCGGGTGCCCGGCGGCCAGCCAGATCGCGAAGACGTCGTCGTGGCCGGGGTCGCAGTCGAGGATCACCGGGATGGGCACCTGAGCCTCCTGCCGATCGGTTTCGGCTCATGCTAGCGATCCCGCCGCCGGGAACGGGGGACCCGCTCGCGGGCCGGGGATGGGCATCCGGCTGGGATCGGCATTTACTGGGATGAGCAGTCGTGGAGCCGAGTGCCCGAAGGGGCGAATCATCGTGCAGACCATCACGCTCAACGAACTGACCCAGGACCTCATGGCCTGGATGACCTACGACGGCAACGCCATCGACTTCGCCCGGCGGCTGCGGGGCGGCGACGCGTGGGACCAGTGGTCGATCGTGCAGTTCCTGCACTGGCAGCTCACCACGGGCGGCCGTACCGACCTCGACTACGAGTGCGAGGTGCCCCGCCCCCGCCGCAGGGGACGCCGGTACGACGTCGTCTACAACCGCGGCTCCGGCACCGCCGATCCGCAGCGCCCGCCGGTCTACACCCTGTGGATCTGCGACAACGAGGGCAACGACGCGGTGCGCCGGCTCCGGCGGGAGATCGACGCCTTCGCCACCGACCTGCGGGCGACGCAGCAGGGCTCCCCCGTGCCGGTCGTCCCGCTGCTGGTCGTGCTGAGCCCGGAGGAGGTGGATTTCCCGGGGGTCGGCTCGAAGTCCGTCCCCAACTGCGCCACGAGGCTCCACCTGTCCTCGGACGTGACCTGGAAGAGCTACCCGATCTCCTGACCCTCAGGCCGGAGGGCGGGAGAGCCTGGCGGCCACGGCGTCCAGCACCCAGTCGAGCCCGGCGTCGAAGGACTCCTCGACGCGCGGCTCGGGCCCGTCCCGCACGACCCTGGCCAGCGTCGGGTAGCGGCCCGTGTCCAGCATCCTGGTCACGTACGGGCCGTGGGCGCGCTGCCAGTCACGCTTGGACAGGCCCGTGGCGCGCTCGGCCCGCAGGTCGGCGATCTCGCGCCGGATCGCGCCGGTGACGTAGGCGTTGACGGTCTCCACGGCGCGCACCATGACGTCGAGGCCGGCCAGGCCGTCGAGGGCGGCCAGCGAGACCTCGCCGACGGCGAGGGCGTTGGGGCCCAGGGCGGGGCGGCCGCCGAGCAGGTCGGCCAGCCAGGGGTGGCGGTGGGCGGCCTGCCGGGTGCGGTGGGCGAGGGTACGCAGCGCCGCCCGCCAGTCGGGGGGCGGCGCGGGCGGGAGGATCTCGGCGTACACCGCGTCCACCATGAGGTCGAGCAGCTCCTCCTTGGTGGAGATGTAGCCGTACAGCCGCATCGGGCCGGCGTCGAGCCGGGCGGCGACCTTGCGCAGCGACACCGCCTCCAGCCCGCCCTCGTCGGCCAGCTCGACGGCGGCGGCGACGATGCGCTCGCGGTCGAGTGGCACGGGGGTGGGGCGCGCCGGCGGCTCCGGACGGTCCCACACAGTCATGGATACATCGTACTGTTGCGATACGCTGTATTGAGAAATACAGTGTATCGACATGAGACACCGTATCGCCGTTGTGGGAGCCGGCCCGGCCGGCCTGACCCTCGCCCGTGTCCTGCACCGCCACGGCCACCCCGTCACCGTCCACGAACGCGACCCTTCACCCGCCGCCCGCCCCCAGGGCGGCACGCTCGACCTGCACCGGGGGATGGGCCAGCTCGCGCTGGACAAGGCCGGGCTGCTGGACGGGTTCCGCGCGCTGTCCCGCCCCGAGGGCCAGGCCATGCGCATCCTGTCCCCGGACGGCGCCGTGCTCCGCGACTGGCCGCCCGGCCCCGACGACACCGCCCATCCCGAGATCGACCGCGGCCGGCTGCGCGATCTGCTGCTCGGCCCCCTCGACGTGCGGTGGGGCCGGCGCGTGAGCGAGGTCGTCCCGGTGGCGGGCGGCCGGGCGCGCGTCCGCTTCCCCGGCGGGCGGGAAGAGGAGTTCGACCTGGTGGTCGGCGCGGACGGCGCCTGGTCCCGGGTACGCCCGGCCCTCACGCCGGCCGTCCCGCGCTACACCGGCGTCACCGCCGTGGAGACCTCCCTCGACGAGGTCGACACCCGCCACCCCGGCCTCGCCCGCCTGATCGGCGACGGCTCCATGTCGGTGTACGGCCCGGACCTGGCGCTCACCGCCCAGCGCAACAGCGGCGGCCACGTCAAGGTGTACGCCCAGTTCCGCGCGCCGGAGGACTGGCACGCGGGCCTGGACCTCACCGACGCCGCGGCGGTGCGCTCCCACCTGCTCGCGCTCTACGACGGCTGGGCCGACCCGCTGCTCGACCTCCTCCGCCACGGGACCGCCTTCGTCCCCCGCCCCCTGCACACCATGCCCGTCCCCACGACCTGGGCCCACGTCCCCGGCGTGACCCTGCTGGGCGACGCCGCCCACCTGATGCCGCCGCTCGGGGTGGGCGCGAACCTCGCGATGCTGGAGGGCGCCGAGCTGGCCGAGGCGATCCTCGGCGCCGACCCCGCCGACCCCGCCGCCCTGGACAAGGCCGTCCGCGCCTTCGAGGAGCGGATGTGGCCGCGCGCCGCCAGGTGGGCGTCCTTCGCGACGGAGGGCCTCGACCGCCTCGTGAGCCCGGACCCGGCCGCCGCGATCGCCCTCTTCGACGACGTCCAGTAGCCGTGCTTCCCGGAGCTGCTCAGAGGAGGGTGCCGCCGGTCACCTCGATCCTGGACAGGGCCTCGTCCACGCGGGCCAGGGTGTCCGGGTGCAGGGTGAGGTCGGCGGCCGACAGGTTCTCCTCGATGTGGGACGGGGTGCGGCTGCCCGGGATGGCGACCACGTGCTCGTCCTGGTGGAGGAGCCAGGCCAGGGCGAGCTGGGCCGGGGTGATGGCGAGCTGGGCGGCCAGCGCGCGGACGGGGGCGTAGCGGTCGTTGTTGGCGGCGAGGTTCTCGGCCGAGAAGCGGGGGGCGTTGTGGCGGAAGTCGTCCTCGCCGGACAGGGTCTCCACCGTGCCCGTCAGGAAGCCGTTGCCCAGGGGGCTCCAGGCGACCAGGCCCACCCCCAGCTCGCGGGCGGCCGCGAGCAGGTCGGGGGCGATCGGGCGCCACATCGACCACTCGTTCTGGACGGCGGTCACCGGGTGGACGGCGTGGGCGGCGCGCAACTGGGCGGCGGTGACGTTGGACAGGCCGACGTGCCGGACGAGCCCGTCGCGGACCAGGTCCGCCATGGCGCCGACCGTGTCCTCGATCGGCACGCCGGGGTCCGGGTAGTGCAGGTAGTAGAGGTCGATGACGTCCGTGCCGAGGTTGCGCAGGCTGCGCTCGGCGTAGCGGCGGACCAGGCGGGGCTCGGCGTTCACCCGCAGCTCGCGGAAGGCGTAGCCGACGGGGTACGGGCGGCTGGGCTCGCCCTCGGGGATCGCCAGGCCGAACTTGGTGGCCAGCACGACCTCGTCCCTGCGGCCCTTGATCGCCTGGCCGACGAGGCGTTCGTTGTGGCCGTCGGCGCCGTAGGCGTCGCTGGTGTCCACGTGGGTGGCACCGCCGTCCAGGGCCGCCTTGAGCGCGGCGGCCGCGCGCGTGTCGTCGATGTCGCCGTAGATCCCCGGGGACAGCACCATGGCGCCGTAGCCGATGGCGGGGACCTGGAGGTTGGCGAGGCGGCGTGTCTTCATGGCGTCGATGGTGCCCCCGGCGGGCGGGACGTGTCCAAGAGCTGTTGTGATAACCACTGGTTATGGATGTGCATCTGCGGGATCTGCGGTACTTCGTGGCGGTGGCGGAGGAGCTGAACGTCACGCGGGCGGCCGAGCGGCTGTTCGTGTCGCAGCCGGCCCTGTCCAAGCAGCTCAGGGCGCTGGAGCGGCAGCTCGGGTTCGAGGTGTTCGAGCGGGTGCACGGCGGGGTCGTCCTGACCCGGCAGGGGGAGGTGCTGCTGCCGGTCGCGCGGGAGCTGCTGGAGCGGTGGGCGGCCGGGGTGGAGGAGGCGCGGGCGGCGGCGCCGACCGGCACGCTGGTGATCGGGATGCAGACCGCCGTGGGGCGGGGGTTGCAGCAGGCGGCGCTGCGGCGCTTCCGGGCGGCGATGCCGGGGTGGGAGGTGTCGTTACGGCTGGTCGGCTGGGACGACCCGTCCGGCGGGCTGGCCGATGGCACCTCCGACGTGGCGTTCCTCTGGCTGCCGGTGCCGGCCGGGGTGGGCACGTACGTGCTGGCCACCGAGGACAGGGGCGTCGCCATGCCGGCCGATCACCCGCTGGCGGCGCTGGCGGAGGTGCCGTTCGCGGCGCTGCGGGACGAGCCGTTCATCGCGCTGCCCCCGGCGGCCGGGCCGCTGCGGGACTTCTGGCTCGCCCTGGACGCGCGGGACGACGAGCCGGTGGTGGGCTTCACCGCCAACACGCCGGAGGAGGTGTTCGAGGCGGTGATCAGCGGGCTCGGCGTGGTGCTCGTGGCGGAGGGCAACGCGCGGCTCTACAACCGGCCGGGAATGGCGTACCGGCCGGTTACGGGGCTGGCTCCCGGGGAACTGGCGATCGCGTGGCGGGAGGGTGACAGGAGCCCGCAAGTCGTGGCATTCATCAACGCGCTACGACAGGTCGCCACTAAGGTCTGAACGCGAATATCCGTACCGGATCAGCACAGGAGAAAGGCCCCCGATGAGTGACTACGCGATCACCTTCGACCTCATCGACGTCGACAAGGACGGCCGGATCTCGGCCGAGGAGCTCGTCCGGCTCATGGAGATCCTGGGCCAGCCGGTGACGCTGGAGGCGGCGCAGGAGGGCGTGCGCAAGCTGGACAAGGACGGGGACGGGCTCATCGACGTCGAGGAGTTCGGGGCTTTCGTGGACCGGTGATCCGGTCTAGCCGGAAGTGATAAAACAAGCATTTGCTACACAACTTCTGTCGCCTGGGTCACAATGGCGGCAGGAGGGACGATGGCCAACAAGAGTGACCCACGCGAGAGCCGTACACCCGCGGGCATCGTGCGAACCCTCAGGTCGGGCATCGGCCGGGTCTCCGACGAGGTGGTCGAGGAGATCCAGAGCCGGATCCCGGAGTACGCCCGGCCGGAGGACGAGCTCTACATCAAGGTCGTCCGGACGGCGGTCGAGCAGGCCGTCGAGGGCTTCATCGACCGCGTCGAGAACCCGGACGCCCCGTGGGACCCCGAGCCGTTCCGCATGATCGGCAAGGGCGAGGCCGCCGAGGGGCGCAACCTGGAGCCGCTCCAGACCGCCCTCCGGCTCGGCGCGCGGGTCGGGTGGCGGCGGCTCACGGAGATCGCCGACCCGCTCGGGCTGTCGCCCCAGTCCCTGTACGACCTGGGCGAGACCATCTTCGTCTACCTGGACCAGCTCGCCGACGCCGCGGCCGAGGGCTTCGAGGAGGCCAGGGCGCGGGCGGCCGGGGAGATCGAGCGGCGCCGCGGGCGGCTGCTCGACCTGCTGCTCAGCCAGCCCGCCGCGGGCCCCGAGGCGATCGCCGAGCTGGCCAAGGCGGCGGGGTGGCGGCTGCCGAGGACGGTCGCCTGCGTCGCCCTCGACGACCTGCCGGGCGGGCTGCCGGGCGGGCTGCCGGGCGGGCTGCCGGGCGGGCTGCCCGGCGTCGCGTACCGGATGCCGGCGCTGCCGCCCGACGTGCTGGCCGGGCTGGAGCGGACCGTGCCGTGCCTGCTGGTGCCCGACCCCAGCGGCCCCGGGCAGGCGCAGATGCTGGAGCACGGGCTGCGCGGCTACTGGGGCGCGATCGGGCCGGCGGTGCCGCTGGCGGCGGCGGGGACGTCCCTGCGGTGGGCCAGGGAGGCGCTGGAGCTGTCGCGGCGCGGGGTGCTGCCGCGCGGCCTGATCCGCTGCGAGGAGCACCTGGCGACGCTGGTGGTGTTCAAGGACGAGGAGCTGGTCAGCGCCCTGGCCGAGGTACGCCTCGCGCCCCTCGCCCACCTGCGCCCCAACCAGCAGGACCGGCTGGCCGAGACGCTGCTGGCCTGGCTGCGGCACGGGCGGGGCGCGGGCGAGGTGGCCGCCCGGCTGCACGTCCACCCGCAGACCGTGCGCTACCGGCTGCGCCAGCTGGAGGAGCTGTACGGCGAGCAGCTGGCCGACCCGGACGTGCGCTTCGAGCTGGAGATCGCGCTGCGCGCCCGCCAGGCGCTGAACAGCCCGGCGGGCGGCACGGCGGGCGGCAGCACGGTGAACGGCCCGGTGAACGGCCCGGTGAACGGCACGGTCAGAGGGGCTGCCGGAAGAGCCTGAGCCGGTCCTCGCCGACGCGCTCGCGCAGGGCGTGGTCCTCGACGCCCAGGTCCTCGGCGGGGGCCAGGCAGAGCACGCCGACCTTGCCGACGTGCCGGTTGAGCTGCACGGCGCGGGCCGCCTCGGCCGCCCCTTCCAGCGGGTACGCGGCCGAGAGCGTGGGATGGACCATGCCGAGCGAGATGAGCCGGTTCACCTCGTGGCATTCCTGGTAGTTCGCCCCGTGGGAGCCGATGATGCGCTTGAGCTTCATCCACAGGTGCCGGTTGTCGTACTCGTGGGCGTAGCCGCTGGAGGAACCGCAGGTCACCACCGCGCCGCCGCGCCGGGCGACGTACACCGAGGCGCCGAAGGTCTCCCGTCCGGTGTGCTCGAACACGATGGCCGGGTCCTCGCCCACCAGCCGCCTGACCTCGGCGCCGAGCCGCCGCCAGCCCTTCTCGTCGCCCAGGCCGCCGTCGAGCTGCGAGCGGTCCACGACGTGCGGGCAGCCCATCCTGCGCAGCAGCTCGGCCTTCTCGGGGGTGCCGACGACGCCGACCGGGATGCCGCCGCCGTTCCTGACGAGCTGCACGCCGTAGCCGCCGAGGCCGCCCGTCGCGCCCCACAGCAGCACCACGTCGCCCTGCTTCATGCGCGCGCCGCGCTCCCCCACCAGCATCCGGTACGCCGTCGAGGCGCACAACATGTTGCAGGCCGCCTCCTCCCAGCTCAGGTGCCGGGGCTTGGCGAGGAGCTGGGTGGCCTTGACGACGGCGAAGTCGGCCAGGCCGCCGAAGTTGGTCTCGAAGCCCCAGGCGCGCAGGTCCCCGGCCAGCATGCCGTCGTGCTGGACGACCGGGTCCTCGCCGTCCACGTACGCGGGGCTGGTGACCACCCGGTCGCCGACCCGCCAGCGGCGCACCGCCCGGCCGGTGCGGACGACCACGCCGGCCGCGTCCGAGCCGAGGACGTGCACGGGCAGGTCGTGCCGGGGGTCGCTGCGCCCGAACCGCTCCAGGAACGCGAACGTCGGCACCGGCTCGAACATCGCCGACCACACGGTGTTGTAGTTGATCGCGCTGGCCATGACGGCGATCAGCACCTCGTCCGGGGCCAGCTCGGGCATCGGCACCTCGCCGAC
Source organism: Nonomuraea sp. NPDC050783 (assembly GCF_040802095.1). Classification (NCBI taxonomy): domain Bacteria; kingdom Bacillati; phylum Actinomycetota; class Actinomycetes; order Streptosporangiales; family Streptosporangiaceae; genus Nonomuraea; species Nonomuraea sp. NPDC050783. The sequence continues at coordinate 127,396 of NZ_JBFAHK010000017.1, forward strand.
GTGCAGCGTGCGGCGGACGTCCTTGTCGGGCTCGTCCTGGTCGAACAGGCCGACCTCGTCCTTGCGGAGGTGGGCGGCGCGGTAGGTGGCGGGCACGTCCAGGTGCTCCAGCTCGGCGGGCGCGGCTCCGGCCACCACCGCCTCGGCGAGTGCTGTCGTGTTCACGAGAGGAGTCCCTTCAGGTGCTCGGCGATGACCTCGACGTGTGGAGGGTCGAGCAGGTTGAGGTGGTGCGAGCCGGGGATCTCGACGATCTCCAGGCGGGGCGCGTACGGGGCGAAGCCGCGGGCGGGGTCGCCGGTGTGGGCGTAGCGGGGGTCCTCGACGGCCCAGGGGGCGGGGTCGGTGGAGCGGTAGAGGACGGCGCGGCCGTGGTACGGGCGGGCGGGGCGGTAACGCTCGATGGCCCGGGTGTCGTCGTGGGAGGTGAGCTGGTGGCGCAGGATCGCCGGGGGCAGGGTGGCGAGGACGCCAGAACCGGCGATCCTGGCCTCGGCGAGGGCGAGCTGGGCCGGCTCGTCGAGGGGTTCGAGCTCGGCCGCGTCCAGGGGGATCGGGGTGCCGTACGTCCTGGTCAGGTAGGCGGCGAAGGCGGCGTAGCGGCGGGCCTGGAGCTGCCTGAGCCGCGGCTGCGGGACCTCGTCGGGCAGGCCGGCGTCGATCATCGCGAGCAGCTCGACGTCGTCCTCGCCGAGCAGCAGGGCGGTCTCGAAGGCCAGGATGCCGCCGAACGACCAGCCGCCCAGGCGGTACGGGGGCGGCGCGGCCCGCCTGATCGCGCGGGCGTACTCGGCGGCGCGGGCGGGGATGCCCGGCAGGTCGAGGCGTTCCAGGCCGAGGACGGGGGCGGGCAGGCGGGCGGCGAGCAGGGTGTAGACGCCGGTGGTGCCGCCCGCGGGGTGGGCGAGGAAGAGCGGGGGGCCGGAGGCCGCCTGGGTCAGGGGGCGGAGGGTGCCGCGGCCGGCCTCGGCCTCGTCGGCCCGCCGGATCGCCTCCGCCAGGTCGGCGGCGGTGGCGGGCCCAGTGGCGGGTCCAGTGGCGGGTCCGGTGGCGGGCTCGGCGGCGGGTCCGGTGGCGGGCTCGGCGGCGGATCTGGTGGCGGGCTCGGCGGCGGGCCCGGTGGCGGGCTCGGCGGTCGGTCGCCGGCTCAGGAGGGCGTGGGCCCTCTCCAGGACGTCGGGGGCCAGCGGCTCGGTGACGGACGGGGTGCGGCCGAGCAGGTCCGCCAGGACGCGGGTGACCTCGCGCTCGGCGGCGTCCCTGGGCTCCACCGGGGGCTCCGCGAGGCCCAGGCGCTCGGCCACCGTCCGGGACAGGGCGTCCAGGGTGCCGCCCTTGAGCAGCGGGGCCGTGGGGACGTGGACGCCGAAGTCGTGCTCGATCGTGCCGCGCAGGCGGGTGGCGGCCAGGGAGTCCAGGCCGAGGTCCGTCAGGACGGCGCCGCCCTCCAGCCGGGACGGGTCCAGCCCCAGGACGGCGGCGGCACGCTCCCCGATCGTGCGGGTGACGGCGGCCAGGGCCTCGTCCGGCGGGAGGCCGGCGAGGACCGGAGCGGCCGGGGCGGACGGAGCGGCCGGGGCGGCCGAAGCGCCCGGGGCGGACGGCGGGGACGCGGGCCGGGGCGGGGCTTCGGCGAGGTCCGAGAAGTACGGAATGCTGGGAAGCTCCGGGAACAGGGTCACCGCCCGGGCGGGGTCGAGCTTGACCACCCCGGCCGGCAGGTCGCGCTGGAGCAGCGCCTCCAGGGCCTCCATGCCCTCCTCGGCCGTCAGGGGCTCCACGGCGGGCGTGGCGGGGGCGGCGGTGCCGGCCCACGGGCCCCAGTTGACGCTCAGGGCGGGCAGCCCCTCGGCGCGGCGGCGCTCGCACAGGGCGTCCAGCCAGGCGTTCGCGGTGGCGTAGGCCGCCTGGCCAGGGGAGCCGAGCAGCGACGCCGCCGAGGAGAACGCCACCCACCAGTCGAGGTCGAGGTCCTTGGTGGCCTCGTGGAGGCGCTGGGCGCCGGTGACCTTGGCGGACCAGACGCGGGCGAGGCCGCCGGGGTCGAGGTCGGCGATCAGGCGGTCGCCGAGCACGCCGGCGGCGTGGATGACGCCGCGCAGCCGCAGGCCGCCCTCGGTGGCGGCGGCGACCAGGCGCTCGGCGGTGCCGGGGGCGGCGAGGTCGCCGGTGACGGTCGTGCCGCCCGGGTGCGGGGTGCGGGCGTTCAGGACGACGCGGGTGGCGCCGCGGGCGGCCAGCCAGCGGGCGGCCAGGCGGCCGAGGTGGCCGTGGCCGCCGGTGATGACGTACGCGCCGGGCCCGGCCACGGGACCCGGACGGGCGGAGGGCGGGAGGGGGAGGCGGCGCAGGCGGGCGGCGTGGCGGGTGCCCGCGCGCCAGGCCACCTCGTCCTCGCCGGAGTCCCCGGACAGCTCCCTGGCCAGGGCCGCGAGGTCGTCGTAGTCCACGAGCGCGGCGCGGGCGCCGGGGTGTTCGAGCGCGAGGACCCTGACCAGCGCGCGGAGGGCGGCCGGTCCGGGGTCGGCGGGCTCGCCGGCGCGTACGGGCTGGGCCCGCTCGGTGCCGATCGTGACCCGGGCCCCCTGCCGGACCAGGCCGGCCACCTGGAGCACGACCCGCTGGGCGGCCGCCGGGTCGAGACCGCGCGGCGGCAGGACGAGGACGTGCTCGGGCGCCCCAGGGGAGGGCTCGGGCAGCAGGGCGGCGAGGCGGGCGGCCCGCGGGTCCTCCTCGCCGTCCAGGACGCGCCACGCGCGGGCCGCGCCCGCCTCGGGCGGCGGCGGCACGCGTACCCAGGAGCGCGCGACGAGCTTGGCGTCCAGCCGGGTGGGAACGGGACCGTCAGGCGGCCAGGCGCCCCCGCCCGCCGGGGCGTCCGCGGCGGCCCGGCCCGCCGGGGCCGTCCCGTCCGGCGGGGGCTCCGGGGCCGCCGGCGCCGGGCCGAGGGTGGCGCTGCCGTGGAGCGTCCAGGCGCCCGCCGCGTTCTTGGCCGACAGCTCGACGCGCCCGCCCGCCAGGGTCACCGTCACCCGGGCGGGCAGGGGCAGGTGGGCGTGGAGGGCGACGTCGTGGACGTCCGGCTCGCCGTGGACCTCGGCCGCGGCGGCGCGGGCCAGCCGGTCCAGGACGGCGGGCGGGAGCACGGGGTGGCCGTCGCGGTGCCACTCGCCGGGCGGCAGCCGCCAGGGCGCGTCGGCGAGGTCGTCCAGGGTGGTGGTCCAGCAGTGCCGGGAGGGGGTCTCGACGTGCGTGCCGAGCAGCGGGTGGCCCGCCGCGCGGCGGGCCGGCGCGGCCCAGTGCCGTACGTGCTGCCAGGGCGAGTGCGGCACGTCGGCCAGCCGCCCGCGCGTGCGCGGCACCACGGACAGGGCCGCGGCGGCGACCTGGTCGTGGAAGGGGCCCTCGGTGATCCGGGCGGCGGCCGGCAGGGTGTCGCGGAGCGCCCCGGACAGCAGCGGCCGGGGCCCCAGCTCGGTGAAGAGGGTGTGCCCGTCGCCGGCCGCCGCCTGGACGGCCTGCATGAGCCGTACCGGGCGGCGCAGCCCGGCCGCCCAGTACGCCGCCTCGAACGTCGGCGTCTCACGCGGGTCCTCGAACACCGGCGAGTAGTAGGGGACGGCGGGCTTGCCGCCCGCGATCCCGCCCAGCGCCTCGCGCAGCACCGGCACCAGGGGCCGCACCTGCGGCGAGTGCCCCGCCCCCTCGGCCGTCAGCGTCCGCGCGAACAGCCCCCGCGCCGCCACCGACGCGGCGAACTCCGCCACCCGCTCCGGCTCCCCCGTCACCACGGTCTGCGCCGGCGAGCTGTACACGGCCACGTGCAGGTCGTCCGGCACCTCCCCGGCAACGACCTCGACGACCGCCATGGCCCCGCCGCCGCCCAGCCCGCCGAGCAGCCGGGCCCGCGCGCAGATCACCCGCACGCCGTCCTCGGCGCCGAGCCCGCCGGCCACCACGGCGGCGGCCACCTCCCCCATCGAGTGGCCGATCACGGCGGCGGGCTCGAACCCGTACGCCCGCCACGTCTCGGCCAGCGCGAGCTGCGTGGCGAAGATGATCGGCTGGAGCGCCGCCACGCCCGACGCGGCCGGGTCGTGGACGTCGATGCCCGCCTCCTCGCGCAGCAGGGGGGCCAGCCGGTCGATGGTGCGGCGGTAGGCCGGCTCGCGGGCGTACAGCTCCAGGTCGGGCCGGTGCGGGCTGTAGCCGCTGAAGACCCAGACGGGGCCCTCGGCGGGCACGCGCTCGGCGGGCCGCACGGCGCGCAGCCGCTCGGCCAGCTCGCCGGCGTCCCCCGCCACCACGGCGGCCGCCACCCGCCCGCGTCCCGCCCGCCTGGCCAGGGTGTGGGCCACGTCCGCCAGGTCGGCGGCGGGCGGCCGGGCGGCGAGGACGCGGGCGTGGCGCTCGACCCGCTCCGGGGTCGCGTCCGTGAGCAGGAAGACGTGCTTGGCCCGGTCGGCGGGCCCGCCATCCTGGTCGCCCTCCTGGGCGGGGAAGGCGTCCAGGACGACGTGGGCGTTGGTCCCGCCGAACCCGAACGCCGACACCCCGGCCCGCGCCGGTGCCCCGTCGCCGCGCGGCCAGGGGGTCGGGGCGGTGACCACGCGCAGCCGCTCCCACGGGATGTGCGGGTTGGGGGTGCGGAAGTGCAGGCTGGGCGGGATCGTCCCGTGGTGCAGGGCGAGCACGGTCTTGATGAGCCCGGCGATGCCGGCCGCCGCCTCCAGGTGCCCCAGGTTGGTCTTGACCGAGCCCAGCAGCACCGGCCCGGGGACGGCGGCGGCGATGGCCCGGGCCTCGATGGGGTCGCCGAGGAAGGTCCCGGTGCCGTGCGCCTCGATGTAGTCAGGCCCCCGGCCGAGGCGGCCGTACACCTGGCGCAGCAGCGCCTCCTGCGCCTCCGGGTTGGGGGCGACCAGGCCGTTGGAGCGGCCGTCCTGGTTGGTCGCGCTCTCCCTGATCACCGCCAGCACCCGGTCGCCGTCGCGCACCGCGTCCGCCAGGCGCTTGAGCACGGCGACGCCGCAGCCCTCGGCCCGCACCATGCCGTCCGCCGCGGCGTCGAACGCCTTGCAGCGGCCGTCGGGCGCGGTGCCGCCGCCCCGGTCGAAGGCCACGGTGACCAGGGGCGACAGCAGGAGGTTCACGCCGGCGGCGAGCGCCAGGTCGCACTCGCCGGCACGCAGCCCGGCGACCGCCAGGTGGGTCGCGACGAGGGAGGAGGAGCAGGCGGTGTCCACGGCCAGGGAGGGGCCGCGCAGGTCCAGCAGGTACGACAGCCGGTTGGCGGCGATGCTGGACGCGGCCCCGGTGGCCGTCCAGGCGTCCACGGCGGCCAGGTCGGCGCCGGTCAGGTAGGCGTACTCGGTGGCGGACAGGCCGGCGTACACGCCGGTGCGGCTGCCGGACAACGACCTCGGGGCGTGGCCCGCGTGCTCCAGCGCCTCCCACGCGGTCTCCAGGAGCAGGCGCTGCTGCGGGTCCATGACGGCGGCCTCGCCGGGCGCGATGCCGAAGAACGCGGCGTCGAAGCCGGCCACGTCCGCCAGGAACCCGCCGTGCCTGGTGGTGCCCGCCAGCACCTCCCGGGTCCGCGCGGAGCCGTCGTCGAAGCACTCCCACCGGCCCTCGGGCACCTCGCCGACCGCGTCCCGGCCGCCCAGGAGCAGCTCCCAGTACGCCCGCGGGCCGTGCGCGCCCGGCAGGCGGCAGCCGACGCCGATGACCGCGACCGGCTCCCCCGCCGGGCCGGTCGCCTCGGCCCCCTCGCGCGGGGCCGACAGCGCGCGGGCGAGCCGGTTGATGGTCGGGTGCTCCCAGACGAGCGTGGGGCTCAGCTCGCGGCCCAGCAGCTCGCCCAGCTCGCCCGCCACCGCGACGGCCTCGCGCGAGGACAGCCCGTGCTCCTCCAGCGGCCGGTCGGGGTCCACCTGCCCGCCGAGCCGCTCGGTGAGGAAACTCCGGATCTCTCGCTCACTGGCCATGTCCACGAAACACTCCGCGTGCGCCGGGGCCGGGGTGATCGGCCACCCTACTCAGCGGCGCGGCGCGGGCGTCACGGCCGGACGGAACATTCCTCCGTTCCGTTTTGTCACGCCGGTGACAATCGCCCCGGACTTTGTCCCGAGGGCCACAACGGGCGGCCCCATTTCGTTGCGCCACGTCATAGCCGCCCCTCCCCGCCGGGCCCTACCCTCGCCTGCACCCACAGCGAAGGGGGCTCCCCATGCGTGCCCTGGCGGCCTTGGCCACGGTGACGGCGCTGCTGCTCGCGTGCGCGTCCCCCGCCCGCGCCGACCCCGACTGGTCCTTCGCCGGCGAGGACGACCCGCCCCGGCGGCAGCGGACCGCCGCCCCCTCCCCCACCACCGGGTACGCCCCCGGCCAGAAGGCGCTGCCCGGCCCCGCCCGCGTGGTCAGCGAGCGCCGCCTCGACGCCCGCACGCTGGACCTGCTCATCTCCTCGCCGTCCGTCGGCAGGCTCACGCCGGTCCGCCTGCTCCTGCCGCGCGGCTGGTCGCGCACGGCCGGCCGGACGTGGCCGGTGTTGTACCTGCTGCACGGCGGCGCCGACGACTACACCTCGTGGACCCGGATGACGGACGTGTCCACGTTCACCGCGAACCTGGACGCCATCGTCGTCATGCCGGAGGCGGGCCGGGCGGGCAACTACTCCGACTGGTACAACGCCGGCCGGGGCGGGCCGCCGAAGTGGGCGACGTTCCACACCTACGAGGTGCGCCGGCTGCTGGAGATCGGCTACCGGGCGGGCACCCGGCGGGCCGTCGCCGGGCTGTCGATGGGCGCGTACGGCGCGATGAAGTACGCCGCCGCCCACCCCCGGATGTTCCGCTTCGCCGGCGCCTACAGCGGGATCATGGCCACCCGGCTGCCCGGCATCCCCGCGATCATCATGAACGCCCAGGCCAGCGAGAAGCAGGACCCGCTGGCGCTGTGGGGCGACCCGCGGCGGAACAAGAAGGTGTGGGCCGCCAACGACCCCCTCGCCCTCGCCGCCGGGCTCCGGGGCACCAGCATCTACATGTCCAGCGGCAGCACCTCGCTCAACGGCCCGCTGGACGCGCCCGACGCCCCCTGGAACGCGGCCCACCTGGGCGAGCCGATCTCGGCCTACACCGCCAGGGCGCTCAGCGCCCGGCTGAAGCGGCTCGGCATCCCGCACACCTTCCACCTCTACGGCGACGGCACACACACCTGGCCGTACTGGACGCGCGAGTTCAAGCGGTCGTACCCGATGATCGTGCGGGCGCTGGGGCTGCGCGACGGGTGACGGGCGGGGGCGCGCGGCCCGCGCCCGGCCCGCCGCGCGGCGCGTCCTTACGGCACGTCGAACGTCTTGCGGCTGCCCGCCCCGATCACCTCGATCCCCTTGGTGCCGAGGACGCCGTCCAGCGGCAGCGACACCGAGTAGGGCGCGGTCGCCGGCAGGCCGATGCCGCGCACCCGCCCGACGACCTCGATCCCCCAGTGCTCGGGCTGCCTGATGTAGACGAGCGGCGACAGCTCGACCTGCATGGTGAGGTACGGCTTGGTGCCGTTGACGACCAGGATGAACGTGCCGGGAACGATCCCCGGCACGACCCGCGCCTCCTCGAAGTCGATCAGCCGCACGGACTGCGAGGCAGGCAGTTCGGCGAAGTTCTCCGTCATGGCGGAGCCCCCTTGTGAGTCGGATGCGTGTGAGTCGGATAACCCCCGTCGGTTACCGAAACTCTCACGCCCGCCCCGCGCGGGCAACGACTGCCGGGGTAGCGCGCGGGTCAGGCCGCGTGCAGGTAGACCTGGCCGAACACCTCGGACAGGTTCTTCAGGTCGGTGGCGAGGTCCACCTCGGGGGTGGCCGGGTCGTAGACCGTGGCCAGGCGGGCGCGGACCGAGCCGAGCTTCTTGAGCTGGTCCCAGGCGGGGCTGGCGGCCCACTTCGCGCCGTAGGCGCGGGTGACCTGGCCCTGGGCGTCCTGCCAGCGGGTCCACAGGGTGACGGTCTCGGCGGCGTCCTCCTGGAGGGGAGCGGCGACGCGGTCGGTCAGGGCCTTGGTGGCCTGCTCGGCGGTGAGCGCGCTGGTGATCGTGGAGTCCTCGACGGCGATCTGGGCGTAGGCGTCCCAGGCGCGGCCGCGGATCTGGATCGACTGGTTGCGCTGGGCCTCGGCGGCGTCGATCTTCCAGGTGGTGTACGCGGTGGACAGCAGGGCGTTGTCGAGGGCGAGCTGGTCCACGTAGCCCTTGGCCAGCCAGGCGCCGGCGCGGTCGGGGTCGAGCAGCGGGTACTTCTTGGCGATCTCGGTCTTGCAGGCGTCGTTCGCGCCGCAGCCGAGCACCGGCATCAGCGTGTGCACCGACAGCTTGCGGCCGGGGGCGGCGGCGCGCAGGGCGGTGGCGGCCGTGGCGACGAACTTGTCGATCTCGTCGGCGTCGGCGAACGTCTGGTTGTAGCCGAGCTGCGAGGTGAAGCGGATGCCGACGACGCCGGGCTGGGCGGCGGCCAGCGCGGCGGCCTTCTTGACGGCCTCGTCGAGCGTGCCGGCCTTGTAGTCGTCGGCCAGCTCGGTCTCGATCCACAGGCGCAGGCCGGTCGGGGCGGCGGCGGTCGCGGCCTGGCCGGCGGCGCTCTGCTGGGCGGCGGCCTTGTCGGCGGCGCTGATCTCGCTGCCGTCGGTGTAGCACTCCTCGCCGTTCCGGCACTCGGGCGTGCCGCCGTCCTCGGCTCCCTCGACGTCCGGGTCGCCCGGGTCGTGCGCCTCGCCGTCGCCGCCGCTGTCGCCGTCCACGGCGCACTGGTTGGCGGGGTCGTTGCAGTCGAGCCTGATCGTGCCCTGCGGGCCGGAGTCGATCATGTTCTGGCCGTCGTTGCCGAGCCAGAACTTGGCGATGTCGGCGGCCTCCTCGGGGGTGGCCATCCAGGTGCAGACCACGTACGCGGGGGTGTCGCTGGAGAGCAGGTCGTTGCAGCTACGTGGATCGTCCGCCGACCAGGCGGGGACGCCGATCCCGAGGAAGGAGAGGGCGATTCCGAGGACGAGGAGCTGCCGCAGCCGCTGTCGCATGGCACCTGACTTCCTGGGGGCGATCGTCGTCATTCGCACCATATCGGGACGATCATCATCGTTCAATAAGATCGACCGCTGTCCGGACACCGTTCTCCACCCTGAGTCGCCGGCCCAGTCCGGCCGCCCGCTCCCGGTGCTCCGGCACGGCCAGCAGCCGCCGCGCCAGCTCCCGCCTGCCGAGCCGCCGGGCCGGCAGCGGCGCGGGACCGGCCCCGAGCGCCGCCACCCGGCGCCCCCAGAAGGGCTGGTCGGAGAAGAACGGGCAGACGACGCTCGGCACGCCCGCCGCCAGCGCCGTCCCGGTGGTCCCGGCCCCGCCGTGATGGACGACGGCCGCCACGCGCGGGAACAGCCGGTCGTGCGCGACCTCCCCCACCGGCAGCACGTCGTCGCCCGCCTCGACCGGCAGCCCCTGGACGATCCCCCGCAGCCCGGCCAGCCGCAGCCCGGCGACGACCTCCTCGGCCGTCCGCTCCGGGCAGGGCATGCTGCCGAACCCCACGAAGACGGGCGGCGGCCCGGCCGCCAGGAAGTCCGCCACCTCCGGCGGCACGTCCCGGCCGGGCAGCCGCCAGTAGCCGGTGAGGTGCACGTGGCCGGGCCAGTCGCGGGGGCGCGGCACCACCAGGGGGCTGACCCCGCACAGGACGGGCACCCGCTCCCGCCGGTCGGCCGCGAACGGGCTGCCGCGCAGCGGCCCCAGCCCCAGCACCTCGGCGCGCAGCCGGTTCACCATGCGGCCGAGCACCAGCCAGCCCAGGCGCTCGACCAGCGCGTAGCAGGCCCGGTTGCCGAGCCGGCCGAGGGTGGCGAGCGGCAGCAGCGGGTTGGGGAACTCGCCGGTCGGCTCGCTCGGCTGGAACTGCAGGATCCGGTACGGCACGCCGTGCCGCTCGCGCAGGTGCCGGCCGAACGCGCCGAGCGCGGGGGCGAGCACCAGGTCCGCGCCCGCGCAGGCGGCGTCCACCTCGGCGACCAGCCTGGCGGCCAGCGGCTCGACGACGGTCCTGAGGCCGCGTACGAACCCCAGGGGCCCGCCGTCCAGCCACGCCCGCCCCTCGTCGCTGTCGAGGACGGCCACCGGGTCCACGCTCAGCGGCGCGAGGCGCACGCCGGGGCCGGCCAGCGCGGCGTAGCGGGCCGCCGCCACGAGCGTGGCCGCGTGCCCGCGCCGGGCCAGCTCCAGCGCCAGCGCGGCGGACGGCTGCGTGTCGCCCCGCGACCCCAGCGCCAGCACCGCGACCCTCATCCCGGCGCCCTCACTTCGGCTCCCGCCCGCCGGGCGCCCGCCCGTCCAGCGTCCGTACGGCGATCAGCGCGCCGGCCAGCACCAGCCCGGCCGCCACCAGCAGGCCGGCGGCGTACCCGGTGGCGAAGCTCCCGGCCGCGTGCACGACGGCCCCGGTCCCGGCGATCCCGAACAGCCCGGAGACCTCCCTGCTGACCGAGAACACCCCGCCCGCGACCCCGGCCCGCTCCGGCGGCACCGCGCCGAGCACGGCGGAGCCCAGCGGCATCGTGAGCGCCGAGCCGATGCCGATCGCGCACACGGCGGGCAGCAGCCGCCCCCACCCGTCGCCGGCCTCCAGCGTCGCCGCGGCCGCCATCCCGCCCGCGACCAGCACCAGCCCGGCCGCCACCGTGGGCCCCGCGCCCAGCCGCCGCTCCACCGTCGGGGCCAGCGGCGTGACCAGCACCACGAGCAGCGCGAGCGGCACGAACGCCAGCCCCGACCCGGTCGGCGTGAACCCGAGCACCTCCTGAAGGAAGATCGCCGTGTAGAAGAACACCCCATTGACGCCCAGCCCCCACAACACCTGCGCCGCCACCCCGCCCGCGAACGCCCGCACCGCGAACAGCCGCAGGTCCACCATGGGATCGGCGGCCCGCCGCTCCACCAGCACGAACGCCGCCCCGCCCCCGGCGCAGACCGCCAGCGCGGCGGCGACCGCCGGCGAGCCGTAGCCGTGCTCGCCGCCGTGGACGAGGGCGAAGGTCCCGGCCGCCAGGAACGCCGCCGACGCCAGCACGCCCGGCGCGTCCAGCGACCGTGCGACCACCGCCGAGGGGGGCACGGCCACGGCGGCGAGCGCGACGACGGCGGCCCCCAGCGGCACGTTGAGGAGGAACACCCAGCTCCAGTGGGCGTGCTGGCTCAGGTACCCGCCGGCCACCGGCCCGAGCGCCAGCGCGCCCGCGCCGGACGCCATCCAGACCGCCACCCCGGCGGAGCGCCGCCGCTCCTCCTGCCCGGCCAGGACGGCGAGCGTCGCGGGCAGCACCAGCGCCGCCCCGGCCCCCTGGACCAGGCGGGCGGCGACCAGCAGGTGGATCGTGGCCGCCAGCCCGGCCGCGAGCGAGGCCACGGTGAACAGGGCCAGCCCGGCCAGCAGGGTCCCGCGGTGCCCCCAGACGTCGGCCAGCCGGCCGCCGGCGGGCATGAGGCCCGCGAACGTCAGCAGGTAGCCGGTGGCCACCCACTCCAGGGCGGCCAGGCTCGCGCCGAGGTCGTGCTGGATGCTGGGGAGCGCGACGGTGACGACCGTGTTGTCGAGGGTGGTCAGGAACCCGGCCAGCCCGACGGCCGCCAGCAGCCACCGCCCGTCCACCCGCGCGGCGGCGAGGCCGCCCGCCGGCCCGCTCACCGGTCCACCTCCACCCAGGTCCAGCCGGTGCCGTCGGGCGTGGCCCGCACCACCCGGTCCCGTCCCCCGGCGATCCGCACCCACCGCGACCCGCCCTCCCCCGGCCGGCCGGGCTCCGGGTCCCCGTCCCCGCGGGCCGGCAGCGGCACCGGACCGGTGCCGGCCCCGGAGGTCGCCGGCGGGGCCTCGCGCAGCGTCGCGGGCGGGGCCTCGCGCAGCGTCGCGGGCGGGGCCTCGCGCAGCTTCGCGGGCGGGGCCTCGCGCAGCTCGACGTGCCGGTGCAGGGCGCGCAGCGGCCGGGGCAGCCACCAGTTGGCGCCGCCCATGAGCCGCATCGTGGCGGGCACCAGCAGCGCCCGCACCAGCGTGGCGTCCACCACGATGGCCACGAACAACCCCACCCCGAGCAGCTTCACGATCGTGATCCCGGCCGTCGAGAAGGCCCCGATGACCACCAGCAGCAGCAGCGCCGCGCTGGTGATGACGCCACCGGTCTGCTGGAGCCCGGCGGCCACGGCGGCGGTGTTGTCCCCGGTCCGCAGCCACTCGGCCCGCACCCGTGACAGCAGGAACAGCTCGTAGTCCATCGACAGCCCGAACACCACGGCCAGGATCAGCACGGTCACCGTCGCCTCGATCGTCCCGGTCGAGGTGAAGTGCAGCACCCCGGCCAGGTGCCCCTCCTGGAACGCCCACACGATCACCCCGAACGACGCCCCGATGGACAACACGTTCATCAGCAGCGCCTTGACCGGCAGCACCACGGACCCGAAGGCGGCGAACAGCAGCACCCCGGTCACCGACCCCACGACCAGGGCCATCCACGGCAGCCGCGCGGTGAGGCTGTCCATGAGGTCGAGCTGCGCGGCGGTCGGCCCGCCGACCACCACGCGCCGCACGTTCGGCTCCGGCGGCGACAGCGTCCTGATGGCGGTGACCAGCGCCCGCGCCTCCCGCGACATGGGGTCCACGTCGTAGCGGACGGCGAGCCGCACGGCTCCGTTGTCCTGCGACAGGCCGGCGACGTCCACGCCGGTCACGTGGGGCAGCCGGCGCAGCCGGTCGGCCAGCGGCCCGGCGTCCCCGGGCGTGACGGGGGTGACGGCGCTGATCGGGGTGTACCCCTGCCCGAGCGGGCCCGGCCGGGCGGGCGGCTCGGCGAAGGAGCGCTCGACCAGGACGTGGACGTCCACGGCGGCCATGGAGTTACGCGCGAAGTCCCGGTCCACGGTCTCGGCCACCCGGCGGCTCTCGGAGGTGGCGGGCAGCACGCGGTGGTCCACGTTGCCGAACTCGACGTGCAGGAACGGCCCGGCCAGCGCCACCAGCACGGCGGCCACGCCGCCCAGGTAGAGCAGGGGCCGCCGCATGACGCTGGAGGCGACGGCGTGCCACATGCCGCCGCCGCGCCCGCCGTACCCGAGGTCGGGGGTGAGCCGGAGGGCGTTCACGCGCGGCCCGAGCATGCCGAGCACGGCGGGCAGCACGACGAGCGCCGCGCCCATCGCGACCAGCACCACCGCCGCCGCGCCGAGCCCGATCGAGCGCAGGAACATCTGCGGAAACAGCAGCAGCCCGAGCAGCGCCGTCGCCACGGTCAGCCCGGAGATCGCGACCGTGCGCCCGGCGGTGGCCACGGTCCGCACCACGGCCTGCTCGCTCGACGCCCCCGCCGCGATCTCCTCCCTGAACGCCTTCAGCACGAACAACGAGTAGTCCACGGCCAGCCCGAGCCCGAGCATGGTGACGACGTTGAGCGAGAAGACCGAGACCTCGGTGACCTCGGTGAGCAGCCGCAGCAGCACCAGCGCGCCGAGCACCGCGAACGCCCCCACCAGCAGCGGCAGCCCCGCCGCCACCAGGCTGCCGAACACCACGACCAGCAGCACCAGCAGCACCGGCATGGAGATGGCCTCGGCGCGGGCCAGGTCGGCGGCGGTCTGGTCGTTCAGCTCCTTCAGCAGCGGCACCGGGCCGCCGACGGAGACCTGGAGGTTCTTGACGCGCCGCAGCCGGTCGGCGATCGCGGCGTAGGCGGCCTGCTTGTCGCCCTTGAGGGTGACCAGCGCGTACGTCGAGCGCCCGTCCCGCGACACCATCCGCTTCGAGGCGGCCGTCCAGTACGTCACCAGCCCCCGCACGTGCTCGGCCGGCAGCGCCCGCAGCGAGTCGTGCACCGCCTTCCTGTAGCGGGGGTCGCGGGCCGCGACCGTCGGGTGCCGGTAGAGGACGACGACGTCGGGGGCGCGGGCGCCGTACCAGTCGTCGCTCCAGCGGGCGGCGGTGGTGGAGTCGGCGCGCGGGTCCTCGAAGCCGCCGTCGGCCATCCGCCCGAACAGCTCCATGCCGAGCGGCGCGACGAGGAGGGCCGCCGCCAGGCTCAGCACCAGCAGCGTCCACCTGCCGCGGTAGACCAGGCGGCCCGCGCGCTCAAACAAGGGCGCCCTCCAGGTACGCCCGCAGGCAGGCGCGCCGGGCGATCTTGCCGCTGGAGGTGCGGGGCACGGTGCCGGCCTCGGCCAGCACGAAGTCGTGCACCGGCAGGTCGTGTCTCACCCGGACGGCGGCCCGGACCGCCCGCCCGACCTCCTCGGGGTCGGCGCCCCGCCCGCGCCGCGACCGCTCGGCCACCACGACCAGCCGCTCGGTGTCCTCGCCCGGCACCGCGAACGCCGCCACCCGGTCCCGCCGCACCGCCTCGTGCGCCTCCTGGACGGTGACCTCGATGTCCTGCGGGTAGTGGTTGCGGCCGTCCACGATGACCAGGTCCTTGATCCGGCCGGTGACGTACAGGCGGCCGTCGTGCCACACGCCGAGGTCGCCGGTGCGCAGCCAGCCGTCCGGGCCGAAGACCTCGGCGCTGCGGGCCGGGTCGCGCCAGTAGGCGCGGGCCACGTTCGGCCCCTGGACCCGGATCTCGCCCACGTGCCCGTCCGGCAGGTCGCCGGCGTCGCCGACGATCCGCACCCGCTGCCCGTGCGGCCGGCCGCAGGCGACCAGGTGGCTGGCCGCCCCCTCGGTCCAGGGCACGGCGCGGCCCTCGCGCAGGGCGTCGCGGGAGAAGGCGGTCACCACGGGCCGCTCGTCGCGGTCGGCCGCGGACACGAACACGGTGGCCTCGGCCAGCCCGTACGCGGGCGTGTGCGCCTCGGGCCGCAGCCCGCACCCGGCGAAGGCGGCGTCGAAGGCGGCGATCGCGCCCGGCCGGACCGGCTCGGCGCCGTTGAGCATGACCCGCACCCCGGACAGGTCCAGCCCGGCCCGGTCCTCGGGGCGGACGCGGGCGGCGGTGTACTCGTAGGCGAAGTTGGGCGCGCCGGTGTAGACGTCGTCGTGCTCCGACAGCAGCCGCAACCACCGCACCGGGCTCATGACGAACGCCACCGGGTCCATGAACACCGCCCGGTTGGCCCCCATGATCGGCATGGCGACGGTGGCGACCAGCCCCATGTCGTGGAAGAGCGGCAGCCACAGCACCGCCACCGAGGTCCTGGGCCGGGCCCGGAAGACCTCCCAGAGCTGGGCGGCGTTGGCGGTGAGGTTGCCGTGCGTGATCTCGACCCCGGCGGGGGCGCGGGTGGAGCCGGAGGTGTACTGGAGGTAGGCCAGGTCACCGGGGGCGATCGGCTCGGGCTCCCACTCGTCGGCGAGCAGGTCGGAGACGGCGTCGATCGCGACCACGGGCAGGCCCGCACCGGGCGGGGCGGCGCCGTCCAGGAACGCGGCGACGGCGGGCCGGGCGGCCGTGGTGGTGAGCACGGCGGCGGGCCCGGCGTCGGAGAAGGCCCGCGCCAGCCGCTCGGCGTGCCCGGGCAGGCCGGGCGCGAACAGCGGGACCGCGACCAGCCGGGCGTACATCGCGCCGAGCACGGCGACCACGTAGTCCAGCCCGGAGGGCGCGAGCACGGCGACCCGGTCGCCGGGCCGGGCCAGCTCGCGCAGCCGCACCGCCAGCGCCCTGGCCTTGAGGTCGGCCCGCGCCCACGTGTACGTCCGCCGGGAGCCGTCGCCGAGGTGGTCCACGAACGTGTAGGCGGGCGCGTCCGGAGCCTCCCGCGCCCACCGCGCCACCCGCGCGATCAACAGGTCGTCGGCCATGCCGGGTCCCTTCGCCGGAGGGACCTAGCAAGTTACGGGAGAAGCCCGGCGCGGTTCTTGCCATCCCTCCGCACATTCCGCCCCCGCGCTTTTATATCGAGTGACAAGACCTGCGGAAGGGTGGGAGGCTTTGACCGTTTTGTAGGGGGTTACCGATGCACAGTTACGCTCGCGATCTCGGGCTGCTCCGGGATCGCCGGTTCGCGCTGCTGCTGACCGGGCGGACGCTCTCCGTCCTCGGCAGCGCCTTCGCTCCGGTGGCCCTGGCGTTCGGCGTGCTGGAGCTGCCGGGCGCGACCGCCGGCACGTTGTCCGTGGTGCTCACCGCGGCCTCGCTGCCCATGATCGTGTTCATGCTGGTGGGCGGCGTGATCGCGGACCGGATGCCCCGGCAGCGGGTGATGATGGCCGGCGAGCTGCTGGCCGCCACCGGGTACGCCACGCTGGGGATCATGATGCTGGCCGGCTGGACGCCGATGCCCGTGCTGCTGGTGGCGGCGGCGCTGACCGGGATCGCGACCTCGCTCGCGCTGCCCGCCCTGACCGGGATCATCCCGGACGTCGTGCCGCCCGACCGGCTGCAGTCCGGCAACGCGCTGCTCGGCCTCGGCGCGAACTCCTCGCGGGTGGCCGGGACGGTGCTGGGCGGCGGCACGGTGGTGCTGTTCGGCGGCGGCTGGTCGCTGGTGGTCAGCGGGGCGCTGTTCGGCGTGGCGGGCCTGGCCGTCGCACTGCTGCGCATGGAGGACAGCGGGCGGCCGGGAGCCGAGCGGCACTCGGTGCTGGCGGACCTGCGGGACGGCTGGCGGGAGTTCCGCAGCCGGCAGTGGATCTGGGTCGTGGTGGCCCAGTTCTCGCTGATGGTCATGGCGTTCGAGGCCGGCCACGGCGTGCTCGGGCCGCTGCTGGCCAAGGAGCGCCTGGGCGGGCCGGTGGCCTGGTCGGCGTTCCTGGCGGGCGAGGCCATCGGGATGATCGCCGGGGTGCTGGTCTCGATGCGGCTGCGGCCGAAGCGGCCGATCCTGGTGGCGGTGCTGCTGTGCCTGCCGCCCGCGCTGCCGTACCTGCTGCTCGGGGTGGACGCGCCGCTGTGGGCGGCCGTCGCGGGGGCGTTCGTGCTCGGGGTGTGCTTCGACGTGTTCGGCGTGCTGTGGCAGACCACGATGCAGCAGGAGGTGCCGGCCGAGGCGCTGTCGCGGGTCAGCTCGTACGACATGCTCGGGTCGCTGATGTTCGGGCCGATCGGGCTGCTGCTGGCCGGGCGGGCGGCGGAGGAGTTCGGCGTGGAGGCGTCGCTGCTCGGCTGCGCCGCCATCATCGTGGTCTCCACGCTGGCCGCGCTGCTCGCCCCCGGCGTACGGAACCTGCGCGCGCCCGCCGCGGCCCCCGCGCCCGCCTCCGCACCGGCGCAGGTTCAGGCCGAGGCGTAGTAGGCGTTGGCCCTGGGCTGGAACATCAGCACCACCGCTCCCAGCACGGCCAGCACGTGCAGGGTCCGGCTGAGCGCGAAGGCCCAGCCCCAGGCGTCCAGCCCGGCCATCGCCCCGGTGACGGAGCCGCCGTCCAGCAGCCATTGGATCGGCTCCATCACCAGCGACAGCGTGCCGAACACGCCGAGGGTGGCGGCCAGCGTCCAGCGCGCCCAGTTGTGACCGCGGCGCAGCCGCAGGGCCAGGAAGATCGCTCCGGCGAGGACCGCCAGCCGGAACCCGGCCTGGGGCAGCAGCTCGACGAGCGTGGCGGTGCCCTCCAGGAGCAGCCGGGTGATCATCAGGACGGCTTCGAAGGCGCCGAACGCGACCGCCGCCATCCAGAGCAGGGCGGCGGCGTGCACGACGGGCGGCGGGGCGGCGGTTTCCCGGGATACGGTGACGGTGTCCATGCGAACGAGTCTCCTGCGGGAGAACCCGCAGGTCATGCCCGCCTTCCCCCCGATAGCGGTGAGGCGCGCCCTACCCCGCGACAGGGGGTCAGACGACGATGAGCCGGACCACCACGCCCGCGCAGTTGCCCGCCACGCAGATCCGCACCGGCACCTCCGAGATGCCCGCTGCGGCCGGGACGCCGCCCACGTGGCCGTCGGGGCCGATGCTCACCCCCTCGGGCAGCCTGGCGTAGTCGGTGACGGTGAAGGTGGGGATCACCCCGGGCGGGCCGCCGTTGACGCCGATCTCGCCGTCCAGCGGGACGCCGGCCCGGCCGGGGAAGGTCAGCTCGCGCGGCTCCCAGGGGATGTTGCCGAGCACCACGAGCGTGACCTGCTCCTCCTCGCAGGAGGACCCGGAGCAGAGCTGGACGTCGGCGACGTAGGTGCCGCGGCGCTGGGGCTTGCCGTACAGGCGGCCGCCCTGGTCCACCCGGACGCCGACGGCGAGGTAGGCGGGGCGGAAGGCGACGCCCTTGGCGGTGGGCAGGAGCTGCTGGGCGACCTCGATGCCCTCGGTGAGGTAGAAGGTGCTCTCGACCAGGGCGCCGCTGGGGGTGTGGATGGGGGTCCTGCGGGCCACCAGGGTCATGGGCGCGAGCGGAGCGGTGATGGACGGCACCGCGGCGGCCAACCCGCACATGGCCATACCGGCGAGCAGGAAAACCCACCTTTGCCGCATCTTTACCCCCTGGCTTCTCTATCCCCTACGTACCCCTCTCGACGCGCAGCGTCACCGGTCAGCTTCACCGGGCGACGCCGCCGGACGGGGACGTGCCGGGATAATCGTCGGCATGGCCGCTGAATCCGCCCAGACCCTGGAGCGCGGGCTCCGCCTGCTCCGGCTGCTCGCCGACGGCAAGGGCGGGCGCACCCCGACGGAGCTGGCGGGCGAGCTGGGGCTGAGCCGTCCCGTGGTGTACCGGCTGCTGACCACGCTGATGAGCGAGGGGTTCGTGCGCCGCGACGCCGAGGGGCGGGTCCACCTGGGGTTCGGCGTGCTGGTGCTGGCGCGGGCGGTGCAGCCGCTGCTGCGGGCGGCGGCGGTGCCGACGCTGCGGCGGCTGGCCGAGGAGGTGGGCGCGACCGCCCACCTGACCGTGGCCGAGGGCGACGACGGGCTGGCCGTGGCGGTGGTGGAGCCGTCCTGGACGGACATGCACGTGGCCTACCGGGAGGGCTCGCGGCATCCGCTGGCGCTGGGCGCGGCCGGCCGGGCGATCCTGGCGCTGCGCGAGGGGCGGGGTGACTACTTCGTCACGGAGGGGCAGTTGCAGGAGGGGGCGCGAGGCGTCGCCGCGCCGGTCGGCGGCCTGCCGTGGCTGGAGGCGTCGGTGGGGGTGGTGACGTTCGGGCCGCTGGAGGAGTCCACGGGGCCGCGCGTCGTGGCGGCCGCCGCCGAGCTGTCGGCGGCCCTGGGTTGACATCCGACGGCCCATGACGGACGGTATTCACACATAGAGGACACATACGTCCGATAGTCGGACAGCCATGGAGGGCCGGGATGCCGTACTACCGGGTCGTGGGAGAGGTGCCGCGCAAGCGCCACGTGCAGTTCAGGCGTCCGGACGGCGGGCTCTACGCCGAGGAGCTGATGGGCGAGGAGGGCTTCTCGTCCGACTCCTCGCTGCTCTACCACCGCCACCTGCCGACCGCCATCGTCAAGGCCGAGGCCGTCGAGCCGGCCTCCGGCGGCGCGCGCCTGGAGCCCAACCTGCCGCTGTCGCCGCGCCATTTCCGCACGCGGGAGCTCTCCAGCGCGGGCGACCTGGTCGCCGGGCGCATGGCGCTGGCGGGCAACGCCGACGTCCGGTTGTCGTACGCCACCAGCGACCGGCCCAGCGAGCTCTACCGCAACTCGATGGGCGACGAGTGCGTGTACGTCCAGAGCGGCCGGGTGCGCTTCGAGTCCACCTACGGCGCGATCGAGGCCGGCGAGGGCGACTACGTCGTCATCCCGACCGGCACCATCCACCGCTGGGTGCCGCACGGCCCGGTCAACGTGCTGGCCATCGAGGCGGCCGGGCACATCAGGCCGCCCAAGCGCTACCTGTCGCAGTACGGCCAGTTCCTGGAGCACGCGCCCTACTGCGAGCGCGACCTGCGCGCCCCCGCCGAGCCGCTGCTCGCCGAGGGCGAGGAGGTGCCGGTGCTGGTGCGCACGCGCGGCGGGCTGACCCGGCTGGTCTACCGCCACCACCCGTTCGACGTGGTGGGCTGGGACGGCTACCTGTACCCGTTCGCGTTCAACATCAACGACTTCGAGCCGGTGGTGAAGAAGACGCACGCGCCGCCGCCGGTGCACCAGACGTTCGAGGGGCCGGGGTTCGTGGTGTGCTCGTTCTGCCCGCGGCCGCTCGACTACCACCCGGAGGCCGTGCCGATCCCGTACAACCATCACAACGTGGACTCCGACGAGTTCATGTTCTACGTGGGCGGCGACTACTCGGCGCGCAAGGGCTCGGGCATCGACGTCGGCTCGATCTCGCTGCACCCGGCCGGGTTCACGCACGGGCCGCAGCCCGGCGCGGTGGAGGCGGTCATCGACGCGGTCGCCAAGGGCGTCACCACCACGAGCGAGATGGCCGTCATGGTCGACACCTTCCGCCCGCTCGACCTCGGCCAGGCCGCGCTGGCCTGCGAGGACCCCGGCTACGCCTGGACGTGGGCCCGATGAGCGCCACCCTGTACGCCGCGCTGGTGGACGACGCGGGGCTGTTCCCGCCCACGTCCCTGCACATGGACGAGGCGCTCGCCCGCAACCGGCGCGACCTGGAGAGCGGCGACCCGGTGCTCACGCACCGCTTCCTGTGCCCGGCCGGCCGCCTGGAACGGCTGCGCGACCAGGAGCACCGGCCGCGCCGCGTCGGCCTCATCCTGGACGCCGAGACCCTGGACGCCACGATCTCCCGCGCCCGGCCGCTGCCCGGCTTCGGCGACCTGCCGGTCGACCTGGTCGAGACGCCGCTGCCGGCGGGCATGGCGGTCCGCGAGCTGGCCGAGCGGCTGGACCTGCCCGCGGGCGTACGCCTGTTCGCCGAGGTCGAGCCGCGCAAGCCGGCCCCCGACCTGCCCGAGGGCACGGGGCTGAAGGTGCGCTGCGGCGGGCCGAGCGCCGAGGCGTTCCCGCCGGTGGAGCACCTGGCGCTGTTCATCAGGTCCTGCGTGGACCACGACGTGCCGTTCAAGGCGACGGCCGGGCTGCACCACGCGGTGCGGCACTTCGACCCCTCGCTCGGCGTGGACCGGCACGGGTTCCTCAACCTGCTGCTGGCCGTGTGCGAGGCGGTCGAGGGGCGCGACCCGGCCCACGTCCTGCGCACGACCGACGTGGGGCACCTGGTGCGGATGGCGCGCGAGGTGCCCGAGGAGACCGCCAAGCGGGCGCGGCGGCTGCTGGTGAGCTACGGCTCGTGCAGCACCCACACGCCCGTCGAGGACCTGCGTACGCTGGGGCTGCTGGAGGAGGACCGGTGAGCTGGGGGATCGACAACCTGCCCTACGGGGTCTTCTCGGCCCCCGGGCAGCCGCCCCGGGTCGGGGTGCGTTACGGCGACCGGGTGCTCGACCTGACCGCCGCGCTGCACGACGAGGTGTTCGCGGCGCCGTCGCTCAACCCGTTCATGGCCAGGGGCCCGGCGGCCTGGCGGGACACCCGGGCGCTCATCCGCGAGAAGCTGACCAACGACCTGCCGGTCACCGAGCCGCACCTGCTCCCGCTGGAGCAGGTGAAGCTGCACATGCCGTTCGAGGTGGCCGACTACGTCGACTTCTACTGCTCCCTTGAGCACGCGAGCAACGTCGGCCGCATGTTCCGGCCGGACGCCGAGCCGCTGATGCCCAACTGGCGGCACCTGCCGGTCGGCTACCACGGCAGGTCGGGCACGGTCGTGGTGTCCGGCACGCCGGTGCGGCGGCCCAGCGGGCAGCTCGGCGCCGGCGAGTTCGGGCCGTGCAGGAAGCTGGACGTCGAGGCGGAGCTGGGCTTCGTGATCGGCGTGCCGACCGAGATGGGCACGCCCGCCGGGGCGTTCGAGGATCACGTGTTCGGGGTGACGCTGGTCAACGACTGGAGCGCGCGCGACATCCAGTCCTGGGAGTACCGGCCGCTCGGGCCGTTCCTGGCCAAGTCGTTCGCCACGTCGGTCTCGCCGTGGGTGACGCCGCTGGAGGCGCTGCCCCGGATCCCGGGGCGGGCCCAGGACCCCGAGCCGCTGCCCTACCTGCGCAGGAAGGCCGACTGGGGGCTGGACCTCACCGTCGAGATCCTGCTCAACGGCGAGGTCGTCGCCCGGCCGCCGTACGCGGCGATGTACTGGACGCCCGACCAGATGCTGGCCCACCTGACCGTGAACGGCGCCTCGCTGCGCACCGGCGACCTGTTCGCCAGCGGCACGATCTCCGGGCCCGAGCGCGGCGAGCGCGGCTCGCTCATCGAGCTGACCTGGAACGGCACCGACCCGATCAAGCTGGCGAACGGCGAGACGCGCACGTTCCTGGAGGACGGCGACACCGTGACGATCCGGGCCACGGCCGGCGACCTGACTTTGGGGGAGGTGTCCGGAACCGTCGTATAGGTGACTCAAGGTGCTCGATCGGTGACCCGCCGCTATCCTGGGAGGCACCCTTCCCTCGGACAAGCAGGAGCTCCCTCTCATGCGGCGTGCCGCGATGCCTCGTCCCGCCCTCCTCCCGGTGTGGCTGGTGTGGCTGGCGTTCACCCTGTGCGGCTGCGGCCCGGTGACCGCCGAGACACCCGCCACGCCGCCGGTCGTGCAGATCGCGCCCGCCCTCGACAGCACCCATGCCCGGCCCGATCGTGGCCTGGTGATCCGGGCCTCCGGCGGCACGCTGACCAAGGTGACGGCGTACGCGGGCGGCGAGTCGGTGCCGGGGAGGCTCGACGCCGAGCGCCGGATCTGGCGCTCCGACTGGACACTCAAGCCCGCCACCGAATACACCGTGGCCGCCACCGCCAAGGGCGCGCGCGGCCCGGCCACGGTGGCGATGGGCCGCTTCCGCACCCGCCCGGCCGAGCAGACCCTCGGCATCGCCGCCACCACGCCGCTGCCCGGCGAGACCGTCGGCGTCGGCATGCCGGTCATCCTCGACTTCGACCGCCCCGTCGCCAACCGGGCGGCCGTCGAGCGGGCGCTGGAGGTCAGGGCGGGGCGCCCGGCCGCCGGCGCCTGGCACTGGGTCGGCGACACCCGGGTGGTCTACCGCACCCGCCGCTTCTGGGCCCCACGGCAGCGGGTCACCGTCACCGCCCACCTGGCCGGGGTGCGCCCGTCCGACGGCGTCTACGGAGCCGCCGACACCACCTTCGAGTTCATGGTCGGCCGCAGGCAGACCAGCGCGGTCGACACGCGTACGCACCAGATGACCGTCGAGCGCGACGGCCGCATCGCGCAGCGCATGGCCATCAGCGCCGGCATGGCCACCACCCGCGAATACACCACGACCAGCGGCATCCACCTGACGATGGACAAGGGAAACCCGGTCCGCATGGTCTCCCCCGGCCGGCAGAAGGGCGACCCCGGCTTCTACGACCTGCTCATCGACCACGCCGTCCGCATCTCCAACAGCGGCGAGTACGTCCACGCCAAGGACAACGTGTGGGCCCAGGGCCGTCAAAATGTCAGCCACGGCTGCGTCAACGCCCGCCCCGACCAGGCCGCCTGGTTCTACGCCACCTCGCTGCGCGGCGACCCGGTCACGATCACCGGCACCGACCGCCCGCTCGCATGGGACAACGGCTGGGGTTTCTGGCAGCTCCCCTGGGAGAGATGGATCCAGGGCAGCGCCCTGCGCGCGGCCGACCCCGCAGGTGAGAGGGTGCCGCGGCGGTGAATCGGGGATTACGGTAGAGGGAGGGGAACCACCCACCGAACGGGCCCGTTGTGTCAACAGGAGGGCCGGACATGGATGAATGGGTCATCTGGGTAATCCTCGCCGTCGTCCTCGGCGTGGCGGAGCTGTTCACCTTCACGGCGGCCCTCGGGCTGCTCGGCGCGGCCGCCCTCCTCACCGCCGCGACCGCCGCCATCGGGCTGCCCGTGCCCCTGCAGTTACTCTTCTTCGCCGCCGCCTCCGCGGCCGGCCTCGTGGTCGTCAGGCCGCTGGCCATGCGCCACGTCAAGCAGCCGCAGCTCCAGCGGTTCGGGGTCGAAGCCCTCGTCGGCAGGCCCGCCTACGTGATCTCGGACGTGACGGGGCGCGAGGGGCGCATCCGCGTCGGGGGCGAGGAGTGGTCGGCACGCGCCTACGACGAGACACTCGTGATCCCCGCGGGGGCCACCGTCGACATCATCGAGATCGAGGGGGCGACAGCCCTCGTATATCCCCGGGAGTAGGCATGGATCCGCTCTTGCTGGTCGGTATCTTCGTCATCCTGTTCGCCGTCTTCACCGTCCTCAAGGCCGTGCGGATCGTCCCGCAGGCCAGGGCACGCAACGTCGAGCGGCTCGGCCGCTACCACCGCACGCTCAAGCCCGGGCTCAACTTCGTCATCCCGTACATCGACCGGGTCTATCCCGTGATCGACCTGCGCGAGCAGGTGGTGTCCTTCCGCCCGCAGCCGGTCATCACCGAGGACAACCTGGTCGTCGAGATCGACACGGTCCTCTACTTCCAGGTCACCGACCCGCGGGCGGCCGCGTACGAGATCGCCAACTACATCCAGGCCGTCGAGCAGCTCACCGTCACCACGCTGCGCAACGTCGTCGGCTCGATGGACCTGGAGAAGACGCTGACCTCGCGCGACACCATCAACAGCCAGTTGCGCGGGGTGCTCGACGAGGCCACCGGCAAGTGGGGCATCCGCGTCAACCGCGTCGAGATCAAGGCCATCGACCCGCCCAAGACCATCAAGGACGCGATGGAGAAGCAGATGCGGGCCGAGCGTGACAAGCGCGCCGCCATCCTGACCGCCGAGGGCCAGCGCCAGTCGCAGATCCTCACGGCCGAGGGCGACAAGCAGAGCCGCATCCTGCGTGCCGAGGGCTCCAGGGCCGCCGCGATCCTGGAGGCCGAGGGCCAGTCGCGCGCCATTGACCAGGTCTTCCAGGCCGTCCACCGCAACGACCCCGACCCCAAGCTCCTGGCCTACCAGTACCTCCAGGTGCTGCCGCAGCTCGCGCAGGGCGAGGGCAACACGTTCTGGGTGATCCCGAGCGAGGTCACCTCGGCGCTGACGGGCGTGTCGAAGGCGTTCACCGAGGCGCTGCCGCGCTCGGCGGCCACGCGCGAGGAGACCGCGCCGGAGAGCTCGGCGGCCGAGGAGGACGCCGCCCGCGCGGCGGAGGCCGCCGCCGAGGCCGTCGCCGACGCCCAGGAGGCCGACCCCAAGGGCCCCCGCCAGCTCACCCCGGGCGTCCAGGAGCCGTCCCCCTTCCCCGACCTGGACCGCAAGCCCACCGAGGCCGAACGCTGACCCACCCGCCGGCGGCCCGGCGTTCCCGCGCGGGACGCCGGGCCGCCGCGGGTCGGTGGGTGAGTGAGTCAGCGTTCGGCTTCGGTGGTGGCGATGCCGAGCAGCCAGGGCCGCAGCGAGCCGCCCTCGGGGTCGATCCGGCCGCGCAGCCGCCACACCTCCAGGAACGTCAGCGCCATCACGTCCTCGGCGGCCGGCCAGCCGGCGGTCAGGCGGAAGGCGTGGTTGTAGACGGACTTGGCGCAGGCGTCGAAGAGCTCGGCGAAGGCGGCCTGATCCCCGTCACGGATGCGGGCCCGTAGTGACATGTCCACACATGTCTACTGTCCGGGGGCGCTCCCCGGTTCCGTCTGCCCGTTCTCGAAGTACGCGGCCAGCTCCGGGTCGAGCGGCGGCACGTCGTACGGCATGCCGCCGTCGCGCAGCGACATCGTGGCCATGTAGCCGGCCGCCACGCTCATGCGCGCCGCCACCGGCGAGGTGTCGGTCGCCCCGCCCTCCCGGGCGAACCTGCTGAACTCGGCCACGATCTGGCCGTCCGCGCCGCCGTGCGTGCCCTGCGCGGGCGGCACCTTGTACGCGATGTCGCAGTCCTCCCGGTACCCGGTCGGCCCGGTGTTCCAGACCTTGACCGTGTCGCCCGGCCCGTCGCCGAAGTTCTCCAGCCGCCCCTCGGTGCCGATGACGGTGTAGTTGCGCACGTAGTCGGGCGAGAAGTGGCACTGCTGGTAGGCGGCGACGACGCCGTTGTCCAGGCGCATGTTCATCACCGAGACGTCCTCGACGTCCACCACGTGGTGCAGGTCGCGGCGGGCCGTCGGCGGCCACTCGTACTCGCGCAGCCAGCCCTCAGGGCGCGGGGTGCCGGGGGCGCGGCGCGGCAGGTCGCCGTGGACCGCGAGCTCGCCGAAGGCGTTGACCCTGGTCGTGTAGCCGCCGGCCAGCCAGTGGACGACGTCGAGGTCGTGGGCCGCCTTCTGCAGCAGCAGGCCGGTGGTGCGGGTGCGGTCGGCGTGCCAGTCCTTGAAGTAGTAGTCGCCGCCGTAGGAGATGAAGTGGCGCACCCAGACCGTCTTCGGCTCGCCGATGACGCCCTTGCGGATGATGTCGCGCATCAGCCGGACCACGCCCATGTGGCGCATGTTGTGACCGACGTACAGGCGGGTGCCGGTGCGGCGGGCGGCGCGCAGCACGGCGTCGCAGCCGTCCACCGTGATCGCCATCGGCTTCTCCAGGTAGACGGCCTTGCCGGCCTCCAGGCAGTCGATGGCGATGCGCTCGTGGGTGTCGTCGGGGGTGTTGACGATGACCGCGTCGAGGTCGGGGCGGTCGAGCAGGGCGCGGTAGTCCTCGGTCAGGAAGTCCGCCTGCTCGAAGAGCGCCGCCTGCCTCTTGAGCGCCGCGGGGTCGGAGTCGCAGAGTGCGGCCACGACCGAGCCGCCGCCGGGGCGGTGGGCGGCCAGGGCGATGGTGGTACGGAGGCCGAGGCCGATGACTCCAATGCGCAGATCGTTCACAAAGGGCCATTGTGCCTGTTCGCGCGGCGGCGTGAAGCGGAGCTGTGGGGGCACTTAAGAACTCCTCGATGGACACCTCGCGAGTGGAACGGGCACAGTGCGTTAGGTTCGACCTGGGGGGAGTGGGAGCCATGAAAGCGCTGGTCAAGGAGAGGGCCGAGCCCGGCCTGTGGCTGGTCGAGGTGCCGGAGCCGGAGCCCGGCCCGGGCGAGGTGAAGATCCGCGTGCTGCGCACCGGCATCTGCGGCACCGACCTGCACATCCGCAAGTACGACGACTGGGCCAGGCACACGCTGGCGCTGCCGCTCGTCGTCGGGCACGAGTTCTCCGGCCACGTGGTCGAGGTGGGGCCCGGCGTCGAGGACGTCGCCGTCGGCGACCTGGTCAGCGGCGAGGGCCACCTGGTCTGCGGCAAGTGCCGCAACTGCATGGCCGGCCGCCGCCACCTGTGCCGCAACACCGTCGGCCTCGGGGTCAACCGGGACGGCGCGTTCGCCGAATACCTCACCCTGCCCGCCGCGAACGTCTGGGTGCACCGCGTGCCGGTCGATCCCGACGTGGCGGCCATCTTCGACCCGTTCGGCAACGCCGTCCACACCGCGCTGTCCTTCCCCCTGGTCGGCGAGGACGTCCTGATCACCGGCGCCGGGCCGATCGGCCTGATGGCGGCGGCCGTCGCCACCCACGTCGGCGCGCGCAACGTGATGATCACCGACGTCAGCGACGAGCGGCTCGACCTGGCCGGCAAGCTCGGCGTCTCCTTCGCCCTCAACGTCTCCCGCTCCTCCATCGAGGAGGGCATGAGCCAGCTCCACATGCGCGAGGGCTTCGACGTCGGGCTGGAGATGTCCGGCAACCCGGCGGCCGTGCGGCAGATGATCGCGCACATGACGCACGGCGGGAAGATCGCCATGCTGGGGCTGCCCGCCGAGGAGTTCGCGATCGACTGGGCCACGGTGGTCACGTCCATGCTCACCATCAAGGGCATCTACGGCAGGGAGATGTTCGAGACCTGGTACAACATGTCCGTCCTGCTGGAGAAGGGCCTCGACCTGTCCCCGGTCATCACCGACCGCTTCTCCTACCGCGACTTCGACGCCGCCTTCGACACCGCGGCGAGCGGCCGCACCGGCAAGGTCATCCTGGATTGGAGCGCCTGATGTTCACGAACGTGCGCGAGCAGCTGCGTACGACACTCGACGAGATCACCGAGGCCGGGCTGCTCAAGCCCGAGCGGGTGATCGGCACCCCGCAGAGCGCCCAGGTCAGCGTGGCCGGGCGCGAGGTGCTGAACTTCTGCGCCAACAACTACCTGGGCCTGGCCGACAACCCCGAGGTGATCGCGGCGGCCAAGGACGCGCTGGACCGGTGGGGGTTCGGCATGGCGTCGGTACGCTTCATCTGCGGCACCCAGGAGGTGCACAAGGAGCTGGAGTCGCGGCTGTCGGACTTCCTCGGCATGGAGGACACCGTCCTTTACAGCTCGTGCTTCGACGCCAACGGCGGCGTCTTCGAGACCCTGCTCGACGCCCAGGACGCGGTGATCTCCGACGCGCTCAACCACGCCAGCATCATCGACGGCATCCGCCTGTCGAAGGCCCAGCGCCTGCGCTACGCCAACCGCGACATGGCCGAGCTGGAGGCCCGGCTGAAGGAGGCGTCCGACGCGCGCCGGCGGCTCATCGTCACCGACGGCGTGTTCTCGATGGACGGCTACCTCGCCCCGCTGCGCGAGATCTGCGACCTGGCCGACCGCTACGACGCCATGGTCATGGTGGACGACTCCCACGCCGTCGGCTTCGTCGGCCCCACCGGCCGCGGCACGCCCGAGCTGCACGGCGTCACCGACCGGGTCGACATCATCACCGGCACGCTGGGCAAGGCGCTCGGCGGGGCCAGCGGCGGCTACGTCGCGGCCCGCAAGGAGATCTGCGAGCTGCTGCGCCAGCGCTCGCGCCCCTACCTGTTCTCCAACTCGCTGGCCCCCGTCATCGCCGCCGCCTCGCTGCGCATCCTCGACCTGCTGGAGACCTCGAACGAGGCCCGCGAGCGGCTGCGCGCCAACACCGCCCGCTTCCGCGCGCGCATGACCGAGGCCGGCTTCGACATCCTGCCCGGCGACCACCCGATCGTGCCGGTCATGATCGGCGACGCGGCCGAGGCCGGGGCGATGGCCGAGCGCCTGCTGGACCTGGGCATCTACGTGATCGGCTTCTCCTACCCGGTGGTGCCGCACGGGCAGGCGCGCATCCGGGTGCAGCTCTCGGCCGCGCACGGCGAGCAGGACGTGGACCGGGCCGTGGCGGCCTTCGTCCAGGCACGGGGATGAGCGGAGGTCAGCGGGGCTGAGCGGAGGCAGGCGGGGGTAAGTATGCTCGCCCCGTGATAGACACGCGGCGGCTGCGCACGCTCCGTGCGGTGGCCGACCACGGCACGGTCACCGCCGCGGCGGCGGCGCTGCACCTCACCCCGTCCGCCGTGTCCCAGCAGCTCGTGGCGCTGGAGCACGAGGTGGGGCACCGGCTGTTCACCCGCGACGGGCGCGGCGTGCACCTCACGGCCGTCGGCCGGATCATGCTCGGCCACGCCAACGAGGTGCTCGCCCAGCTCGAACGCGCCCGGGCCGAGGTGGCGGCCTACACCGCGGGCGAGGCCGGCGAGGTCACCGTGGCCTGCTTCGCCACGGCGATCAGCGCCGTGCTCTCCCCCGCGATCGTCGCGCTGCGCGCGAGCGCGCCCGGCATCCAGGTGCGGGTCCTCGACGCCGAGGGCGACCAGGCCCTGGCCATGCTGCTGGACTCCGAGGCGGACCTGGCCGTCGCGGTCGAGTACCGGGGCGCGCCCGACGCCGCCGACCGCCGCCTGTCGCGGCTGCCGCTGTACGCCGAGCCGTTCGACCTGGTGCTGCCCCGCGACCATCCGCTGGCGGGCTCGGCCACGCTCGGGTCGTTGTCGGCCGAGACCTGGATCGGGCCCTACCCGGGCAATCCGGTCCACGACGTCATCACGTTCGCCTGCCAGCAGGCGGGCTTCACGCCCGACGTCGCCCACTGCTCCGACGACTTCCGCGCCGTGGTGGCGCTGGTCGGAGCGGGGGCGGGGGTGGCACTCGTACCGCGCCTGGCGCTACGGGACATGGCGCTGGGGGGCACGGCGCCGGGGGGCACGGCGCCGGGAGGCACGGCGCCGCGTGACCTGGCGCCGCGTGACCTGGCGCCGGGGGACCTGGCGCCGCGGGACCTGGCGCCGGCCGGTGTGGTGGTGCGCCGCACGCCGGGGCCCGCCGAGCGCCGCGTCTTCGCCGCCGTCCGCCGGGGCGCCGACTCCCATCCGGTCGTCCGGCCGCTGCTGTCGGCCCTGCGCGAGGTCGCCGCCCCGCTCGCCGTCACCCCTGACCCGGAGTAACCCCGGGGAGTGAGGTCGCTATCGTTGATCACCTCTTAGGACGAACCAGGAGGAACCCCCGAGTGGGCATGATCAAACGAAGCGCGACCCTCTCCCTCGGCCTGGCGGCCGCGCTGGCGGCGTCGGTGACCATGAGCGGACCGGCCGCGGCGGCGTCCACGCCCATCGAGGCGTGCGGCGGCGGCAGCTACCACGTCATCGACAGCCACGCCTACGGCTCCAGCGCCGTCACGTACCTGCTCTACAACGGCTCCAGCAACTGCGTGGTGACGTGGAAGACGGGCGCGGCGGGCAACAGCACGTACGTGCGCGCGGTGCTCTGGGTGTACGGCTCGCCGGGCCAGGTGAACGACGGCAACTTCCGCTACTACGCCGGCCCGGTCAAGGCGAGCGCGGCCGGCAAGTGCGTCAAGTGGGGCGGCACGTACGGCAGCACGTGGTGGGAGAGCGGCTGGGAGCACTGCGGCTGACCCCGCCACCTTCCCTCACACCTCGGCGCGGGCGAGCCGTACCGCCTCGGTGAAGCGGGCGTACCGGTCCAGCTCCTCCTCCACCGGCCGCACCACCAGGTCCTGGCTGACCTGGGCGATGGCCGCCCGCAGCGCCCTGGCCGTACGGCGGGCCCGGCGCCGGCCGCCCAGCCAGGCCAGCACCCGCGACAGCAGCGCGACCAGCACGCCCGCGAGCGCCCCGCCCGCCAGCAGGACCGTGGGCCACGGGATCGGGCCGGCGGTGGGGAGCGGCGGCTGCGGCAGGCGCAGGTAGTCCATCCCGAACAACACGCCCAGCCAGAGCGCGCCCGCCAGCATGGCCGCGAAGACCAGCCATTGCAGCGCGTTCACGGCGCTCCACCAGCGCGGGCGCCGGGTGGCGTCCAGGGAGGTGGTGGCGACGGCCCGGTCCACCGCGTCGGCCAGCTCGGCGGCGCGGGAGCGGGCCGCCTGGCGGACCGCCTGCCCCCAGGGGGCGGGCAGCCCGGTCGCGGCGGCCTCGCCGACGTCCCTGAGCGCGGTCTCGACCTGCGCCTGCTGCACGGCGGACGCGGCCGGCACGGACGTCCGACCGACGATCCCGGCCCCCTCACCCGAGCCACCCCGCCCCGAGCCGCCAGGCCCCGAGCCACCGGACCCTGGACCGCCAGGCCCGGAGCCGCTGAGCCCCGAGCCACCCTGTCCCGGACCACCCTGTCCCGAGCCGCTGAGACCCGGACCACCCTGTCCCGGACCACCCTGTCCCGAGCCGCTGAGACCCGGACCGCCGAGCGCCGGGCGGCGCGCCGCCGGGAGCTCGCCCCGCCTCCTCCCGGCGGGCATGGCGCCGAGGCGCAGCCGGCGCAGCGGGTCGGGCCGGAAGCGGCGCATCCAACGGGTGACCGGCCAGCCGGTCGCGACGACCGCCCGGTGCCGGTGCCCCTTCGCCACGGCCTCCACGACCAGCGGCACCCCGGCCGCCCGCGCCAGCGCCGCCGTCAGCTCCCGGTCCAGCCCCTTCGGCGCGACCGGGACGTCCTCCGCCTGCCCGTCCAGCCGGGCGGCGGCCGCGGTGACGTCGGCGGCCAGGCGGGCCGACCAGGACCTGCGGGCTGCGACCCGCTCGCCGAGCAGGGCACGCAGCTCGGGCAGCCCGGCCCCGGTGCGGGCCGAGACGGGCAGGACCGGGACGTCCGCCAGGCCGTCGTCGTCCAGCAGGCGGCGCAGGTCGCGCAGGCAGCGCTCGGCGGCCTGGGGCGGCAGGCGGTCCACCTGGTTGAGCACGACCAGCATCACGTCGCGGTGCCCGGCCAGCGGGCGCAGGTAGCGCTCGTGCAGCGCGGCGTCGGCGTACTTCTGCGGGTCCACCACCCACACCAGCAGGTCCACCAGCTCGACCAGGCGGTCCACCTCCAGGCGGTGGGACAGCCGGATGGAGTCGTGGTCGGGCAGATCAAGAAGAACGAGTCCTGACATGTCGGGATCGGTGGCGGAGTGGCGGCGCGGCACGTCCAGCCAGTCGAGCAGCGGCCCGGCGTTCTCCCCGTCCCAGAGCGCGGCCTGGGCCGTGGAGGTGGTGGGCCGGGTGACGCCGACGGCCGCCAGCTCCTCGCCGGCCAGCGCGTTGTAGAGGGACGACTTGCCGCTGCCGGTCGCGCCGGCCAGCGCGGCCACGGTGTGGTCGAGGGACAGCCCGCTGCGTGCCCCGGCCCGCTCGGCCACCGCCCGCGCGGCGGCCACCGGCTCCTCCGGCAGCCGTCCCTCGCCCAGGGCGGCCGCCTCCAGCAGCGCGGACACCCGCGTGTCGAGGGACGGGCCCTCCTTGCGCCGCAGCAGCTTCACCGGCTCTCCCCCTCGCGTCCAGGACCCGGCTGGACCGGCAGCTCCAGGGTGGTGGCCGGCAGCTCCGGGGTGGCGGCCGGCGCCGGAAGGGTGTGGCGCTGGGCGCGGACCTCGCCCAGTGCCGCCTCCAGCTCCGCCGCTGTGCCCGCCGGCGGCTCGACGGCCTCCAGGAGGGCGGTGAAGCGCGCGGCCTCCTCGGCCAGCAGGGCCTTGACCCGTTCGCGCAGGTCCTCGCGGGCCGTCACGGTCAGCGTACGGACGGCCTGGTCGCCGAAGACCGCCTCCAGCAGCTTCTGCGACAACACGCTGGTGCCGCCCGCGATGCCCACCTCGATCCCGGTCAGCCCGCCCGTGGAGGCGAAGACGGCCAGCATGAGCAGCAGGCCGGCCCCGTTCACCCCGAACGACGCCACCCGGGCCGCGGTCCGCCGCTCGCCGCCCTCGGCCCGCACCAGGTCCAGCACGAACTCCTGCCAGCCCCGCACCGCGGTCTCGGCCCGCTTGCCGAGGTCGGGCGAGGCCCGGCCGAGCCGCGCGGACTCGACGGCCCCGAGCCGGTCGAGCAGGCCCGCCCCGCCGGGCGCCGCCGACCAGCCCTCCAGCGCCCGCTCGGCGGCGCCGTCCGCGGCGCCCCTGATCAGCGCCTCGACGCCGGTCTCCAGGGCCTCCTTGAGCCGCGCCTCGGGCACCCGTCCCGTGAAGAACCCGACGATCCGGTCACGCAGCCAGCCCACCCGGCTCTCCAGGGAACGCATGAGGTCGCCGGTGCCGATGAAGTCCTGCCAGCGCGCCAGCACCTCGCCGCGCAGCAGCGAGCCGTCGCGGATGCCCTCGTCGAAGTCGGCCAGGCCGCCCGCGTACGCGCCCGACACGATCGAGCGCAGCCCCTCGAAGCCCGCCTGCTGCCGGGCGACGGCCGTGGCCAGGGCGGGCACCCGGGTCTCCAGGCTGTCGAGCGCGCCGGAGAGCGTCTGGCGCACCACGCGGGCCCGCTCGGCGGCGTCCTCGGCCAGGCCGCGCAGCCAGGCGACGACGGGCCGCACGGACTCCTCGGGCAGCCGCGCCTTCTCGCTCGGCAGGGCCGCCTCGGGGACGGTGAACAGCCGGGTGCCGTCGAGCCCGTTGGCGGCCAGCAGCCGGGCCAGGTCGCGGGCGACCGGCTCCACGGCCTCCGGCGGCACCCGGTCCAGGACGACCGCCAGCGCCGTGCTGCGCTCGCGGGCCGAGCGCAGGAAGCTCCACGGCACCTCGTCGGCGTAGCGGGCGGCGGTGGTGACGAACAACCACAGGTCGGCGGCGGCCAGGAGCTGCGCGGCCAGCTCCCGGTTGGCGGTGACGACGGAGTCGATGTCGGGCGCGTCGAGCAGCGCCAGCCCGGCCCCGAGCGCGCCGGAGGTCACCACGCGCAGCGCCCCCGGCCCCTCGCCGGTGGCGCGCGACAGGCCGGGCAACACGTTCTGCCCCATGAACCAGGGCCGGTCGGCCGGGTTGACCACGAGCGTGGGCGTCAGCGTGGTGGGCCGCAGCACGCCCGGCTCGGCCACGTCCGCGCCGACCAGCGAGTTGACCAGCGTGGACTTGCCCGCGCCGGTGGAGCCGCCGACCACGGCGAGCAGCGGCGCGTCCAGCGCCCGCAGCCGCGGCAGCAGGTAGTCGTCGAGCTGCCCGGTCAGCTCGCGCAGGGCACGCCGATCCGCCGCCGCCTCGCCGATCGCCAGCGGGAACAGCTCGCGGTCCAGCGGCCGGCGCAACGCCTCCAACGCGCCCAGCAGGTCCATACGCCACACGCTACCCACGCAGAGCCCGCTTCACCGGTCACAGCGATGCCGGAGGACGAAGTACAGACCTCCCTCGGAGGCCGGCTCGTACTCGCCGCAGCAGGACGTCCTCCGAACCCGCAAGTACGGGCACCGGGATACGTACCGCTCCCACCGGATGTCGCTCACAGCGGGCCGGTGCGAGAACGCGCGTTGTGCAGCAGGACCACCTGCCACACCTGCCCGAGGTCGTCCTCACGCTCGATCTCCCAGGCTGGGTACGTGTGACGCAGCGTCGCGAGCTGCCGGTCCGTCCAGTCCTGCAGAAGCTCGGCCCGTGCGGCCTCTCCGCCCGAGTAGGGGTTTTGTTCCACGCAGGTCACTCCTCCTTCGATACGGGACCACGGATGAGGGGTGATTCACTCGGAGCGTCACCACGCGGAAGCGGTACGGTGGCATGCCGGCGGCGCCTTGGATCTCGATCTCGGTGGAGGACCTCATGTCGGACACGGGCTGGGCCAGCGTCTCCACCCCTTACGTGCGGCCCCGCCGCCCGGGCGACCGTGACGCCTGGACGGAAGAAGCTGAAGCCCACGGTCATGCCGGGACGAATCAACTGCTCGGTGTGGAGGAGATCCGCCCGCCGCGGGCGGTGGCCGACGTCCTGGGGCTCGGCACCGGACTCGCCGAGGCCCGTAAGATCCCCGGCGGAGCCGTCACCCTGCTGGCCGAGCTCGGCTTCCGGCCGCACAAGGTCGAGGAGCGGATCACCGCCCGTCCCCCGGCGGAGCCCGAGCGGGCGGCCCTCGGCCTCGGCCCGCTGGACTGGGTCCTGGTCCTCACCAGGGTCTCGCGGACGAGCGCCGGGACACCGTACGAGGCCGCCGTGATGACGATGATCGCCGACGGGCGCGAACTGCGGTACGAGATGACCATCGGCAAGGAGATCTGACACCTTGGCAAGGCGCCCCGACCCACGTCCTCGTCACCAGCAGATCGCGGCGGAGCTGCGAGCCGAGATCAT
Source organism: Nonomuraea sp. NPDC050783 (assembly GCF_040802095.1). Classification (NCBI taxonomy): domain Bacteria; kingdom Bacillati; phylum Actinomycetota; class Actinomycetes; order Streptosporangiales; family Streptosporangiaceae; genus Nonomuraea; species Nonomuraea sp. NPDC050783. Next base: position 162,590 of record NZ_JBFAHK010000017.1, read on the forward strand.
GTCCGGTGCGCTGCGGCCGGGCGAGCGGCTGCCCTCGACGCCGCTGCTGGTCACCCGGTTCGAGGCGGCGAACGCGACGATCCAGCGAGCCCTTCAGTCCCTGAAGGACGAGGGCTTCGTACGCGGTCATGCCGGCAAGGGGGTGTTCGTCCGGGAACGCCGGCAGTTCGTCGTCGAGGCCACCGCCTACAAGCCGCCGGCCACGGGTGGTTACGGCTACGAGCTGCTCCAGGTGGGCGAGACGACACCGCCGCATGACGTCGCGGCGGCACTGGCCACGCCCGACGGCGAGAGCGTCATCCTGCGTCACCGCCTGATGCTGCACGACGGTGAGCCGGTGGAGCTGTCGTGGTCGTACTATCCGCTCGACATCGCCGCCGGCAGCCCCTTGGGCGGCTGCGGGAAGATCCCCGGCGGCGCGCCCCGGGCACTCGCGGACCTCGGCTTCCCGGAGCGGCGCTTCGAGGACCGGATCTCCGTACGGCAGCCGACCGTCGATGAGGCCGAAGGTCTCGACCTGCCCGCGGACGTGCCCGTCTTCCGGCAGTTCCGCGTGGTCTACAGCGACTCCCAGCGGCCGGTCGAGGTCTCGATCCTGGTCAAGGGCGGCCATCTGTACGAGCTGTCGTACGCCGGTCAGCCGGAGGAGGGCGGCTCGCGGAGGACGTAGCCGACGCTGCGGAGGGTGTGGATGAGCCGGGGCTCCACGTCGTCCACCTTGCGCCGCAGGTAGGACACGTACGACTCCACGACGCCCGCGTCCCCGCCGAAGTCGTAGTTCCAGACGTGGTCGAGGATCTGCGCCTTCGACAGCACCCGCCCGGCGTTGACCATGAAGTAGTGCAGCAGCTTGAACTCGGTAGGCGACAGGCGCACCTGGCGCCCGGCCCGCCACACCTCGCGGGCGTCCTCGTCCAGCTCCAGGTCGGCGACCTTGAGGCGGCTGGCGGGGGCGCCCTCGGTGCGGGTGCGCCGCAGCACGGCGCGGATGCGGGCCTGCACCTCCTCCAGGCTGAACGGCTTGGTCACGTAGTCGTCGCCCACCCGCAGTCCGGCGATCTTGTCCTCGGTGGCGTCGCGGGCGGTCAGGAAGAGCACCGGCGCGTCGATGCGCCTGGCGACCTCCAGGCCGTCCAGGTCGGGCAGCATCACGTCGAGCACGACCAGGTCGGGCGAGACGCGCTCGGCCACCTCGACGGCCTCCTGACCGTCGGCGGCGGTCAGCACCTCGAATCCGGAGAAGCGCAGGCTGGCGGAGAGCAGATCCCTGATGCTGGGCTCGTCGTCCACCACCATGATCAGCGCCTCGGGTCTCGTCACCTACTTAGAGTGACAAAGCGACCTGAGGGTTAGCTGAAGGGTCACTCCAAGGCGAGTGGGAGTTCCACGCGGAAGGTGGAGCCGTTCTCGACGGTGCTGGTCACGGTGACCTCGCCGCCGTGGGCCTCGACGAGCGCCTGCACGATGGCCAGGCCCAGGCCGCTGCCCCGGTCCTCGGCGGAGCGGCGGCGGGAGCGGGCGGAGTCGGCCCGGTAGAAGCGCTCGAAGACCCGCTCGACCTGCTCGGGGGTGAGGCCGGGCCCGTGGTCGGCGACCTCCAGGAAGACCTTCTCCGTGCCCGCCCCGACCCGGACGATGATCGGCGAGCCCGGCTCGGTGTGGACGATGGCGTTGGTGACCAGGTTGCTGACGACCTGGCGCAGGCGGACCTCGTCGCCGGAGACGATCAGGGCCGCGCCGCCGACCACGTCCAGCTTGATCGTCCGGTCGGGGGCGATGATGCGGGCGTCCTGGACGGCGTCGGCGGCCAGGGCCAGCATGTCCACCGGGCGCATCCGCAGCGGCCGCTGCTGGTCCACCCTGGCCAGCAGGAGCAGGTCGTCCACCAGCAGGCTCATCCGGCCCGCGGCCTTCTCCACGCGCTGCATCAGCTCGATGGGGTCGGCGCCGGGGTTCTGGCGGGCGTACTCGGCGAAGCCGCGGATGGAGGTGAGCGGGGTGCGCAGCTCGTGGGAGGCGTCGCCGACGAACTGGCGCATGCGGTCCTCGGAGCGGCGGGCCGCCTCCTCGGAGGCCGAGCGGGCGGCGAAGGCGGTCTCGATCTGGGCCAGCATGCCGTTGATCGACCTGGCCAGGCTGCCGACCTCGGTGCGGGGGTCGCCGTCGGGGACCCGCCGGCCCAGCTCGCCGGCGGCGATGGCCTCGGCGGTGCGCTTGATCTGGCCGAGCGGCCGCATGCTGCGCCGTACGATGGTGACGCCCACGACGGCCAGGATGAGCAGGCTGCCGCCGCCGCCCAGCAGCTCGATGAGCACCAGCCGCCTGGTGATCGCGTCGACCTCCTCCAGGTCCACCGCGACGACGAGCGAGGTGCGCCGCACCTGGCTCTCCAGCACCCGCCACTCGCCGTCGCCGCTGGCCGCGCGGGCGGTGTAGGCGTCGGCGCCGGGCGCGGACGACAGCACCGGCTTGGGCTTGAGGTCCACGTCGCGGTCGTCGAGCATGGGCACGAACGTGCCGCCGGGCTCCTTGACCAGGACGATCGCGTCGGACTCGATGAGGATGGGCCGCTCGGGGGTCTCCCTGTCCTTGCGCCAGTCGTTGACGACCTTCTTGTGCATGCGCTCGGTGAGCAGGTGGAGCTGGCCGTCCACCCGGTCGAGGAGGTAACCGTGCAGCACCGACACGCTGACCAGGCCGATGAAGACCATGCCGAAGCCGAGCAGCGCCAGCATGGACGCCATCAGCTTGATCCTCAGCGGCAGCCGGCGCATCAGGAGCTCGGTGGCAGGCGCAGCACGTATCCCACGCCCCGCAGGGTGTGGATGAGGCGGGGACTGCGGTTGTCGATCTTGCGGCGCAGCACGGACACGTACGACTCGACGATGCCCACCTCGCCCCGGAAGTCGTAGTCCCACACGTGGTCGAGGATCTGCGGCTTGGACAGGACGCGGCCGGCGTTCGTCATGAAGTAGCGCAGCAGCTTGAACTCGGTGGGCGACAGCGCCACGGCGGTGCCGCCGCGCCACACCTCGTGGCTCTCCTCGTCCAGCTCGATGTCGGCGAACGTCAGCCGGGGCGGCGCGGCCGGCTGGTCGCCGCTGGTGCGGCGGAGCACCGCGTGGATGCGCGCGACGACCTCCTCCAGGCTGAACGGCTTGGTCACGTAGTCGTCGCCGCCGATGGTGAGGCCGCGGATCTTGTCCTCGGTCTCGTCGCGGGCGGTCAGGAACACCACCGGCGTGTGCAGCCCGCCGCCGCGCAGCCGCTTGACGATCTCGAAACCGTCCAGGTCGGGCAGCATGACGTCGAGCACGACGAGGTCGGGACGGTGCCGTTGCACGGCGGCGACGGCGTCGAGGCCGTTCCTGGCCGTGGTCACGTCGAAACCCGCGAACCTCAGGCTCGCGGCGAGGAGTTCGAGGATGTTGGGGTCGTCCTCGACGATCAGCAGGCGTGATTCCATCACCACAAGGATGCCCTTATCGGACGAGTGCTGGGACAATTCCCGCAATATGCCTGGCGATCGCCAGACTGGACGTCGCGGCAGGAGACGGGGCGTTGCGTACCAGGACCACGTTGCCGTGCACGTCCACCACGAAGTCGTCCACCAGCCGGCCGTCCCTGGCCACGGCCTGCGCGCGGACGCCGCCGGGGGCGCGGACGAGGTCGGCGGCGCCCAGCTCGGGCACGTAGCGGCGGGCGGCCCGGACGAAGGCCCCTTTGACCAGGCTGCCGTGGATCTCCTTGAGCCCGGTGCGCCAATGTTGCCGGGCCATGCGCAACGTTCCCGGCCAGCCAAGAATTTGCCGGACATTTCCCATTTTGCGGCGGTTGTAGCCCTCGTACGCGAGCGCCAGCACGGCGTTCGGCCCCACCAGCACCTCGCCGCCGACCGTCCGGGTCAGGTGCACGCCCAGGAACGGGTACCGCGGATCGGGCACCGGATAGATCAGCCCGCGCACCAGCTCCCTGGCCACGCCCTTGAGCGCGTAGTACTCGCCGCGGAACGGGACGATCCGCACCTCCCCCGGATGCCCCGTCATGGCGGCCACCGCGTCCGTGCCGAGGCCGCCGCAGACCACCAGGCGGTCGAAGGTGAAGGTCCGCCGGGCGGCCAGCACCTGGACGCCGCCCGCCCGCTCGCGGACCGCGCGCACCGGGTGCCCGAGGCGTACGGACCCGCCCAGCTCCGCCACGTCCCTGGCGAGGCGGCGGGCCACGGCGGGGAAGTCGCAGATCGCGGTGTGCGGCGAGTGGACCGCGGCGACGCCGACCGCGTGCGGCTCGATCTCGCGCAGGCCCAGCGCGTCCAGCTCGGCGATGCCCGGCACGCCGTTGGCGCGCGCCCGCGCGGCCAGCTCGGCCAGCCGCGCCCGCTCGGCGCGGGTGCTCGCCACGACGAGCTTGCCCACCTCCTCGTACGGCAGCCCGTGCTCTGCGCAGTACTCCTTGAGCAGCGCCACGCCCTCCCGGCACAGCCTGGCCTTGAGCGAGCCCGGCGGGTAGTAGATGCCCGCGTGCACGACGCCGCTGTTGTGCCCGGTCTGGTGGGCGGCGACGCCGTCCTCCTTCTCCAGCACCGTCACCTCGGCGCCGCGGGTGGCGGCGAGCTCGCGCGCCACGGCCAGCCCGACGATCCCGGCGCCCACGATCCCGATCTTCTCCGTCACACGACGATTTTCCCGGCTTACCGGCCGTTCCCGCCATATCCCAGCGACGACCCCGGCATCAATCCGCGCGCCCCGAACCCATGCCCCCCGAATCCGTGCGCCCCGCATCCATGCGCACTGCCGCCACCAGCTCCGCCATCGTCCCGACGGCCGGGTGCTCGCCCCCGGGATGCGCGCCGGTGTCGTCACTCCTGAAGAGGATCGTCCGCATGCCCAGCGAGCGCGCCGGATCCAGGTTGGCGGGACGGTCGTCCACGAGCACCACCTCCCCGGCGGCGACGCCCATCGCGTCCAGCACCGCCAGGTAGGCGGCCGGATCGGGCTTGCGGGCCCGCAGGTCGGCGCTGACGAACCAGCGCCGGATGCGCTCCTCCAGCCCGAAGCGGCGGCGGACCAGCGCCGACCAGGGCGCGGTGTCGTTGCTCAGGCAGACCGGCTCCAGCCCGTCGGCCACCAGCTCGGCCAGCGCCCGCGGCACGCCGCCGGTGAGCCGGTGCCGCCGGCAGTAGTGCTCGTCGCGCCCCTCCCCCGCCAGCCCGGCGAAGGCCCAGAACTCGTCCGTCGTCATGCCGCCCAGCGTGGCCGTGCGGTAGGCGTGCCGGATCTCCCGCTCGCCGCGCCCGCAGCCGTGGGCACGCAGGTAGGGGATCAGCACCCGCCCCTGGACGTCGCCGTCCCGGTACAGGACGCCCATCGCGTCGAGGACGATCACCTTCGGCCGGATGGTCACTCCACCCTGTATACCGCAAATCGAACGTGAGTACGATGGCCTCATGTACCTCCCACCGGAGTGGCCCGCCGAGGTGCGCCCGCCCAGCGTCCCCGACTGGGAGAGCTCGGCGGTCGCCTGGCTGCTCGACGCGGTGCCGCCCGACTACCGCGCGTACGAGGTGCTCCGCCGCCATCCGGTGGCGCTGGCCAGCATGGCCCGCCACCACGTCCGGTCGGCCGTCGAGGCGGCCCGCGCCGGCTACCGCGCCGCCGCCCTCGACCTCAAGGGCCACCTGCCCCCGCACGCCGTGGAGGCGGTGCTCGACACCTACCGGCAGGAGGGCCCGCGCCTGGTGCGGCTGTCGCGGTCGGTCGAGGCGGTGGAGCGGGCGCTGCGCGGCGACCTGTTCACCGCGACCATGCGGAACGAGCGCTGACGCCGGAGAGGCGGCCGGTCAGGCGGTGCGGCGGGCGATGAAGGTGATTACCCCGATGGCCGTCAGCGCCGCCGCGAGCCACACCAGCACGTCCTTCCACGACAGCCCGCTGTCGGTCGTCTCCGACGCCGCCCGCGGCTCGGCCCTCGTGGGGCTGGGGGTGGGCGTGGCGCTCCCGGCGGTGGCGGCGGCGGTGGCGCGGGCGGGCAGCGGCACCCGGTAGACCGGGCTCTTCGGCCCCTCGCTGCCGGTGAGCAGGGCCTTGCCGTCCGCGGTGTACGCGATCGACTCGGCCTGCCGCAGCTCCGGCATCGTCACCCTGGCGAGCTGCTCGCCGGACGGCTTGTAGAGGGTGGCGGAGAAGTAGGTGCGGATGACGTAGGAGGAGCCGTCGGGCGCGTAGGCCGCGTCGGTGGCCATGACGGGGGCGGCGGCGGAGCCGACCTTGCGCAGCACGTTGGTGCGGTCGGCGCGCAGCTTGCGCGGCGCGGCGTAGACCCCGCCCGCGAACTCCTTCGACACCACGTACAGCCGCCCGGTGCGCGGATCGACCATGATGCCCTCGGCGTTGCGGGCGCCGTCGGCGTAGCGGAAGCGGTAGCGGACGGCGGGCAGCGTGGCGTCGCCGATCGTGCGCGGCTCCATGACCTTGTAGACGGACACGTCGGGCCAGGCGCCGTCGAGGTTGTCGCCGATGTCGGCGAACCACAACACGCCGCGCCCGGTCCGCGGGTCCTTGGTGGCGGCCATCGCCTCCCAGTCGCGGGCCTGCGCGCCGCGTACCTGGTAGGTGGCGCGCGTCCGGCCGTCGCCGTCCACGGCGTAGAACGTCGGGGCGGCGGAGCTGTCGTTGTGGGTGTAGTAGACGCCCTCGTGCGTCGGCGAGACGGCGAGCCCGCTGGACTCGGTGATCCTCGGGTCCTGGAACGTGAAGAGCTTGCGCGCCCTCTCGTCGTCGCCGCCCGCGGCCGCCTGGGCGGGCGCGGTGGCGAGGCAGCACGTCGCCGCCACGGCGGCCAGCAATCGGATCACGACATCCCCCACGCCGCCATCATGCCCCACCGGCGTGCCGGGAGGCGTCTGGCCTGGAGCGCGCTCCAGGTCTTTAGGGTGGAAGTCATGGACTATGTCAACCTCGGACGCAGCGGCCTCGCGGTCAGCCCCCTGTGCCTCGGCACCATGAACTTCGGCCCGCAGACCTCGGAGGAGGACTCCTTCGCGATCATGGATCGGGCCCTGGAGCTGGGCATCAACTTCTTCGACACCGCCAACGTCTACGGCTGGAAGCTGGGCGAGGGCATCACCGAGAACATCGTCGGCCGGTGGTTCGCCCAGGGCGGCGGGCGGCGCGAGAAGACCGTCATCGCGACCAAGCTGTACGGCAAGATGAGCGACTGGCCCAACGACCAGAAGCTGTCGGCGCTCAACATCCGCCGGGCCTGCGACGCCTCGCTCAAGCGCCTGCAGACCGACTACATCGACATCTACCAGGCTCACCACATCGACCGGGACACCTCGTTCGACGAGTTCTGGGAGGCGATGGAGGTCCTGCGCCAGCAGGGCAAGATCATCTACGCCGGCTCCTCGAACTTCGCCGGCTGGCACATCGCCAAGGCTCAGGAGACCGCCGCCCGGCGCGGTTTCTTCGGCCTGGTCAGCGAGCAGTCCCACTACAACCTGCTCACCCGCGCGGTCGAGCTGGAGGTGCTGCCCGCCTGCGAGGACTACGGGCTCGGCGTGATCCCGTGGAGCCCGCTGGCCGGCGGCCTGCTGGGCGGCGTGCTGCGCAAGATCGACAAGGGCCGCTCGGCGAGCGACCAGATGATCAGGGAGCTGGAGAAGCACCGCGACAAGATCGAGGCGTACGAGAAGCTCTGCGACGAGCTGGGCGAGGACCCCGCGCATGTGGGCCTGGCCTGGCTGCTCAAGCAGCGGGCGGTCACCGCGCCGATCATCGGCCCGCGCACGCTGGAGCAGCTCGAAGGCAGCATGCGCACGCTGGAGATCGAGCTGGACGACGCCGTGCTGGCCCGCCTCGACGAGATCTTCCCCGGCCACCGGACGGCCCCTGAGGACTACGCCTGGTAGGGCTCAGGTCAGCAGCGCGCCGAGCACCACGATCAGCAGGAGCAGGCCGAGCACCAGGGGCAGCAGCCAGGGGCGAGGACGATCCACGTCCTGGAGCCTAACCCCGCCCGGCGGGTGCGAGCGCCCATTCGGCGAGTGACTCGTACCTCACCTGGGGCCCGGTGTGGCTGCGTACGAGGCGGACGTGCTCCGCCCGCCAGGGCGAGCCGCTGAACCCGGACAGCGACTCCACCAGCGGGCGGAGATCCGTCTCGGTCCTGGCGCGGGCCAGCGTGAGGTGCGGGTGCAGCGGCTTCGTGTCGGTCCGCGCGGCCCCGGCGCGGCGGGCGCCGGCCCGTACGGAGTCGGCGAGCCTGGTCATCGGGTCGCCGGTGACGCCCGCCCAGAACACCCGCGCCCGGCGGGGCGAGGAGAAGGCGCCGAAGCCGCTGAAGGCGAGGTCGAGCACCTGGTGCCGGCCCACGGCACGGGCCAGGCGGGTCTCCAGCTCCGGCAGCGCCCGCTCGGGCACCTCGCCGAAGAAGCCCAGCGTGATGTGCCAGGTGGCCCGGCCGGGCCAGCGCAGCCCCGGCACCCGCCCGACGTGCGGCGCGATCGCGCGTTCGATCTCGTCCAGCACCTCGCCGGGCGGCACCAGGGCCGCGAAGAGCCTCATGCCGTCCCATTGTGCCAACGGCGCCGGCCGGTGATCACGCCATGACGAGGCCGGGCCGGGCGACCCTGCGGCTGATCAGCCGCGTCACCACGACCGCGAGGCCGGTGCCGACCAGCACCAGCGCGCCGGACAGGATCACGCCCGTACGCGGCCCGCCCAGCTCCGACAGCCAGCCGACCAGCGGCGCGCCGAGCGGTGCCCCGCCGGTGAAGACCAGCATGTAGATGCCCATGACCCGGCCGCGCATGTCGGGCGAGGTGGCGAGCTGCACGCTGGCGTTGGCGGCCGTGTTGATGGTGATCAGCGCGATGCCGGTCGGCACCAGCAGCAGCAGGTACACCGGGTAGAACGGCGCCAATCCGGTGGCGATCTGGAACACCCCGAACCCGATCGCCCCCGCGAACAGCACCTTCTTCGTCAGCCGGGCCCGCCGCGCCGCCAGCAGCGCGCCGACCAGCGCGCCCACCGCGAACATGCTGGAGGCCAGCCCGAACGAGGACGCGCCCGCCTTGAACACCTCGCGCGCCATCAGCGCGATCGACATCGAGAACGACTGCGAGAACATCGACACGAACCCGATGAGCAGCACCGGCAGCAGCAGCTCCTCGCGCCGCACGACGTACCGCAGGCCCTCCCTGAGCTGCCCCTTCGCCCGGGGCACCGGCTCGGACAGGTTCAGCTCGGAGGCACGCATGAACACCAGCGAGGAGATCACCGCGCCGAACGTCAGCGCGTTGATCAGGAAGATCGGGCCGGTGCCGCCGAGTACGTAGATCAGCACGCCGGCCAGCGCCGGGCCGACCACGCGGGCCAGGTTGAAGATGGAGCTGTTGAGCGCGATCGCGTTGGGCAGGTCCTGGCGGCCGACCATCTCGACCACGAACGCCTGCCGGGTCGGCACCTCCACGCAGGAGATCAGGCCGAGCAGGAACGCCATCACGTACACGTGCCAGACCTGGGCGGAGCCCGTCATGGTCAGCAGGCCGATGGTGAGCGCCAGCAGGGCCATGAGGCTCTGGGCGGCGATGAGGATCGGCCGCTTGGCGTAGCGGTCGGCGATGACCCCGCCGAACATGCCGAACAACAACATCGGCAGGAACTGCAGCGCGGTCGCCGTGCCGAGCGCCGCCGCGCTGCCGTGGGTCAGGTCGAGCACCAGCCAGTCCTGGGCGGTGCGCTGCAGCCAGGTGCCGACGTTGGAGACGATGCCCCCGGCCGCGAACATGCGGTAGTTGCGAATCCTGAGCGACCGGAACATCCCGGTCCTGGGTTGCTCGGGCTCTATATCCTGCTGAGCTTCTCCAGAATCGGCGCGGCCTGCCGCAGGATCGACCGCTCCTCCGGCGAGAGCTCCTTCAGCCGCTGCGTCAGCCACGCCTCCTTGCGGCGGCGCTCCTCCTTCAGCAGCTTCTCGGCGGACTCGGTCACGGTCACGCTCACCTGGCGCCGGTCGGTCGGGTGCGGGGTACGCGAGACCAGGCCGCGCTCCTCTAGCGCGGCGATCACGCGCGTCATCGAGGGTGGTTGCACCTTCTCTAGCTCGGCCAATTCGCCGGGGGTTATCCCGGAATGCCGTTCCACGGCGGCGAGCGTCGCGAACTGCGTGGGCGTCAGCGAGTGCGCTGCCGCCTGCCGCCGCAGACGCCGGTTCAGCCGGGTCAAGGAGACGCGCAGGACCGAGGCCAGACCCGCGTCGCTTCGCAGGTCCATCTTGGGTGGGGTGTTGGTTAGCATGAGTCATTACCTTTGCTAACTATAGCGCAGGGCGAGATATTTCCCTGACGAACCTGACGAACAAGATGTCTCACCCCTTGATACCCCGAAGCCGCCCCGCGCGTGCGGAGCGGCCCCGGGACTCGTGACGGGCGACGGGTTCAGACTCCGAACAGCACCCGGATCGGGCCGATCGCGAAGTACAGGACGAACAACCCGGTCACCCCCCACAGCAGCGGGTGGATCTCCCGCGCCTTGCCGCGCACGGCCTTGATCAGGACGTAGCTGATGAAGCCGGCGCCGATGCCGTTCGAGATCGAGTAGGTGAACGGCATGATGACGATGGTGAGGAAGGCCGGGATGGCGATCTCGTAGTCGCTCCAGTCGATGTCGCGGATCGCGGTCATCATGAGGAAGCCGACGACGACCAGCGCGGGCGCGGCCGCCTCGTACGGCACCACGGTCACCAGCGGCGCGAAGAAGATGGCCACCAGGAACAACGCGCCGGTCACGACGCTGGCAAGGCCGGTACGAGCGCCCTCGCCGACCCCGGCCGCGGACTCGATGTAGGTGGTGTTGGAGGAGACCGAGCCCGCGCCGCCCGCCGCCGCGCCGATCGAGTCCACGAGCAGGATCTGCTTGGTACGCGGCAGCGTCCCGTCCTCCCCCACCAGCCCCGCCTGCCGGCCGACGCCGACGATCGTGCCCATGGTGTCGAAGAAGTCGGTGATGAGCAGCGTGAAGACGAACAGCACCGCCAGCAGCACCGACACCCGGCTGAAGCCGCCGAGGGGGTCGAACTCGGTGAACAGCGTGAGCGGGTTGTGGAACCCGAAGACCTCCTGGGGCACGGTGGGCTGGTTGAGCCGCCAGGTGGCGGGGTTGTCCGGCGAGGACGGCCCCAGCTTGGCGACGGCCTCCACGACGATCGCCAGGATCGTGGTGCCGACGATGCCGATGAGGATGGCGCCCTTCACCTGCCGCGCCACCATGGCGACGGTGGCGAGCAGGCCCACGACGAAGACGAAGATGGGCCAGGAGGTGAGGCTGCCGCCGATGCCCAGCTCCAGGGGCGTGCCCTCGGCCTTGCGCACGAAGCCGGCGTCCACGAAGCCGATCAGCGCGATGAACAGGCCGATGCCGACGCTGATGGCGGTCTTGAGCTGGGCCGGGATGGCGTGGAAGACCGCCGTGCGCAGCCCGGTCAGCACCAGGACCGCGATGATGACGCCCTCCAGGAAGACCAGGCCCATGGCCTCTTCCCAGCTCATCACGGTGGCGATGTTGAAGGTGACGAAGGCGTTGAGGCCGAGCCCGGCCGCCATCGCGAAGGGCACCTTGCCGACGACGCCCATGAGGATCGTCATCACGCCCGCCACGAAGGCGGTGCCGGCGGCCACGAGCGCGATGTTCGGCGCGCTGCCGTCGCCGATGTACTGGCCGTCGACGTCCTTGCCGGTGGCGATGATCAGAGGGTTCAGCACCACGATGTACGCCATCGTGAAGAAGGTGGCCAGACCGCCCCTGACCTCGCGGGAGACGGTCGAGCCCCGCGCGGAGATCGCGAAGAAGCGATCGAGCGCGCTTCGGGGTTCGGTGGTACGTGTGTCGCTCACGAGGCGAAGAGTGACAGTATGGGATGAACTGCGAAAAGTGTCAGTAATGAGATCGAGACCCTATTGGAAGCTAGGCTGGACCACGTGAAGCAACAGCGGGAGTGGCACCCCAACCCCGAGCCGATCAGAACCAACGACGTGGCCGCGGTCGGCGTCGGCACGGCGGTGTGGGCCGTCGCCCTGGTCGCCCTGCTGATCTTCCGGCCCGCCCCGGAGAACTCGTGGTGGATCTGGACGTGCGCGACCGGGGTCGCCTTCGGCTTCCTCGGCATGTGGGTGGTCCGCCGCCGTACCTGACGCGGCCGTACCTGACGCCGCCGCACCTGGCACCGGCCGCACCTGCACCGGCCGCACCTGACATTCGTCATCTCCGGGCGTTCGCCGAAGTCATCCGCAAGTGATGGCAGCTCCCACTACATCAGCTCATGCCCGACACCTCATCGTTGTCAGCATGAAGAAGCCTTTCGCGATCTTCCTCCTGGGCGCGGCGCTCCTCGCCGGATGCGGCACCGCCGACCGCCCGGCCACGACGTCGCAGAGCCCGCCGCGGTCCCCGGGCCCGCCCGCCGCGGGCACCGTCGCCTGGCGCCCCTGCACGGACCTGACCGGCCCGGACGGCAAGGCGCTCCCGCCGACCTCCGGCTTCGAGTGCGGCACCGTCCAGGTCCCGCTCGACCACGACGAGCCCGGCGGGAAGAAGATCGGCCTGGCGCTGATCCGGGTCAGGGCCACCGGCGACCGGCTCGGCTCCCTGGTGTTCAACTTCGGCGGCCCCGGCGCGTCGGGCGTGGACACCCTCGCCCTGGCCGCCCGCGCGTTCGCCTCCCTCGGCACCCGCTACGACCTGGTCAGCTTCGACCCGCGCGGCGTTGGGCGCAGCGCCGGCGTCACCTGCGGCGGGCAGGTGGAGAAGCTGCTGGAGGCCGAGTCCGCCGCCGGCGGCGACCGGCCGGCCAGGGAGTTCGCGGCGGCCTGCGCCAAGGACTCCGGCGAGGTCCTGCCGCACGTCGGCACGGTCAGCGCCGCCAAGGACCTCGACCTGCTGAGGGCCGCGCTCGGCGACCCCGAGCTGAACTACTTCGGCATGTCGTACGGCACCCACCTCGGCGCCGTCTACGCCACCCTCCACCCGCGCGGCGTCGGCCGCTTCGTGCTCGACGGCGCCTACGACCCGACCGTCACCTTCGAGGAGCGGGCCGTCACCCAGGCCACCGGGTTCGCGCGGTCCTTCGAGGCGTTCGCCCGGAGCTGCGTGGCGCAGGGCTGCGACCTCGGCGCCGACCCGGCCGCCGTCGAGCGCACGGTGGATGACCTGCTGGAGCGCCTGAAGGAGCGCCCGATCGAGGTCGGCGACCGCGAGCTGACCCACGCCCTGGCCCAGCTCGCCGTCATCACCCCGCTGTACGCCAAGTCCACCTGGCCGCTGCTGGAGCGGGCCGTCGCCGCGGCGGTCAAGGGCGACGGCAAGGAGCTGCTGGCCCTGGCCGACTCCTACACCGGCCGCCGCCCGGACGGGACGTACACCACGATGATGACCAGCCTCCAGGCCGTCAGTTGCGCCGACACCGACGAGCGCCCGACCGCCGCCGACACCGCCAGGATCAACGAGCGGATCAGGAAGATCTTCCCGATCCTGGCGGCCGACAGCACGGCGGCCGGGCCGTGCGCCCACTGGCCGGTGCCGGGCGACGACGCGGCCAAGCACATCGACGCGACCGGCTCCGCGCCCATCGTGGTGATCGGCGGCAAGGGCGACCCCGCCACGCCGTACCCGTGGGCCACCGCGCTGACGAAGCAGCTCAGGACGGGCGTGCTGGTCACCTACGAGGGCGAGGGCCACGGCGCCTACCTGAGCGGCGACGCCTGCGTGCTGCGTACCGTGGACGCCTACCTGCTGAAGGGCGAGACGCCCGCCGCCGGAGCGAGCTGCCCCGCATAGGGGGCGGCCCGCCCGGCGGAGCCCCGCTCAGGACAGGTCGGCCTCGGCCAGCAGCAGCGGCACCGCGCCCGGGTCGCGGAGCAGGGCGGCCACCGCGAGCCGGTCGCCCCACTGGCCCGTGGCCCAGGCGAGCCCGCGGGCCAGCCCGTCGACGCCGGTGCAGTGGACGGTGCCCTCGAAGTAGCGCCACGCGCACTCGACGCCGTCCACCAGCAGCTTCTCGTGCTCGACGTACGTGCCGGGAGCCGCCGGCAGCAGCGAGCGCACCTCGGCGGGCACCTGGCGCACCTCGCCCTCCGAGGTGACCTCCCCCGTCGTCAGCTCGCCGGCCAGCGGCAGGTCGAGCAGCTCCGACAGCGACTCGGCCAGGTCGTACGGGGCCAGCACCAGCGGCCGGTCGGCGACGAGCTGGAGCAGGTCGGGCGCCTCCACGACCACGGCGTCCTCGGCCGCCGCCACCACGATCGAGCCGCGCAGCACCGCCCGCACCCGCGACGGCGGCGCCACCCGCGACGGGTCCACGCCGGCCAGCGCCACCCACAGGGCCCGCAGCTGGGCCCGGTCGACCTCGATCGCCTCGTCGGCCATGAGGTCGAGCAGCTCCTCGGGGCCGCCGTGGGAGGCCAGCAGCTCGGGCAGGGTGGTGCGCACGCCGAGCATGGCCAGCGCCGCGTCGTCGAGCCCGGCGGGCGCGTCGGCGTAGAGGCCCTGCAACAGCGGGTCGGCCCCGGCCAGGCGCAGCTCCAGCGGCCTGCGCCCGCCCAGCACCGGGTGGTGGGCCAGCCACCACGCGGTGTAGGACGGCACCTCGACGCCCGCGACGCGCAGCGGGTGGAGCGCGGCCCGCAGCGGCGGCCGGGCGAGCAGCGCCAGCGCGGCCGGCCAGTCGGCCACCAGCTCCAGGTCGCGCACCGCCGTGAATTCGGGGATCAGCGGCGGCACGGCGAGGTCGGGCAGCAGGTCGAGCACGTGGTCGAGCCAGTCGTCCTCGCCGTCGAGGTCGTGGTCGCACTCGTCGGGGTCGAGCAGCACGTCCTCGTCGTGGACGACGGCGAACCCGTCGAGCACGCCCGCCGCGGCCAGCACCCGCGGCCCGTAGGTCTCTTCCAGCTCGGCGGCGGCCACCCCGAGGTGCCCGCCGGGCTCCAGCACGCCGGCCAGCTCCCCGTCGGCCAGCATCAGCTCGCCGGCCGGGTAGAGCTCGCCGTCGGCGCCCCGCAGGGCCAGCTCGGCCAGCCACGGCAGCTCGCCCGGCGCCAGCGCGGCGGCCTCGACGAGCGAGAGCACGGCCCGCGCCACCGGCTCGGGATCGGGGCTGTCGAGCGACTGCGCGACGGCGGCCTTGGTCAGCGGGTCTTCCAGGACGGTGCGCGGCGTGGCCTCGGCGGCGCCCAGCCGCAGCAGCGCCGGGTGGGCGGCCTCGGGATGGACGATGCGCAGCCCGAGCGGGGTGAGGTCGAGCTCGGCCCCGCCGTCGGCGAGGATGAGCGTGCCGCGCGGCCCGCGCACCATCCGGCCGTCGGCCAGCGGCACCGGCAGCGCGCCCAGCGACTCGGGGTCGTCGGCGGGCAGCACCTCGTACAGCGCGCGCCACCACGACGGCTCGCGCGCCTCCGCGGCCTCGCCCGACAGCAGGTCGACCACGTCGGACAGCTCGACCCTGCGCACGCCGAGCGCGGTCATGGCGGGATGGCGCGGCGGCCAGCCGGCGGGCAGCAGGCCGGGCACGAAGTCGGCGACCGCGGCCAGCAGCTCCGCCGACCCGGCGGCCAGCACGGCCGCCTGGCGGCCGCTGACCACCCAGCCGCCGTCCTCCGGCTCGGGCGCCGGGTGCTCGACCCGCCACTCGGCGTCGGGCCCGTAGACCTCGGCGTCGGCGAACGAGGGCGCCTGCACGGCCGGCGCGGGCGCGGACAGCGCGGGCAGGAGGGGCGTGCCCGGCAGCCGGTCGAGCACGGACCGCCGGATCCGGGCGTCCAGCTCGCCCTTGCCCATGAACGAGGGCACCAGGTCGAGCAGCTTGGAGGTGCGCGGCAGCTCGCGCAGCAGCCGGACGTAGGCGTCGGCGGCCCGCTCGACGAGGAAGTCGGCCAGCGGCCCCTTGGCGACGTGCCGCCGGTCGGTGGCCATCGGGAACGAGGCGATCAGCAGCGCGGGCAGGTCGAGCGGCTCGTCGCTGGGCGTGGGGGCGTGCACGACGGGCGGCACGGTCTCGGGCAGCGGCCCCGGCTCGCCGGCACCGGTGACGGGCACCGCCCAGCGCAGCGACCAGAAGGGGCGGGCCCGCTCCTCCGTGGGACGGTCGGCGAACAGCTCGGCCACCTGCTCGGGGGTGAACTCGCCGGAGTCGGAGACCACGTGCCAGCCGTCGGCCACGACCCTGCGCACCGCGCCGTCGAGCTCGATCTCGATCAGCTCCAGCGCGGGCAGGCCGAGCAGCAGCGCCGGGCTGGTCTCGGCCAGCATGCGGCGCACCGCCTCGACCGTGGCCACGTCGCGCAGCGGCAGGCGGACAAGCGTGTCGAAGCCCTCGGGGATGTCGACCAGGGGCGGCTCCTCGAACGGCAGCCGCAGCAGCGGCACGTGCCCCGACCGGTCGGCCAGCTCGCCGGCGAGCGCGGGGATCTCCGCGACCAGGGCCGCGGTGTCCGTACGGGACCAGCGGACCGCTCCGGCGCCGCGCGAGCCGATGGACGGCGCGTCGGTCACCGAGACCACCGCCGCGAACCCGACGCCGAACCGCCCCGCGGCGCCCGCCTCGTCGCGTTTGCCGGAGGCCCGCAGCGTGGACAGGCTCTGCACGCCGGTGGCGTCGAGCGGCGCGCCGGTGTTGGCGGCGGTGAGCACGTCGCCGCGCAGCGTCAGCCGCAGCACCCCTGGCACGCCCGCGCGCAGCGCCGCGTCGGCGGCGTTCTGCGCCAGCTCGACGATCAGCCGGTCGCGGTAGCCGCCGAGCGCGAAGTCCTCCTCGGCGTTGGCGTCCTCGCGGAACCTGGCGGGCGAGGCGGTCCACGCGTCGAGGACGGCGGCCCGCATCCGGTCACAGCCAAAGGTGTCGGTCATCGATCACGATCCTGATGAGGTGGTGGATGGGCCAGGGTAGGTTAGCGGCCCCCGGCGACAGGAAACCCGGCCGCCGACAGGAAACCCGGCCGCGGCCCCGGCGACAGGAAACCCGGCCGCCGCCCCGCCGGCCGGGCACCCGGTCAGGAGTGGCCGAGCTCCTCCGTGGCGGACTCGTCGACCGAGCCCGCCTCCTCCTCCATCAGGTCGTAGCCCAGGTCGTCGAGGATCGGGATGGCCTGCTCCACGGGCGGCGGCAGCACGGCGGCCTCGGAGTGGGCGCCGCAGCCGTGGTCGGCGGAGACCACCTTGCCGTCGTCGGGGGCGTACTCATTGGTGCAGACCCCGAACATCTGCCGCAGCCCACCCGTGAGCAGCCAGTAAAAGCCGCAGGTGGAGCACTGCGCGGGAGCGGCGTGTGCGATCGGCGTATGCGGCCCGTGCTCGCCCGAGTGCCAGCGCCTGGCAGCCCGGTCCTTGCCGATGGCCGAGAGCACACGGGCCCGGCCCAGGCCGTACTCGAAAAGCGCCTGATGGTCGGCGTCGTCGTCGACCTCGGTGAAACCCGGCGCCAACCGGTCGTCGTCGTCGGCGACCGGCAGCAGGTCGCCCACGCCGAGGTCGCCGGGGCGCAGCCGCTCGCTCCACGGCAGCCATTCCGGCGCGAGCAGCGCCCCCGTGCCGGGCAGCAGCACGGCCTCGCTGACCGTCACCTTCCTGGCCCGCGAGGCCCGCGTGACCGTGACCGCCCAGCGCCAGCCGCGGTAGGCGCGGTCGAGGCAGGCGAAGTAGTGGGTGACGACGCGGTCGCCCTCGCTCTCGAAGCCCAGGTGCTCGCCGGGCCGGCCCGGCCGCGCGAGCTCCTCGGCCGCGGCGCGCGCCAGCTCGACCGCTTCGGCGCAAGCCTGGTCGGGAGCGGGGACGCGGGCCCTGGTGCGGCTCATCGGGCCGCCTCCGGCGAAAGGTGCTGTTCGCTCACACTTCATTCTCACCCATCGCCGGACCTGGACGGGCCGAGAACGGCGGATCTCCCGCCCCGAATGCTCGGCGGCCCTTCGCCTCGGAGCGGCGGCGGGTCCCGGCGCGGGCCCTCCGCCGACTCGGGAGACGAATCGGGTAAGACTGGTAAGCGTGGACGCAGGCTGGGACCGGACGCGCGGCATCGCGCGGCGCGTGGGGCGCGGGATCGCCGACGCGGGCCGGGCCACGGCCCGGGCCGGGCGGGCCACGGCCGGGGGCACCGCGCGGGCGGGGCGGGCGACCGCCAGGGGCGCGCGGTCGGTGGGCAGGGCCACGCGGCGGCTGACGTACGCGGGCGGCGCCGGCCGCACCGGGCTCGGCCGCCTGATCGAGCTGTCGGCGGGCAACAGCGCCGGTGACGCCCTGGTGACGGTGGCGCTGGCCAGCACGGTCTTCTTCGGTGTGCCGGTCGGCGAGGCCCGCGGCGCCGTGGCGCTCTACCTGGTCATCACGATGTTGCCGTTCGCGCTGCTGGCGCCGTTCGTCGGGCCGATCCTCGACCGGCTCAGGTCCGGCCGCCGCTACGTCATGGCCGGGACGCTGTTCGGGCGGGGGCTGCTCTGCTTCGCGATGGCGGCCGCCGTGGGGCCCGGCGACCTGCCGACGTTGTTCATCGGCGCCCTGGGCGTGCTGGTGTTGTCGAAGGCGTACAACGTGTCGCGGGCGGCGATCATGCCGAACGTGCTGCCCGCCGACATCACGCTGGTGTCGGCCAACGCCCGGGTGGCGCTGTTCACGCTGGTCGCGGCGGGCGCGGCGGTGCCGCTGGCCGCGGGGCTGACCGCGTGGCTGGGCAGCGCCGTGGCGCTGCGCGTGGCGATGGTGGCCTTCCTGCTGCTCGGGGTCGCCGCGGTGCGCCTGCCCCGGCACGTCGACTCCCCCGACCTGGAGGAGGAGGGCACCAAGCACCGCTGGCGCACGCTGCTCAAGGTCGGCCCGGCGGTCGCCGAGGCGGTCTGGGCCAACCTCGCCATCCGGGTCTTCTCCGGTTTCCTGCTGTTCTTCCTGCTGTTCCTGGTGCAGGACCAGGCGGTGCCGTGGCTGGGGCAGCGGGCGGAGTCGTTCTTCGACGTGCCCAGGACGATCGCGCTGCTGGCGGGCGCGGCCGGGCTCGGCGGCCTGGCGGGCGCCGCGGTGGCCAACTGGACCCGCAACCACGCGCCCCAGCTCATCGTGCTGGCCACGCTGGCGGTGACCGTGGTGACCACCGTCGTGACGGCGGTCCTGTTCGGGGTGTGGGCGGCGCTGGCGGTCTCGCTGATCACCGCGTTCGCGCAGGAGCTGGGCAAGCTCGCGCTGGACGCGATCGTCCAGCGCGAGATCGGCGAGGAGGTGCGCTCGTCCACGTTCGGGGTGGTCGAGGCGGTGCTGCAGCTCGCGTGGGTGTTCGGCGGGCTGGTCGGGCTGGTGTTCTCGCTGGCCCGCGACCCGTTCGCCGGGCTGGTGTCGCTGGCGGTGGTGCTGGCCGCGGCGCTGGGCTGGCTGGTGTTCGCCAGGGCCAGGCGGACGCGCCTCGCCGCGGCCGACGCCCCCACGGCCGAGTACCCGTCGCCCGCGGCCCCCGAGCAGGACCACGGGCCCTCCGGGCATCAGGGTCACGGGCCCTCCGGGCACCAGGGTCACGGGCTCTCCGGGCGCGGGGACGCGCTCGACTCCACCAAACCCCTGACCAACCCGCACGGCTGACCCGCCGGGGGCCGCCGCCCGCTACGCGTCGAGGTCGTCGGCGAGGGCGCGCAGCACCTGGGCGATCTTCTTGGCGTGCGCGGTGTCCGGGTGCTTGCCCCTCCGGTAGGTGCCCGAGACCTCGTCGAGCAGTTTGATGAGGTCCTCGACGATGACGACCATCTCGTCCGGCTTCTTCCGCTTGCCCTTGGGCTTGGGCTTGGCCAGGGTCGGCGGCTGCTCCAGGATGCGCACGGACAGCGCCTGCTGGCCACGGCGGCCCTCGGCGACGCCGAACTCCACCTTCTGGCCCGGCTTCAGCGGGCCGGCACCGGTGGGCAGCGCGGAAGAATGCACGAAGACCTCACCGCCGTCGTCGCGGGTGAGGAAGCCGAATCCCTTGTCGGCGTCGTACCACTTGACCTTGCCACTCGGCACAGGAGGACCTCGTTCAAACAGTCGAAAAAGGATGATGGATGTAGGTTATGCCCCGAAGGGCGCCGGGGCGACCGGGTAATTGCCGGGGAATTAGCGGCCCTCATCGTGTTGACACCAACGGGTGTACCAAGCGGCGAATTCGGTCAGGTCGGCCAGCGTCACGTCGGCACCGTGCTCGCGCAGCTCCTCCACGGTGTAGGGGCCGGTCGCGACGGTCACGCTCACGGCGCCGCCCGCGCGGGCCGCCTCGATGTCCGCGACATGGTCACCAACATAGGCGGCGGCGCCGAACCGCGCGAGTGCCGGGCCTTTGTCCGCACCGAAAAGCGAGCCGACCACTTCGTCCACGACCAGGCCGAGGACCTCGACGGTGCCGACGGCGTCGCGCTGGTTCTTGCCGGTCACCACGATGACCCGGCCGCCGGCCGCGCGTACGGCGGCGATCGCGTCGTGCGCGCCCTTCATGGCCGTGTGTACGGGAACTCCTATATCCGGATAAATCTCCCGGTACAGCTTCGCCGCGGCCTGGACCTGCGCCGCCGGCACCCAGTTGGCCAGCTCCATCTCCAGTGGCGGCCCCAGCCTCGCCACGACGGCCGCGCTGTCGATCGGCACCCCCAAACGCGCCGACAGCTCGTCGTAAACGGCCGCTATGCCCACGCGCGTATCCGCCAAAGTCATGTCAAGGTCGAAACCCACTGATCTCATCACCCATGCAGGATGCCAAACGTTCCCCGCGACCCCGACAACACCCCTGACGGCCCTTGTTGTGGGACCGTAGGAATGAGAAGAAAGGAATTACTTATCGGAGAGGAGCGGCCATGACCGACACCCCCGAATCCCCGCGCCCCGGAGACCGCCTGGTCGCCTCCACCGCCTCCGCCGCCTCCACCACTCCCGCCGCCTCCACCACTCCCGCCGCCCCCTCCACTCCCGCCGCCTCCTCCACTCCCGCCGCCCGCCCGCACCGTCCCGCCAGGCCCGCCCGCACCGCGCCCACCCCCTGGCAGCGCGGCGTGGCCCTCGCGGCCGCCCTCGTCCGGCTCGCCGCCAGGGTCGCGGCGCTCGCCCTGGTGCTGTACGCGTTGTTCACCGCCCTGCGCGCCAACCCGGCCAACGCCTGGTACCAGCTCGTGGAGGCGCTGGCCGGGCCGCTCTCGCTGGGCCTGGCGAACCTTTTCCAGCTCGCCGACCCGCGCTGGACGGCCCTGGTCAACTACGGTCTGGCCGCCGTCGTCTGGCTCGTCGCCGGCGCCGCTCTGGCGAGCCTGATCCGGCGCGCCGCTCCGTAACGACTACTCTCCTTACGGAGGTATCAGGATAGACATGACCAGATCCACCCGTGAGCGGATCATCGATGAGTCCCTGCGGCTGTTCGCCGAGCGGGGCTACTCCGCCACATCCGTGGCCGAGATCGAGGCCGCCTCAGGGCTGTCTCCCGGCGCCGGAGGGCTCTACCGGCATTTCAAGTCCAAGTACGAGGTGCTCGCCGCCGCCGTCAACGAGCACGCCGCCCGCACCAGGGGCCAGGTGGCCGAGAGCATGGCCGAGCTGAGCGCCATGGAGTCCTCGGCGGACCTGGAGGAGCGGCTGTCGCACATCTGCCGGGCGGGGCTGGCCAAGGTGCGCGAGGAGTCGAAGCTCACCCGCGTCTTCTTCCGCGACCTGAGCCAGTTCCCCGAGCTGGTCGCCGTCGTCCGGGACGGGCTGCTGCAACCCATGTTCGACGCGATCGTCACCTGGTTCCAGGCGCAGCCCGAATACCGCGACGTCAAGCTCGACTGGCCGGCCATCTCCACCGTGCTCGGCGGCGCGGTCGTGCACTACCGGCTCTTCCAGGAGACGGTGGGCGAGCTGCCGGGTCACGCGGACAAGGAGCAGTTCGTGGCGGCCTGGGTACGCCTGGCCGTCGGCCTGCTGCCGAGCCCCGCGCCGGTCGCCTGACGGCTCAGAGGTCGTCGAGCAGCCGGTAGCCCAGCCAGAGCACGCCGAGCGCGGTGCCGATCATGAACGTGGTGCCGCTCACGGCCCAGAACTCGGTCATGAACCGCTCGAACCCGGGCTCGGCGCCCACCCGCAGGCCGCCGACGAGCACCCCGCCGACCGCGTAGCCGAGCAGCGGCGCGCCCGCGCCCAGGAACCGGTCGCGGGCGTCCCAGCTCTCGCTCAGCAGCACGATCGCCGTGCCCGCCGCCCACACCACCAGCGGCACCGGGAAGATCGCCAGCGTCGGCAGGCCGAACGGCACCAGCAGCGCGGCCGCCACCAGGACCATCAGCGCGAGGACCTCGCGTGGCCGCTCCTTGACGACGGTCCTGGCGTCCCGGCCGCCGGTGGCCAGGGGATTGGCGGAGGACATGGCCACCCTGCGCAGCCCCGCGAACGGCAGCCCCCGGCCGGGCTCCCCGCCCATCCGGTGCTCCCCCGCGCCACGCCCGCCCGCCGAGCCGCCCGGATCGTCCACGATCGCCGGGAACCGCCGGGTGTCCCCGGCGAGCCTGCGGGCCTCGCGTTCCACGAGCGCCGCCGGATCGCCGAACCGGGCCAGCACCCTCGCCACCTCGCGCGGGCTCCCGCTGCCGCCCCGCTCGGCCTCGATCCTGGCCCGCAGCCGCCGGGCGAAGTCCAGCCGCTGCTCGGTGCGCAACACCCCGTGGGCCGCGTCGGCGGCCTTGGAGACGTAGTTCAGCACGAGCTGGTCCGCGTGCTCTATCACGTCCAGCAATGCTGCCCCAATCAGGGGGGACATACCATGGCAACGATGGAGTTCACGGAGTGGATCAGGGGGCGCACCGACGACCAGCTGCGGGCGCTCGTCTCCGCGCGTCCCGAGCTGATCACTCCGGTGCCCGCGCACCTGGAGGGCCTGGCCTCGCGCGCGGCGAGCCCGTCGGCGATCGGCAGGGCGCTCGACCGGCTCGACCGCTTCACGCTGGCCGTCGTCGAGACGCTGGCCGCCTTCCCCGGCCCGACGCCGAAGGACCGCCTGCGCGCCCTCGTCGCCGCGGCCCTCGCCCCGCACCCGGAGGAGGCGCCGGGTCACGACCCCGAGCCCGCGCTGTCGGTGGCGCTCGACCGGCTGCGCGACCTCGCCCTGGTCTACGGCCCCGACGACGCGCTCGACCTCGGCCCCGGCGTCCGCAAGGTGCTGGAGGACCCGGCCGGGCTGGGCCCGCCGGCGGCCGAGGCGTTCCGGCACCACCCGCCCGAGCAGCTCGACGAGATGGCCGACGACCTCGTCCCCGGCACCGCGGGCACCGGCAAGGAGCGCCTGGCGGCGGCGCTGGCCGACCCCGCCCCGCTGGTGGCGTCCGTGTCGGCGGAGGCGCGGGCCGCGCTCGACCAGCTCGCCTGGGGCCCGCCGACCGGCCGGGTGCCGAACGCCCGCCGCGAGGTACGCCTCGCCACCGCCCGCTCCCCCATCGAGGAGCTGCTGGCCCGCGGCCTGCTCGCGGCGACCGGCGAGGAGAGCGTGACGCTGCCCCGCGAGGTGGGCCTGTACCTGCGCGGCGGCCGGGTGCACCGCGGCCTGCTGGCCGCGCCGCCGCCGCTGGAGGGCAGCGAGCGCGACCGGGAGCTGGCCGACCGTACGGCGGCCGGGCAGGCGTTCGCGTTCGTCCGGTCGGTCGAGGAGCTGTGCGAGCGGTGGAGCGTCGACCCGCCGGGCGTGCTGCGTACCGGCGGGCTGGGCGTCCGCGACCTGAAGCGCGCGGCGGGCGAGCTGGACCTGCCGGAGTGGGTGACGGCGCTGGTGGTCGAGGTGGCGCACGCCGCCGGGCTGGTCGCCGCGGGCGGCGGCGTGGACGGCGAGTGGCTGCCGACCTCCGGCTACGACCTGTGGCGCGTCCGGGGCACCGCCGAGCGCTGGGTGGCGCTGGCCGCGGCCTGGCTGCACATGGACCGCGTGCCCGGCCTGGTCGGCGACCGCGACGAGCGGGACCGCCCGCTCAACGCCCTGCACGCCGACCTGCGCCGCCCGGCCGCGCCCGGGGTGCGCGCGGCGACCCTGGGAGTGCTGGCGGCGGCGCCGGGCCTGGCACCCGCCCGCGACGCGGTGCTGGAACGCCTGGCGTGGGAGCAGCCGCGCCGCCGCGGGCCGCTGCGCGAGCAGCTCACCGAGTTCACGCTGCGCGAGGCCGAGCAGGTCGGGGTGACCGGCCTGGGCGCGCTGTCCGGGCACGGGCGGGCGCTGCTGGAGGGCGGCGACGCGGCGGGCGCGCTGGCGCCGCTGCTGCCGGAGCCGGTCGATCACGTGCTGCTCCAGGCCGATCTGACCGCCGTCGCGCCGGGGCCGCTGACCAGCGAGCTCAACCGGTGGATGACGCTCACGGCCGACGTGGAGTCGAAGGGCGGGGCCACGGTCTACCGGTTCGGCGAGCAGTCGATCCGCCGGGCGCTCGACGCGGGGCACGGCGGCGAGGAGCTGCTGGCGATGCTCGCCCGCCACTCGGCCACGCCGGTGCCCCAGGCGCTGTCCTACCTGGTGAGCGACGTGGCGCGGCGGCACGGGCGGATCCGGGTGGGCACGGCCGGCGCGTACGTGCGCTGCGACGACCCGGCGCTGCTCGACCAGATCACCGCCGACCGGCGCTCGGCCGCGCTGCGGCTGCGCCGGCTGGCCCCGACGGTCATCGCCTCCCGCTCGTCGCGGGCGGCGCTGGTCGACTCGCTGCGCGCGATGGGCTACGCCCCGGTCGCCGAGTCGCTCGACGGCGACGTGATCATCTCCCAGCTCGACAGCCGCAGGACCGAGGGGGCCGCGCCGGCGCGCGCGGTGACCGCGTCCAACGGCGTCGATCCTGAGGTGGCGACGGCGGCCGTGCGGGCGCTGCGCGCGGGCGACGCGGCCCACCTGGCGCGGCGCGAGCCCGTGGCCGCCCCGGACGGCCAGCTCCCGCGCGGGCCCGCGACGGCCACGATCTCGGCCCTGCAGGAGGCGATCAAGCAGGGCGTGCGGGTGTGGATCGGCTACCTCGACTCGCAGGGCAACGCCACCTCGCGCATCCTGGAGCCGGCCAGGATGGAGGGCGGCTACCTGACGGCGTACGACGAGACCAGGGCCGCCGTCCACCGCTTCGCGCTGCACCGCATCACGGGCGTGGCGAACCTCTAGCGCGGCGGCCTCCAGCGGGTGCGGCCTCCAGCGCGCCGGCCTCCAGCGCGCCGGCCTCCAGCGCAGCGGGGCCTTCAGCAGGTCGCGAGCAGCGCGAGCGAGTGGGCCGCCACGGGCGCGGCGGGCCCGTGGCCGCCGGCCAGCCGCCGCAGGGCCGCGACGCAGTCGGCCGGGTAGCGCACCGACAGGCCGCCGCCCAGCGCCGCGGCGGCCGTCGGCGCCCGGCAGGGGTCGGCGGCCCAGTCCAGCGCGGTCCGCAGCGCCTGGGGGGCGAGGGCGTCGTCGGCGCACATGAACGACAGCGCGTCGGCCGCCGCCAGCCGCTCCCCCGCCGTACCGGCCGCCCACGCCTCCAAAAACTCGTGCCGGACCTCCTTGAAGGCGTGCGCGGCCAGCGCGGCCACGCCCTCGGCGACCCGCGTCCGCACGCGGGGCTCCTCGGCGGCCAGCGTCCGCACCCAGACCCGCAGCGGCTGCCATAGCCAGAACCCGTACCGGGCGGCCAGCTCGGCCAGCACCTGCCCGCGGTGCCGCGGCTCGCGGAAGGCGACCTGGCCCCCGGCGACGGCGATCAGCGGGTGGCGGCCGGGCAGCGCGGGCGGGCCGCCGTCGGGCTCCTGCCGGAGCCGGTCGAGCCGGGCGAGCCGCGCCGCGAAGGCGTCCTCGGGCAGCGGCTGGACGAACGCCAGCGCCGCCACGGCCAGCACCTCGCGCATGGCCGGCTTGGTGTCGAACCAGGCGGCGACCTCCTCGCCCGCCCGCTCCCCGCCCGGCGCGAGCCCGGCGGCCAGCCGGACGACCCGCGCGGGCGTGGGCAGCTCCGCGGCCCGGCCCCTGGCCCTGGCGAGCACGTCGGGGGCCACGCCCGCGCGCAGGTCGTACGTGCTGAGGCACAGGTCGAACAGCTCGCCGGGATCGGGCGGGCTCCACGGCTGCTCGACCTCGACCGCCGGCGAGGGCGCGCCGTTCCTGGTGACGACGAGGTACGAGCCCAGCTCGGCCAGCTTGCGCGCCAGGTTGACCAGCTCGGTCCTGTCGGTGCTGGGGGCGATCCAGTCGTGCAGCAGGTACGCCCGCCCGGGCTCGTAGTCGGTGCCGCTCAGCAGCTCGGCGGCGGTGCGGGCCGGCGACAGGACGGTGATGGTGCTCTCGGCCAGCGACATGCGCGACAGCAGCGCCAGCCCGCCCAGCCGCTTGCCGATCTCCTCCTCGCCGACGAGGACGAGCAGGTGGCGGGCGGCGAGCCGGCGGACCGCGCCGGGGAAGCAGGCCGGCTCCAGGTAGGAGCGCAGCAGGGCGTCGGCCTCCCTCCGGGTGAGGTCCCTGGCGACCGGGAGGACGCTCGCCCGCAGCCGCTCGTTGATGGCCGAACGGCGTTGAGCGAGCTTAATGTCGTCGAGGTCGATCCCGCCCGGTTGAGGCGTGTCGGTCACGAAGTCACCTCGGTGGTTGACGCGAAACTTTTCTACAGAAAATATCTTGCAACAACGAGTTCCTACTTCTCGCACGAGCCCGTCGCGCTGCGTCACCACGCCGCTTGACCAGGAGATTCCCGCGCTTCCCACACCGGGGGACGGCACGCGTGTCCCAGCCCTCCCACCTTTACACGATCTCGGCTGACCTGAAAACTAGAATGAACATAAAGACAGATTTATCTTCATTTACTGGCCTTCATGGCGTCCTCCACACGTCCAGTCAGGAACGCCGAGGCTTGACGGCGCGCGCCCGCGCGGATCAGGTTGTGCATGTGACCGAGCAAACGCTGGGCCGACTGGCCGAGGAGTCGTGGAGCCGCTTCGACGACCACGACTCGATGTACTACGAAGGGATCTGGCACCGCAGGACCGCGCTCGCCGAGCGGGCGCGGCGCATGTGCGGCGGCTTCGCGGAGGCGGGCGTGCGGCCCGGCGACCGCGTGGCCGTGATGATGGCCAACTCGCCCGAGGTGCCGCTGCTCTACCAGGCGCTGTGGGCGGCCGGCGCGGTCGTGACGCCGCTGGTGTTCCTGATGGGCGCCGATGAGCTGCGGCACGTCCTGCTCGACAGCGGCGCCTCGGCCGTCGTCACCTCGCCCGAGCTGGCCGAGACCGTACGGGCCGCCGGCGTGGACATCCCGGTCCACGTGGACACCGCCGAGCTGGAGCGGGGCCCCGAGCGCGGCCCCGTGGGGCGCGACCCCGGCGACCTGGCCGCCCTCATGTACACCGGCGGCACCACCGGCCGCGCCAAGGGCGTCATGCTCAGCCACCGCGGCCTGTGGCAGGTCGGCAAGGCCGTCTGGGACACCTCCCACCAGGAGGGCAGGAACCGCGTCATCGTGCCGGTGCCGCTGTCCCACTCGTACGGGCTGATCGTCACGATCGCCTGGATGCACGCCACCGAGCCGCAGCACGCCGTGCTCATGCGCTGGTTCGACGCCGGCCAGTTCCTCAAGCTCGCCGCCGAGCAGCGCGTCCACTACGGCACCGTGGTGCCCGCCATGATCCAGATGTTGCTGGCCGAGCCGCTGGAGTCGCACCCGCTGCCCGAGCTGTCCCATCTGACCTGCGGCGCCGCCCCGCTCGGCAGGGACCTGCTGGAGCAGTTCGAGCGCCGGATGCCCGGCGTGCGGATCCTGGAGGGCTACGGCCTGACCGAGACCTGCGCGGTCACCACCTTCAACCCGCCCGGCAGGCGCCGGCCCGGCAGCGTCGGCCTGCCGCTGCCGGGCTACACCGTCACCATCCGCGACTCCTCAGGCGAGCCGGCGGAGCCCGGCGACGTCGGCGAGATCTGCGTCTCGGGCGAGTCGCTGATGCTCGGCTACTGGGGCGAGCACGAGCCCGACCCCGACGGCACCGCGCTGGTCCGCGACGAGCCGGCCGGCGCCGAGCTGCGCACCGGCGACCTCGGCTGCATGGACGACGACGGCTACCTCTACGTCGTGGACAGGAAGAAGGACCTCATCATCCGCGGCGGCTTCAACGTCTTCCCTCGCGACGTCGAGTACGCGCTCGACCAGCACCCCGCCGTCGCCCGGTCCTGCGTGGTCGGCCGCCCCGACCCGCGCCTCGGCGAGGAGGTCGTGGCGTTCGTGCAGCTCGAACCGGACGGCGCGGCCAGCGCCGAGGAGCTCGTCGAGTGGGCCCGCGACCGCGTCGGCCGGGTCAAGTACCCGCGCGAGATCCGCTTCGTCGAGGAGGTCCCGGTCACCAGCGTGCTCAAGCTCGACAGGAAGGCCGTGCGAGCCCGGCTCTGAGGGTCATGCCGAGATCGCGGAACGAGGTCGGGCACGTCTCGGTTTCGTGGTAGGTGTTGACGTGTCTGGAGGTGACGATGACCCAGCAGGACCCGCCGGGATACCCGTACCAACCCTACGGCGCTCCCTACGGCGAGCAGCCCCCGCCCGGCTACGGCTACGGCTACGGCTATCCGCCGCCTCCGCGCCGCGACGGGCCGAGCGCCAACGCCATCGTCTCGCTCGTGCTCAACCTGATCGCCATCGTCTCCTGCTGCAACCTGCTCGGCATCCCCGGGGCGGTCCTCGCCGGGCTGGCGATCAGCCGTTCGAGCACCGACCCCGGCACGGCACGTAGCATGGTGATGTGGAGCTGGGTCCTGTTCGGGCTCGGCTTCGTGCTCACGCTCGGCCTTTTCCTCTTTCTCGGTCTCAACGGCTATCTCGACGACTGACGCCCGTCCCCCGGGACTTTCCTCGCCGCCGGCCGTGTTGGACAAGGGTCAACCGTAGGAAGGGATGGTCCGTGAACGACGGCCCGCTCATCGTCCAGTCGGACAAGACACTGCTGCTCGAGGTCGACCACGACCAGGCCGACGCGTGCCGCAAGGCCATCGCGCCGTTCGCCGAGCTCGAACGCGCCCCCGAGCACGTGCACACCTATCGCGTCACCCCGCTGGCGCTGTGGAACGCCCGCGCCGCCGGGCACGACGCCGAGCAGGTCATCGACGCGCTCATCAGCCACAGCCGCTACCCCGTCCCGCACGCGCTGCTCGTGGACATCGCCGAGACGATGGCGCGCTACGGCCGCCTGCGCCTGGAGAAGGACCCGGTCCACGGGCTGGTCCTCACCTCCAGCGACCGCGCGGTGCTGGAGGAGGTGCTGCGCTCCAAGAAGATCCAGCCGATGCTGGGCGAGCGCATCGGCGCCGACTCGGTCGCGGTGCACCCCAGCGACCGCGGCAACGTCAAGCAGGCCCTGCTCAAGCTGGGCTGGCCCGCCGAAGACCTCGCCGGCTACGTGGACGGCGAGGCCCACCCCATCACGCTCACCCAGGACGGCTGGGCGCTGCGCCCCTACCAGCAGGAGGCGGCCGACGCCTTCTGGCACGGCGGCTCCGGCGTGGTCGTGCTGCCCTGCGGCGCCGGCAAGACCATCGTGGGCGCGGCCGCCATGGCCCACGCCCAGGCCACCACGCTCATCCTGGTCACCAACACCGTCTCCGCCCACCAGTGGAAGACCGAGCTGCTCAAGCGCACCTCGCTGACCGAGGACGAGATCGGCGAGTACAGCGGCACCAAGAAGGAGATCCGCCCGGTCACCATCGCCACCTACCAGGTGATGACCACCAGGCGGAAGGGCGTCTACAGCCACCTGGAGCTGTTCGACGCGCGCGACTGGGGGCTCATCGTCTACGACGAGGTTCACCTGCTGCCCGCGCCGATCTTCCGGATGACCGCCGACCTCCAGGCCCGGCGGCGCGTGGGGCTCACCGCGACGCTGGTGCGCGAGGACGGGCGCGAGGGCGACGTGTTCTCGCTGATCGGCCCCAAGCGCTACGACGCGCCCTGGAAGGAGATGGAGAACCAGGGCTGGATCGCGCCGGCCGACTGCGTCGAGGTACGCGTCACGCTGACGGACGAGGAGCGGCTGGCGTACGCGATGGCCGAGTCCGAGGAGCGCTACCGCTTCTGCGCCACCACGCCGTCCAAGACGCAGGTCACCGAGGCGCTGGTGCGGCGGCACGCGGGCGAGCAGGTGCTGGTCATCGGCCAGTACATCGACCAGCTCGACGAGCTCGGCGAGCACCTCGGCGCGCCGGTCATCAAGGGCGAGACCCGGGTCAAGGAGCGCGAGCGGCTCTACCAGGCCTTCCGCGACAAGGAGATCCAGGTGCTGGTGGTGTCCAAGGTCGCCAACTTCTCGATCGACCTGCCGGAGGCGTCCGTCGCCATCCAGGTGTCGGGGACGTTCGGCTCACGGCAGGAGGAGGCCCAGCGGCTCGGACGGGTGCTGCGGCCCAAGGCCGGCGGCGGGGGCGCGCGGTTCTACACCGTGGTCAGCCGCGACACCGTCGATCAGGAGTTCGCGGCGCACCGGCAGCGTTTCCTGGCCGAGCAGGGCTACGCCTACCAGATCATCGACGCCGACGACGTGCTCGGCGGGGTGTAGCCCGCCGGGAGGGGAGCTCGGCCGCTCGCGCGAGCGGCCGAGCTGTCAGCGTGGTGTCACGTCCACGAGACTCCGCGGGTCGTCGACAATCGAACCACCCCCCTTACCTGCGTATTATCACGCCGCCTGCGACATACCCTCATGATCCGGCAAACCCACCTGATATGCCCGAATTTTCGCTATTCCGGGGTTGATACCTCAGCTGAGGATATGGATGCCTATGTCACAACTCAGGACTGGCGTACCAGGAGCCCGCCGAGGAACAACACACCCTCAGCCACCACCCACGCCACCACGCCCGCGCCCATGAGCCGCCCGAACACCCGTACGTCGTGGCGCGCCACCGGCAGCAGCCAGGCGGCCGCCGTGCCGCCCGCGGCCAGCGCGGCGAACAGGCCGGACACCGCGGAGACCGTGGTCAGGCGCTCCGAGCAGGCCCGCTCGCCGGAGCAGAACGCCTCCAGGCCCCAGCCCGCGAACACCGACAGCCCCCAGAGCGCCGCGAGCAGGAAGCTCGCGATCGTGGGAATGATCGGCGAGAACCGAAGCTGAACCCGCGCCACCTCCTCGTCGTACCCGCCCCCCGGAACTCCCAACCGCGCCCGCCGTCGCCCGACAGCGCCCGGCGGCGGCGAGCGGCGGGCGGCGGCGGTCGGCGGCGGCGGGCGGCCAAATCCTTTTGAAGCGTTCGCCCGCCCCGATTAGACTGGCCGATTCGCTGCCTAGACCACCTCCGTCACCGACAAGGGAGGCGCTTTCGCATGCCCGCACACCAGCTGGCCCCCGACATACCCGCCGACGTCCTCGCCGCCGAGCAGCGGCACCTGGCCGAGTCCAGAGCGGCCCTGGCCGCCATGCGCGCCCACGCCCAGTCCCTCTCGGCCGACGCGGCCGGCGACTGGGTCTCGCAGCAGATCCTCCAGTCCCTCCTCGACCAGCGCGTCGCCGCCCTGGCCGACCATCCCGACACCCCGCTGTTCTTCGGCCGTCTCGACCGCGAGTCCGGCGACGACCTGCCCGGCACGATCCACGTCGGCCGCCGCCACGTCCACGACGGCCACAGCAGGCCGCTGGTGATCGACTGGCGGGCCCCGGTGTCGCGCGCCTTCTACCAGGCCAGCCCCACCGACCCGATGGGCGTCGTACGCCGCCGCCGCTTCGGCTACCACGGGGGCGCGCTGACCGCGTACGAGGACGAGCCCCTGGGCGAGGCGGACGTCGAGCTGGGCCCCTCGCGCATCCTCACCGAGGAGATCGAGCGCCCGCGCACCGGCCCGATGCGCGACATCGTGGCCACGATCCAGCCCGACCAGGACGAGATCGTCCGCGAGGCCCTGGCCCGCACGGTCTGCGTCCAGGGCGCCCCCGGCACCGGGAAGACGGCGGTGGGCCTGCACCGGGCCGCCTACCTGCTGTTCACCCACCGCGAGCGCCTGGCCAGGTCCGGCGTGATGATCGTGGGGCCCAACCGGGCGTTCCTGTCCTACATCTCCTCGGTCCTGCCCGCGCTGGGCGAGGTCAAGGTGGACCAGACGACGGTGGCCGGCCTGCTCGGCGAGCACGCGGCCCCTGAGGACCCGATGGTCGCCGCGGTCAAGGGTGACGCCCGGATGGCGGCGGTGCTGGAACGCGCGCTCTGGCTGCACATCGTGAAGCCGGAGGAGGGCGTGGTGTTCACCAAGGGCGCCTACCGCTACCGGGTGGCCGATCACGAGGTGCGCGAGATCGTCGCCTCCCTGCGCGGCACCACCCGCTACCTGCCCGGCCGGGCGGCGCTGGCGCAGCGGCTGGCGCACATGGTGCTGGTGCGGATGGAGCAGCGCGGCGAGTCGCCCGACGACCGGGTGCAGGACGCCGTGGCCCGGTCGAAGCCGGTCAAGCAGCTCGTGGACGCGGTCTGGCCGAAGCTGACGCCGGAGCAGGTGCTGCACCGGTTGCTGTCGGATCCGGAATTTCTCGCTAAAGCCGCTAAAGGCGACTTGTCGCCTGACGAGCAGGAAATGCTCCTCTGGCGGAAGCCGTACCGGAGCCACAAGTCGGCCAAGTGGTCGGCCGCCGACGCCGCGCTCCTCGACGAGCTGCGCGACCTCATGGAACGCACGCCGTCCCTCGGCCACCTGGTGATCGACGAGGCCCAGGACCTGTCGGAGATGCAGCTGCGCGCCCTCGGCCGCCGCTGCCGCAACGGCTCGGCCACCGTCCTCGGCGACCTGGCGCAGGGCACCACGCCCTGGTCCACCAGCTCCTGGGAGGCCGTCCTTGAGCACCTGGGCCAGAGCGAGGGCGCGGTCACCGAGCTGACGCTGGGCTTCCGCGTGCCGCGCGAGGTGCTCGACTTCGCCGCCCGCCTCCTGCCGTCCGTCGCGCCCGGGCTGGCCGCGCCGCGCTCCCTGCGCCCCGGCGCCGGCTCGCTGAGCGTGCGCTCCGGCGGCCCGATCGGCGGGCGGGTGGCCGAGGCCGCCGCCGAGGCCCTGGCCAGGGAGGGCTCGATCGGCGTCATCGTCCCCGACGCGCTGGTCGCCGAGGTCTCGCGGGCGCTGTCCGCCCACCCGCACGCCGTACTCGACCCCGACGTCGCCGAGGACGGCGAGCACCGCCTGCTCGTCGTCCCCGCCACCCTGGCCAAGGGCCTGGAGTACGACCACGTGATCGTCGTCGAGCCCGCCGACATCGTCGCCGCCGAGCCCCGCGGCCTGGCCCGCCTGTACGTGGTCCTGACCCGCGCGGTGACCTCGCTCACGGTCCTGCACGACAAGCCGCTGCCCGCCGAGCTGACGGGCTGAGCGGCACGGCGCGGGGGGAACCGGCGGCCTGACGGGGGCCCGGCCCGGCCGCTTCTAGGATGGCGGGCAGGAACGCTCTCTACCTAGGAGGATGCCGTGCCAGCACCGCTGCCACATGAACACCTGCCGTCGGTCCCCGCGCTCGTGGTCGAGAGCGACGACATCCAGGACGGCGAGCGGCTGAGCGACCTGCACGTCTTCAACGACTGGGGCATGACCGGCCAGAACGTCTCGCCCCAGCTCCGCTGGTCCGGCGCGCCCGCCGGCACCTTGAGCTACGCCGTCACCTGCTACGACCCCGACGCCCCCACGGGCAGCGGGTTCTGGCACTGGGTGCTGTTCGACCTGCCGGCCTCGGTGACCGAGCTGCCGAGGGGCGCGGGCACCGGCCCCGACTTCAAGGGGCTGCCCGAGGGCGCGGTGCACGCCCGCAACGACTACGGGCTCAAGGCGTTCGGCGGTGCCGCCCCGCCGCCCGGCGACCCGCACCGCTACGTCTTCACCGTCCACGCCCTGAGCGTCGACAAGCTGGGCGTGGACGGCGACGCCAGCCCGGCGGTGGTCGGCTTCAACATCACCGCCAACACCCTGGCCCGCGGCCACGTCATCCCGGTCTACAGCGTCTGAGCCCGGCTCGCGCGGGCCGGCGGGGGGCGTCCACCGGCCGGCTGGGGGCGTCCCCCGGCCGGCTCAGGGCGTCCAGTCGATGCTCCACCGCGTCTGGGGCGGCAGCTCGTCAGCGGCGGCCGCCTCCTCCAGCCAGTCCCGGTGCTCCAGCGCGTTCATCGGGGCCGGCTCGGCCTGCACCGAGACGGCCGGCCCGCCGCATCCCGTGGCCGGCGCCAGCAGGGCGCCGACCACCGGCAGCCCCAGGCCGCCGCCCGGCCCGCAGAGGCTCAGCTCCCGCGGAAGCTGGATGGCCGAGGTGATCCTGTCGTCGGCGCGGGCGGGAGCGCCCATCGCGAGCGCGGCGGCCAGCGAGACCAGGGCGACGCCGGAAAAGCGCGTGCTGCGGGAGAACATCCGCTACTCCTTTCGTGAAGCCTCGTGAGGCGTGTCCGCACACACGCTTCCTCACTCGGAGTGGCGAATCAATCGCGAAACGTCATGGCAGGTCAACGAAAACAAGAGCGGCCCGGAAAACCCGGGCCGCCCTTGTACTCGACGTCGCGAAAAGACCTAGAAGTCCATGTCGCCGCCACCGGGCATGCCGGCGGGGGCGGCGGGAGCCTTCTCGGGCTTCTCGGCGATGACGGCCTCGGTGGTGAGGAAGAGCGCCGCGATGGAGGCGGCGTTCTGCAGCGCGGAGCGCGTCACCTTGGCCGGGTCGATGATGCCCGACTCGAACATGTTGACGTACTCGCCGCTGGCGGCGTTGAGGCCCTCACCCGGCGTGAGGTTGCGGACCTTCTCCACCACGACGCCGCCCTCGAGACCGGCGTTGACCGCGATCTGCTTGAGCGGCTCCTCCAGAGCCTTGCGCACGATCGCGGCACCGGTGGCCTCGTCGCCCGCGAGCTCCAGCTTGTCGAACGCCTTGGCGCCGGCCTGCAGCAGCGCCACGCCACCGCCGGGGACGATGCCCTCCTCGACGGCCGCCTTCGCGTTGCGGACGGCGTCCTCGATGCGGTGCTTGCGCTCCTTCAGCTCGACCTCGGTGGCCGCGCCGGCCTTGATGACGGCGACGCCGCCGGCCAGCTTGGCGAGGCGCTCCTGGAGCTTCTCGCGGTCGTAGTCGGAGTCGGTGCGCTCGATCTCGGCGCGGATCTCGTTGACCCGGCCGGAGATCTGCTCGGCGTCACCGGCACCGTCGACGATCGTGGTCTCGTCCTTGGTGACGACGACCTTGCGCGCGCGGCCCAGCAGGTCGAGGGTGGCGTTCTCCAGCTTGAGACCGACCTCCTCGGCGACGACCTGGCCACCGGTGAGGATGGCGATGTCGTTGAGCATGGCCTTGCGGCGGTCGCCGAAGCCCGGGGCCTTGACGGCCACGGAGCGGAACAGGCCGCGGATCTTGTTGACCACCAGGGTGGCCAGGGCCTCGCCCTCGACGTCCTCGGCGATGATCAGCAGCGGCTTGCCGGACTGCACGACCTTGTCGAGCAGGGGCAGCAGGTCCTTGTTGGCCGAGACCTTGCTGTTGACGATCAGGATGTACGGGTCCTCGAGGACGGCCTCCATGCGGTCGGAGTCGGTGACGAAGTACATCGACACCATGCCCTTGTCGAACCGCATACCCTCGGTGAGCTCCAGCTCCAGGCCGAAGGTGTTGCTCTCCTCGACGGTGATGACGCCTTCCTTGCCGACCTTGTCCATCGCCTCGGCGATGAGCGAGCCGATCTCGGGGTCGGCGGCGGAGATGGAGGCGGTGGAGGCGATCTGCTCCTTGGTCTCCACGTCCTTGGCCAGCTTGGAGAGCTCCTCGCTGACGCGCTCGACGGCGGCCTCGATGCCCTTCTTCAGGGCCATCGGGTTGGCGCCGGCGGCGACGTTGCGCAGACCCTCGCGCACCAGCGCCTGGGCGAGCACGGTGGCGGTGGTGGTGCCGTCACCAGCGACGTCGTCGGTCTTCTTGGCGACTTCCTTGACCAGCTCGGCGCCGATCTTCTCCCAAGGGTCCTCGAGCTCGATCTCCTTGGCGATGGATACACCGTCGTTGGTGATCGTGGGGGCGCCCCACTTCTTCTCCAGCACGACGTTGCGGCCCTTGGGGCCCAAGGTCACCTTGACGGCGTCGGCGAGCTGGTTCATCCCGCGCTCGAGACCGCGCCGGGCGTCCTCGTCAAACGCGATCATCTTGGCTGCCATAAGGCTAGACCTCCCAGATGCAGGGTGGCGTGTCCTGGACCGAGCCGACGCCCGCGACGGCAAGGGCCTGCATCTCCGTTCGGCAGACCCCATCGTCTCGATCCCGAGTCATTGGCACTCTGCCACACAGAGTGCCAACGAACTGTTTAGCACTCTACCCTGCCGAGTGCAAGCGAACGACCCTCCGACGGAGTGGCCTCCCAGGTCAGCCGCCTGCTCCGGGACGGCGGGCCGCTCACCGGGTGGCCCGCCGTCGATCGACGAATACGAGGGTGGCGGGGTCGCACGGACTGCGCTGCCGCGCGAAGCCGCCGGTGCATACCAGTGACGTGAATCAGACCGCGCGGACAGACTCGGCCTGCGGTCCCTTCTGGCCCTGCGTGATCTCGAACTCGACCCGCTGGCCTTGTTCGAGAGAGCGGTACCCGTCCATCAGGATCGCTGAGTAATGGACGAATACATCCTTACCACCGTCTACCGCGATGAAGCCGTAGCCCTTGTCCGCGTTGAACCACTTGACGGTGCCCTGCGCCACTTCCGACTCCTCTTACTGGGGCTACAGATCTCGCCCATTCCACCGCGAGACCCGTAATCGCCTGACTTATAGCTAAATCAGTCAGACGATCGCCTCGACCATACCTGTGGCACGGGGTTTGGCAACAGTGTCAATCCACAAACAGCGCATTTGTTCGCAGGGAAGGTACTTCAAGGTTGAATAGCTCTGGAAAAGCAGAAGGCGCCCACTAGGGGCGCCTCCCGTCATGCCGTGGAGCACTCAGCCGCCGGCGACCGCCGGGATGATGGAGATCTGCGCGCCCTGTGGGGTGGGAGTGTCGAGACCTTCGACGAAACGGACGTCCTCTTCCCCAACGTAAACGTTGACGAAACGCCGAATCTTGCCCGATTCATCCAGAATTCTCGCGCCGATGCCCGGGTAGTCCGCGTCGAGCTTGGCGAGCACGTCACGAAGAGTCGCGCCGTCGCCACTCACTTCCGCGTTTCCGCCGGTGTACGTGCGCAGAATGGTGGGAATCCGCACAGTAACGCTCATGGTTATCTCGCCTTTCCTGGTTGTCAGACAGCCGCGCGGAACGCGTCGAGGGAGGGCTTGATCACGGCGGTGGGCCGCGACGACTCGCCGGCGACGGCGTCGAGCGTCTTCAGCCCGTCCCCGGTGTTCAGCACCACGGTCTCGGCCTCGGGGTCGAGCCGCCCCGCCTCGACGAGCTTCTTGAGCACGCCCACGGTCACCCCGCCCGCGGTCTCGGCGAAGATGCCCTCGGTCGAGGCCAGGAGCTTGATGGCGGCCACGATCTCGGGGTCGGTGACGTCCTCGACGGCCCCGCCGGTGCGCCGGGCGATGTCCAGCACGTACGGCCCGTCCGCCGGGTTGCCGATGGCCAGCGACTTGGCGATGGTGTCGGGCTTGACCGGCTGGACCACGTCGTGCCCGGCCTTGTAGGCCGCCGACACCGGCGAGCACCCGGCCGCCTGCGCCCCGAAGATCTTGTAGGGGGTCTCCTCGACCAGGCCGAGCGCGATCAGCTCCTTGAAGCCCTTGTCGATCTTCGTGAGCTGCGAGCCCGAGGCGATCGGGATGACGATCTGCTCCGGCAGCCGCCAGCCGAGCTGCTCGGCGATCTCGTACGCGAGCGTCTTGGAGCCCTCGGCGTAGTAGGGCCGCAGGTTGACGTTGACGAACCCCCACTTGTCGCCCAGGGGGTCGCCGATCAGCTCCGAGCAGAACCGGTTGACCTCGTCGTAGGTGCCGTCGATGCCGATCAGCTTGCCGCCGAACACCCGGGCCATCGCGATCTTGGCCTCTTCGAGGTCGGCCGGGATGAACACGCAGGCGTCGAGCCCGGCGCGGGCCGCCGCGGCGGTGACCGCGCCCGCGAGGTTGCCGGTGGAGGAGCACGACAGCGTGTGGAAGCCGAAGGTGCGCGCCGCCTCGACGGCGATGGCGACCACCCGGTCCTTGAAGGAGTGGGTGGGGTTGCCGGAGTCGTCCTTGACGTGCAGGGACCTGAGGCCGAGCGCCCGCCCGAGGTTGCCGGCCCTGACCAGCTTCGTCCAGCCCGGGTTCATGTTGGGCTTGGTGGCCACGTCGGCCGGGACGGGCAGCAGCGCCCGGTAGCGCCAGATGTTGGCCGGGCCCGCGGCGATGTCCTCGCGGGTCACCCGGCCGTATTCGTAGGCCGCCTCCAGCGGCCCGAAACACTCCAGGCACGCGAAGCTGGGCCCGAGCGGGTAGCGGGCGCCGCACTCGCGGCAGGACAGAGCGACGGCAGGACCAAAGTCGTGCGACATGAAGCGAGGCCTTCCCTCATCTTCGCCCGCGGCCACCTTGACCGCGAACCGGAATTGGCACCTTGTCCCGGTCGGCCTCGCCAGGTCGCGAGTCGAAAGCCGGGAGGGTTGCCGGGGCTTCGCAGGGCCGGTCCCTCCACCCCTCTGGATGAGCAATATGAAGTTGTTGAACTGGACTCTACCCAATCAACTGTCCGAAATTACCACCCGTCTCAACATGTGGGACAACCCGTCTCAGCGATAGTCGTCACCCAGCACCGCCTGGACGTACTTGCGGGCCTGGTGGATGCGCGACTTCGCGGTGCCCAGGGGGATGCCGAGCTGCTCGGCCACCTCGTTGTAGTCGAGCTGCACGATGTCGCGCAGCACCAGCGCCTGCGCCAGGTCGGGCTTGTCGGCCTCCAGCGCCTCCATCGCGTCGAGCAGGTCGAGCCGGGAGCCGGCGATCACGCTGACCCGCCGCACGTCGGGCTTCTGCATCGGCAGCTCCTCGGAGGTCTGCTCGGCGGCCCTGCGCTTCAGCGACCGGTAGGTGGTGCGCGCGCAGTTGGCCGTCACGATGTGCAGCCAGGTGCTGAACCTGGCGCGGCCCTCGAAGCGGCCGATGTTGCGGGCCACGGCCAGCAGGGTGTCCTGTGAGGCCTCCTCCGCGTCCTGGTGATAGGGCAGGATCCGGGAGCAGTGGCGCATCACGTCGGGCTCGATCCTGGCCAGCAGCTCGCCGAGCGCGCGATGATCTCCGGCTGCGGCGGATCGGGCGAGTTCCTCGGTTAGCTCATCAAGCGCCATAGCTGGGATCCTATGATCGAAGGGAGCTTCGATGAACAGCGTCCTGGTGGCCTCCAACAGAGGGCCGGTCTCCTTCACCGTCTCCGACGACGGCGTTCTCATCATGAGGCGCGGCGGGGGCGGCCTGGTGAGCGGGCTGTCCGGCGTGGCCAAGAAGGACGGCGTGCTGTGGGTCTGCGCCGCGCTGTCCGACGACGACCGCAGCGCCGTGCGCGCCTCCCCCGGCGGCCGGCTCGACCAGGGCGGCTACGACACGGGCCCGCTGCGCATGCTCGACATCCCCGCGGCCACCTTCCACCGCGCCTACAACGCCGTGGCCAACTCCACCCTGTGGTTCGTCAACCACCTGCTCTACGACATCCCCAACGCGCCCAACTTCGGCGGCCGCTTCGGCCGCGAATGGGACTCCTACCGCGACTACAACGGCGCCTTCGCGCTCGCCCTGGCCGAGGAGGCCGGGCACGGCGCGCGGGTGATGGTCCAGGACTACCACCTGACGCTGACTCCCGCCATGCTCCGGGCCGAGCGGCCCGACCTGCGCATCGCCCACTTCAGCCACACCCCCTGGGCGCCCCCCGAATACTTCTCCCTGCTGCCCGACGAGGTGGCCGGCGAGGTCCTGGAGGGCATCCTGGGCGCCGACCACGCCGGGTTCCTGGCCGGGAGGTGGGCGGCGGCGTTCATGGACTGCTGCGAGGCGCTGCTCGGCGCCGAGGTGGACCGCGCCGCCCGCAGCGTCACCTACGAGGGCCGCACCACCCGGATCGGCGTCCACAGCCTGGGGGTGGACGGCGCGGCGCTGTGGGAGCGGGCCCGCGAGCCCGACGTCGAGTCGCACATGGCGGCGATCAGGGAGCAGGTCGGCGACCGCAGCCTCATCGTCCGCATCGACCGCACCGAGCTGTCGAAGAACATCGTGCGCGGCCTGGCGGCCTACGGCGAGTTCCTGGCGGCCCATCCCGAGTGGCACGGCCGCGTGGTGCACCTGGCCTTCGCCTACCCCAGCCGGCACGACCTGCCCGAATACCGCGAGTACACCGCCTCGGTGCAGCGCTGCGCCCAGGAGATCGAGGACGAGTTCGCCACCGAGGACTGGGACCCGCTCATACTCAACGTCAACGACGACTACCCGCGCTCGCTGGCCGCCTACCGCATGGCCGACGTGCTGCTGGTCAACCCGATCCGCGACGGCATGAACCTGGTGGCCAAGGAGGGCCCGGTGCTGTCGCCGCGCTGCGCGCTGGTGCTCTCCAGGGAGGCGGGCGCCGCGGCCGAGCTGGGCCCGCACGCGCTCGTGGTCAACCCCTACGACATCAGCGGCACGGCCACCGCCCTGCACCGGGCGCTGGTCATGCCGGAGGACGAGCGGCGGACGCGGCGCGACAAGCTGCGCGCCGCGGCCACCGCCCTGCCACCCCAGAAGTGGCTCGCCGCCCAGCTCGACGCGCTAGCGTGACCAGTCGGCGTGGCGCTAGCGTGACCAGTCGGCGTGCTTGAGCGTGTCGGCCAGGCCGGGCGTGTTCCACTGGTCGACGACGAGGATCTTGCTCTTCGGCAGATACCACTCGCGCTGGGTGAAGTGGCCCTTGGTCGTGCCGCGGTCGTAGGTGACGCAGGTGGCCTTCCAGGCGTTGTAGGCGGCCTTGTGGCCGGGCCCGACCTGGCGCAGGCCGCGCGTGACCTTGGAGCCGATGGACTCGCCCCACTTGTCCTCGTACGGGCAGGGCTGCACGTCGCTCGCCGTGTAGAACGGGTTCTTGCCCGTGTAGGGGCCGAAGCCCTCCGCCCCGCGCTTGATGTACGACGGGCCGAGGATGTAGAAGGCGTCGCACTCCGGCGTGCCCCAGCCCTTCGGCTTGCCGCACTTACCGGTCACCACCTGCACGTTGTCGGCGCCGAAACGGTGGACGACCCACCGGATGGGGATGTAGAGGGTCAGGCCGGCCCGCAGCTTGAGCGCCTGGGCGGGCGCGGTGGCGGCCTGCGCGGGGAGGGCGGCGGTCAGGACGGTGGCCGCGGCGGCGGCCGCGACGGCGAGGGAACGCTTGAACATGCGCCCGACTCTAGGGATCGCGACTTGCAAACCACTCATCAACGGTTGAAAGCGGACGCAAGCTCGGCGAGCAGCGCCACCACCCCGTCCGGCCCGTCCACCACGATGTCGGCCTGCTCGGCCAGCGCGGTCACCTCCGCCGAGCCGCTGCACACGGTCGCGCCGGGCAGGCCGGAGGCCCGCACCGCGTCGAAGGCCGCGAGGTCTCCCAGGTCGTCGCCGACGAACAGCACCGACCGGGCGTCCCGCTCGGCCAGGAACATGCCGAGCGCGTGGCCCTTGTCCATGCCCGGCGGCCGCAGCTCCAGCACCAGGCGGCCCGGCTCGACCACCAGCCCGTGCTGCCCGGCGAGCCGGGCCAGCGGCTCGCGCAGCGCGGCCAGCGCGCCCTCGGGGTCGGCGCTGCGGCGGGTGTGCACCGCGACGGCCCGGCCCTTGTCCTCGACCGCGACGTCCTGGAGGCCGAGCGAGTCGAGCAGCAGCGGCAGCTCGGCCCGCACCCGGGGCACGCCGGGCGGCGGTGGCGGCGCGGAGATCCGGCCGTTCTCCCAGCGCTCGAAACCGTAGTGGCCCAGGATGACCAGCCCGGGCACGTCGGCCAGCCCCGGCCCCAGCTCCAGCGCGGTGGCCGGCGGCCGTCCCGTCACGATGGCCACGGCCAGGACGTGCGCGCCGAGCTCGGCCAGGACGGCGGGAGCCTCGGGATGGATCGCGGCGGCGGCCGGATCGGGCACGATGGGCGCCAGGGTTCCGTCGAAGTCGAGCCCGATCACGGCCCCCGCGGGGTCCTTCAAGATTGCTTCAATTCCAGGGATGTTCGCCACGCGGCTGCCTTACCCAGCCGATCAGGGGCGCATGCCGAACCGTCTGGCCGCCCGGTCACGCTGGCGGGTGGCGCGCAACCGGCGCAGCCGCTTGACCAGCATGGGATCGTGCTCCAGCGCCTCCGGCCTGTCGATCAACTCACCGAGCACCTGGTAGTAGCGCGTGGCGGAGAACCCGAAGGTCTCCTTGATGGCCTGCTCCTTCGCGCCCGCGTAGCGCCACCACTGGCGCTCGAAGGCGAGGAGCTCGATGTCGCGTTCCGTGAGTGGCTGTCGGGGTGGCTCTTGGGCAGCGCTGTCACCGTTGAGCGGTGCTCCCATGGTGTCCTCCTCTTGGGGGCGTGGGCGCTCTCGTCGCACGCACGCGGCCCGTGGCCCATCGTAATGGGCGAAGTGCGGCTGTTCATGGCGGATCGGGGGACGTACAGTCACGAAGTGTGACCTCCGTCATCACGCTCCTCACCGACTACGGACTCGAAGACGG
The DNA here is from genome assembly GCF_040802095.1 of Nonomuraea sp. NPDC050783. Classification (NCBI taxonomy): domain Bacteria; kingdom Bacillati; phylum Actinomycetota; class Actinomycetes; order Streptosporangiales; family Streptosporangiaceae; genus Nonomuraea; species Nonomuraea sp. NPDC050783. Next base: position 205,162 of record NZ_JBFAHK010000017.1, read on the forward strand.
CTACGTGGCCGCCTGCCACGGGGTGATCGCCGGGATCGCCCCGCAGGCCCGCGTGATCGACGTGTGTCACCTGGTCCCGCCGGGGGACGTGCGGCGCGGCGCGGCGATCCTCGCCCAGACCGTCCCGTACCTGCCGCGCGGCGTCCACGTCGGCGCGGTGGACCCCGGCACCGGGGGCGGCCGGCGCGCGGTGGCCGTGGAGGCGGGCGGCCGGGTGTTCGTCGGCCCGGACAACGGGCTGCTGTCGTGGGCGGTGCGCGCCAGCGGCGGGGCCCGGTCGGCGTACGAGATCCGCAACGAGGCCCACTTCCTGCACCCGGTGTCGCCCACCTTCCCGGGTCGTGACGTGTTCGCGCCGGTCGCGGGGCGGCTCTGGGGCGGCCTGGACCCGGCCGAGCTGGGCCCCGCCGTGCCGCTGGACCGGCTGGTGACGCTGCCGGAGCCGACCTCGCAGCTACGCGACGGCTCGGTGGAGGGCGAGGTGGTCTCGGTGGACCGCTACGGCAACACGCAGTTGTCGATCGCGGCCGGCGACCTGCGGGCGCTCGGCGTCGAGGTCGGCGACACGCTGGGGGTGTGGCTCGGGCGGCGGCGGCTCTCGCTGCCCTACCGCGAGACGTACGCGGCGGTGCCGCCGGGCGAGCTGGTGGCCTTCGCGGACTCGGCCGGGCTGGTGGCGATCGCGGTCAACAGCGGCGACGCGGCGCAGCGGCTGGGGCTGCCCCCGGGTGCGCATGTCCGACTTTCGCCCACGCATTAGCATCAAAGCCACAAATCAGAATCACTCCACGTATCGGACTGTTTACCGAAGCGTCGGATCGAACCGGTGGCCGCGTGTCAGAATGCCGGTCAAGTCGAGCGTCCCTCCTTCCCCGCTCGAGACCCGCCGTGTACCACCTCTCCGCTGTGCTGCTCCTCGCCCTCGTGGCCGCGCTCTGGCCGGCGCCCCAGCCCTCCGTGTCAGAGCGCTGGCACACCTGGCCGGTCGAGCGGGTCTTCCCCGCCGCGATCGCGGGGGTCAGCCCGTCCGGGGCGCGGGTCACGTACGTGCTGCTCGGCATCGCCCCCGAGACGTCCTGCCCGGCCGCCTTCCACCGCGGCGCGGTGGCCGCCGCCTGCCGCACCGCGCTGCGCGCCACCTACACCGACAGCACCCGCACCTACGTCGCCACCGCCGGGATCGCCGTGCTCGACCGGCCCGCCACGAGCGCCGTCAGGAGCACCGCCATGAGCAGCGTGCCGCGGCCGCCCACCGTGCGCCCCGTGGCCTTCCCCGGCGGGGCGGCCGCGCGGTTCGGGCGGCGGCAGTACGTCACCGGGGTGCTGCTCGGCTCCCGCGAGCCCTACCTGGTGGGGGTGGCCGCCGGGTACGCCGACGGCCGCCCGTACCGGCGGGGCGAGGTGGCCGAGCCCCGGCTGCGCGAGATCGCGCTCCAGCTCGCGGCCACCCTGCGGGGGGCGCTCACCCGATGAGCCGCCTCTTCGCCGCCCTCCTGGCCGCCGCCTGCGTGCTCGTGCTCGTGCTCGTGCTCCCGGCCCGCGGCGCCGCCGACGACGTCGGCGCGTCCGCCCGCGCCGGGCAGTGGCAGCTCGGCGCGCTGCGGCTGCCCGAGGCGTGGCGGCACAGCAGGGGCGAGGGCGTGCTGGTCGCCGTGCTCGACACCGGCGTCAACGCCCGCCACCCCGACCTGGCGGGCGCCGTCGTCCAGGGCCCCGACCTGACCGGCGCCGCGCCGGGCTCCGGGCAGTGGGGCCACCACGGCACCGCGATGGCCGGCCTGATCGCCGGGCGCGGGCACGGCCCCGGCCGCCTGTACGGCGTCATCGGCGTCGCCCCCGCCGCCAGGATCCTGTCCATCAGGGTCACCCTGGAGAGCGGCGACCCGCTGCGCGCCCGGCAGCCCCCCGACGGGCGCGACTCCCTCGCCCGGGGCATCCGGTACGCCGCCGACCACGGCGCCGGCGTCATCAGCATGTCGCTGGGCGGCGGCAGCGGGGCGTGGGAGGGCTCGGCGGCCGAGGAGGAGGCCGTCCAGTACGCGCTCGGCAGGGGCGCGGTGCTGGTGGCCTCCTCGGGCAACGACGGCGACACCGTCAACCGCAAGAACTTCCCCGCCGCCTACCCCGGGGTGATCGCCGTGGGCGCGGTGGACCGGCGGTTCCGGGTGGCCCGCTTCTCCAACCGGCAGGACTACCTGTCGGTCGTCGCGCCCGGCACGGAGATCGTCACCGCCGACGGGGCCCGCTCGTACGTGGTGGGCGACGGCACCAGCTCGGCCGCGGCCCTGGTGGCGGGCATCGTGGCCCTGGTCAGGTCGGCCTTCCCCGGCCTTTCGCCGCACGACGTGCGCACGGCCGTCGAGCGGGGCACCAGGAGGCGTCCCCCGGGCGGCTACGACCGCTCCTACGGGCACGGGGTGGCCGACGCCCCGCTGGCGCTGCGCGTGGCCGCCCGGCTCGGCGCGCCCGCCGCCCCGCCCGCCCGGCCGGGCCCGTACTTCGGGCCGGGGCCCGGCGCGCCCGCTCCCGCCGGCCGGACGGCGGTGGTCGCGGGCATGGTGGGGCTGCTGGTGTTCCTGTCGGTGCGGATGGTGGTGGCGCACTGGCGGCGGAAGGGGCGCGGCGGGGATTCACCCTAGCAAGCGCTTGTGCGATACTCCGGCCATGGCGTACGCGATCGAGGGCTGGTTCGCCGTGGAGGGCGACGGGGCCGTGCTGCTCGGCACCCGGTGCGCGGGGTGCGGCACCGTCTGCTTCCCGCCCCGGCCCGGGTCCTGTCCCAACCCCTGGTGCGCGGGCGGCGGCACGGAGGCCGTCCGGCTGCCCCGGCGGGGGCGCGTCTGGTCGTACACGAACGCCGCGTACCCGCCGCCCGCGCCCTACGTGGCGGCGCGGCCGTACGTGCCGGTCACGCTGGCGGCCGTGGAGCTCGACGGGCCGCGCGCGGAGGGCGGCGGCATCGTGGTGCTCGGCCAGGTCGCCGGCCTGACCGTGGACGAGCTGGAGGTCGGCATGGAGCTGGAGCTCACCGCGGGGCCGCTCGCCGACGGGCCGCTGGTGTGGATGTGGAGGCGGGCCTCGTGAGCGGCGACGTCGTGGTGCTGGGCACCGGCATGCACCCCTGGGGCAAGCAGGGCCGCCCCTTCCTGGAGTACGGCCTCGCCGCCGCCCGCGCGGCGCTCCAGGACGCCGGCCTCACCTGGCCCGACGTCCAGTACCTCGTCGGCGCCGACACCATCAGGAACGGCTACCCGGGCTTCGTCGCCGGCGCCTCCTACGCCAGGGCGCTCGGCTGGACCGGCGCCAGGATCGCCTCCTGCTACGCCGCCTGCGCCTCCGGCGCCCAGGCCGTGGACCTCGCCCGCACCAGGATCCTGGCGGGGCTGTGCGACGTCGCCCTGGTCGTCGGGGCCGACTCGGCTCCGAAGGGCTTCTTCAAGCCGGTGGGCGGCGAGCGCCCCGACGACCCCGACTGGCTGCGCTTCCGCCTGCTCGGCGCCACCAACCCGGCCTACTTCGGCCTGTACGCGCGCCGCCGCATGGCCCTGCACGGCTCGACCCCGTACGACTTCGCCGCCGTCAAGGTCAAGAACGCCCGCGCCGGCGCGCTCAACCCGATGGCCCGCTACCGCGGGGCCGTCACCACGGAGGAGGTGCTGGCCTCGCCGGTGGTGGCCGACCCGCTGCGCCTGATGGACATCTGCGCCACCTCCGACGGCGGCGCGGCCGTGGTGCTGGCCTCGCGCTCGTACGCCCGCCGCCACGCCCCCGCCGGGGACCTGGTGCGCCTGGCCGCCGTCTCGACCGTCACCCCCACCTTCCCCGGCACGCTCCTGGAGCTGCCCGACTTCGCCACCGACTCCTGCGCCGCCGTCCCGCCGCCCGAGCGGCCCTTCCGCGCGGCCGTCGCGCACGCCGCCTACGAGGAGGCCGGGCTCGGCCCGGCGGAGCTGTCCCTGGCCGAGGTCTACGACCTGTCCACGGCGATGGAGCTGGACTGGGTGGAGGACATCGGCCTGTGCCCGCCCGGCGAGGCCGGCAAGCTGCTGCGCGACGGCGTCACCGCGCTGGGCGGCCGCGTCCCGGTCAACCCCTCGGGGGGCCTGGCCTCGTTCGGCGAGGCGATCCCCGCCCAGGCCATCGCCCAGCTCTGCGAGCTGGCCGACCAGTTGCGCGGCCGGGCGGGCCCCCGCCAGGTCCCGGGGGCCAAGGCCGGGCTGGCGGCCAACCAGGGGCTCTTCGGCCACGGCAGCGCGATCGTCGTCACCCGATGAGAAAGGCCCCCCGGACGACTCCGGAGGGCCCTTTCCACGATCCGATCAGCCGACGTGCACCACGTCGTGCGTCTCCGCGAAGTGGCAGGCGCTCTCGTGGGTGGTCCCCGGCCGGATCTGCAGCAGCGGCTCCTCCTCGGCGCAGATCTCCTGCGCCTTCCAGCACCGCGTACGGAACCGGCACCCCGACGGCGGGTTGGCCGGCGAGGGCGGGTCGCCCTGAAGGATGATCCGCTCCCGCTGCTCGCGCCCCTCCGGGTCCGGCACCGGCACGGCCGACAGCAGCGCCTGCGTGTACGGGTGCGCGGGCCGGTCGTAGATCTCGACGTCCTTGCCGAGCTCCACGAACTTGCCCAGGTACATCACCCCGACCCGGTCGGAGATGTGCCGCACCACGGACAGGTCGTGCGCGATGAAGATGTAGGCCAGCCCGAACTCGTTCTGCAGCCGCTCCAGCAGGTTGATCACCTGCGCCTGGATCGACACGTCGAGCGCGGACACCGGCTCGTCGCACACGATGATCTCGGGCTGGAGCGCCAGCCCGCGGGCGATGCCGATGCGCTGCCGCTGGCCGCCGGAGAACTGGTGCGGGTAGCGGTTGATGTGGTCGGGGTTGAGGCCGACCACGTCCAGCAGCTCCTGCACCTTCTTGCGCCGGTCGCCCTTGGGCGCCACCTCGGTGTGGATCTCGTACGGCTCCCCGATGATGTCGCCCACGGTCATCCGGGGGTTCAGCGAGGTGTACGGGTCCTGCATGACCATCTGGATGTTGCGCCGCATGCGCTTGAGGTCGGCGCCCTTGGCCCGGCCGATGTCCTGGCCGTTGATCACCACCGAGCCGGACGTCGGCCGCTCCAGCGCCATCAGCACCTTGGCCAGCGTGGACTTGCCGCAGCCCGACTCGCCCACGATGCCCAGCGTCTCGCCCTTGTGCAGGTCGAACGAGACGCCGTCCACGGCCTTGATCGCGCCGATCTGCCGCTTCAAGAGGATGCCCTGGGTCAGCGGGAAGTGCTTGACCAGGTCGCGCACTTCCAGGATCTTGTCACCGATCGCCATCGAGGACCTCCCTCCAGTAGTGGCAGGCGCTGCCGCGCGTGCCGCTGATCTGATACAGCGGGGGGACGTCGGTCACGCAGTTGCCCTGCCGGTAGGGGCACCGGGGGTTGAACGCGCAGCCGGTCGGCAGTTCGAGCAGGTTGGGCGGCAGGCCCTTGATCGCGTACAGGTCCTGGCCCTTGAGATCGACCCTGGGGATCGAGTCCAGCAGGCCCTTGGTGTACGGGTGGGCGGGCGCCCGGTAGATGTCGTGGACGGGGGCGTTCTCGACGATGCGCCCGGCGTACATGACGGCGATCTTGTCGGCCACGTCCGCCACGACGCCCAGGTCGTGGGTGATCAGGATGAGGCCCATCTGGCTCTCGCGCTGCAGCTCGGCCAGCAGCTCCATGATCTGCGCCTGGACGGTCACGTCGAGCGCCGTGGTCGGCTCGTCGGCGATGAGCACCTCGGGGTCGAGCGCGATCGACATCGCGATCATGATGCGCTGCCGCATGCCGCCGGAGAACTGGTGCGGGTAGTCGTTGACGCGCTGCCTGGCCGCCGGGATGCGGACGCGGTCCATCAGCTCGACGGCCTTCTTCATGGCCTCGCCCTTGGACATGCCCCGGTGCACCCGGAACATCTCGCTGATCTGCCAGCCCACGGTGAAGACCGGGTTGAGCGCGGAGAGCGCGTCCTGGAAGATCATGGCGATGCGCTGGCCGCGCACCTGGGTGCGGGCCTCCTCCGACAGCTTGAGCACGTCGGTGCCCTTGAAGCGGATCTCCCCCTTGGGGATGTGCGCGGGCGGCATGTCCAGGATGCCCATGATCGCCTGCGCGGTCACCGACTTGCCCGAGCCCGACTCGCCCAGCACCGCCAGCGTCTCACCGGGGTTGACCGTGTAGCTCACGCCGTTGACGGCGCGTACGACCCCCGCCCTGGTGTGGAACTCCACGTGCAGGTTGTCCACCGCGAGCAGCGGTTCGTTGCCGAGTCCTCCCTCGACCGGCAACACGTCCGCTGACGTCGTCTTACTCACTGTTCGCTCCCCCCTTCTACCTGAGCTTCGGGTCGAGCGCGTCGCGCACGGCGTCGCCCAGCATGATGAACGCGAGCACCGTGATGCTCAGGAAGACCGCCGGGAAGATCAGCGGCAACGGCGCCTCCAGGAAGCGGCGCTGCGCGTCGGCGATCATGAGACCCCACGAGATCTCCGGCGGCTGCACGCCCACGCCCAGGTACGACAGCGCGGCCTCGGCCGCGATGAACCCGCCCAGGTTGATCGTCGCCACGACGATCACGGGGGCGAGCGCGTTGGGCAGCAGGTGCCTGAACATGATCCGGGCCGGCCCCGCGCCGAGCGCCCTGGCGGCGACCACGTAGTCCTGGGACTTGGCGGTGATGACCGCCGCCCGCATGATCCGGAACGTCATCGGCCAGCCCAGCACGGTCAGCGCCGCGACCACCAGCCAGATGCCCAGCCCCTGGTCACGGAAGGTCGAGCCGATGAGCAGCGCGCCGAGGACGCTGGGGATGGCGAAGAAGATCTCGGTGATGCGCGAGGCCACGCTGTCCACGGCGCCGCCGAAGTAGCCGGCGATCAGGCCCATGAGCCCGCCGATGATCGCGGCGAACACCGTGGTGCTGATGCCGATGATCAGCGAGTTGGCCGCCCCGTAGATGGTGCGGGCGTACAGGTCGCAGCCCAGGTTGTCGCGGCCGAACGGGTGACCGGCGCTGGGCCCCTGGCGGGCCGTGGCCAGCTCGCACGTCCTGGCGTTGAACGGGTCGACCGAGCTGAACAGCGACGGCCACAGGGCCATCAGCAACAGCACCGCGATGATGATCAGCGAGAGGATGAAGATGGGCCGCCGCCGCAGGTCGTGCCAGGCGTCGGACCACAGGCTGGCCGGCCTGGCCGCCTTCTCCTTCTTCTGCGGCTGCTGTACGGGGGTCTCCTCGGGTGCGAGGACAGGCCCGTCCGGTCGGAAGTCACTCATAACGGATCCTCGGGTCGAGCACTGCGTACAACACGTCCACGACCAGGTTGGCCAGGATGTACACCAGGACCAGCATGGTCACGATACCGACCACCACCGGTTGCTCCCTGAGGTACACCGACATGTAGAGCTGGTTGCCGATGCCCGGCAGGTTGAAGATTCTCTCGGTGATGATCGCTCCGCCCATGAGGCTGCCGAGGTCGGCGCCCAGGAACGTGATGAGCGGGATCAGCGCGTTGCGCAGGGCGTGCCGGCCGACGACCCGCCGCCGGGGCAGGCCCTTCGCGGTGGCCGTCCTGATGAAGTCGGCGCGCAGCGTCTCGGCCAGGCTGGTCCTGGTCAGCCGGGTCAGGTACGCGATCGACACGCCGGCGAGCACGAAGCCCGGCAGCAGGTAGCTGCGGAAGCCCTCGGAGATGCCCGCGATCGGGAAGACGTCGAGCCCGGTCCACTGCTTGAGCTTCACGCCGAGGATGAACTGCAGGATGAATCCGGACACCAGGGTCGGCACCGAGATCAGCAGCAGCGTCGAGGCGAGGATCATGGTGTCGATGGCCTTGCCGCGCTTCAGCGCCGCCCACAGGCCCAGACCCACGCCGATGGCGGCCTCGATGATCAGCGCGGTGATCGCCAGGTTGATGGTGACCTGGATCTTCCCCGCGATGATCTGCGTCACGGGGATGTCGGCGAAGGTGGAGCCGAAGTCGCCGCGGAAGAGGATGCCGCTGATGTAGTACCAGTACTGGAGCAACAGCGGATCATTGAGATGGTACTGCTCACGAAGGATCGCGACGATGTTGGGTAGTGCCCGCTTCTCGCCCGCCAGCGCCGCGATGGGGTCGCCGGGCAGCGCGAAGACGATGGCGAAGATGAGCAGGGTGGCACCCAGCAACACGGGGATCGACTGGAGCAGACGTCTGATGATGTAACGGCCCATTTAAGCCTCCCGTACATGGCGAGAAGGCCACTCCCTCGACCCTATGGGTACGGCCGGGGAGCCGCCTCCTCGCTTACCCCTGCAGGGGCGGGCGCGGCGTCCGCGCCCGCCCCCGGGAACAACGTCAAGCCTTCTCGACGTCAGCCCACTCGACCTGGTTGTTCAGGTTGATGTGGACATTCTTGACCTTCGTGGAGTAGCCGGAGTTGTTCCGGTAGAAGTACACCGGGATGTACGGCAGTTCCGCATTGAGGATGTCGTCGGCCTGCTGGTAGAACTTCAGGCCCTCCTCGACCGACGAGGCCTGGTCGCCCTGGGCGATCAGGGCGTCGAACTTGTCGTTCTCGTAGCCGCCGTAGTTCGAGCCGGTCGCGATGGCGCCCTTGCTGAAGATGGGCGTCAGGTAGTTCTCGGCCGACGGGTAGTCGATGGCCCAGCCCATGCGGAACAGGCCCTTGTACTTCTTGGCCTTCAGCTCGTCCAGGATGCTGGCGAACTTCTCGAACGGCTTGGCGGTGGCCTCGATGCCCAGGTTGGCGCGGAGGTTGTTCGCGACGGCCTCGATCCACTCCTTGTGCGGGCCGTCGGCGTTGTAGCCGATCTCCAGCGTCTTGGGGCCGCCCGCGGCTTCGTACAGCTTCTTGGCCTCGGCCGGGTTGTACGTGCAGGCCTTGCACGCGCCCTGGCGGTAGCCCGCGATGGCCGGGTTGATGAAGTCGTCGGCCGGGGAGCGGGTGCCGGAGAAGACGGTCTCGGCGATGGTCTTCCGGTCGATGGCCATCGAGATGGCCTTGCGGACGTCCACCTTGTTGAAGTCGGCGTTGTACTTCAGCGGCACGCCGATGTAGCCGACGCCGGCGTCCGGCTGGTCCTGGTAACGCTCGCCGAGGGAGGACTTGGCCTGGGCGATCGCCGCCGGGCCGAGCGAGTCGTGGATGTCCAGGTTGTCGGCCATCAGGTCGTTGAAGGCGACGTCGGAGTCGGTGTAGAGCTTGAACTGCAGCTTGGTCCAGTTGCTCGGCTTCTTGCCCGGGAACTTGTCGTACACGGACAGCTCGATGCTCTGGTCGGTGCCCTTCTTGTAGGGCTTGTCGACCTTGAACAGGCCCTGGCCGATGGGCTGCTCGCCGAACTGCTGCGTCACCTTGCCGTCGGAGCCGAAGGCGGCCTTGGGCAGCGGGTAGAACGCGGTGTAACCGAGCATGGTCTTGAACTGGGAGAACGGCGCCGTCAGGGTGACCTTGAACGTCGTGTCGTCCACGACCTCCAGGCCCTTCATGCCCTTGGCGGTGACCTGCTTGCCCTCGCCCGGGTTGAGGTCGGCGAAGCCGTCCACGCGGCCGAAGAAGTAGCCGGCGCTCTGGGCGTTCTCCTGGTTGGCGGCGTAGTTCCAGGCGTCCACGTAGTTCTGGGCCACGACGGGTTCGCCGTTGTGCCAGGTGTACCCGGACTTGAGCTTGATCGTCCAGACCTTCTGGTCCTCGGTCGTGATCGACTCGGCGGCGGCCTCGACGGGGTTCTTGTTCTCGTCGTAGGTGACGAGGGGGTCGAACACGGCCGCGAGGACCTCGGAGCCCTCGGACTCGGTGGTGTTGGACGGAACCAGCAGCTCCTGAGGCTCACCGAGCTCCATGCGGACCGGCGTATCGGCGCCGCCGCCCGCGGCAGTGCCGCCGTTTTCCGTGGCACCGCCGCCACACGCGGCAACCGCGAGGGCGAGCAGCGCGGTACCGGCGACGATCTGTGCGCCCTTAGTAACACGCATGGTAAAGAAAATTCCTCCCTCTACAGTGGGCGTGCAGCGCTGAGCTGCGTGTTCGTGAGCAGCCTCACGGGGAGGTCCTGGTATCCCCCCGGGTTTGGCCGACAATGTCAAGCCAGCTGTACGCCCTGCCAGTCGATCGCGACTATCCCTCACTACTTGCCACCAGGGAGTCTCTGGCGCGTTGCAGTTCGGTCACACGTACGCCTATCCAGCGTCACAGACATTGAGCCCGATCTGGAGTAAATCGTACAAACCCCCAGGTACCGGTTCGACCAGGACGTGAACAGACGATGAAAAATACCCCCTATCGGAGAGTGGGCGCGTCCGAGCCGCTGTGGCCCGCCCGCCTGGGCTACGGTTGAGCAGGTCTTGACGACGCCTTGGAACCCAACGTCTCCGAGACACCGTCCAACTGTCTGTCGCCGTTCCGCGCGACAGGCACCCCATCGACCTGGATCCAATAGAGTCCTTGCCATGAGCCAGCCGGAATCCGCTGTCGCGGACGCCCAGGCGGGCGGCCGGAGCGGGCAGGAGCCGCTGGCCAAGCTCGCCAAGAGATACGGGCTTCGCCGTGCCATCGCGCGGCCGAGGTTCCCTGTCTACATGCGCCAGCTGTGGGAGCGGCGACACTTCATCCTGACGTACGCGACCTCGCGCAACGTCTCGAAGTACTCCAACTCGACCCTGGGCCAGCTGTGGCAGGTGCTGACACCCCTGCTCAACGCCGCGATCTACTTCGTGATGTTCGGCATCATCCTGGGCGGCAGCAAGAACATCCAGAACTACCCGGCCTTCCTGCTGACCGGGATGTTCGTCTTCACCTACACGCAGCGCACGGTCACCGCGGGCGCCAAGTCGATCTCCGGCAACCTGTCGATGATCCGGGCCCTGCACTTCCCCCGCGCCTCGCTGCCGCTGGCGTACACGATCCAGGAGTTGCAGCAGCTCGCCATCTCGATGAGCGTGCTCCTCGTGCTCGTGGTCGCCACGCAGGAGTTCCCCACCTGGTTCTGGCTCATGATCCCGGTGGTGCTGCTCCTGCAGACGATGTTCAACATCGGGGCCGGGCTCGTCGTGGCCCGTCTGGGCGCCTCGATGCGCGATCTCAACCAGCTCCTGCCGTTCATCACGCGCACCTGGCTGTACGCCTCGGGCGTCTTCTTCTCGATCCAGGCCAAGGTCGTCGGCTCCGCCGGGCTGCCCCAGTGGGTGGCCGACGTGATGTACCTCAACCCCGCGGCCTCCTACATCGAGTGGATGCGGGAGATCCTGATCAAGAGCCACAATCCACAGTACGGCCAGCACCCGCCGACAATGGTGTGGATGTCTTGCGTATTCTGGGCGGTGTTCGCTCTCGGATTCGGCTTCTGGTACTTCTGGCGGGCCGAGGAGAGGTACGGGCGTGGCTGAGACCAAGGAGCTGCAGCAAGTGAAGGGCGACGAGCCCGCCGTCCCCGGCGAGGGCGCCAAGGCGCGCCCCAAGACCACGGGCAAATCCCCCCTCGACGTCCCCACGGGCACGCCGACCGTCATCGTCGACGACCTCCACATCGTCTACCGCGTCTACGGCGCGGCCTCCGACGCCGAGAAGGGCAACGCGGTCAACGCCCTCACGCGCCTGATCAAGCGCCAGGGCCGCCCGCAGATGAAGGAGGTCCACGCGGTCAAGGGCGTGACGTTCGTGGCCTACCACGGCGACGCCATCGGCATCGTGGGCCGCAACGGCTCGGGCAAGTCCACCCTGCTGCGCGCCATCGCGGGCCTGCTGCCCCCGCACAAGGGCGCCGTCTACACCGACGGCCAGCCCTCGCTGCTGGGCGTCAACGCGGCCCTCATGCGCGAGCTGACCGGCGAGCGCAACATCGTGCTCGGCTGCTACGCCATGGGCATGTCCCCGGCCGAGGTCCGGGAGAAATACCAGGAGATCGTCGACTTCTCCGGCATCGACGAGTTCGTGCAGCTCCCGATGTCCACCTACTCCTCCGGCATGGGCGCCCGCCTGCGCTTCGCCATCTCCTCGGCCAAGACCCACGACGTCCTGCTCATCGACGAGGCCCTCGCCACCGGCGACCGCGAGTTCCGCAAGAAGAGCGAGGAGCGCATCCGGCAGATCCGCGAGTCGGCCGGCACGGTCTTCCTCGTCGCCCACGACCTGCGCGTCATCGAGGAGACCTGCAACCGGGTCATCTGGCTGCACAAGGGCAAGATCCGCATGGACGGCGACCCCAAGGAAGTCATCGCCGCCTACAACAAGGGCTGACCCTCCGCCCGCGAGCGCCGCGCCCACCGCCGGGCGCGGCGCTCTCGCGTGTGCGCCCCCGCTTCCCGCCGGGCGCGAAACGCCCGCGGCGCGAGGGGCTGAAGACTGACACCGGGCCGCGCGTTCCGCTAGGATTCGAACGTCAATTCGAGCCGAGGACCGGTGATGGAGTGGGGGCGCGCGATGGGCGAGCTTTCGGCCGCGATCGACCACCTGGCCACCGAGGACGTGTCCGAGATCCCGCGGATGCAGCTCGCCGAGCAACTCATCGAGCTGCACTGGCAGATGGCCAGGCTGCAGGCGCAGATAGCCCGCCGCACGGGCGTCCGCCTGCCCTGAGCCCCGAAGACCCGGAAAAGCGACGAGCCGCTCCACGACCGTCTCAGAGCCGTACAGCGGCAACAGGCGCCACGGAGGCCGCGGGGCGCCGGAAGGCGGCCCCGGGAAAACCGGAAGGCGCCCCGGAAAAAAGAAGTGCCGCCGACCCGGATCGGGTCGGCGGCGGGGCCCGGGGGCGCCGTTGCCCTGCAAGAAAACGGCGTTGCCCGAGCCCGGGCCAGGGCGCGTCCGCCCGAGCCCGTCATTGAGACCGCCCGCTTGCCGCGGGAGGCTCGTAACCCACGCGCGCCAGCGCCTCGGTAGCCCGGCACCTTGAGGGCGTCCCGAGAAGCTGCCGCTTCAGTGCGACGGCGTCCCGGCCGGAGGCTCCGGCCCGGGGGATATCACGCCGTCAGGGGACCACTGGGGGGTGGAACGAGACCGCCTCGCCGCCGGCACAACCGGTTCCCGAGCGTTGGCACCTAGGACGCCCGCGAACCGCCATGCCGGCCCTCGGCCGGCCGCGCTCATCACCGCCTCCATCGCGCTCGTTCAGCCGCGATTCCAGGTGTCCCGCACCGAGCTCGTCAGCGCGTCGGTGGTCCATCCGAGAGCGGTCATCACGTCGGCGTAGCCGCCGACGGCCTTGGTCCCGTTGGTCTGGACGAGGGCGCCGGCGTCCTCGGCGAGCGGGGCCAGCTCCTCGACGGTCATGTTGCGGGCGGTGGCGGGCAGCGCCTCGGCCATCGCGGCCGACTCGGCCGGCGCGACCTGGCCGATGGCCGGGGCCAGCTCGCTCTTGTTCTTGTACGGCAGCGCCCGCAGGGCGGCCTGGGCCAGGCCCAGCCGCGCGGCGCCGTTCGACAGGGAGTCGAAGCCGCGCGCGGGCGCGGCCAGGCCGCCGGCCGGGGCGCCGGCCGGGGCGCCGGTCAGCCCGCCCAGCCCGCCCAGCGGCGAGCCGCCGCCGATGAGGCCGCCCAGGGGCGAGCCGCCGCCGAGGAGCCCCTCCAGCGGAAGGCCCCCGCCGGTCAGGCCGCCCGTCAGGCCGCCGCCGGTCAGGCCGCCGGTCAGGCCGCTGACGGTCTGGTCCGACAGGCCGTGCATGCCGCCGACCGGCAGCCCGCCGGCGGCGTCGCCGGTCTGCGCGCCGGGCAGGGCCGCGCCGTCCAGCATGCCGTTGCTCTGCAGCTTGCTCATCGCGCCCAGGCTGTTCCTGACCAGGCCGGTGACGATGTGGAACGGGCCGTGCTCGGTGTCCTTGACCGTGGGCTGGCCCTTGCTCTGCTTGACGGTGGTGGCCGCCGGGCTCGCCATGCGGCTCGCGCCCGACAGCAGGGGCAGCGACTCGGTCAGGCCGCCCCCGCCGAGCGGGATCCCGCTGAGGATCGGCGACAGCTCGGGGATCGGGCGGCCGGCCCTCGTGGCGTCCTCGGCGGAGTTGGCCGTCTCGGCCCAGCCCCTCGGGCCGTTCTGCTTGCCCTCGGCGAGGGCGTCCTTCTCGGCCTCGGTCAGCTCGCGGCTCACCTGGCCGCCCGACTTGGCCTTGCCTCCTCCGAGCAACCCGCCCAGGAGCCCGCCGCCCAGCCCGCCTCCGGCCAGGCCGCCCAGGAGACCTCCGAGGGGACTGCCTGCGACGCTGGTGCCCCCGCCCGGGCCGTCCGCGGGCGCGTGCCTGGCTGTGTCGTATCGGACTTCGGCCTGGGCGGGAACGGCCAGAGCCGCCGCCAGACCGAATGCTGTAGCGGCTACCGCCGCCTTGACTACTCGATTCATGATTGCCTTCCCGGCTCGTGATCGATCGCTCTCGAATGCGGTGGAAATGCGAATCGATAACCCCCGTATGCCGCGGCGCGCACGCTATGGGCACCACACGAAGCGTGCCGTCCCGGCTGAGCTACGCCAGCAGTTGTATCACCCGGCGTGATCGCCCGCAGGCGCATGAATGCCCATGTGACAGGGGTTTGCAGGCCGGTTACCGAGTAAAGGGGGAGCGTTGAGCGGGGAGACAAAACGGGAAATAGGCGGGTCTTGTTTCCGATAGCGCACGAGCGCTTGTGAACGCGTCCAGCAGCTGATATGGAACGCCCTCGGCCCGCGAACAATGGAGGCCGTGAAATCAATTGTTCGCGGGCCGGGACGCGGCGCAATAGCCGGGCGCGATGGATTATCCGGCGCGGCCGTTCAGACCGGCAGCGGCGCCCCGGCCGGTTCGAAATGGAGGGGCCGCGGACGGCGCGGCACGGGCCGGCGACCTGGTGCCGGCCGGTCCACGAGTTCCTCCACGACGTAGGCGTTCGTCCTGAAGGGCGGCACCGTCGCGACCGCGCGCACCCTCAGCCGGATTTCCCGGGGCTTCACGCGGGCGCGCCGGATACTCGCGACATATCGCGATTCGTCGTAGACTCCCGTTCGTGACCGACGAAACCACGCTGCGCGCCTCGGACGCCGACCGCGACCGGGTGGCCGCGATCCTGAGCGAGGCACTCGCCGCAGGACGACTCACCAGCGTCGAGCACGCCGACCGCCTCGACGTCGCCTACTCGGCGACCACGGTCGGCGAGCTCGTCCCCCTGACCCGGGACCTGCCGGAGGTCTCCGCGTCCGGCGTTCCCGCCGCCGTCGAGCGGCAGGTCATCGGCTCGACGTTCAGCAAGATCATCCGGAGGGGGCGCTGGGTGGCCTCCCGCCACACCAAGCTCTCCGCGCGCTTCGGCGCCCTGGTCATCGACCTGTCGGACGCCGTGCTCCCCGGCCGGGAGATCACCCTGGAGGCCGACGCCTGGTTCAGCAAGCTGATCGTACGCGTGCCCGAGAACGCCCACGTCGTGGACGAGGGCGGCTCCGTCTTCGGCAAGCGCCTGGTGACCGGCGGCTCGCAGGCGGACGGGCCGCTCATCAGGGTCACCGGGAAGTCGGCCTTCTCCAAGGTCATCGTGTCCCGGGCGAAGACGGACTGGAACCTCGGCTGAGGAGCCCGGCCGAAGGGCTGCGCCGCGGCGCGGGAACCAGCAGCCCTACCCGCCGGTTAACCTGGCAGCTGCCTCGCCAATGATGCGGACGTACCGAGCCCGCGTACCGGCCATGCCGTGACGGCGGGCGCGATGCCGTAGAGGTGAGGATTGTCCGACAGCAAGCCCGTCGCGCTGGACGCCATGGGCGGCGACCACGCGCCGCACGAGATCGTGGCGGGCGCGGTGCACGCCGTGCGCGAGCGCGGCCTGCCGGTCGTGCTCGTCGGCTCCCCCCGCGTGCTCTACGAGGCGCTCGCCGACCACGACGCCACCAAAGAGGTGCCCATCGTCCGGGCCGAGGAGGCCCTGGCCATGAACGAGGGCGCGCTGGCCAGCCTGCGCCGCCCCCGCTCCAGCATCGCGGTCGCCTGCCACCTCGTCCGCCGCGGCGACGCCTGCGCCCTGGTGTCGGCCGGCTCCACCGCGGGCGTGGTCGCCACCGGGCGGCTGCGGCTCAAGGCGCAGCAGGGCGTGCTGCGCCCGGCGATCGCGGTCGCGCTGCCCACGCTCCCCCATCCGACCCTGCTCGTGGACGCCGGCGCCAACGCCGACGTCAAGCCCGAGATGCTGGTGCAGTTCGCCCACCTGGGCGCCGCCTACGCCGAGCTGGCCTACGACGTCGCCGAGCCCAGGGTCGGCCTGCTCACCATCGGCAGCGAGCCCGAGAAGGGCAACAAGCTCGCCAAGCGCGCGGGCGAGCTGCTCCAGAGCTCCCCCGGCCTGCGCTTCACCGGCAACGTCGAGGGCCACGACCTGCTGACCGGCAAGGTGGACGTGATCACCACCGACGGCTTCACCGGCAACGTCGCGCTCAAGACGATGGAGGGCGCGGTCCGCTACGCCTTCGCCGAGCTGCGCGCCAGCCTCGGCGAGAGCCCGGTCGCCCGGCTGGGCGCCGCCCTGCAACGCTCCCGCCTGCGCGAGCTGCGCCGCCGCCTCGACGCGGAAGCGTACGGCGGGGCCGTGCTGCTCGGGCTGAACGGCACCGTGGTGATCGCTCACGGCTCCTCCAGGGCGCCGGCCATCAGCGCGGCGTGCCAGCTCGCCTCCGATTTGTCCGCCAATGGGATCGTCGCCCGGATCGGCGAGAGAATAGCCGCATCACACCGCTCCCACAGGCTCTGGTGACCCCGTAGTCTGTGAGTCCGATCCACAGATACAGGGGGTTATGTGGTCGGGCTCACCTCAACGGTGGACGGGCTCTCTTCTGCTCAAGCGGCGGCGGCGAAACCGAACCACGTCCCGCGCCGTTCCAGCAGATCCTTCAGCGCCATCTTCAGGGCGAACGTCCTGACACTGTTCAACCTGGTCATCGGCGTGCTCTGGGCGCTGATCCTGATCTTCGGCGAGTGGCAGGACGGCCTGTTCGGGCTGGTCATCGTGGCCAACGCGCTCATCGGCATCGTCCAGGAGCTGCGGGCCAAGCGCACGCTCGACAAGCTCGCCGTCATCAACGAGGCACCCGTACGGGTGCGGCGCGACGGCGCCGAACGCGAGATCCCCCCGCAGGACGTCGTCCTCGGCGACCTGATCCTGCTCGGCCCCGGCGACCGCCTGCTGGTCGACGGCGAGGTGGTGCGCTCCGACGGGCTGGAGGCGGACGAGTCGCTGCTGACCGGCGAGGCCGACCCCGTCCACAAGCAGCCCGGCGACCAGGTGCTGTCGGGCAGCTTCGTGGTGGCCGGCTCGGGGGCGTTCGTGGCCACGAAGGTCGGCACCGACGCCTACGCCGTCCGGCTCGCCGAGGAGGCCAGCAAGTTCCATCTCGCCCACTCCGAGCTGCGCGAGGGCGTCTCCAACTTCATCAAGTACATCACCTGGCTGGTCGTCCCCATCGGCGCCCTGCTGATCTACAGCCAGCTCAACAGCTCGGTCGACTTCAGCACCGCCATCACCGGCGCGGTCGCCGGCATCGTCACCATGATCCCCGAGGGTCTGGTGCTGATGACCTCGATCGCGTTCGCCGTCGGCGTCGTGCGCCTCGGCCGGCGCCGCTGCCTGGTCCAGGAGCTGCCCGCCATCGAGGGCCTGGCCCGGGTGGACGTCCTGTGCCTGGACAAGACCGGCACCCTCACCGCCGGCGGCATGGACCTCGACGAGGTGCTGCCGCTGCGCGACGGCCACCCCGTGGAGGACGCCCTGGCGGCGCTCTCCCACGCCGACCCCCGGCCCAACCCCACCGCCCAGGCCATCCGCGCCCGCTTCGCCGCCCCCGGCGACGGCTGGACGGCCCGGGAGAGCGTGCCCTTCTCCTCCGCCCGCAAGTGGAGCGGCACCGACTTCGGCGAGCACGGCGCCTGGGTGCTCGGCGCCCCCGACGTCCTGCTGCGTGACGGCGACGGCTACGACCGGGCCGCCGAGCTGGCCACCACCGGCGCGCGCGTGCTCGCGCTGTGCCGCGCCGACCGGCTGCCCGGCCCCGACGGCGAGGCGGCGCTCGAACCCGTCGCGCTCGTCACCCTCAAGCAGCGCGTACGCCCCGACGCCGACGAGACCCTGCGCTACTTCGCCCGGCAGGGCGTCGCCGTCAAGGTCATCTCCGGCGACAACCCCGAGGCGGTCGCCGCCATCGCCACCGGCCTCGGCATCCCCGACGGCCACCGCGCCCTGGACGCCCGCACCCTTCCCGACGACGACCAGGAGAAGCTGGGTGAGCTGCTCGACAGCCACACCGTCTTCGGCCGGGTCAGCCCCCAGCAGAAGCGCAAGTTCGTCACCGCCCTCCAGGCACGCGGCCACACCGTGGCCATGACCGGCGACGGCGTCAACGACGTGCTGGCGCTCAAGGACGCCGACCTCGGCATCGCCATGGGCGCGGGCAGCCCGGCCACCAAGGCCGTCGCGCAGGTGGTGTTGCTGGACGACAGGTTCGCGACCCTGCCGCACGTCGTCGGCGAGGGCCGGCGGGTGCTGGCCAACATCGAGCGGGTCTCCAACCTCTTCCTCACCAAGACCTTCTACGCCATCGTGCTGTCGCTGGCCGTGGGCGTGGCCGGGGTGATGTTCCCGTTCGCGCCCCGCCACTCGACCCTGGTCAACGCCCTGACCATCGGCATCCCGGCGTTCTTCCTGGCGCTCGCGCCCACCCTCGAACGCTCGCGCCCCGGGTTCGTGCGCCGGGTGCTGCGCTTCGCCGTGCCCTCGGGGGTGCTGTGCGCGGTGGCGGTGCTGGTGTCGTTCTGGCTGGCCCACAAGGGCACCTCCACGCTCGTCGAGGACCAGACCTCGGCGGTGATCACGCTCTTCCTCACCACCTGGTGGGTGCTCGTCCTCATCGCCAGGCCGCTCACGTGGTGGCGGGTGGTGCTGGTCGGGGCCATGGCGGCGGCGTTCGGGATCGGGCTGACCCTGCCGTTCGTGCGGTCCTTCTTCGCCCTCCGCCCCGACGACCTCGCCAACGACCTGAGCGCCGTCGGCGTCGCCGTCGTGGCGGCCTTCGCCATCAGCATCGCGGTCAAGGTCGCCGGTACCCTTAGAACATGACCGACCCGCAGACAGTGCTCACCGAGCGCGTCCAGCAGGCGCTGGCGCACGCGTTCGGCGCGGAGCACGCCGACGCCGACCCGCTGATCCGGCCCTCCCAGTTCGCCGACTTCCAGGCGAACGTCGCGATGAGCCTGGCCAAGCGGCTGCGACGGGCCCCGCGGGAGGTCGCCGAGGCGATCAGGGCGGAGCTGTCCGACTTCCCCGGCACGGTCGAGGTCAGCGGCCCCGGCTTCCTCAACATCACCCTCGACGACGGCTGGATCGCCGCCGGGGCCCAGGGCATGCTCGACGACTCCCGGCTCGGCGTCGGCACGGTCACGCCCGCCCAGACCGTGGTGATCGACTACTCCGCGCCCAACGCGGCCAAGGAGATGCACGTCGGCCACCTGCGCACCACGATCGTGGGCGACGCGCTGGCCCGCCTGCACGAGCACGTCGGCAACACCGTCATCAGGCAGAACCACCTGGGCGACTGGGGCACCCCGTTCGGCATGCTCATCGAGCACCTGCTCGACATCGGCGAGCAGGCCGCGGTCGGGCAGCTCGAAGCCGGCATGGGCACCGAGTTCTACCAGGCGGCGCGGGCCAAGTTCGACGGCGACGAGACGTTCAAGCAGCGCGCCCGCACGCGGGTGACCACGCTGCAGTCGGGCGACCCCGAGACGCTGCGCCTGTGGCACGTCTTCATGGACGCCACCGTCCGCTACTTCAACAAGGTCTACGGCCTGCTCGGGGTCACCCTGACCGACGCCGACATCGCCGGCGAGAGCATGTACAACCCGATGCTCGACCAGACCTGCCACGACCTGGAGGCGTCCGGCACGGCGGTGCTCAGCGAGGGCGCGCTCTGCGTGTTCCCGCCCGGCTTCACCGGCTCCGACGACAAGCCGCTGCCGCTCATCATCAGGAAGAGCGACGGCGGCTACGGCTACGCCACCACCGACATGGCGGCCGTCCGCTACCGCGTCCACGACCTCAAGGCCGACCGCATCCTCTACGTCGTCGGGGCCGACCAGGCGCTGCACTTCCGCATGATCTTCGCCGCGGCGCGGCAGGCGGGCTGGCTGCCCGACACCGTCTCGGCCGAGCACGTCCAGATCGGCATGATGCTGGGCAAGGACGGCCGCCGCTTCAAGACCCGCTCCGGCGAGTCGGTGAAGCTGACCGGCCTGCTCGACGAGGCCGTCGAGCGGGCCACGGCGGCCATCGCCGACCGGGGCTACGACGCGGACACGCAGGCCGAGATCGCGCGGGCGGTCGGCATGGGCGCGGTGAAATACGCCGACCTGTCGGTCAGTCACGACAGCGAGTACGTCTTCGACTTCGACCGCATGCTCGGCTTCACCGGCAACACCGGCCCCTACATGCAGTACGCCACCGCCCGGATCCGCTCCATCTTCCGCAAGGCGGGCATGGAGCCGTCCGAGGCGGCGCTCGCCGGCCGGATCACGCCCGGCGAGCCCGCCGAGCGGGCGCTGAGCCTCCACCTGCTGGGGTTCGGCGAGCTGGTGTCGCAGGTCACCGCACAGTCCGAGCCCCACCGGCTGTGCGCCTTCCTGTTCGAGACCGCCAGCCTGTTCAGCACCTTCTACGAGCAGTGCCCGGTCCTCAGGCCGGACGTCGCCCCCGAGGTCCGGGCCTCCCGGCTGGCGCTGTGCGCGCTCACCCTGCGCGTGCTGGAGACGGGGCTCGGCCTTCTGGGCGTCCCTGTCCCCGAGCGCATGTAAACAGGTGGTTGACGCGAAGTCTCCCGTTCCGTCGTGGGCGCGCCTCCACCGGGTTGGCGCGCCTATACGGCTAGGCTTTACGCGGTCATGAACTGAGGCCGAAATGGGGGAGTTCTCTGCCTTGAGCACTGACCTGACCGCGAGCCCCCAAGCAGCGACGGAGGTGCATCGCTACGCGGAGGCGTTGCTGGCGCACCTCGCCGCCGGCGGCACGGCGCCACCCGCTGCTCCGATCACCTTCCGCGACGTCCCCGGCTACTGGTTGCCTCCGGCCATCGAGGCCCTGGTCGCCATCCTGTCCGGCGACGACTCCCTGGAGCCGCTGAGCCGGGCCGCCGGCCGCGACCAGCAGCGCACCGCGCTCTTCCTGTGCCTGACGCTGGCGGTCTCCGGGCAGGGCAGCCGCATCCACGCCTCCTGGCTGGGCACCGCCTTCGGCGAGCTGTCGCTCGACCGGCCGGTCACCCACGGCCAGCGCTCCCTCTGGCTGGCCGCCGCCCGCGGCGCGTACGGCCCCGCCGGCAAGATCTTCGTCCTGCGCAAGCTCGACGCCCTGGCCGTCCAGGAGCACGCCGACCCCGAGCAGTGGGTCCAGGCGCTCATCCCCGGCGAGCCGGCGGTCGTCGTGCCGCCGTCGCTGGCCGACTTCCCGGAGATGGCCGAGATCCCCGAGCTGGCCCGGCCCGCCATGGCCGCCGACCGGCTGGCCCGGCTGCGCGGCCGCTGCGCCGAGATCACCTCGATCCGGCAGACCACCGGCGACGCGCGCACCCCGCTCGACAACGCCTCCGGCGTCCCGGCCGCGAGCTGGGCGGAGGACGAGCCGCTCGCCGTGCTCCGCTCGCTCATCGGCGCGGGCGGGCCGGCCGGGCCGATGGCCTCGCTGGTGTCCTACCTGCTGGACGACCTGCGCCCCGGCGCCGACCCGCGCCTGGCGGCGATCGCGCTGCACGTGGCGGCCCCGATCCTGCGGGTGGTGGCCGAGGAGCTGGAGACCGACAGCCGCCTGGAGCCGCCCGAGACGCTCACCGTCCCGATCCTCGGCCACCGCATCCACCTGCGCCCCGAGGGCCCCGACACGGCCTCGCTGACCGCGGCCGAGCAGTCCATCCTCACCGAGGGCGTCGTGCCCCGGCCCCGCCCGTGGGCGGCGATCCTGCTGCTGGTGGCCGGGGTGGCCTGCCTCGCCGGTGCCGTGCTGACCACCGTCCTGCTGGCGGCGGCCGGCGTCGCCATGATCGGCCTGGCGGGCTGGCAGCTCTGGCAGCGCCGCAAGCTGGTGGACGCCGACGCCCGCTACGTCGCCGGCCAGGTCAGCGAGCTGCGCGAGCTGGCCGAGGGCGCGGTATGGGCCCTGCACGCCTACGCCCGCGAGTCCGACGCGCGCGCCAAGCAAGCCACCGAGGACGCCACCGAGCTCGTCCGCCTGGTCCGCCGCGGCCCCCGCGCCGCCTGACCACAACCGAGGGAACCCGCACCGCTCACCACAACCGCACCGCCTGACCACAACCGAGGGACCCGCACCGCTCACCAGAACCGCGCCACCTGACCACGCCCGGGAGAACTCCGCACCCCTCACCACAACCGCGCCGCCTGACCACGACCGCAGGACCCTGTACCGCCTCGCGGGGACCGCGCGATCCTTGGGCCGCCCGGCCACGGCCGCGGGGACCGCGCGGTCCTCGGGCCGCCTGGCCACGGCCGCGGGGAGCCGGCGTCATCACACAGCCGCCCCGCCCGTCCTGCCCTGCCCGTCCTGCCCGTCCTGCCACCGCAGCGGCGGAGGAAGCCTCACGGCTGCCTCCACCACCGCCCGTGACCCTCGCCCGCACGGACCTCGCCGGAACGCACAAGCCCGGGTCTGACGTGATCAGACCCGGGCTTGGAACCGCCATCCGCCGGTGAGCCGCGACCGTGCCCAGCCGGCCGGGCTCCCCCAGCCGACCGCCCGAGCCCGGACGAGACGCGCGTCACCTCACGCGCAGCTACTTCGCCTCAATCCGCCTTAATCCGCCCCAACGCTGCTCAATTCAGCTAATCCCATCCAGCTCAGCTGGTCTCAATCTCCACGTGTGCCGGCGCGAGCAGGAAGACCCGCTCGGCGATGCGCTCGATCCGCCCTTCGCACCCGAACGCCAGGCCGGCGGCGAAGTCCACCATTCGTGTCGCCTCGGGCAGCGCCATGCCCGAAACATCCATGATCACCGTCTGCCCGTCACGGAAGTGCTGACCGATCAACGGCGCGTCGTTGTACTTGAGCGGCTGGACCATCACGATGCGTGACGAGTCGACGTTCGCGCGCCACCGCCTGGCGGCCCGCTCGGTGGCGGGGACGTACTCGTCCTCGTACTGCTCGTCGTCGTCATAGCCCTCGTCGTACTGGTCGACCCCGCTCAGGCCAAGGTAGCTCACCACCTTGCGCACTGCCCCCATCGGCTTGTCCTTTCCTCAGGAACTCACCGTAATCGGCACGTCCCTACACATTGGACGGTAACCGACGATTCCGCATTCGCCACGCGACACGCCCAGCCCTAATTCCATTTTGTACGGCTTGCAACCCGCTTGCATCTTGATATCCGACCCCCGGCTAGCATCGCTCACATGCGCCTCTTCACCGTCGACGCCTTCACCGGCACGGCCTTCCAAGGTAATCCTGCCGCTGTCTGCCTGCTGGACGCTACGGCCAGCGACAGGTGGATGCAGAGCGTCGCCGCCGAGATGAACCTCTCGGAGACCGCCTTCCTCCTCGGGGACTCGCTCCGCTGGTTCACGCCGGCCGTCGAGGTGACGCTCTGTGGTCATGCCACCCTGGCCACCGCTCACGTCCTCTACTCGACGGGCGCGGCGACCGGCGAGCTGAAGTTCCGGACCGCCAGCGGCACGCTGACCGTGAACCGGCTCGACGACGGGATGATCGTCATGGACTTCCCGGCGAAGACGGTGACCCCCACCCCGGCCCCATCCGGCCTGGAGAAGGCCCTCGGGGTGACCCCGGTCCAGGTCGGGAAGAGCGACCTCGACCTGCTGGTGGAGCTGGACTCGGCGGAGACCGTCCGCGCGCTGACCCCTGACATCGCCGCCCTGGCGGCCGTGGACGCCCGCGGCGTCATCGTCACGGCCGCCGGCACGGACACCGACTTCGTCTCTCGTTTCTTCGCACCCAATGTAGGCGTTCCGGAAGACCCGGTAACCGGTTCGGCCCACTGTGCGCTCTCCCCTTACTGGTCGGCCCGCCTTGGTCGCGCCTCGCTCGTCGGCGCGCAGTTGTCCAAGAGGGGCGGAATCGTCCACGTCACTCATGCCGGCGACCGCGTTCACCTGGCGGGTAACGCCGTAACCGTGCTGTCCGGCACCCTACACGTCTAGCGACACCGCATCACTTTGCGTAATCATTAGAGCGTAGAAAGTGGGGTGCCTTGTCCGTCGTGATCCTCGGCCTGCTCGTCGCAGCCGCCGTGGCCGCCGCCCTCGGCGCGGCCGCGCGCTTCACGGACCGTTCCACGGCCGCACGGCTCGGACCGGGGCTCCCTGACGACAGCGGTACGGCCACCGGTGTCCCCGGCACGTTCCTCATCGTCAGCATCGCCTGGTCATGGCTCCTGTCCGGAGCCAGATCAACGCCGTCCACCAGATCACCTCGTCCAAAGCCGGCAGCCTCATCGACACCCATCGACCGGCTCCCTCGCTACTTCCCCGAACTCAACGTCATAAGCTGCACGTTCTCCGTGAAAAACGGACGCGCGACAACTGGCGAGCTTCCGCACCCGCCATCCGCCCGGCACCGCGACTCCTCCCGGCTTCCTCCCCACCCGTTACGGCGAGGTCACGAGCCGCAGGCATCCCGCGCCCAACGCCTGCCCCGCCCATGTCCAGGTGCCCGGCATCGACGGTCCTACGGCCGCTGTGGGCGGCGGTGACCTGACCGTGTTCCCGACAAACAAATGGGATGCCGATCGCCCGTATCCAAGGCACAGTCGAGTCCGTGCCCGAGAACAACTTCGACGAATCGACAGCGCGAACGTACGAGGCCAAGTGGCCGGAGCTGTTCGACCCCGCGGTCATCGACCCTGTCGTGGACCTTCTCGCCGACCTGGCCGGCCCTGACGGCACCGCGCTCGAACTGGGCATCGGCACCGGGCGCATCGCGCTGCCCCTCAGCAGGCGGGGTATCCGCGTGCACGGCATCGAGCTGTCGCAAGCGATGGTGGCACAGCTCCGGACCCATCCCGGCGCGGAGAACATCGGCATCACCGTCGGCGACTTCGCCACCACCCGGGCGGGCGGCCCCTTCGCCCTCGCCTACCTGGTACGCAACACCATCACGAACCTGACCACCCAGGACGAGCAGGTCGAGTGCTTCCGCACGGTGGCGGCACAACTGGAGCCCGGCGGCCGGTTCCTCATCGAGGTCTACATCCCCGAGCTGCGGCGTCTCCCGCCCGGCCAGAACATCCACCCGTTCACCGTGACCCCCGCGCACCTCGGGTTCGAGGAGTACGACCTCGCCTCGCAGATCGCCGTCTCACACCATTACTGGGTGACGGACGCCCGGCTCGAAACCCGCTCGTCGCCGCACCGCTACGTGTGGCCGTCCGAGCTGGACCTGATGGCCCGGCTCGCCGGCATGACCCTGTACGCGCGGTGGGCCGGCTGGAAGCACGAGCCCTTCACCAGCGAGAGCAGATACCACGTCTCGGTCTGGCAGAAACCGTAACAGCCCGGAAATGCAGAAGGGCCCCGACGCTAAACGTCGAGGCCCTCCACAAAGATTGTCCGGCGGTGACCTACTCTCCCACACCCTCCCGAGT